>RHLS01000029.1 GCA_003712145.1 Desulfuromonadales bacterium | reverse complement strand
CTCCCCCCGCCGAAGCCGAAGCCCCCCTGGCGGAAGCCGCCGCCGGCGCCGCCGAAGATCCGCGAGAAGATGTCGTCGGTGCCGTACCCCATATCCTTGAAGAGGTCTCCCACGTCGAAGCCGCGGAAGATGTCCTCCTGGCTGTAGCGCTGGTGGAAGCCCGAGGAGCCGAACTGGTCATATTGGGCCCGCTTCTGGGGATCGGAGAGGACCGCATAGGCCTCGTTGATCTCCTTGAACTTGTCCTCGGCCTCGCTGTTGCCGGGGTTCTTGTCGGGGTGGTATTTGAGGGCCAGCTTCCGGTAGGCCTTCTTGATCTCCTCCTCGGAGGCCCCCTTTTTCAGGCCGAGCGCGTCGTAGTAGTCTTTGTGCGCCATGATACAATCCTTTCGTGCGTAGTCATCGCTCAATGTAATCGCAGCTCTCCTTCCTGTCAACGTCACACAGGCGCTTGACAGAACAGATTCAAGGATCTAATATTTAGGTAGCCGAAATATTCGTATGCCGTATACAGGATGGGAAGATGGAACGAATCGAACGCATCGCACAACTCTACCCGGTCATCATGCGGGTCATGGGGCGGATCAGGAGCCTGGTCCACGAGGGGATGGACCTGACCTACAACCAGTACAAGATGCTCCTCACCATCTACGACAAGGGGAGCTGCCCCCTGAACCTGCTGGCCCGGGAGCTGGAGATCGCCATGAGCTCGGCCAGCGAGATGGTGGACCGGCTCGTGAACCAGGGCTTCGTCTACCGGGTGGTGGATGAGGGGAACCGCCGGCAGGTGATCATCTACACCACGGAGAAAGGCGAGGAGCTGATCCGCGAGGTCCGCCGGGGGATCATTGAGAACTATCGCTCGCTCCTGGCCCGGCTCCCCGATAAGGACCAGGAGCGGCTCGTGGGCGCCTTCGAAACCCTTGCCGAGGTTCTGGGCAAGCTCGACTGACGGATAAAGGAGATCGGGAAATGAAAAAAACTATCGTAGTGGGCGGCGGCATCTCGGGTCTTGCCACGGCATACCTGATGCGGAAGCAGGCGGAAGAAGCCGGCATCGAGCTGGACGTGACCCTTCTGGAAAAGGAAGAGCGACTGGGAGGGAAGATCTGGAGCATCAAGGGAGACGGCTACCTCTGCGAGTGGGGGCCCAACGGCTTTCTGGACTCCAAGCCCCAGACACTCGACCTCTGCCGGGACCTGGGGGCAGCGGCCCAGCTCCTGCGGAGCAACGACAACGCCCGCAAGCGCTTCATCTACTCGGGAGGATTGCTGAACCGGCTGCCGGAAAACGGCCCATCCTTCCTCCAGAGCAAGCTCATCTCCTGGCCCGGCAAGCTCCGCCTGGCGATGGAGCCGTTCATCCCCAAGCGCGACGACGGCGTCGACGAGACCCTCGCATCCTTCGGCCGCCGTCGCCTGGGGGAAGAGGCCCTGCAGAAGCTGATCGCCCCCATGGTGTCGGGGATCTTCGCCGGCGATCCGGAGACCATGTCCCTGGTCTCCTGCTTTCCCCGCATCGCCGAGCTGGAGCGCGACTACGGAAGCCTCGTGAAGGCCATGATCAAGCTGGCAAAAAAGAAGAAGCAGGAGGTCGCACAGGGGAAGGCCGTGGCCAGCGCCGCCGGCCCCGGCGGGGTCCTCACCTCGTTCCGCAATGGCATCCAGGAGCTGACCGACATCCTGGCCGAAACGCTCGGCCCGGCAACCATCGTCTCCGGCCAGGGGGTAACGGGGCTCTCAAAGGGGGAAAGCTCCCCCTGGCGGCTCCAGACCGAATCCATCGACATCGACGCCGACGCCGTCGTCCTGGCCACGCCGGCCTTCGCCACCGCGGAGATCCTGCAGGGTATCGACGGTGGGATGGGCGCCACCCTCCGGGAGATCCCCTACGCCTCCATGACCGTGGTCTGCTTCGGCTACGAGCGGGAGCGGATCAGCCACGACCTGAACGGCTTCGGCTACCTGATCCCCAAGGGGGACGGCATGAACACTCTGGGGACCCTCTGGGATTCGAGCATCTTCGAGAACCGTGCGCCGGAAGGGAAGGTGCTCTTGCGGAGCATGCTGGGTGGCGCCTGCTTCCCCGAGTACGTGAACCTCTCCGACGAGGAGGTGACCCGCCGGGTGAAGGCCGACCTGAAGACCATCATGGGAATCTCAGCGGAGCCGTCGTTCAGCCGGATCTTCCGCCACCCCCAGGCGATTCCCCAGTACACCGTCGGCCACGGCAGGCGCCTGGCGGCCCTTGAGGAGCGCGCTGCTGCCCACCCGGGGCTCTTCCTCACCGGCAACTCCTACCGGGGGATCGGCCTCAATGACTGCGTCGCCGCCGCCAATCGGACCGCCGAGGAGGCGGTCGCCCACCTGAAGTCCCGCTGACCGAAAAAGGGGAGCCCTTCAGAGGCTCCCCTTTCCACATTCTGCCATCTCCATGCAGGACGCTATTTGTAGCTTTTTCTCCTGAACAACCCCGTCTTCAGCGACACGATCCGGTCCAGGAAGAGGACGCCGTCCAGGTGGTCCATCTCGTGCTGGATCGCCACCGCCTCGAAGCCGCTTGCCTCGATTTCCCGCGCCGTCCCCTCCCCGTCCAGGAACCGGACGGTGATGGCCGTTGCCCGCTCCACGTCGCCGGTGTAGTCGGGGACGCTCATGCACCCTTCCCGCATGATGGCCGCCCCCTCCCGGTGGACGATCTCGGGGTTCACCATGACCAGGAGGCCGTGGTTGTTGTCTTTTCCGTGGCGGCTTCCCGAGACGTCCACCACGCAGACCCGGAGCGTAACGCCGATCTGGGGGGCGGCGACCCCCACGGAGCCGGGGCCGGCGCGCATGGTGTCCAGGAGGTCGTCGATGAGCCCCCGGATCTCGTCGTCGATGACCGTGACGGCGTTGCTCACCTTCTTGAGGACGGGATGGGGATAGCAGAGGATAGTTTGTACAGACATGGTGTCAGAGGGAGACCGGCGTGATGGACCGCACCGAAATCTCCACGTTCAGCTCCTTCTTGATCTCGTCGAGCATGGCCGCCACGTCCTCCACGGTGATCCCCTCCGGCAGGGCAGCCTCCAGCATCAGGACGTAGACCGGCGCCTCCTTGGTGCCGATCAACCTGGTGTTCAGGTCGGTGATGTTCACCTTGCGCTCGGCCAACTCCTTCGTCACGCGGTAGATGATCCCCGGCCGGTCGGAGCCGTAGACTGAAACCATGCAGAGCTCCCCCTCAGGCGCCTGATAGGCCACCTCGTCGGGGGAAAGAGTCCGGGCCGCCACCGTCAGCCCCATTTCCTCAGCCACCCCCCTGAACTCCTCCAGGAGCCTGCTCTTGCTGAAGGGCTTCGGGTGGGAGACGATGAGGATCATGGAAAACTCACCACCAAGCATGGTGGAGCTGGAATCCTCGACGTTACAGCCGAGCCGGTAGAGGACCCCGGCGGTGCCGGCCACGATGCCGGGGCGGTCTTTGCCCACAACGGTAACGGCGAAGTGGGCAAGGGAATCTTTCTGGGTCTTGGTCATCATGGTTCCTCCCACGGGAAACGTGCGTCCGGCAAAGGGTGGTGGCGCGGCGGGTCTCAAATCTATACCAGATGCGGCGTGGGATGGCAAGGCGGCTGCGGGCGGGTCATCATGCGGGATGAACAAGGCACGCAGCATCACTCCAAGACAATCATCCGCCTTACAGTGCACACCACCTCACCCACGCATGTTGAGATGCGCAATCATGGTCACTCGCTCGCCGGCCGGACGATGAGATTGAGCACGAAACTGATGACGCTGAAAACCAGCGCCCCCAGGATCGCGCTCCCGATGCCGGCAACGCTGAATCCGGGGACGATCCAGGCGGCCAGGGCGAAGACGATGCCGTTTATCACGAGGGTGAAGAGCCCGAGGGTGAGGACCGTGACCGGCAGGGCGAAAAAGGAGATGATGGGCCGCAGTACCGCGTTGAGGAGTCCTAGGACGAGGGAGGCGACAACAAGGTTTCCGGTTCCCGCGACGCTGATGCCGGGGACAAGGCGGACTACGGCAAAGAGAGCCACGGCATTGACGATGAGTTTCAGGACGAGTGCGAACATGGTGTGTACCTCCCTACCGGTCGTTGAGCCCCAGCCGCTCCCGCGCCGTCTCCACGAGGCAGTCGAAGACCATCTCCCTGGTTTCGATGAAGCGCGGCATCTCCGTGTTCATGATGTCTTCCAGCAGGTTGAGAACCCGCCCGTCATTGGTGCCGAGCTCGTCCATGACTGCCTCCATCATCGGGAGCACTTCATAGAGGTCATCCCGGTTGAAGAGCTCCTTGTCCGGCTTTCCGGAGAATTTTGATGTATTCCGATTCGGTATGTCCTTCGGATACTTGTAGTAGAGGTCCGACGGTTTCAGCGCGATTCCCATATGATCTCCTTGAAAGCGCAGAGCGCGGTTTTACGTGACGGATACTGCGTCGGCTTCCACCCGCGGAGGCAAGTCACGGCATCTCCTGACCCAGGGCCTGGAGGAGTTCCTCCGGCAACCGCTTCGGCTTCATTCCCGGACCGACACAGACCAGCCTCACCCGTCCGGCCGCCAGCAGCCTGCCATCCACGACCCGCACCACCTGCTGGCCCACCGTGAATGAGGTCTTCCCCACCTCCAGCACCTCGGTCTCGACCCTCACGAGATCGTCGAGGACCGCCGGCGCCCGGTAGTCGATTTCGAGCCGCACCACCGGAAAGACGAAGCCCCGGGCGACAAGCTCCTGCACCGAAAGCCCACGCACACGCAGGAATTCGCAGCGTCCCCGTTCGAAAAAACCCAGGTAGCGGGCATGATAAACCACTCCACCGGCATCGGTATCTTCATAGTAGATGCGAAACTCCATGACGATGGCTCCCCCCTGCCAAAAAAAAGGAGGCCGAAGCCTCCTGTAACTGCACCACTGCAGGCGCTACTTGAACTTGAGGACCACCGGGTGGACCGTACCGGTCTCCCGCTCCCGGATCTGCATCCGGAGTTCCCGGGCCGTGTTGGCCTCCGCCGGGAAGAAGAGGAAGCCGCTGGCGATGCTCATGCTCGGCATTGTCTTCCCTTCCAGCCCCTTGTTCCGGATGTCTTCGATGATGGTCCGTTCGCGGTCCGACGACGTGCCCTCGGAAGCTCCACCCGCGACCGCCCCGCCGGCGGCACCGATGGCGGCTCCCTTGCCAATGGCTTCGCCAATGCTGTTTCCCGAGACAATACCGACGGCCGCGCCGAGGATGGCGCCACCCACGGCGCCGAGGATCGCCCCCTTCCCCATCCCTTTGCCGAAGAATGACGCGAACTGGGTCGACTGCTCGATCCGGTTTACGGCGGTGGTGTTGGGAATGACCGGGAAGTAGCGGTTGCTGTCATTGACGAGAAAGGTCTGGGAAGAGACGATCTCAAGGTTCTTTCCCCCCTGGTTGCTCATGACCAGTTGCACCGGCAGGATTCCAGACCCCTTGATGTCAAAGCCGAAGGCCTCCTCCGCTGCCCCATTGTCGGCGAACGCCTCCCCGCCGATGGTGACGCCGCTCACCACGAGCCGGTTCACGTAGTCATCGGCCGGCTTGAATCCCACATACTGACTTTTGTACCCCGTGCAGGCCGAGAGGAGAAAGATGGGGAGGATGATCTGGACAATCCGTTTCAGCTTCATGGTAACCTCCAGTTACTGTTTACCGCTATACTGCGTTACATGATACCACACATGCGTGGAGCGGCAACCGCCCGACCCACGATGCCTAATTATTGGGCAGATCTTCAACGCTCCTATTTCGCCCCTGACCGGCTTTTCCGTCAGCTCAAAGGGCGAGGCATCATTTTTTGCCCCTGGCCCGTCAGAATCAAAATGTGGGCGCCACACGCCAGGTCAGCAGATTCAGCCCTGTTTTGCCATCACGATGAGAGCACGCTCATCTCCTGAAATCGGCAGAGCAAACTCCTCGAGAGCGACAACGGTCACCCCGAGGTCGTCCAGAGCCCGGCGGACAGCTTCGGCCTCCCCCCTGCCCTCCTTGCCCTTCATGGCGACAATGCGTCCGCCGGGGGCCAGCAGCGGCGCAGCCATCCGGACAAAAGTGGGGATGTCGGCAAAGGCGCGGGAAACGACCCAGTCGAAGTGGGCAGCATGGGTGGCTGCCATCTCCTCGGCCCGGACATGGAGCGCCGTGAAGCCATGAAGCCCGAGAGCGCGCGCCGCGTGGCGCTGAAAGATGATCTTCTTCTCCACGGCATCCACCGAAACAGCCTCCAGCCGGGGAAGGACGATCTTCAGGGGGATGACCGGAAATCCGCCACCGGAGCCGATATCCAGAAAACGCCCCTTGTGAATGAGTCGACAGAGCGCGAGGGAATCGACGAAGTGCTTGAGGGCGATATCCTCGTCGCTGCGGATTGCCGTCAGATTGATCTTCCGGTTCCACTTCTTCAGCTCGGCAGCAAAGAGACTCAACTTCCCCAGCTCGTTGGGTCCAAGGTGTACCCCAAGCTGCTCCGCTCCCCGCAGGAGTAGATTTCTGGCGCCCTGCTCCATGCTACCCCCGGGCCTTGATGGCGAGCGACAGGATGCCGACCGCCGCCGGCGTCACCCCCTGGATGCGGGAAGCCTGGCCCAGGGTGTCGGGCCGGAACTTTTCGAGCTTCTCCCTGACCTCCGCCGAGAGGCCGGGGATGGCTGCGTACTCCAGGTCGGCCGGAATGCGGGTCCCTTCCAGCTTCCGGGATCGCTCCACCTGGTCCAGCTGCCGCTCGATGTACCCCTGGTACTTGATCTGGATCTCCACCTGTTCCTGGACCGCTGGCGGCACGTCCGCGGCCAGGGAATCGATCCGCCGGAGCTCCTCGTAGGTAATGTCGGGCCGCCGCAGGAGCTGCTCAAAAGTGAGGGCGTTCTGGAGACCGGTCATGCCGAAGGCCGACAGGAAATCCGGGTCCGCCTCGGATGGCAGGAGCTTCGTACCCCGCAGTCGTTCCAGTTCGGCACCAATCCGCTGGCGCTTCTCGACGAAGCGGCCATACTCCTCTTCCCGCACGAGCCCCACCCCGTGACCCTGCTCCCGCAGACGCAGGTCGGCGTTGTCCTCCCGGAGCAGGAGCCGGTACTCGGCCCGGGAGGTGAACATCCGGTAGGGCTCCCGGGTGCCAAGGGTTACCAGATCATCGATCATGACGCCGAGGTAGGCGTCGCTCCGCCCCAGCACCAGCGGTTCACGCCCCCCCACCCGGAGCGCGGCGTTGATCCCGGCCATGAGCCCCTGCCCCGCCGCCTCCTCGTATCCGGAGGTGCCGTTGATCTGACCGGCGTGGTAGAGGTTGCGGATGAGCTTCGTCTCCAGGGAGGCGTGGAGCTGGATCGGGTCCACGTAGTCATACTCGATGGCGTAGGCGGGCCGCATGATCTCCACGTTCTCGAGCCCCTGGATGCTTCGGTAGAACCGGTACTGGATGTCGACGGGAAGCGAAGTGGAGAGCCCCGACGGATAGTACTCGACCGTATCGCGCCCCTCCGGCTCCAGGAAGGTCTGGTGGCGGTCCTTGTCCGGGAAGCGCATCACCTTGTCCTCGATGGAAGGGCAGTAGCGGGGGCCGATCCCCTCGATCACCCCGGAATAGAGAGGTGAGCGGTCGAGCCCCGAGCGGATGATCTCGTGGGACCGTTCGTTGGTGTAGGCGATGTAGCAGGGGATCTGGGGGCGGTCAATGGCCTCCGTGGAAAAGGAGAACGGCACCGGCGGATCGTCGCCGTACTGGGGCTCCAGCCGCGAGAAGTCGATGGTCCGGCCGTCGAGCCGCGCAGGGGTTCCGGTCTTGAGGCGGCCAACGGTAAACCCGATCTCCTGGAGCTGATCCGAGAGCCCCACCGACGGCAGGTCTCCGGCCCTTCCCCCGGGGTAATGGGTGAGTCCCACATGGATGAGCCCCCGCATGAAGGTGCCGGTGGTGAGAATGACCGTCTCTGCCAGGAACCGGACACCCACCTTGGTGACGACACCGCGCACCCTGTCCTCTTCCACCACCAGGCCGGTCACCTCAGCCTGCTTGAGGGAGAGCCGGTCCTGCTGTTCCATGACATGCTTCATTCGGAGACGGTAGAGCTGTTTGTCGGCCTGGGCACGGGAGGCCCTCACGGCCGGCCCCTTCCGGGTGTTGAGGATGCGGAACTGGATACCGGTGGCGTCGATGTTCTTCCCCATCTCGCCGCCAAGGGCGTCGATCTCCCGTACCAGGTGCCCCTTGGCCAGCCCACCGATGGCCGGATTGCACGACATGAGGGCAATGGCGTCAAGGTTGATGGTGAGGAGCAACGACTCACACCCCATGCGCGCCGCGGCAAGGGCAGCCTCGCACCCCGCGTGTCCTGCCCCCACCACGATAACGTCGTACTGTTTTTCGTAATCGATCAATCCCATTCCCTACAGCCTCTCATTCGTTTCACAAAAGTCGTATCGGGATACTGTATCCCAGGAAATTTATCCACAACGACGGCAGGTTATAATAAACGTTTCACGTGAAACATTTCCTTTTCCGCTAACCGGGCGATATGGCCGACTATGCTTCTCATGATACAAGAAATGCACGTATTTCGGCAACGGAAGGATTACTTGCCGATGCAGAAGCGTTGAAAGATCAGGTCAAGGACATCGTCGGGGGTCGTCTCGCCGGTTACCTCACCCACCGCATGGAGGGCATCCTTGAGATCAACGGCCAGGAGCTCCAGGGTCTGACTGGCGGCCAGGTTGGCAAGAAAGGTCTGGATGCATTCCTGGGCCTTGGCCAAGGCGTCCCAGTGACGGGACTGGGAGAGAGCCACGTACTCACGGCTGTCGATGGCGACGCCGTGGATGAAGGCCTGGAAGACCGCCTCCCTGAGGTCGACGATGCCTTCGCCTGTAGCAGTGGAGATTGCAACCTGCGTGACGCCGGCAAGGGAAGCGGGCAGTTCAAGGTGCAGCACCAGATCACTCTTGTTCACCACGACGATGAAGCGCTTTCCCTCCAGGGCATCAAGAAGCATCCGGTCATCATCGTCAAAGGGTCGCCCACCGTCGAGAACAAACAGTACCAGGTCTGCCTGGGGGATCTTCTCCAGGGTCAGCCGCACCCCTTCCCGCTCGACGATGTCTTCGGTCTCACGGATGCCGGCGGTGTCCAGCATCCGGAGCGGCAGACCCTTGACGTTGACCACCTCCTCGATGATGTCCCGGGTTGTGCCGGGCACCGAAGTGACAATGGAACGCTTTTCCTGGAGGAGCGTGTTGAGAAGACTCGACTTGCCCACGTTGGGCTTCCCGGCGATCAGGACCGATACCCCTTCGCGAAGCACCCTCCCCTCATCGAAGCCGGACAGAAGTTCCCTGATCAGACCCAGGGCCTGCCGTGACTTCGCCTCGATCTCGGCCTGGGCAGCCGGGTCAACGTCGTCCTCGGGAAAGTCGATGAATGCCTCTACCAGGGCAAGGGCGTGACGAAGGCCATCCCGAACGGTGCCGAGGCGCTCCGACAACCGCCCCTCCCGCTGGTGCTGGGCCAGGGAGAGGGCCGCCTCGGTCTTTGAGCGGATCACGTCGATGACCGCCTCCGCCTGGACGAGATCGATCCGGCCATTGAGGAAGGCCCGCAGGGTGAATTCTCCCGGCTCAGCCAGCCGGACACCGCAGGCCAGAACGGCGTCGAGAACCCGGCGGGTCACCAGGTAGCCGCCGTGGCACTGGATCTCCAGCACATCCTCACGGGTGAATGAACGGGGCGCGCGCATGAGAACCACCATCACCTCGTCCACGGTGTCTCCGGTCGACGGATCGATCACGCTGCCATAACAAAAACGGTGACTCTCAAGGTCACCGTTCATTGCATGCCGCACAATCCGCCGGGCGATGGCCCCTGATGCAGGGCCACTCACCCGGATTATGCCGATTCCCCCCTCGCCGACGGGGGTGCTGATCGCGGCGATGGTATCTTCTGTATACATGGCCTGTCCGCTATGCCTTGGCGTCGATGCTCTTGTTGATGAAGTACTGCTGGGTGATGGTCAGGATGTTGTTCACCAGCCAGTAGAGAACCAGACCCGAGGGAAAGTTGAGGAACATGAAGGTGAAGACCACCGGCAGGGCCATCATCATCTTCTGCTGGACCGGGTCCATCTGGGAGGGGGTCATCTTCTGCTGGATCACCATGGTGATCCCCATGATGATCGGCGTCACGTAATAGGGGTCCTTGCCCGCCAGGTCCTGTATCCAGAGCATGAAGGGGGCATGGCGCAATTCGATGGAGAACATGAGCGCCTTGTAGAGGGCGAAGAAGACCGGAATCTGGACAATCATCGGCAGACATCCCCCCACCGGGTTTACCTTGTGGGTCTGGTAGAGCTCCATGATGGCCTTGTTCATGGCGTCACGGTCATTCTTGAACTTCTCCCGCAACTCGGTCATTTTTGGCTGGAGTTTCTGCATCTCCTTCATGGACTTGTAGCTGGAATGGGTCAGCGGGTAGAAAAGGACCTTGAGGATGACGGTGATGATGATGATGGCGATGCCGTAGTTTCCCGTGTACTGGTAGAAGAATTTGAGCGACTGGAGAAGCGGTTTGGCCAGCATGGCAAACCACCCGAGATCAATGGCCCGCTCCAGGCTGCTTCCCTGGGCCTTGAGGATGTCAAGGTCCTTGGGTCCAAAGTACAGACGATAGGAGACAGTCTTTGCCTCTCCGGGATTGAGGGAGAGTTCTGGCGAGACGATGACATTCTCCAGTATTCCCCGCGGGGTGCTCCGCACCGAGGACGCGGCAATACTCCCGTTCTGAGCAAGGACGGCCGAAAGGAAATATTTGTCGGCAAACCCGCTCCAGAGCGGCGCTGCAGTGGACTTGCCCTGGGGAGTCAGATCCTTCACCTTCTCCTCAACATATTTATCCTGCGCAAAGGTGACCGGACCGAAGGTTTCGAATCGACTCTCCTTGACCCGCGGAGCAGCCGGATAGGTCATGACCGTCTGCAGAGCGCCGGACACCCGGGCTGCCCCGGCATTGGCCAGCTGATAGGTCATCTCAATGCCGTAGCCACTTCCCTGTAACGCGTAGACCTTGCGGACAGTGACGCCAGCGGGCGAGGTCCAGGTGAATGCCAGCTCCTTCTTCTCATCCTTCCCGACAGAAAGCGCATCGACAGTGGGCACGAAAACGGCAGCCTGATCCAGCCCCAACCCCTGGGAAGCGCTGGCCAGTGTTGCGGTCGAAGCACTCTGTTCATCGACAATGGTAACGTTCTTCCCTTTGGAATCCGCGGATTCCCGATAACTTTTCAGAACCAGGCGCTTGAGGCTGCCGCCCTGGGTCGAGAAAACCGCGGTGTAAGCCGGGGTGTCGACGGTCACATCCTTCTGCTGGGCAGCTGTGGTTGCCGGTGCGGGAACGGGTACCGGCGGTGTGTCAGCCGGCGTGACGCCGGATGCCTGTTTCGCTTCGGTTGCCGCCGGTGCGACGGTCGGCGCCGGAACCTGCTTCTTCATCGGGAAGAGGGCCGTATAGCCATAGAAGAACAGTATGGACAGAACAACTGCGATCAAAGCCCTTTTTTCCATGTCAGCTCCTGAGGTAGTTACTTGACGGGATCATAGCCGCCGGGGTGGAACGGATGGCATTTCATGATCCTGACGGCGCTCAGCCAGAGCCCCCTGAGGAGGCCGTGCCGTATGATCGATTCCTTGGAATAGTGTGAACAGGAGGGGTAGAAACGGCAGGTGGGCCCTTTGAGGGGCGAGATGAACCGCTGGTAGATGCCGATGATCTGGATGAAAACCTTCAGCATGGGATGCCTGCGAGGCGCTCCACCACCCGGTCCAGCTCATGGCAGACGCTGTGGTAATCGAGCTTCTCGGCCCCTCTCCTGGCTATCACGTTAATGTCGAGGGGTGGAAAGTGCGCCTTGTGCAGTCGATAATACTCTCGCACAAGGCGCTTGATGCGATTGCGTATAACCGCGTTGCCGACCTTGCGGCTTGCAGTTATTCCGATTCGACAGCTCCCCTGGGAGTTCGGTGCCCAGAGAATGAGGAAACTGGTAGTATGAATTTTATGTGCCGCGGCCGAGAGGCCGAGATAATCAGCCCGACGCCGCAGACGCTCTTCTTTGGTGAAGGTGAACAGAGGCAAAAACCCCCGATCCTCGGTCAGCCCCCGCACGTGGGAAAGCGAGCCGGCAGTTACTTGCCGGCGATTCCTACCGAAAGACGCTTCCGGCCCTTGGCGCGACGACGCTTGATGACGAGTCTGCCGTTCTTGGTGGACATCCGGACGCGGAAGCCATGGGTCCGCTTCCGTGAAGTGTTGCTTGGCTGAAAAGTTCTTTTCATATGCCTATCTCCTGAATCATTGGCGTTTTCGATGGATTTGCAAAGAGGATATTTTTAATCACGAAGCCATGGTTATGTCAAGCGCAAATTTACCTGCGTACCAAACATTTGGCCTTGCAAAGTGGAACTTGCTCTGTTAGTCTTCCCTATCCGGAGCACGTATAATCCCTGTGTGACATTTCACATTTCCCGTCCTAACACATCGATTTAAAATCACTTTTCAGTTATACACAGGTGTTGACAAACCTGTGCATAACTACTCTCCCGAGAAGGTCTATGAAACAGGTCTGGCTCCAAGCACAATCCAATCTGGCCAAGGTGCTCACGCATCAGACCTTTACCACCTGGATCGAACCGATCATCTTCTCCGAGTCCCGCAAGAACACCATCGTCCTTGAGGCTCCAAACCAGTTCATCAGGGACCGGGTGACCGAGTGCTACCTGCCCATGATCGTCGAGTCCGTGCGTTCGCTTACCGACTCTGCGTTCCAGGTGGAACTCAAGGTAGCCGCCAAGGCACAGGAACAAACAAAGCCCTCGCGCACGAGCGCTCCCGATGAAAAGACGGTCCCGGCCGAGGTTGACGAGGCCACAACCGCCGATTTCTCCACGAACCTGAACCGCAAGTATACCTTCGATACCTTCGTCTGCGGCGGAAGCAACCAGTTTGCCCACGCAGCGGCCCAGTCGGTGGCCAACAATCCCGCCGGAAAATACAATCCCCTCTTCATCTACGGTGGCGTGGGGCTCGGCAAGACCCATCTCCTGACGGCCATCGGCAATCAGTTCCTCGATGTCAACAAGAAGGCCCGGGTCTGCTTCTACACCTCGGAAAAGTTCATGAACGAACTGATCAACTGCCTCCGCTACCAGAAGATGGACCAGTTTCGCAACAAGTTCAGGAAAATGGACCTGCTTCTCATCGACGACATCCAGTTCATCGCCGGCAAGGAACGGACCCAGGAAGAGTTTTTTCACACCTTCAACGCCCTCTACGAGTCCCACAAGCAGATCGTGGTCACCTCCGACAAGTTTCCCAAGGATATTCCGGGCCTGGAAGAGAGGCTCCGTTCCCGCTTCGAGTGGGGGCTCATTGCCGATATACAGCCGCCGGACACGGAGACAAAGATTGCCATCCTGAGCAAGAAGGCGGAGATTGACAAGATCCGTCTCCCCGATGACGTGGCTCTGTTCCTGGCTTCCAGCACCTCCACCAACGTCAGGGAACTGGAGGGGATGCTGATTCGTCTTGGCGCGGTGGCAAGCCTTACCGGCAAGAACATCACCCTTGACATGGCCCGTGAGGTGCTGAAAGATATCATCGTCGACAAGACGAAGGAAGTAACGGTGGAGGCGATCCAGAAGTACGTGGCGGATCATTTCACCCTCAAGGTGGCCGAACTCAAATCGGACAAGCGGCTCAAGGCTCTGGTGGTGCCGCGGCAGATCGCCATCTACCTCTGCCGTGACCTGACAAAGGCCTCCTATCCCGAGATCGGGGATAAATTCGGAGGAAAGGATCACTCTACCATCATCCACTCAGTGAAGAAGGTGGAGAGGCTCCTTTCCCAGGACTTTGAACTGAAAAATACCATAGACACCCTCCGTAAAGGGCTGTTGAGTTGAGTGGTATAAACCTGTGGATGACCGTACCGTTGTGAACAGCTCCTTGTGACCGTTGCAGCAGGTCCGGGGAAAAACCCTTGACCATCCACACCGTCACCTGAGTTAAAAGCTCAACATAAACGGATGGTTACAGAGTTGTCAACAGATCCACAAGCACTATCTACTACTACTGACGTTAAATACTTTACAAGCATACCATGATGACCTGTTGACAAGGAGGAGCGATGGAATTCAAGATCGACAAGGACACCTTTTCACGGGCTCTCCAGAAGATCCAGGGGATCGTCGAAAAGCGCAACACCATGCCGATACTCTCCAACGTGCTTATCGAGGCAAACACCGAGGGGATAGAGCTGACTGCCACCGACCTGGAGGTAGGGATGAAGAGCTCCTACCCCACCAGTGTGACCCGCGAGGGGAAGATCACCATCTCAGCCAAGAAGCTCTATGAGATCATCAAGGAACTCCCTGACGAGGCGATCTCCTTTGCCACCAAGGAGAACGACTGGGTCGACATCCGCTGCGGCAAGGCCCACTTCAGCATCGTCGGTCTCTCTCCCGAGGAGTTTCCCTATTTCCCGAAGGTGAACGAGGAGAGCTTCATCCGGATCGAGAGTGCGTTCCTGGCCGACATGATCGAGAAGACCGCCTACGCCATCTGCTTCGATGAGACCAAGTACAATCTGAACGGCATATTCGTGAAAGCGGCGGAGGAGAACGGCAGGGCTTTTCTTCGGATGGTGGCCACCGATGGACACCGGCTCTCCATCACCGAAAAGGAATTCAACGGCACCGTGAGCCCCGAGATGGCCAAGGGGGTTATCTTTCCCAAGAAGGGCATCTTCGAGCTGAAAAAGATGTGCGAGGAGGAGACCACCGAACTATCCCTCGGTTTCATGGACAACAGCGCAGTAATCCGGAAGGGTAATACCGTGGTGGTCATGCGGCTGGTGGATGGGGAATTCCCCGACTACACCCGCGTCGTACCGGTGGCCAACGACAAGATCGTCACCGTGGCCCGGGATTCCTTTCTCCACTCGCTGCGCCGGATGTCGATCCTCTCCAGCGAAAAGTTCAAGGGAATAAAGATGGAGGTCCAGGACGGCGGCATGGTCATTTCCTCCAGCAACCCCGAGTTGGGGGAGGCGTCCGAGGAACTGGAAGCGGTGTATGCGGGAATTCCCCTTTCCATCCGCTTCAACGCCAAGTATCTGCTCGATGTCCTGTCGGTCCTCCATGAGAGCGAGGTGGCGCTTGTCCTGCGGGACGAGCTTTCTCCCGCCATCGTGAAGCCGGCCGGCATCGACGGTTTTACCGCGGTCATCATGCCGATGCGCCTGTAGGCGGCGGCCGCCCCGTAACGACGCTCGCAAAGGCCGCTCCCCGGGAGAGGCCTTTTGCCATTTTTTCGGCCTGACCGCCATGTTTGTGACGAAGATCCAGATCAGCTCCTTCCGGAACATTGCCGGGGCGGAGATAGCCTTTGACCGGCGGTTCAACGTCCTCCATGGCGCCAATGGCCAGGGAAAGACCTCGGTGCTGGAGGCTATCTACCTCCTTGGCACCATGAAGTCGTTCCGGATGGCCAGGACCCATGACCTGATCACCTGGAATACACCGTATTCCGTTGTCAGGGGGTGGGCGGAAAAGGACCGGGTAGGCCGGGAGATAGCCCTTTACCTCGGCCGGGAGGGGCGAAAGGCACGGGTCGACCAGAAGCCGGTGACCCGATTGGCCGATTTCTTCGGCAACGTCAATGCCGTGGTCTTCTCCCCCGAGGAGATCGCCATGGCCCGCAGCGGCCCCGATCTACGGCGACGGTACCTGGACCGGGCCATCTTCAGTGGCGACCTGGGGTATCTCCTGCTTTACCATGAGTACCACCGGCTCCTGAAGCAGCGGAACGCGCTGCTGAAGCGGGGAGACCGGGCCGGCCTTGAGGTATGGACCGAACAGCTGGCCGAGGCGGGGTCGCGGCTGATGACAAAGCGGATGGCGTACCTGGCCGCCGTGGAGCCCCTGGTCAGGCACTTTTACCGGGAGATTGCCGGTGAAGGAGAAGAAGCGGGCCTTGCCTACCATCCCCTCTCCCTCCGTCCCGAGGAGGTCGTCCGGGATGGCATGGAGGCGCTTCTGAGACTCTTTGCCGGGCACGCGGAGGAGGAACTTCGCCGCGGTACCACCGTGGTCGGTCCCCAGCGGGACGATGTGGACTTCGTTCTGAACGGCCGGGTGATCCGCAACCACGGCTCCCAGGGACAGCAGCGAAGCTTCGTTCTGGCCCTGAAGATGGCGGAGATAGAGTATCTGGAACGCATCCACGGAGCCCCGCCGGTGCTGCTTCTGGACGACATATCATCGGAGCTGGACCGGCAGAGAAACGCAAACCTCATGGCTTTCCTCCGGGGAAAGACCATGCAGGTCTTCATTACCACCACCGATATCACCACCCTTCGCCTGGAGGGGATAGCAACCCACGCGTCCTTCCACGTTTCACGTGGAACGGTGACGCCTTCATAGAGGGAGAAGTATGGCTGACGAACTGAACAACGACTACGGCGCAGACAAGATCAAGGTCCTGGAGGGGCTCGAAGCGGTCCGCAAGCGCCCCGCCATGTACATCGGCTCCACCTCGGCCCAGGGGCTTCACCATCTGGTCTACGAGATCGTCGACAACTCCATCGACGAGGCCCTGGCCGGCTACTGCAACGAGGTGAATGTCACCATCCATCTGGACGGCTCCTTGACGGTGGTCGACAACGGCCGCGGCATCCCCACCGACATACACCCAACGGAAGGGAAACCTGCGGCGGAGGTTGCCCTTACGGTCCTCCATGCCGGTGGCAAATTCGACAACACCTCCTACAAGGTTTCCGGCGGCCTCCACGGGGTCGGCGTCTCCGTCGTGAACGCCCTGTCGAAGAAGTTGGAACTGGAGATCCGCCGGGACGGAAAGGTGTACCGTCAGTCCTATGCCTGCGGCGATCCGTTGACCCCTCTGGAAGTGGTGGCGGAGACCAAGAAGCGGGGAACCAAGATCACCTTCCTTCCCGACGACAGCATCTTCGAGACCACCGAGTTTTCCTTCGACGTCCTCTCCCAGCGGCTCCGGGAACTGGCCTTCCTGAACGCCGGGGTACGGATCACCATCGCCGACGAGCGGGAGGAGGGGAAACACCATGACTTCCACTACGAGGGGGGGATCGTCTCCTTCGTGGAGTACCTGAACAAGAACCGCACCCCGCTCCACCAGAAACCGGTCTTTTTCAAGGGTGAGAAGGCCGGCATCGAGATGGAGATAGCCTTCCAGTACAACGACTCCTACGACGAGAAGGTCTTCTCCTTCGCCAACAACATCAACACCCACGAGGGTGGCACCCACCTGGTGGGGTTCCGGGCGGCACTTACCCGCACCATGAACACCTATGCCGGCGCCAACGAACTCCTCAAGAAGGAAAAGGTTTCCATCTCCGGAGAGGACCTGAGGGAGGGGCTTACGGCGGTCATTTCCGTCAAGATTCCCCAGCCCCAGTTCGAGGGACAGACGAAAACCAAGTTGGGTAACTCGGAGGTGAAGGGATACGTGGAGTCCCTCATGAACGAGCGGTTGGCGGTCTTCCTGGAGGAGAACCCCAAGGTCGCCAAGGACATCATCGGGAAATCCATCGAGGCCGCCCGGGCCCGCGAAGCGGCGAGGAAGGCGCGGGAATTGACCCGGCGCAAGGGAGCCCTGGACATCTCCAACCTGCCGGGGAAACTGGCCGACTGCCAGGAGCGGGACCCGGCCCTGTGTGAAATATATCTCGTCGAGGGTGACTCGGCCGGCGGCTCGGCCAAGCAGGGACGTGACCGGAAGTTCCAGGCGATCCTGCCGCTAAAGGGTAAGATCCTCAACGTGGAGAAGGCCCGGTTCGACAAGATGCTCTCCTCCCAGGAGATCGGCACACTCATAACAGCGCTGGGCACAGGCATCGGCAAGGAGGATTTCGACGTGGCGAAGCTCCGCTACCACCGGATCATCGTCATGACCGACGCCGACGTGGACGGCTCCCACATTCTGACACTGCTCCTCACCTTCTTCTTCCGGCAGATGCCGGAGGTGGTGGAGCGGGGACACCTCTACATCGCCCAGCCACCCCTCTACAAGGTGAAGCGGGGGCGCAAGGAGCTCTACCTCAGGAACGAAGCGGCCATGCAGGCCTACCTCCTGGAGGAGGGTACCGAGGACATGGTCCTCTTCCTGGAAAACGGCGAGAAGACCTACAGCGGCAAGCAGATCATTCCGGTGCTGAAGCAGCTCGGTGAGTACCGCACCCTCCTGGACAAGGTGGTGCGCAAGGGATTCAACGAGGAACTCATCCGTGTCTTCCTCCGTCTCGGTGTGAAGGCCGGCATCGAGGACATGGAGCAGCTGGTGCCGTTCCTGGCGAATCTCCCCCAGGTATATGACGGCGGCGATTTCAGCCCCCTGGACGACGGGCGGATCATCGTCCGGCTCGGCAACCTGCGGATCGCCCTGGACCAGCACACCCTCGACATCATCGGTTCCTACGAGTACGGACTCCTGGCCGAGAGCCACCGGAAGATCCGGGAGATGTTCGGCGACGGGCGGGCCGTGGTCTCCAGCGAGGGGAAGGAACAGTTCCACACCACCCGGGGACTGGATCTTCTCTCCTTCTTCATGGATACCGCCAAGAAGGGGCTCTCCATCCAGCGCTACAAGGGTCTGGGCGAGATGAACCCGGAGCAGCTCTGGGAGACCACCATGGAGCCCACCAACCGGACGCTCCTGCAGGTGAAGATCGAGGACGCCGTGGAGGCCGACACCATCTTCACCATCCTCATGGGAGACCAGGTGGAGCCCCGCCGGGATTTCATCGAGCATAACGCGCTGAACGTGTCGAATCTGGACATCTAATAAAATCAGGCAGAAGGCCGAAGGCTGAGGGCTGAAGGGATGAACCACCACCTTGAGCCCATGCTTCGCTGCCGTAGCCGTTTCTGAGGTTTATGAATGCTTGAACATACCCTGAACAAGACAGCCGTCAACATCGAAGACGAGATGAAGCGCTCGTACATGGACTACGCCATGAGCGTCATCATCGGCCGTGCCCTTCCCGACGTGCGGGATGGTCTGAAGCCGGTGCACCGGCGCTGTCTCTACGCCATGTACGACATGAGCAACGACTGGAACAAGCCGTACAAGAAGTCGGCCCGGGTAGTCGGTGACGTGATCGGTAAGTACCACCCCCACGGCGACGCGGCGGCCTACGACACCATCGTCCGGATGGCCCAGGACTTCTCCCTCCGCTACCCGCTGGTGGACGGCCAGGGGAACTTCGGTTCCGTGGACGGCGACTCGCCGGCGGCCATGCGGTACACCGAGATCCGGATGGAGCAGCTGGCCCACGAGCTCCTGAACGACCTGGACAAGGAGACGGTGGACACGGGGCCCAACTACGACGGCTCCCTCACCGAGCCACTGGTGCTGCCGTCCAAGTTTCCGAACCTCCTGGTGAACGGCTCCTCCGGCATCGCCGTCGGCATGGCCACCAACATCCCCCCCCACAACCTTGCGGAGGTGATCGACGGGATCATCGCGGTCATCGATAACCCGCTCCTCTCCTTCGAGGAGCTCCTGGCCCTCATCCCTGGCCCCGACTTCCCCACCGGTGGCTTCATCTACGGCCGCGAGGGGATTCTCCAGGGGTACCGGACCGGCCGCGGCATCGTCCAGATGCGGGCCCGGGCCTTCGTGGAGACCCACAAGAAGACCGAGCGCCAGTCCATCGTCGTCACCGAGATCCCCTACCAGGTGAACAAGGCGAACCTGATCACCAAGATCGCCGAGCTGGTGCGGGAGAAGAAGTTGGAGGGGATCAGCGACATCCGCGACGAGTCGGACCGCGACGGAATGCGGATCGTCATCGACCTGAAGCGGGACGAGAATCCCCAAGTGATCCTCAATCACCTCTACAAGCAGACCCAGATGCAGACCTCCTTCGGCATCAACATGCTCGCCATCGTGGCGGGCAGGCCCCGGGTGCTGACCCTGCGGGACGCCATCGGACACTTCATCGACCACCGGCGCGAGATCGTCACCCGCCGCACCATCTTCGAGCTGAAGAAGGCCGAGGCCAGGGCCCACATCCTGGAAGGCCTCAAGATAGCCCTGGACTGGCTTGACGCGGTCATCGAGCTGATCCGCGCCTCCAAGAACCCGGAGGAGGCCAAGGCGGGCCTCATGGCGGGAAACTTCTCCGATCCGGACTACCTGAAGAAGCTCGGGATTCCCGATGCCATCTATATCACGAGTGTCCAGCTCTCCGACAAGCAGGCCCAGGCGATCCTCGAGATGCGCCTCCAGCGTCTGACGGGCCTCGAGCGGGACAAGATACTGAACGAGTTCGCCGACATCCTGAAGTACATCGCCCGGCTGAAGGAAATCCTCGCCTCCGAGGCGGAGATCCTCGCCATCATCGTCGGCGAGTTGCGGGAGGTGAAGGAGAGGTTCGGCGACGAGCGGCGAACCGAGATCGTGGACCGCAGCGCCGAGATTTCCCTGGAAGACACCATCGTCGAGGAGGACATGGTGGTCACCATCAGCCACACCGGCTACATCAAGCGGAGCCCCGTCACCCTCTACCGGGCCCAGCGCCGGGGGGGCAAGGGGAAGACCGGCATGAAGACCAAGGAGGAGGATTTCGTCGAGCACCTCTTCGTCGCCTCCAGCAAGGACTTCATGATGTTCTTCACCGACTCCGGGCGGGTCTACTGGCTGAAGGTCTACGAGATCCCCGAGGGGGGCCGGGCGACTCGCGGCAAGGCAATCGTCAACCTCCTGAACCTCCAGGCGGGGGAGAAGATCTCCGCCATCCTCTCGGTCAAGGAGTTCGACGACGAGCGCAACATCATCATGGCCACCCGACAGGGGGTGGTGAAGAAGAGCCCCCTGAAGGAGTACGGCAACGTCCGCGCCGGCGGCATCATCGCCGTGAACCTGGACGAGGGGGACAAGCTGATCACCGTGGCCCTCACGGACGGGAAGAAGGATGTGCTCCTCGCCTCCAGAAACGGCAAGTCGATCCGCTTCCACGAGGATGACGCCCGCCCCATGGGCCGGGTCTCCCGCGGGGTGCGGGGGATGTCCCTGGAGGACGACGACGAGGTGATCGGCATGGAGATCATCAACGAGAACGCCGTCGGCTCCACCATCTTCACCGCCACCGAGAACGGCTACGGCAAGCGGACCGAGCTGGACGAGTACCGGGTCCAGTCCCGGGGCGGCAAGGGGATCATCACCATCAAGACCACCGACCGCAACGGCTGCGTCGTCGCCATCAAGCAGGTGACCGACGAGAACGACCTGATGCTGATCACCGACCAGGGTAAGATCCTCCGGATGCCAGTGGCCGGCTTCTCGGTCATCGGCCGCAACACCCAGGGGGTCCGCCTCATGGTGACCGAGGCGGAGGAGCGGATCGTGGCCGTGGCCAAGCTCGCCGAGAAGGAAGAAGTGGATGACGCTGCCGATGCCGAGGAGATTGACGAGGTGGAGGTTGTTGAGGAGAGCGAGGAGTAGAGGCGCGCCGACGAACCCATGGAACGCCACCGCACCATCGATACGAGCCTCCGGGAACGGCGCAGCATCCTGACCCTCCTGGAGCGGCTCGAGCAGGAGAACGTCTCCGCCGACGAGATGGAGGAGATCGGGACGACGCTCCGCACGGCGGGGGGGCGGGCGCTCTCTCCCCTCTTCCGCCGCCTCTGGCGGGAGAAGAACGGCGACGTGATCTCCCGGTACACCTATCTTCTCGATTTCTTTGAGGACGAGGGGTGGCTCGACCAGCTGATCCAGCTGACCCTCACCCGCACCGACCTTGAGGGGGATGCCCGGTCGGCGCTCCTGAACGCCCTTGAAGGGTACGGGATCGACGTCTCCTCTCCCCCCTTCACGGAGCCCGGAGAAGGGGGGGACGGCCCGCTGCGCCGCTCCCTTCCCCGGCTTCTGGACCGGGGGGAAAAGGGGCTGGTGCTCTTCATGGAGGAGTTCGTCGCCTACTCAACGGAGGTCCAGAAGGCCATCGTCCGGGAGCTTGCCTTCGTGGACGACCGGCGGGTAACCGACCTCTTCGGGGTGCTTCTCTGTTTCGACGAGCCGGAGACCGCCCGGGAGGTGATAGAAGCCCTGGGCCGGGTCCGGTTCCCCGAGGCCGCGACACTCCTGCGACGTTACCTGGCCGAAGCCCCGGAGGCGTACCGGTCCCTGGCGGAGCGGAGTCTGAGGCGCCTGGCCTTCCTGGGCATCGACAGGGAGGACCCGCCCCCCGAGCCCCTCCTGCCGTTCCACGCCGCCTATGCCAGTCCCGCCGATGCCTCGGGTACAAGCTGTCTCTTCGTGGCCCGCCTGTCGGGAGACGAGCGGTTCGACACCCTCTTCGTGGAACTCCACGAGACCCTGGGGATGCGGGACGCCTGGGGATGGAACGGCGTCATGCCGGAGGAGTACCGGAAGATTATCCGGGAGAACGGCGTGGAAGATACCCTGGTGGCGGTGGAGCCCTCCTACGTGGCCGCGCTGGTGGCCGATGCCGTGGAACGGAGCATGGCCGGGGGCTTCTACCTTCCCCCCGAGTTCTACGTGCGGCAGCGTATCTTTGCCGGCCTGGACATTGCGCCGGCTCCCTATGTTCCTCCGTTTTCGGGGTTCGATCTGGCGACGGTGGACACGCCGAAACGGATTGCCCAGGGGGTTGAGCTGGTTGAGGACTGGTTCTTCGACGGCTGGTTCATGTTCAACGGCCAGGTAAGGTGCCTTGCCGACGCGTTGGAGCAGCTGGAAGACGATCCCTTCGCCCGGAAGGATCCCCTTGCGGTCGACCGGTTCCTGGAGCTCTGGTGCCGCGGGCAGGTGGCGCCGCGGCTGGAGCGGATCGTGCGGCGACTTTTCCTCACGGCCGATTTGATGGTGCGGGCGGATCGGGGCGAACGTCTGGTGGAACAGACCCTGGCGGCGGCGGTGAGCCTCTCCCGGGGCGCCATCCCACTCCACCGTCATCCGTTCCTGCAGCGCTGGCTCCTGGAGCTTATCGACATGGTGCGCGACGCCCGGGCCGAGGGGTACGCATTTCCCGACAGCGACCCGGACGACGGGGACGAGGGAGAGTGGGAGTAGGGCCGGTTCATCGGGTCTGGCGAAGGTTGAGAGGAAGCAAGGAGAGGTCATGAGTGAAAAGATCGGAGTGATCGGAGCCGGAAGCTGGGGGACGACCCTGGCGAACCTGTTGGCCAAGAAGGGGG
Source organism: Desulfuromonadales bacterium (assembly GCA_003712145.1). Classification (GTDB taxonomy): domain Bacteria; phylum Desulfobacterota; class Desulfuromonadia; order Geobacterales; family Geobacteraceae; genus Geobacter. The sequence continues at coordinate 28,651 of RHLS01000029.1, read as the reverse complement.
TGGATGTGACCCTCTGGGCCTACGAGCCGGAACTGGTGGCGGAGATGACCGCCAACCGGGTGAACTCCCTCTTCCTCCCCGGGACCACCCTTTCTCCGGGGCTTCGCTTCACCACCTCCCTGGAGGAGGCTGCCGCAGGGAAGGATCTGATCCTCCTCGTCTCCCCTTCCCAGGTGATGCGGGGGGTACTTCAGAAACTCGCCCCCTTCCTGAAGCCGGGGGTGACTCTGGTCAACGCCTCCAAGGGGATCGAGCTCGACACCCTCATGACCATCGATCAGGTCTGCGCCGCGGTTCTTCCCCCTGAGATCGCCGGCCGCTTTTGCGTCCTCTCGGGACCGAGCTTCGCCCATGAGGTGGCTCAGGAGATGCCGACGGCGGTGGTTGCCGCAGCCGCCGACCCTGCAGTGGCCGCGTTGGTTCAGCGGATCTTCACCACTCCCTACTTCCGGGTCTACACCAACGGCGACGTGGTGGGGGTGGAGATCGGCGGCTCCCTCAAGAACGTCATCGCGGTGGCTGCCGGCATCTCCGACGGCCTTGGGCTCGGCCACAACACCCGGGCAGCCCTCATCACCCGGGGGCTGGCGGAGATGACCCGCCTGGGGGTTGCCATGGGGGCTGACCCGGCCACCTTCGCCGGGCTCGCCGGCATGGGGGACCTGGTCCTCACCTGTACCGGAGACCTTTCCCGCAACCGGACCGTCGGCATGAAGCTCGGCCAGGGGATGAGCCTCTCCTCCATCCTCGGCGAGATGCGGATGGTGGCCGAAGGGGTCAAGACCGCCGAGTCCGCCTGGCGGCTTGCCGGCAAGGTGGGTGTGGAGATGCCGATCACCGAAAAGGTCTACCGGGTCCTCTATGAGGATAAGCCTGCCCGTGAGGCGGTGCTGGAGCTCATGACCCGGGACCTGAAAGCCGAGCGGTGGTAAGCACCGCTCCTTCGCCCCGCCAGGCCAAGGGTGCCCCATGAACCTGCGCCTCACCATCAGGAGAAAGCTTTATCTTGCCACTTTCCTCATCCTGCTGGTTTCGTACGCCATCCTCATCCGCACTACCGTCACCAGCATTACCGCCTCCCTTGACGACCACCTGGTCCAGGAACTTTCCGAAAATCTCCTCTATGCCAAGGACCAGTATTTTGCACGGGGGGAGCAGATCAGGTTTTCCCTCCTCCAGCCAGCCACCGCCCAGCCGGTCATAGAGCGGATCGAGCGGCGAGATCTCCCGTGGCTCTCCGAGACCGCCCGACGCTGGCGGGCCAACCTCCCCTACGCTGAACTGCTGCTCTTTATCGATAAGTCCATGACGGTGATTGGTGGGGAAGCCCGGGAAAAGCGTCCCTTCGAACTTACCTCCATCGTCCAGCGGGCATTCCGGGACAAGCGGCCGGTGGTGGCGACGGAGCTGGTGACTCCCGGCTTTCTCTGCAGCGGGGGACTCCGTGATTACTGCGGACCTGCGTCGCGTACTGCCGGCGACCAGGTGATGATGCTCACCGTGGTCGTCCCGGTCATAGGCTCCGAGGGGCGGATTGTCGGCGCCATCGTGGCCGGCGACGTCGTCGACAACGATGTCATGATTCCTTCCCGCGTCCGGGAGGTCTTCGGCAAGCGGGTGATGGTGGCCATCACCCGGGGTGGCGCACAACTGCCGGGAAGTCCTGATCCGAAGGAGCTCTTCCCCTCGAACATCACCCCCGACATCCTTGGCCGTTTGCAGCGTGGCATCCCGTTCAGAGGTGATGCCGTCATCGGCGGCAAGGAATACAAGACCGCCTTCGAGCCGATCGCCAACAGCCGGGGCGAGTTCGTCGGCTCCCTCTACGTGGCCCTCTCCAGGGACGACTACATGGGCATCCTCCGGGAGAGCCTCCGCAATATTATGGCCTCTGCCGTCGTCGGGGTCGTCCTCACCTTCTTCACGGCACTCCTGGTGGCCAGGAAGCTCACCATGCCCCTGAACCAGCTTTCGGACGGGGTGCGGAAGATCGAGGGGGGGGATCTCCGGCAACGGGTCGACGTCGCCTCGTCCGACGAGGTGGGGGATCTGGCAGACGCGTTCAACCGCATGGCGCGGAGCCTGGAGGAGCGGGACCGGACCATCCGGACCAAGGCCGTTGAGCAGCAGGAGCTGAATCGCCGGCTGCGGGAGATGAACGAGCAGCTGGAGCGGCGGGTGGCTGAGCGAACCGGGGCGCTCCGGACCGAGATGGGACGCCTGGAGGCAATTCTTACCGGCATGGCAGAAGGGATAGCGGTTACCGACCGGGACGGCAGGGTGATCCTCTTCAACCCGGCGGCCCAGCGGCTGTTCGAGATGGTTCCGCACCGGGTGGTGGGGCGTCCCATGGAGCAGGTCTGCGCGGCGGGGGGGTTCTGCGCCCTGGTTGACTATGTCCGGATCATGAGGGACACGGGCGATATGACCTCCCGCAGGGACGTGGAGCTGGAGGTGAAGGGCAAGAGCCTGAAGGTGAACCTCTCTCCCCTGATCGACGAGGTGGGCGGCTTCGCCGGCGTGGTCATGTCGGTGCGGGACGTGACGGCCGAGGAGGAGGTGGACCGGATGAAAACCGAATTCATCTCCACCGTTTCCCACGAGCTCAAGACGCCACTCACCTCCATCAAAGGGTCGCTCCAGTTCATCCTCGACCGGAGCAAGGGGTTCACCGAAACGGAAGGAGAGCTCCTGAACATCTGTCTCCGCAACACCGACCGGCTCATCCGGCTGGTGAACGAGATACTCGACATCGGCAGGATCGAGTCGGGCAGGATGGAGTTTGTCCCGGCTCCCCAGGATCTCCCGCAATTGATCGCCCATTCTGTCGAGGAGTTGCAGGGGTTTGCCCGGGAGCACGACGTGACCGTCGAGTGCCGCTGCGCAGCCGATATTCCGCGGGTCTACGGCGACCGGGACCGGCTGGTGCAGGTCATCACCAACCTCCTCTCCAACGCCGTGAAGTTCTCTCCCCGGGGGGAGCGGGTCGTGGTGACGGCGGAGCGGAACGACAACTACGTGGCGGTCTCCGTGGCCGACCGGGGCCGTGAGATCCAGTGGATGGACCGTTCGAAACTGTTCAAGAAATTTCAGCAGCTCGACAACGCCGACCGGCGTCAGCAGGGGGGGACCGGGCTCGGGCTCGCCATCTGCAAGGAGATCGTCGAGCGGCACCACGGCAGGATATTCTATTCCGAGGGGATCGAGGGGGGGAACGTCTTCACCTTCACGGTTCCCGTTTGCGAGGAGCAGCCATGAAAAACGACCGGATACTCATCGTCGACGATGAAGCTGACATCGCCCTGATCCTCAAGCTTCAGCTGGAGGATGCCGGCTACCGGACCGTCCGGGGCCGGGACGGTGTGGAGGCTCTGGAGCTCCTCGGCAGGGAGCGGTTCGACCTGATCCTTCTGGACATCCGCATGCCCCGCATGGACGGCATCGAGGTGCTGGAGCGGATCAGGCATGAGTGGCCCGATCTGGTGGTGGTGATGATGACCGCTCACGGCAGCGAGGACATCGCCGTGGAGGCCATGAAAAAGGGGGCCGTCGACTACATCTCCAAGCCCTTCTCCTCCGACGACATGAAGAAGCGGGTGGAGCGGGCCATCCAGTTCAACAGGACCCGGCTGGAAAACGAACGGCTCCTGCAGGAGGTGGAGGAGGAGCGCCACAAGATGGAGGCGATCCTTCGGGCCATGGCCGACATACTCATCGCCGTGGACCGCCAGGGGCTCGTCATGACCCTGAACCAGACGGCCGCCGCCCTGCTGGGGGTGGAACCCCACGCCGTCCACGCCAGGCCGGTGGAGGAGATCCTGGCGGCCGACATCCCGGCCGGACGACTCCCCTGCCGCGTGGTGCTGGAGACGGGGGAACCGTGCCTGGATGTGGCCTACACCCTCCGGCTCGGGGGGCGCAGCGTGCCGGTCCTCTCCAGCGCCACCCCCCTGCGGAATGCCGCGGGGGAGATGGTGGGGAGCGTGGAGATCATCCGCGACATCTCCGCCATCCGGGCCCTGGAGCAGGAGCGGGAGGACTTCGTCAGCATGCTCTCCCATGATCTCAAGACCCCCATCACGTCCGTGGTCGGCCCCCTGGACCTGGTCCGGGAGGGGCGGCTCGGCCCGGTTAACGGGGAGCAGAAGGCCTATCTGGAGTCGGCCATGGAAAGCTGCACCGAGATGGTGGAGATGATCGACACGCTGCTCGACGTCCACAAGTTCGAGGCGGGGCGCATGGTGACCTCCCTGCGCGAGGAGGACCTGGCGCAACTCCTGACGCGGACCGTGGCCCGGTTCGAGCCGGCGACCCGCAACGCAGGAATTGCCCTTTCCGTGGCGCTTCCGCCCAAGCCGGTCACCCTCTCCGTTGACCGGACCAAGTTCTCGCGCATCATCGGCAACCTCCTCTCCAACGCCCTCAAATTCACCCCCGAGGGGGGGGAGATTCAGATCGGCGGTGCGGTCGTCACGCTGCCGGCCGATGTGACGGATCGGATACCGCCTGCCGCCTATCCACCGGAGAGCATCCCCCGGGAGGGACGGTTCCTGCTCCTGACCGTGAGAGACTCGGGGATCGGGATACCGGCCGACTCCCTGGTGACGATCTTCGACCGCTTCGTCCAGGCCCGGAACCGCAAGCAGGGGAAAGCGAGCGGCAGCGGCCTCGGGCTTGCCTTCTGCCGAAAGGCCATGGATGCCCACCAGGGCTTCATCTGGGCCGAGAGTGAGCCGGAGCGGGGAAGCGTTTTCCAGTTGCTCTTCCCGATAGCGATGTCGTAATTGCCACCTGAGGAGGACCTTCCGGATGGAATTGCCACACAGCAGGGTACCGCGCAAGATTGCGCTCATCTATGCCCTCTTCGCCGGGCTCTGGATCTTGTTATCCGACCGACTGCTCAGAATGGCCGTGCAGGACCTGGATATCATGACCAGAATCTCCACCCTGAAGGGGTGGCTCTTCGTGGCGGTCACCGCCCTCCTCCTTCATGTGCTGATCCGCCGCTTCGTCAATGAGGTGCACCAGCGGGAGGATGTCCTGCGGGAGCAGAACGAGGAGCTCGGCATGGTGGAGGAGGAGCTTCGCCAGCAGCTGGACGAATACGAGCGGAGCCAGCATGAGCTCCAGGAGAGCGAGGCACGGTTCCGTCGCCTGATGGAGCAGGCGGCGGACGCCTTCTTCGTCCATGACGAGGCGGGGCGTTTCATTGACGTGAACCGGCAGGCCTGCGTGAGTCTTGGCTACGGTCGCGACGAGCTTCTGGGAATGACGGTTGACGATGTGGATATGGACGTTTCCTCCGGGCAGGTTCCCGTAATCCTGAAAGGGCTTGCCCCTGGTGAACACCAAACCATTATTGGGACGCACCGGCGCAAGGACGGCACGGAGTTTCCGGTGGAGGTTCGAGTGGGGCTCTTCACCGTCGGAGAGCGGACCCTGTACCTCTCCCTGGCGCGGGACATCACTGAACGCGTCCGTGCCGAGGGTGATATCCTGCGGCTCAACGCCGAGTTGGAGAAGCGGGTTGAAGAGCGAACCGCGGAGCTTGAACGGGCACGGCGCGAAATGGAATCCTTCAGTTATTCCGTTTCCCATGACCTGCGGGCGCCGTTGCGCCATATCGACGGCTTCAGCCGGGCGCTCCTCGAGGACTGTGCCGACCGGCTCGACGCCGAGGGGATGGGATACCTGAACCGGATCCGCTCGGGCGCCCAGCGGATGGGGCAGCTCATCGACGATCTGCTCCAGCTGGCCAGCGTCGGTCGGAGCGAACTGGAGCGGCGCACCGTCAACCTCAGCACCCTTGCCCAGGTGGTCACCCTGGAGCTGCGGCGGACTGACCCTGCGCGGGAGGTTACCTTTGCGATAGCCGAGGGAATCAGCGCCCATGGCGATCCGCGGCTGCTGCGGGTCGTGCTGGAGAACCTGCTGGGCAATGCCTGGAAGTATACGGGAAAGCAGGAAAAAGCCCTCATCGAATTCGGTGAGGACGTACGGGAGGGCAGGCGGGCTTTCTTTGTGCGGGACAACGGCGTTGGTTTCGATATGGCATACGTGGATAAGCTCTTCCAGCCGTTCCAGCGGCTCCACGGTATGGACGAGTTCGAGGGGACCGGCATCGGCCTTGCCACGGTGCGCCGGGTGGTGGAACGTCACGGCGGGGCCGTCTGGGCCGAGGCGACGCTGGGAGGCGGCGCAACCTTCTACTTCACGTTGGGCCAATGAACATAAAACGACCGTTTCAAATGCATTAACAGAAGACTACGGGGAGAGCAATGGAAGGAAAACGACTGCGAGTGCTGCTGGTGGAGGATTCCGAGGACGACGCGCTGCTGCTGCTGCGGGAGCTGGAGCGTGGCGGGTACGAGGTGGAGTGCGAGCGGGTCGATACGGCGCCGGCCATGAAGAAGGCCCTAGGCGCCCGCCCGTGGGACATGGTCATATCCGATTACCGGATGCCGAAATTCACGGCGCCGGCGGCCCTGGAAACCCTCAAGAAGAGCGGGCTCGACCTCCCCTTCATCATCGTGTCGGGGAAGATCGGCGAGGACATGCTGGTGGACGCCATGCGGGCCGGTGCCCACGACTATCTCATGAAGGGGAACCTGTCGCGCCTCATCCCCGCCATCGAGCGGGAGCTCCGAGAGTCCGCCGAGCGGCGGACCCGCCGTCGGGCCGAGCTGGCCATCCGGCAGGGGAAAATGGAGTGGGAGGCGGCCTTCGACGCCGTGTCGGACCTGGTGCTCCTCACCGATCCCTCCGGCACCGTCATCCGCTGCAACAGCAAGCTGATCCAGTACTTCGAGACCACCTACAGCGAGGTCCTCGGCCGGAGCATCACCGACCTCTTCTACGGACAGCCCGACGCCGGGGAGAGCATCTTCATCCAGTGCGCCGATCTCAAGCCCGACCAGGAGGATGTCCGTTTCCCCCGGCTGAAGGGGTGGTACAACGCCTCATGCTTCCCCATGCACCCCACCGAGAGCGAGCATGGCTTCGTCTACGTCATCAAGGACATTACCAAGCGAAAGCGGATGGAGGAGGAGAAGAAGCTCACCGACCGTGAGCTCCTCACCCTCTACGCCGTCGCCTTTCGCCTCAACTCCCGCCGGGGCTCCAAGCGGATCATGGTTGACCTCCTTTCCCAGCTCCACCACGTGCTCCAGATCGACTTCTCCTGCATCCACCTGATGGAGCGGGGAGCCCTCAGGCTGTCGGCGTCGGTGGGGCTCTCCCGGGAATTCACCGAGGCCTTCTCCCAGCTCCCCAGGACCTGGCCCTGGGTACGGGAACTCCTGGAGGGGCGGGCCTTCAAGGCGGACGAGATCAGCGGCCACGTCTCCACCGGGGTGGCAGCAGCCGCCTGCGCCATGGGGATGGGGGCCTGGTGCGCCCTCCCCCTCAAGATCGGCTCTTCGGCCATCGGCACCCTCTTTGTCTCCCACCGCTCGGAGCGGGTCTATACCGACCGGGAGCAGTTTCTCCTCACCTCCATCGCCAACCAGATGGCGGTCCTGATCGAGAACCACACCCTCTACGACCGGATGAAGGAGAAGAACGAGGAGCTGGTGCGCAGCCGCCGGGCCCTGAAGGAGCACCTTGAGGAAGTGAAGCGGGCCAACATCGAGCTGGGACGCCTGAACGCCGCAAAGAACACCTTCATCGGCATGGCCTCCCACGAGCTGAAGACGCCGCTCACCTCCATCATCGGGGGGTTGCAGTTCCTGCTCCATTACAGCGATCTGGAGATGAACCCGATGCAGAAGGAGATGATGGAGTCGGTCTACGAGGGGGTGACCCAGCTCAAGGGGATCGTTGACGATCTGCTCTCCATCTCCCGCATCGAGGCCCGGGGATTTGCCGTCCAGAAGCGTCCCGTCAAGCTCACCTCCCTCTGCGGCGAGGTTCGCCAGACGCTGCTTCTTCCCCTGTCGGAGCGCGATATCCAGGTGACCATTGCCGAGGATGCCTGCAGCGTCCCGGCCGACGAGGGATTCTGCCGGCTCGTGGTGCGGAACCTGCTGGAGAACGCCATCAAGTTCACCCCCGATGGCGGGCGGATCGCCGTGTCGGGACGCCTCCTCTCCCTCGACGAGCTTCTCCCCCAGGAGGATTCGCTGCGTTGTTTCTACCGGGAGTTCCCAAAAAATGTCGAGGGAGCCGCCGCCTTCTACCGCCTCGATATCGCCGACACCGGCATCGGCATCCCCCCCGAGGAGCGGGTCCGGATCTTCGAAAAGTTCTACGGCGTCGGCGACATCGCCTACCACTCTTCCGGCAAGACCGGCTTCATGTCCAAGGGGTCGGGGCTCGGCCTCTCCATCGTCAAGGGGATCATGGACGCCCACGACGGAATGGTCTGGATCGAGGCGGGAGAGGATGGCACCGGGAGCGTTTTCGCGCTGCTCTTCCCCCTGGACAACACCTGCGTGGTTCCCTTGCGGGGCGGCGGGGCTCCGTGACGCCGGCCCTCGCGCTTCGCGCCGTCACCAAGCAATACGGCACCCTCACGGCGGTGGACTCCTTTTCCCTTGAGGTGGCGCGGGGGACCATCTTCGCCCTGCTGGGCCCCAACGGCGCCGGCAAGACCACCATCATCCGGATCCTCACCACCCTGCTCCGTCCCACCGCCGGCACCGCCCTGGTGGAGGGGCTCGATGTCCAGCGGGAGGGGAAGCAGGTTCGCCAGTTGATTGGCGTCGTCCCCCAGGAGAACAACCTGGACCGCTACCTGACCTGCCGGGAGAACCTGGTCATGCAGGCCCGGCTCCACGGCATGCGCCCCGCCGAAACTGCCCGACGGATCGACGAACTGCTCGATCTGGTGGGGCTCACCGGACGTCAGCACGACTTCCCCGACACCTTCTCCGGCGGCATGCAGCGGCGCCTCGTGGTGGCCAGGGCCCTGGTCCACCACCCGAAGGTCCTTTTCCTCGACGAGCCCACCACCGGCCTCGACCCCCAGTCGCGCCGGGCGGTCTGGGAGTACATCGAGTCCCTGAAGGATTCCATGACCATCTTCCTCACTACCCACTACATGGACGAGGCCGATTCCCTCTGCGACCGGATCGTCATCATGGACCACGGCAGGGCCCTGGTGGACGGCACCGCGGCGCAGCTCAAGGAGCGGATGTCCCGCGCCCACATCTACGAGCTCCAGTTCCGTGGGGGCGCCGACCGCTACGAGGAACTGCTCCGCTCCCTCCCCTTCATCCGCTCCCTCCAGCGGACCGGCGAAACCTTCCGCCTCTGTCTCTCCGGCGAGGAGAGCCTCAAGCCGCTCATGGACGCCATCGGTACCGGGGACATCCGGAAGATCTGCCTCCAGGAGCCTAGCCTGGAGGACGTCTTCATCGAGCTGACGGGACGGGAGGTGCGGGAGTAATGGTCAAAGGCGCCTTCTCCATCTGGAAACGCGACATGCTGGTGCTGCGCCGCAGCCTCTTCTCGGAGCTTGTGGCGGTGGTCGCCTCTCCCCTCACCTTCTACCTTGCCTTCGGCTTCGGTCTGCGCGGCTACATCGCCGACGTGGAGGGGGTTCCCTACACCGTCTTCATGGCGCCGGGGCTCATCACCATGACCGCCGTTTCCGCCGCCTTCGACGAGAGCGCCTGGAGCATGTGGTTCCACCGCAAGGTGCAGCGGACCATCGAGGCCTACCGGGTCACCCCCATCACGGTCTTCGACATCGTCATCGGCAAGATTTTCTCCGGCTTCACCCAGGGGGCTCTCAAGGGGGTGGCCGTGGCCACGGTCATCTTCCTCCTGACCGGGGTCCGGTTCAACCCGGCCCACCTGGCGGGATATCTCGCCTTCATCGCCTTCGGCTCCATGGTCTTTTCCTGTGCCGGCACCGTCTGCGGCACGCTCCTGGACAAGCCCGAAACCATCGGCAAGGTCCAGGCGGTGGTCATCATGCCCCTCATCTTCCTCTCCGGGGTCTTCTTCCCGGTTTCATCCTATCCCGAGGCGCTCCGTTCCGCCGTCATGGTCGTCCCCACCACGGCCCTCTTCGAGGGGTCGCGCCGGGCGCTGCTGGCCGGCTCCTTTGATGTGCAGTTTCTTGCCATCCTTGCCGTTACCGCCCTGGTTGCCTTCGTCGCCACGGTGGTTATCTTCAACCGGAAGATGGCGGAGTAGCTCCAACGGCGCGCGGAGCTAAACTTCTTGTGCTGCCGGCGTTATTCATAGTAGGATTTGAAGGATTGTCACACGAACGGAGACCCTATGGCCGAAGAATTCATCCCGAAGTGGGTTGCCTGGGAAACCACCCAGAGGTGCAACCTCAAGTGCGTCCACTGTCGCTGCTCCTCCGACATGACCTCGTCCGAAGGTGACTTCACCACCGAGGAGGGGAAAAAGCTCCTCAAGGATATCGCCGACTTCTCCAAGCCGGTCGTCGTCCTTTCCGGCGGCGAGCCGCTGCTGCGTCCCGATATCTTCGAGCTGGCCGAGTACGGCACCTCCCTGGGCCTGCGGATGTGCATGGCTTCCAACGGAGCGCTCGTTACCGACGAGATCTGCGCGAAGATGAAGAAGGCCGACATCAAGATGGTCTCCCTCTCCCTGGACGGCTCCACCGCCGAGGTCCATGACAACTTCCGCCAGTGCCCCGGCTCCTTCGACGGGGTGGTGCGGGCCGCGGAGATCTTCCGCCGCAATGGCCAGAAATTCCTGATCAACTCCTCCTTCACGAAGCGAAACCAGCACGACATCGCCAACACCTTCAAGGTGGCCAAGAGTCTGGGGGCCACCGCCTGGTACATGTTCATGATCGTCCCCACCGGTCGCGGTGAGGAGATCATGAGCGAGCTGATCTCCAAGGAAGACTACGAGGAGATCCTCGACTGGCACTATCAGCAGGAGAAGCTGGAGGACGACATCCTGATGCGTCCCACCTGCGCCCCCCACTACTACCGGATCGTCCCCCAGAAGGCCAAGGCCGAGGGGGTCAAGTTCGAGCGCCGCTCCCTCACCTTCTCCACCGGCGGCGGCAAGGGGTGCATCGCGGCCCAGACCATCTGCCTCATCGACTGCTTCGGCAACGTGAAGCCTTGCTCCTACTTCCACCGTACCGCCGGCAACGTGAAGGAAACCCCCTTCCGGGAGATCTGGGAGAATTCGGAGATCTTCAGAAACCTGCGCGATTTCAAGTCGTACAAGGGGAAGTGCGGCGAGTGCGAATTCCTCAACGTCTGCGGTGGCTGCCGTGCCCGGGCCGATGCGGTCCATGGGGATTACATGGAAGAAGAGCCGTTCTGTAACTACGTGCCGATACGCTTGCAGAAGCAAAATGCATAAAAGCTGTTAACCACAGAGGGCACAGAGGAGCACGGAGAAAAACCACTTTTTTGATTCTTTTGATTGAGTTTTTCCCCTGTGTTCCTCCGTGTCCTCTGTGGTTCGTGCTTTTGATTTTAAGGAGGGTAATCCATGAACAATCGTTTTCTCGACGCCTGCTGGGGCAAACCCGTTGACCGTACCCCCGTCTGGCTCATGCGCCAGGCCGGGCGCTATCTCCCCGAATACATGGCGGTGCGCTCCAAGTGCACCTTTCTGGAGCTCTGCAAGACCCCGGAGCTGGCGGCCGAAGTGACCATCCAGCCTATCGACATCCTGAATGTCGACGCGGCGATCCTCTTCTCCGACATCCTTACCCCGGTGGAGCCGATGGGGATGAAGCTCGACTTCGTTCCCGGCCCGGTCTTCGAGCACCCGATCCGCTCCATGGCTGACGTGGAGAAGCTTCGCATCCCCCACATGGAGCAGGACGTCCCCTACGTCCTCGACACCATCAAGATCCTCCGCAGGGAGCTGGCCGGCCGGGTGCCGCTCATCGGCTTCGGCGGCGCGCCGTTCACCCTCGCCTGCTACATGGTCGAAGGGAAGGGCTCCAAGGACTTCGCCCAGATCAAGCGGATGATGTACACCGCCCCCGAGGTCTACGCCGCCCTCATGGAGAAGATCACCATGATGGACATGGAGTACCTGAACGCCCAGATCCGGGCCGGCGCCCAGGCGATCCAGATCTTCGACACCTGGGGGGGCATCCTGTCGCCATCCGACTACGATAAATACGTCCTCCCCTTCACCACGAAGCTCATCAACGGCCTTGACCGCCAGAACACCCCGGTCATCCACTTCGTCAAGGGGGCCGGCACCATGCTGGAGACCGTCAAGAAGGCCGGCGGCGATGTCATGGGGCTCGACTGGCACGTGAACCTGGGCAAAGCCCGGGATGTGCTCGGGACGGACATGGCTGTCCAGGGGAACCTGGATCCAACGGTCCTCTATGCCTCGAAGGAGATCATCGAAGCCGAGGTGAAGCGGGTCCTCGACGAGAACGCCGACCGGCCGGGGCACATCTTCAACCTGGGCCACGGCATCCTCCCGACGGTGCCGCCGGAGAACGCCATCCACATGGTCGAGTGCGTGCACCGGCTGTCCCAGAAGTAACGCCAGCCCCATGGACCAGCGCCTCACCGACCTCGAAATCCACGTCACCCACCTGGAGCATACCATCCAGGAGCTGAACGACGTGGTCTTCGGCCAGCAGCGGACCATCGACCGGCTCGACGAGGAGCTGAGGGGGCTGCGGCAGCAGTTCCTGGCGGTGGCGCCCTCCCCCATCCGAAAGCCGGAGGACGAGGAGCCGCCTCCCCACTACTGACCGGTTGACGGTCACCAGCGGCTTGCCGTTGCCGTTCAATCCGCCCCCGCCGATGCTTGCTTTCGGCGGGGGTTTTCTTATGCTTGGAGATGATGCATCGCAGGTGCGGTGCACCGGAACCGTTTCGAGTGTCCCATGGATCAGAGCGTGATCAGAGTAATCACCCTTGTTGCCCTCGCCTACGCGGGATATGCTGCCCTCTGCTTCTGTGCCCAGCGCGCCCTGATCTATCCCGGCAGGGCAATCACCGTTGACGCGCAGCCGCCGGCGGCTTCTGCCCGGCTCGTTCCTTTCTGGCTTGATACTTCCCACGGCAGGGTGGAAGCATGGTTTCTGCCGGCCAAGGGCGTTCTTCCGGGGGAGCGGCGGCCGGTGGTCATCTTCTTCCACGGCAACGGCGAGGTGATCGATTTCCTGCCGGAGCAGGCCGAAGGGTTTCGGGAGCTGGGGATGGGGGTGCTTCTCGTGGAGTATCCGGGGTACGGGCGCTCAGGCGGGACGCCGTCGGAAGCGGGTATCACCGCCGCTGCCGTTGCGGCATACGACAGCGTGACGAAACGGAGCGATGTGGACAGCGGCCGGGTGGTGGCCTTCGGCAGGTCCCTCGGTGGCGGCGCGGCCTGCGCCCTGGCAGGGCAGAGGCCGGTGGCGGCCCTGGTTCTTCAGGCTCCCTTCACGTCGCTCCGCCCCTTTGCCCGGCGGATGCTCCTGCCCGGTTTCCTTCTCCGGGATCTGTTCGACAACCGGAAGGCGGTGGCAGCCTTTGCCGGGCCGGTTCTCATCCTTCACGGCAGCCACGACGACATTATCCCCTTCGCCCAGGGGGAGGAACTGGCCAGGACCGCGCGGAATGGGCAGCTCGTGGCTCTCTCCTGCGCCCACAACGACTGCCCCCCCGACTGGCGGGAGTTCTACGGGATCATCGGCACCTTTCTGACAAGGCACGGTCTTCTCACTGCACCCGATGTCCGGGGAGGGGGATGAAACAGAGGTGTTGGCTCCCCCATGCCGGTGGCGGGACAGGGGCCGGCTCGTCCTTGACCGGTGCGGCGTAATCGGGTATCACAAGAGAGTTGTCCGCGTGTCGGTAGCTCCAAGAACACGGCATTACCCGTCACACGCCCCGGGGGTGCCATACCGAATCGTTCTCTCCAGTACACTCATTCAGAGGTGCCCATGTCCTATAAGACCGCCGTCCTTCTCCTCCAGATGGGGGGTCCCGACTCCCTCGACGCCGTGGAGCCGTTCCTCGTCAATCTCTTCTCCGACCGGGACATCATCAAGATCGGCCCTTCGTTCCTTCAGCCCTTCATCGCGCGGCTCATCGCCAAGCGCCGGGCGCCAAAGGTTGCGCGGAATTACGGGGAGATCGGCGGCAAGTCACCCCTCCGTGAGCTGACCGAAGCCCAGGCCAGGGCACTGGAGGGAGTCCTGGGCGACGGGTACCGCTGCTTCGTGGCCATGCGCTACTGGAAACCCTCCACCACGGAAGCCCTGGCCGCCATCAAAAAGGAAGGGATTACCCGTGTTGTCGCCCTCTCCCTCTACCCCCACTACTCCCGGGCCACCACGGGGTCGAGCATCAACGAGCTGAAGCGGGTGCTGGACCAGGCAGGAGCGTCCTTCCAGGTAACGTACATCGACCGCTTCTTCGACCACCCCCGCTACATCGACGCCCTGGCGGAGAAGATCCGCGAGGGGCTCGACGCGTTCCATCCCCTGGCCGAGGTGGAGATCCTCTTCTCGGCCCATTCCCTCCCCCAGTCGTTCATCGACGAGGGTGACCCCTACCTGGCCCATATCGAGGATACGGTGCGGCTGGTGATGGAGAAGTTCGCGAACGTCACCTACCACCTGGCGTTCCAGTCCCGGGCCGGACCGGTCAAGTGGCTGGAGCCCTCCACGGAGGAGATGCTGGCGCACCTGGCGGCCCATGGCCCCAAGAGCGTCCTCATGGTACCCCTCTCCTTCGTCTCCGACCACATCGAGACGCTGCACGAGATCGACATCCAGTACGCCATGGAGGCCCACAAACTGGGCTACGCCAAGTTCCGGCGCAGCCCGTCGCTGAATACGTCGCCTGCCTTTATCGACTGCCTGGCGGAGCTGGTGCGGAAAGAGCACGTGAGGGGTGAGGGGTGAGGAGCGAGGAGAAGAACATCTGTGGGGTTTGCCGGAAGGATTTCACGCCGCAGGAGGAGGGCTCCGTCTTTCTGGAGGCGGGTGAATGGCTGGCCGCCGAGGTCTGGAAGGATGCCGGCACCCTCTGCCCCCTGTGTCTGGAGAACCGGGCAAAGCTGGCGATGATGTATCTGCACGAACACAATACCTGACGGATTGCAGGAGAACCCATGAATCAGATAGCTATCGACAACATCACCCTCTCCCTGGCAGGCCCCGTGGAACTGCCGCTGAAGTGGGTCGGTCAGGAGGAGCTTCTCCAGCAGCTTCTGGCCGCCTGGATGGTGATCGACGAGAAGGACATCCCCTTCAATCCGCGCCTCATCGGCAAGCCAGGGGTGGGGAAGACCACCCTCGCCTACGCGGCGGCAAAGAGGCTCGGGCGACCGGTCTACCTCTACCAGGCCACCATGGATACCCGGCCGGAGGACCTGATCATCACGCCGGTGGTGGGGCCCGACGGCAAGATCCAGTACGCCGCCTCTT
This sequence comes from Desulfuromonadales bacterium, assembly GCA_003712145.1. Taxonomy (GTDB): domain Bacteria; phylum Desulfobacterota; class Desulfuromonadia; order Geobacterales; family Geobacteraceae; genus Geobacter. The sequence continues at coordinate 13,311 of RHLS01000029.1, read as the reverse complement.
CGCTGGTCTCGGCCATGCTGAAAGGGGGCATTCTCATCCTCGACGAGGGGAACCGGATGAGCGAGAAGGCCTGGGCATCGCTGGCGCCGCTGCTGGACGACCGGCGCTACGTGGAGTCCATCATCACCGGCCTGCGGGTCCCGGCCCACCGGGACTTCCGGATCGTCGTCACCATGAACGAGGACGCCTCCACCTTTGAGGTCCCCGAGTACATCCACTCCCGGCTCCAGCCCCAGATCTTCATCGACTTCCCGGAGGCCGACGAGGAGCTGATGATCCTCAAGGAAAACCTTCCCTTCGCCCCGACCCGCATCCTGAAGTACGTGGTCGACTTCCTCCAGCGGGCCCACGCCGCCGACGAGCTCTACTCCGTCCGCGACGGCATCAACATCGCCCGCTACGCCCTCAAGATGATGGTCGCCACGGAAAAAGATGCGGCGGAACTCCTCCCCCTTGCCGTGGAGCGGGTGCTGGGGGACGAGGCGCTGCGATACCTTATACAGTGAGGAGTCAGGAGTGAGGAGTGAGGAGCAGGGGCGGTTTCGACCCCTGACTCCTTAACCCTCACTCCTCACATTTCTATGCCCCACCGCCTCCACATCGAACAGTTCGGCCCGGTCCACGCCCTCCCCGTCCTCCACTACCGGATGGAGTTCGCCCACCTCGTGCGCGAGGCGGTGAACCGCGTCCGGCCCGACTGCATCGCCCTGGAATTGCCACCGACGCTCGAAGCTCCGTTCCTGCGGGGGGTGGCACGATTGCCGGAGATCTCGGTGCTGCGCTACGACACTCGAGCAAAAGGGGGGCGCGAGGAGACGGTCTATCTCCTCATCGAACCGGCCGATCCCCTCGTGGAGGGGGCCCGGCTGGCCCTGGAGCGGGACATCCCCCTGCACCTCATTGATGTGGACACTGATTCCTATCCCCTCCACCACGAGCCCCTTCCCGACCCCTACGCCATCCACAGGATCGGCCTCACCCCTTACTACGAGGAGTACCTGCGGGCCTGCGGCACTGAAGTGCCGGGGAGAGAGGATCGGCGCCGGGAGCAGGGGATGGCCTTCCGGCTCCAGGAGCTGGCCCGGGAGCATGGCCGCATCCTTTTCGTCTGTGGCATGGCCCACCTGGGGCGGGTGAAGGAGCTTTTCGGCCGACCCCAGGCGGCCCCTCTGGAGCGGATTCGGCGGAAGGGGGTGGCCCTCTGCAACCTCCACCCCGACTCGGCCCGGGAGATTCTCGGTGAATTCCCCTTCCTCTCGGCAGTCTACGAACTGCGCCGGGGCCCCCTGCCGCCGATGCCCGACGACGGCGGCGCCACGCTCCGCAGGCGGTACAACGCCTTCGAGCTGATCCTGGGGGGGAAGAAGGAGGTCCCCGAGGAGGAGCTTCTCCGCCACGCCCTGGAGAGGAGCGCGCGGCACCTGGGCCATGAGGGGGAGTTTCCCGACCGGCAGAGGGTCATCCTCCGCCTTTTCCTGGAGGCGGCGCGGCACTACCGGCAGGAGACCGGCGAGCCGGTCCACCTCTGGCAGAAGCGGGCCTTTTTCCGCTTCGCCCGGAACTATGCCCTCACCTCCGGCATGCTGCTCCCCGACCTGTTCAAGCTCCTGGCCGCGGCCCGGGGCTGCATCGACGACAACTTCGCCTACGCCTTCTGGCGCCTCGCCACCTGCTATCCGTGGCAGCGGGAGACCGCCGAGATACCGACGATCCGCATCTCCCCGGAGGAGATATGGGGCGGCAGCCGCCGCATCCGCTTCAGGCCCAGGGAGAAACGGCAGAAGGGGCTGTCTCACCTGGGCTTCCTGAAGCGGAAAAAGGAGAAGCGTCCCGGCGAGTGGCTGGAGGGGTTCGACAACCCTTCCATCTGCTCCTACCCCCCCGAGGACCTGGTGATCGAGGAGTACGGCCGGTTCCTGAAGAAGAAGGGGGCGCGGCAGCTCTCCGAGGAGCTCTCCCGGACCGAACCCTTCACGGCGTCGCTCCTGGACGGGATCGACATGCGTGAGACCCTGCGCAATCTCCACGAGGGGCGGATCTACGTGCGGGAGAACCAGCGTGCGAAGGGAGGCGTCGGCGGGGTGGTGGTGATCTTCGACGAGGACCGGGGGAACCGGAAGTACCCCTACCGGATGACCTGGCTGGGGGAGCACGACCAGGAGTCGGACATGGCCTTCTATGCCACGTCGCCGGCGGACAACATCGTCGGTCCCGGCATCTGCCGCTGCGAGTATGGCGGTTTCCTCCTCTCCTACCCTCCCCGGCGGATGATGGATGTCTGGCACGACCCCGACTACGCCTTCGCCCGGGGCAAGCACGAGGTGCTGCTCCTGGCAGCCTTGGACTACGCCCCAGAAAAGCATGTGGTCTACGTGGCAGCCCGCCCTCCCCGGAGCATCTTCCGGCAGATCGCCTCCCGCATGGGGAAGAAGATCGTCTATATCCCCCTTGGCTCCCTCTCGCCGGTGAAGCTGAAGGGACTCCGGGTCCTCCACATCCTCCATGGCCACGACAAGCGGGAGATCGCGAAGGATTATGTCTGGTGATTCTCCCCTCCCCGTCCTTGTCTGTCGCGACGGGACAGGTATACTTGAACAAAATTACGGCCGGAGGCCCGCATGTCCTGGTTTGCCAATCTGAAGATCAGCACCAAGTTCAACATCATGCTGTCGCTCCTCCTGGTCTTCGTCTTCCTGGCAGCGGCGTACTTCGTCTACCACCGGGAGCGCTCCCTCATCGACCGGATCGCCGTGGACAACGCCCGGAGCATCGCCCGGCAGATCATCGAGACCCGCGAGTACATGTCGAGCGTGGTTAAGGGGGAGCCAAACCACAACTACGGCCTGGTCCCCCAGGTGGTGGCGACCAATGTTGCCAAGCGGCTGACGAAGGGGAGCCACTACTACGTACGGCAGGTGTCGCTGCGATACCGGAACCCGGAGAACCGTCCCGACGGGTACGAGGCGGAGATGCTCTCGCTCTTCTCCGCCAAGAAGGCCACGGAAACCTCTCGGGTCGTGAAGAAGGCCGGGAAGGAACCGATCTTCCGCTACATGCTCTCCATGGTGGCTGAAAAGAGTTGCCTGGAATGCCACGGACGCTTCGAGGAGGCTCCCGCTTTCGTGCGCGAACGCTTTCCCAAGGGGCATTATTCCTACGATTACCAGGTGGGGGAGGTGATCGGTGCCGTGTCGGTTTCGATTCCCCTGGCCGACCTCTACCGTCAGGCCGGGACCGACTTCAAGCTCGATCTCGCCTACCGGGGGGCAACCTTCTGTCTCATCATCCTGATCATGGGGTTCCTGGTGCGACGCTCGATCATCGACCCGATCAGGGAGGTCTCCACCACCATCGGCCGGGTGACCGCCACCGGCACCTTCTCCGACCGGATTCCGCAGCGCAGTCGGGACGAGGTGGGGGAGCTGGTCGGCTCCTTCAACGAGATGATGGAGGAACTGGACCGCAAGACCCGGCAGCGAATGGAGTCTGAGGACCGGTACCGCAACGTTCTGGAGATGGCCCAGTCGGCCATCGTCACCTTCCTCGCCGACGGCAAGCTGATCATCACCAACCGGAAGGCCGAGGATCTGTTCGGTCTCCCCAAGGGAGAGCTGATCGGCGCGTCCATCTACACTTTCTTCGATGACGGTGACGCGGTGAGGGCTGCCATCGAGGCCAACCTGCGGGGCGGCCCCGGCGGGATGGTTGGGGAGACGACCTTCCACCGGGTTCGTGACGTGCGGGGGAGGACAACGGAGGTGGAGGTGGCTCTCTCCGTGTCACGGTCGGACCTCAACCCCCTCTTCACGGCGATCCTGCGGGAGAACGGCAGCAACGGGAGACACTGACGGCGGGAAAGCGGAAAAAAAGGGGACCGGAATGCCGGTCCCCTTTTTTATTCATTCTCTCCACCATGCCGTTGGTTTGAAGGGCCTCACAGCGAGTTCCTTCACAGGTGGGCGTCTCTGAGCCGCTTCAGGCAAATCCCGCATAATGGGGCAGCACACCACGGATGGAAGAGACCCCCGATTGTTCAAATGTTCCGCTGGGGCGTTTTAACCTCACGAACATGGCAGAGAGAACTCTAATCTTTGACGTCAGTTTAGCGCCGTCGCCCGGAGAAATCAAGGGGCATTTTCGGCTTCGTCGAACCCGAGGAAAGTATTCAGTTTCCGTATCTCGTTCATGAGCGTTTCGAACCCGTGGAACGTGAGGGACTGGGGGCCGTCCGACATGGCCTTGTCCGGTTCCGGGTGGACTTCGATCAGGACGCCGTGGGCTCCGGCCACCAGTGCCGCCTTGGCCATGGGGGCGACGAGGCTCCGCTTTCCGGTGGCGTGGGAGGGGTCCACCATCACCGGCAGGTGGGTCATTTCCCGGATGAGCGGTACCACGGCTAGGTCGAGGGTGTTGCGGGTGGCGGTTTCGAAGGTTCTGATCCCCCGCTCGCAGAGGATAACCTGGTGGTTCCCCTCGGCCAGGATGTACTCGGCGGCGGCCAGGAACTCCTCCAGCGTGGCGCTCATTCCCCGCTTGAGAAGGACAGGCTTGCGGATCCGACCCAGTTCCTTGAGGAGCTCGAAGTTCTGCATGTTGCGGGCGCCCACCTGGAGGAGGTCGGCGTACTCGGCCACGAGGCCGACGGTGTCGGGGCTCATTACCTCGGTGACGATGGGGAGACCCGTGGCCTCGCGGGCAAGGGCCAGAAGTTTCAGCCCCTCTTCCCGCAGGCCCTGGAAGGTGTGGGGGCCGGTGCGGGGCTTGAAGGCGCCACCCCGGAGCAGGTCGGCCCCGGCCTTCTTCACGGCCCGGGCGGTCTTGAGGATCTGCTCCTCGCTTTCCACGGCGCAGGGGCCGGCCACCACCACCGGACGCTTCCCCTCCCCTATCGGCACGCCGCATACCTTCACGATGGTGTTGCGGGGGTGGAAGTCCCGGGAGACCAGCTTGTAGGGCTTGGATACGTGGATCACCTCCTGCACCCCCGGCAGATCCCGGATGGTGGTGTCGTCCACGTACCCCTTGTTGCCGAGGACGCCGATGGCGGTCCGCTCGCTGCCGGGGATCGGTGCCGCTGTGAGCCCCATCTTTTCCACCGCCCTGGTGACCGCCTCGATCTGCCGCTGTCCCGCCTTGTGGTTCATGACGATCAGCACGCGCTCCTCCCTCTTCCGGATATGATCTGAAACACAGGGCAACGATAACAGACGGCGAGGCGACAGGTCAATGATTAACCCCTGTACAGCAGGGATCGGTCTGCAGCGGCCCGTGTGGACAAAGGGCGGGTGAGCCGCTACACTTTCCCCAGGAGGAGCGCGATGACCCAGCACTACTATCCCCGTGATTTTGCCGCATTCATCCTGGAGCACCTGCGGGGCAACCCCACCTGCAAGGAGTGGCGGGCGCGGACGGAGCACCACCGCCCCGACGTGGTTCCCGACCAGCTGACCATGGAAGGTCTGGTTTCCATCTGTTACCAGGCGAGCCTCATGCGGGAGGAGGAGCGCCCTGTTCAGTTCCGACTGATCCTCCGCCCCCCGGAGGGCTTCCCGCCGGATGAGGGGCCTCCCGACGGGCTTCTGCGGCTGGTCTTCTCCAATTCTCGCCCCTTCAACGAGAACGAGTTGCGTCGGCTCTCCCCGTCGGTGGACTTCTACCGTTCCCTCATCGGGGTGAGCAGCGACCCTGAGCGGGGTCTCCAGATCTGGGGAATCATCCACTCCGGCACCCGCTGGGTGCAGACCGTCCACGGGGGGGGGCAGCGTTTCGATCCCCTTCCCGCCTCCCTGGTCTTCTACGTCACCGGCCCGGGGCGAATCTCCGCCTGCGTCGGGCTCACCACCATCGCCACCCTCAGGGGGGGTGAGATAGCCTGCCCCGCCCTCGATGTGTTCGACTCCCCCTGGCTCCCGACCATGTTCCGGGGAGAGCGGGAGGAACTACTCTCCCTCCATGGGGAGGCCCGGCGCCGGGAAGGAGCCGGCTGGGCACCCCTCGACCCGGATTTTGCCCGGGTGATGGCCCTACACATGGTGCGGCGGATCATCGGGATCATCCGCAAGGTCCACCATGGCGGTACCATCGTCTTCGTCCCCCCGGAAAGGGCCGCGGAGTTCGTTGGAGAGAACAGCCACTTCCACCTGAAGTACACCTTTGTGGACGAGGAGCCCCGCCGCCGCTTCAGGGCGGTTATCGTCGAAACCATGAACACCCTTTGCGCCGTCTTCGGCCGGGACGGGGTGCGCCGGCCCGTCGGCTGGGACGACTACGTGGCGTGCGACGATCCCCAGTTGGCCCGGCTGGAGGAGAAGATCTTCGAGCTGGCCCATCTGGTGGCCGGCCTTGCGGGGGTGGACGGTGCCGTGGTCATTACGCGGCGGTTCGAGATCCTCGGCTACGGCGCCGAGATAGCGGGGAGACTGGGGAAGGTCTGCTCGGTCCGGCGTGCCCTCGACCTCGAAGGGGAGCTGACCGAGCCCGAGCATACCGAAGGGGTCGGCACCCGCCACCGCTCCGTTTATCGGCTCTGCAACGAGATTCACGACGCCATTGCCATCGTCGTCTCCCAGGACGGCAGTGTCCGCTTCGTCCGGTGGAAGGACGGCGCGGTCACCTACTGGGACCAAGTGGCCACCAGCATCCTCGATTTCTGACCGGAGGTGCCGGTCCGCTTGCTTTTTCACCCTGATTCAGTAGAATGGGGGCACAGTCCGCCGTTCGCCGTCATAAAGGAGATTCCATGCATCGTCCCGCAGTTGCTGCGGCCCTTGTCGCTCTGATCGCATCCGCTACTCCCCTCCCCTCCCAGGCAGCGTCCCAGGGAGAGAAGCTCTTCAAGGAAAAGTGCGCCATGTGCCATGCGGTAAAAGGGGCCGGCGGAGTGCTGGGGCCCGACCTGTCGACGATCGGAATCAGCCGGGATGAACGTGCCCTGTTCGAGCAGATCACGAATCCCGGGAAAAAGAACCCGGCAACCACTATGCCGGCCTTCGGCAAGCTGCCCAAGGCCGACCTTGATTCCCTCGTGGCGTACCTTAAGGGACTCAGATAACGACCCGCGGAGGACTCATGAAGCTCAGGGATACACAGATAAACCGGCTGTCCGAACGGGTCCTGGAGCGGCTCACCGCCGCCGGGCTCATCGCCCTCAAGACCGAGCGCGGGAAGGTTCTCGACGCCATCAGGGGCGCCGTGGCCGCCGACGTGAAGGGGGAAGAGGACCTGGAGCGCGAGGCCGAGCGTCTCCTGGAGCAGACCCTGCGCTCCATGGGAGGCGGCGCCGGCATTGACCGGCACAAGATGCTGAAGATGATCAAGGACCGCCTGGCCAAGGAGAAAGGGGTCGTCCTCTGACCTTGTTTCCCCTCCCCTCGCCAGACTCCGCCCGCCCCACGAGGAACCCATGAGCATATCCGAAGACCGCATATCGCACCTGGCCCACCGGATCTACGACCGGCTCTGGAAGGACGACCTGGCCGACTTCCCCGACGAGAGCCGCTCTCTCGCCTGCATCAAGGAAGCGGTCTCCTCCTTTTTCTCCGTGACCGAGGAGGTGGACGCTGCCGTCCGGAAGAAGCTTGCCTCCTATGGCCAGGCCAAGGTGCCGGGGAGCCGCGACTACGAAATCCTCTACCAGAAGTTCTACCAGGAAGAGATGGCCAAGAGGAAATGGTAATCCTCGGCACGCGGTTCACACGAAGGGTTTTACTCTCCTCACTCCTCACGGTTTTCTTCTCGCTCATGGTGGCCGCCTGCGCGCCCACCCCCCGCGTCGCCGTATCGCCCGGCTTCAGGCCGGCCGCGCAGGTGGAAACCGCCTACGTGGTCCCCTTCGCGGCGGCCCTGGTTCCCGAAACCTTCAGTGAAACCGTCTTCAATGACTTCGTGGACCAGCTGAACCTCAGTCGCAGGGAGACCGGCGTCAGGACGTTCGCCATTCTCAGGGAAGAGCTGAAGGAGGTGGACCCTTCCTGGCTCTCCCGGCAGTTTTCCATCTCCGGCGACATCTGGAGCTACGTGGAGGACTCCGGCTGCTGCGCCACCAACATTCGGGTGAAGGCGCGGGTCTATGTGACCGAGCCGGGGAAGAGCACCCCCTCGGTGGAGATCTACGTGCCGCTGGAGAGCTTCTTCGATCATGACCGGTCCACCATTGACCGGGAGCGGGACCGGCTCGCCCGTGCCCTCGCCCGGGACCTCGCCCAGAGAATCGTTGCCGCCATATCCTCGAACCGCTAGCCGTTGCCATCCCCCCCCGCAAATTTTTTTGAGCGAATGACTTGATTTTTCACCAGAGGGTGATTATAGTTACGACGTGTTAGCACTCAGCGGTTTCGAGTGCTAATTTTTTTCGGCGAAATACTCGTGAGCATACTCATGGAAGAAAGGAGAAGAAGCAGATGAAACTGAGACCGTTGCAGGACCGTATCCTCGTGAAAAGGATCGAGGAGGAGCAAGTGACCGCAGGTGGCATCTTCATTCCCGACACCGCCAAGGAGAAGCCCCAGCGTGGTGAGATCGTGGCCGTCGGCAATGGCAAGAAGACCGAGGACGGCAAGGTAATCCCCGTTGACCTGAAGGTGGGCGACAAGGTGCTCTTCGGCAAGTACGCCGGCACCGACATCAAGGTCGAGGGACAGGACTACCTCATCATGAGGGAAGACGACATCCTCGGCGTCATCGAGTAGGTCGTCCGGCTTCGCCAATCAGGTTCAGCATACGAAGAATTAACAAGGAGGAAAGAGAAACATGGCTAAGATTATCAAGTTCGACCAGGAAGGCCGCAACGCCATCCTGAAAGGTGTCAATACCCTCGCCGACGCGGTCAAGGTGACCCTCGGTCCCAAGGGCCGCAACGTGGTCATCGAGAAGTCGTTCGGCTCCCCGCTCATCACCAAGGACGGCGTCACCGTCGCCAAGGAAATCGAGCTGGAGGACAAGTTCGAGAACATGGGCGCCCAGCTGGTGAAGGAAGTCGCTTCCAAGACCTCCGACGTTGCCGGTGATGGCACCACCACCGCGACCGTTCTCGCCCAGGCCATCTACCGCCAGGGCTCCAAGCTGGTGGCCGCCGGCCACAACCCGATGGAGCTGAAGCGCGGCATCGACAAGGCCGTCGAGCTCGTCGTGGAAGACCTGAAGAAGCTCTCCAAGCCCATCAAGGACCACAAGGAGATCGCCCAGGTCGGCACCATCTCCGCAAACAACGACAAGACCATCGGCGACATCATCGCCCAGGCCATGGAGAAAGTCGGCAAGGAAGGGGTCATCACCGTCGAGGAAGCCAAGGCCATGGAAACCAGCCTTGAGACCGTCGAGGGGATGCAGTTCGACCGCGGCTACCTCTCCCCCTACTTCGTGACCGATCCGGAGCGCATGGAGGCTTCCCTCGAGAACGCCAACATCCTGATCCACGACAAGAAGATCTCCAATATGAAGGACCTCCTCCCGATCCTGGAGCAGACCGCCAAGAGCGGCCGTCCGCTGCTGATCATCGCCGAGGACATCGAGGGCGAGGCCCTGGCCACCCTCGTTGTGAACAAGCTCCGCGGCGTGCTGAACATCTGCGCCGTGAAGGCCCCGGGCTTCGGCGATCGCCGCAAGGCCATGCTCGAAGACCTTGCCATCCTCACCGGCGGCAAGGTGATCTCCGAAGAGATCGGCTTCAAACTCGAGAACGCCACCTTCGACATGCTCGGCCAAGCCAAGCGGATCACCGTTGACAAGGACAACACCACCATCATCGACGGCGCCGGTTCCGAGGCCGACATCCAGGGCCGCGTGAAGCAGATCCGTGCCCAGATCGAAGAGACCTCCAGCGACTACGACCGCGAGAAGCTCCAGGAGCGCCTCGCCAAGCTGGTTGGCGGCGTTGCCGTCATCAAGGTCGGTGCCGCCACCGAAACCGAGATGAAGGAGAAGAAGGCCCGCGTCGAGGACGCCCTCCACGCTACCCGCGCGGCTGTTGACGAGGGGATTGTCCCCGGCGGCGGCGTTGCCTACATCCGTGCCCTCTCCGCCCTCGAAGGGGTCAGCCTCCCGGCCGAGCAGCAGTTCGGCATCACCCTCATCCGGCGCGCCCTTGAGGAGCCGATCCGCCAGATCGCCCAGAACGCCGGCGTTGACGGCTCCATCGTCGTCGACAAGGTGAAGAACGGCAAGGACGCCTTCGGCTTCAACGCCGCTGATGACGAGTACGTGGACATGATTGCGGCCGGCATCATCGACCCGACCAAGGTCTCCCGCTCGGCGCTCCAGAACGCCGCTTCCGTGGCCGGCCTCATGCTGACCACCGAGGCGATGATCGCTGACAAGCCGAAGGAAGAAGGCGCCATGCCGGCAATGCCCGGCGGCATGGGTGGCATGGGTGGCATGGGCGGCATGATGTAAGCTGTCCGGCACAATCGTGCAGGTGTACAAAGAGGGAGGGACTTCGGTCTCCTCCCTCTTTTTTTATCCCCCGCAAGTCCTCACCTCAAACCCGATCCTGCGGAACTCGTGGAAAATTCCACAGAAATCAAAAGAGTTACATAAAGGGACTTTATTTGTCCCGATAGTGCAATACAATAATAATGTGTATAATTAATTCGTCATCAAAAAACGGTACGTCCCACGGACTCCAATGATGGGGGGGAGATAACGCAATGAACACGCTGAGAGAGCACGTATCTGCCGTGAAGGAGGGGAAGCGGCGTTTCGAGAACGCCTTCCAGGGGGTTGCCCGGATGATCCTCGAGCAGGGGATCGACAAGGTCGTGGTGAACGGCCGGACCACTTACGATTTCAAGATCTTCCGCACCGGCCGCAAGCATCCGGTGGGGATGTACGACGAGATCAACAGCTTCGTCTCCTTTGTGAAGGATGCGGCCGAGGGGGGGTCGTCCAAGGAGATGGCCTTCGTTCTGGTTGGCGAGCCCGGCAACGGCAAGACCTTCTTCGTGGAGTTCGTCTGCTCCCGTTACCGTGACTTCCTCGCTCGCGACGAGAACCGGCGCTACACGTTCCGCTTCAAGGGGATGGACAAACTCGGGAGCTACGGCAAGATCGACGTGATCGAGTCCCAGACCTACGAAGACCCGATGGTGCTGGCCATGAATTTCCACGAGAGCCGGAGGGAGAACGAGGAGTTTCTGGCTAAGGAGTTCGGTTTCAGCGACCGGGATCTGGATACCCTCTTCGACAACTACCGTTCCCTGGGGGCGGATACCGCCTATATCTGGAACGACATCCGCACCTTCACCGGCGGCGATGCCGGCGAGATGCTGAACTTCATCGACGTGATGCCGGTTCCCCTGACCGAGAGCCTCGGCACGGTCACCGGCAAGTATGCGGCCAAGGACAAGATCACCTCCAGCGCCGTGGACCTTCTGGGCGAGGAGTCGATCCAGCGGCTCCTGCACATCTCCGACGTGAACAACCCCTACCGTTTCGATCTGCGCCGCGGCGCCCTGGCCCGGGTGGCCGGCGGGGGCATCCACTTCTCCGACGAGATCTACAAGAACAAAAAGGACCTGGTGCAGGTCTACCTCGGGGTCATCCAGAACCGGGTGATCGAGATCGACGGCTACCGCTGGCCCATCGACACCCTGATCATCGCCACCAGCAACAACGCCGAGTTCAACCGGTACCTCTCCGAGAAGGAGGAGGCGCCAATCATCGACCGCTGCCGCATCTGCTACGTCTCCCACAACACCAACTACCGGATGCAGGAGAACCTCACCGATTATGCCATCGGCGGTGGCACCAAGACGACCCTCTCCAAGGAGGAGTTGCACCAGGACCCGAACCTGAATTATGCGGCCAGCGTTGGAGTGGTGCTGACGCGGCTTCCCCGCTCCGAGAAACTGACCGCCATCGAGACCATGAAGTTGGCGGCCGGGGAGATCGCCGGCGAGAAGAGCCTCAAGACCCTGGCCGAGGTGGTTGACATCCTCAGCCAGGAGCAGGACGTCACCAAGCGCTTCGGCCAGAGGGGCCTTGGCCAGCGGAACCTTGGGCGGTCGATCCAGCTTCTGGTGGAGAGCTCCGAGACCAACGAGGGACGCTGCATGGTGGCCATCGACGTCTTCAAGGCGCTGGAGCGGATCGTCCTCGACTACGTCTCCGACCAGAACGACCGGGCCAAGTACCTGGATGACCTGAAGATCGCCAAGAGCCTCTACCGCGAGCGGATCATGACCGAGATGTTCAACGCGTACATGGACGAGCCGTACGCCATCAAGAAGGACGTCATGAACTACGTGAACATGATCATCGGCGTTGACGCGGAGAACCTGGGTCCCGACCGGATGTGGAAGTACAAGGATCCCCAGACTGGTGAGCTGAAGGCCCTGAAAATCGACGAGCGCTACGTCCGCAACGTGGAGGACCGCCTGGGGCTCAGGACCGACGAGCAGCGGGAGAGCTTCCGCACCTCCATCCGGAAGATCTACGGCCAGAAGATCTCGGTGGAGCCGTCCTACGACTTCATGGACAACCTGGAGCTGGTGAAGGCGGTCACCGACGTGCGGCTGAAGTCGGACATCGCCGGCGCCGGCTCCCTTATCGGCGCCCTGGCCAACCGGACCAACGAGGAGAACCAGAAGCTCTACGACCGGATGGTGGATACGATGCTGAAGAAGCTCGGCTACTGCAGGACCTGTGCGCAGAAGACCATAGAGTATTTCTGCACGCAAGAGGATGAGATATAGATAGAAACGCGGCTTTTCCGCAATCTCTGCGTTGATCTTCGCGATCGCTTGTGCGGCGTAGCGCTACTACGCCTCCGCGCAATCCCTCGATCGCCTTGACCTTGCGAAAAATCCACGTTTCTAACGGATTTAGAGCCTTCATGAAAACCGACCTGCAAATACAATTTGAGATGCTCAAAGCATCAGGCCTTTCACCCGAGCGGGAGGAGCGGCTCCTGCGGGAGCTGGGCGACGTTCGGCCGCACGATCTCCCCGCGCCTGCCCTTGATGCTCCACATGTGCCGGGGCTTTACGACGTCAGCGACCTCATGGCGCTCCAGGCCATGGCGGAGCCGACGGCGAGCCACACTATCCGCGTGCGCTCCCTGGATGAGCTCCTGGAGCGGGACCGCCTGCGGGAGCTGGATGGCTTTCCCCGCAAGATCCGGATCGGCAAGCTGATCAAGCCGGGGAAGGGGGGGCAGGAGAAGTTCGTGGTGGTCCCCACGACCCAGGAGGAGAAGTTCTACCACGACCGGGAGCCCCAGCCCCCGGACGAGGATGAGGAGATGGGTGGGACTGGCGACGGCGATGAGGGGGAGGTCATCGGCGAGCAGCCGGTTCGTCCTGAGAAGGGTGGGGG
>RHLS01000028.1 GCA_003712145.1 Desulfuromonadales bacterium | reverse complement strand
CCCCCTCCCCGCCAAGGCAACGCCGTCTGCCCGTCCCTCCACGCTGCAGGCAAGTCCCCGTGTCGCCCCGTAGCTCCCGACAAGGGAAGCGGTCACACGACCATCCGCTGGAGTGACTGCCAGGGTGGCGGGAAGCACGGGTGCCAGCAGCCCCAGCCTTCCGTCGCGGAGCCCGAGGACGAAGGAGGCCCCGTCCAAGGGGGTCCGCGGATCGAACGATACCCTCCCGCTCAGGACGCCATCCAAAAGCTTTCCGCCGAGCTCGACCGAGCCACCGGACTGCTTCAGGGCGAAACGGGCCGACGGCGCCCCCACCGGCTTCCCCCTGAAGACAAGCCGCGCCGCAGAGGCGACGCCACTCCCCTCAGGCCACCCGCCGCGGGGGTCAGCATGGTAAGCCCCCTGAAAGGCCGCGGACAGCCCCGTGGCCTCGGCATCACCCCGGCCCGCAGCCCCTCCTGTCAGCTCCACGGAAAAGGGATACACCGCCGGCACCGTCACCCCTTTTGGGGCTGGAAGCCGCACCGTCACCCGCTCCGCTCCCGCCGTTGCGTTTGCCAGGCGGCAGCGCAGCGCATCGAGGTCGAGGGTCCGATCGGCAAGGCGAAAGCCGGAACGGACATCACCGCTTCTCCCGTCAAGACTAACCCCGTCGAGCCGGACCGTACCCGTGGCTCCCAGGGGGGTCTCTCCCGTGCTGAAACGCGCGGCGACCTCTCCATCCCGGACAGCCGCCGCTCGCCCCTTGACCAACCCGGCAAAGGAGTCGACCCGAATGGCAACCTCGCCGTCGAAAGCTTTTGACCCTTTCCCCCAGAGATCGAGGGAGAGGGAAGCGGTCCCGCCGGTCGGCCGAACTCCGAACCGTTCCAGCTCAGGAGCGAGCGCAGCCAGGGAGGTGACGGGAATCCGCAGGGAGACATCGAGCGGCCGCGCCCCCCCCGGCCGGAAGACGAACCGCCCCGTCGCGGTCACACCCAGCATGCGGGCATCGAAACGAGGCACCAGGGCCTCCAGGGGGCGGAGCCGCCTCGAGAGCAGAAGCGTCATCGGAACATCGAGCCCACCGACGAGAGCAGCTCCGTCCTCCCCCGCGCCAGTAAACCGGCCCCGGGCACCAAACCCCTCCCGCTCGCGGGAGAAACCAACCGCGCCGTTCACCCCCCGGACGACGGGCCGCCCGCCAAGGGTCAATGCCCCCTCGCGGAGGATCAGCGCCCCCTCGACGCTGGTCACCCCCCCCGTGCCGTCCCCGACGACACGGAGTCCCGTGCTCCCGATCCGGCCGGCCAAGGCCATCGGACGGCCGGCTGCAGTCGCGAGGACCGTCGAGAGACGTCCCAGGTCAGGAACGTCCAAGGCAATCCCGGCAGTAAAGGCCCGGTCGGTCCGAAGCCGGCTCACGACACCGGTCAGCCGCGCCGTGGCTATGTCGGCCACGCCGATGGTCATTCTCTCCAGCCGCGCCTCGTCCCGTCCAGTATCGTACCCACCCGCGAACGCAACACCACCGGCAAGGGGAATTTCCACGGCATCCATCCTCAGCGATACCCCCGTAAAGCGAAAATCCCCCTCCGCCTTGAGAAGCCCGTCATGGAAGCCGGCAGTGGCACGAAGACTTCCCCTCGCGTTCTCCAAGGCAAGCTCGCGCTGCGGGACCAGCCCGGCAAGGGGTGCGAGCGAAAGCTCCGCAGCAAAGAGGGTCAGGTCGAAGGCAGGCCGAGGGCCGGGTCGCGCGATCCCCTTGACCAGGTAGCGGCTTCCTGCCCCATCGGCAAAGGTGAGTTCCAGCCGCGAGTCGGCAGAGCCCCGCGTGGCAATGTCCCTGAGACCGAGGGATATCCCGCTCACCCCCCGCCCCTCCACCGTCACCGCGCCGTCGCGGAGCTCCAGCCTGCCTATCCGCACCTCAGGCGCCGCCTCCGTCCCCGTGAACCGGCGCCGCAGGCCGGCCAGGTTCCACTCCCCCTGCCGGTTCCTCCCCAGGGACACCCGAACCCCGTCGAGATCGATCAGACGGAAGGCACGCCCCCCCCTCACGAACGCTCCCCATCGTGGTGCAACCAGGAGACGATCGACCGCCACAAGGTAACCTGACGGAAAGCCTTCGGGGTTGGCCACCGACAGGCCGCGAACCACAAGGCCGCCACCCCGGCTTTCCAGGGAGGCAACACGAACGGAGTAGTGAAGGTATCCGGTGAGGGCTCGGGAGAGATGGCGGGCAGCCAGGGGCGAAATCAGATAGAGCTTGAGGCCGAACGCAAGGCCCAACAGGATAATCGTACCACCTGCCGCAATCCTCACGAGTGCACGGAGTACCGGTCGTGATGCGGGTAGTGGTTCCGGGGTCTGAGGCATGGGGGTACGTCCTCCTGAGAGAAACTCTACCTCTCCGGGAAGGAATGACAAGGAGGTGCAGCCCCGACACAGGGAGGACGGAGAGGCCGCCAAAACAAAAAGCCCCGACTTACGGGGCTTTGTTATTTCACCACAAAAAGATGCAGCACTGCCGTTTCAGCCGGGCAGCAGCAGATCGTTACTTCTTCTTGCCGGCAACACTGTCCTTGAGGGCCTTGCCCGGACGGAACTTGGGAACCTTGGCGGCAGCGATCTTGATCTCCTTGCCGGTCTGGGGATTCCGGCCGGTGCGGGCCTTGCGGGTGGACACCTCGAAGCTTCCGAAGCCGACCAGGGTCACTTTGTCGCCCTTCTTAAGGGCATCGCTCACGGCGCTGATGAAGGAGCCAACTGCCTTATCGGCGGCCGCTTTGGTGAGGTTGGCGGATTTCGCTACTGCATCCACAAGTTCAGCTTTGGTCATGGTCAACCCTCCTTTATTAGGTAATTCTGGCAGATACTATAGTCGCAAATTCGCACTTTGCAAGGGATTATTTGTATAAAAAATAAAATTCCTCCCGGCGGAAACCGTTGCTGCGTAAGGGCTTAGCGCCTTTCGGACGGCCTGGGAAGCCGTTTCATGCGGACCCACTCAGGCAACCCATCGGAATCGCTAGCATTTTGCCCTGCCGGCTTCGCCTCGGCTTCACTATCGTATCCCTTGGGTTCGGTTCCGACAATGAAGCACTCCTGGATTGCCCCTTCGCTGCCGTCACGGGCCAGACGGCCGGTGCGAGCGTTGATGGTGGCAAAGGTTACATTGCCCGGTGGAGTGAATCTCTGCGTAGGAATTCCTGCCACGGCCCGCTGCATGAATTCGGTCCAGATGGGGGCGGCGGCCTGCCCGCCGGAGCCGCCGGCGCCCAGGGACTTTTCCTGGTCATAGCCGACCCACACTCCGGCCACGAGTTGCGGCACGAAACCGATGAACCAGGCGTCCTTCATGTCATTGGTGGTGCCGGTCTTGCCGGCCACAGGGCGGCCAAGGGCACGGGCCCGCTGGCCGGTGCCGCTCGCAACGACGCTCTCCATCAGGTTTGTCATGACGAAGGCGGTCTCGGGAGAAATGACCGGTACCGCAGCGGGAGACCCTGTCGCGGGAGCCGTTGCTGCCGGAACCGAAACCGAGGGGGCAACAGAGTCGCCTGCGTCGATGGTTGCCGAACTCTGGTTGTCGAAGGAAGGAAGGACCGGCGGCGCCGTCTCTTCCAGAATCCGACCGTCAGAATCTTCCACCTTGGTTATGAAATAGGGGGTTGTCCGATACCCCCCTGACGCGAAGACCCCATACACCGAGGTGAGCTCCAGCGGCGTGACGCTCGAGGAGCCGAGCGCCAGGGTCAGGTTGGCGGCAAGGGGTGAGGAGATGCCAAGCTTTTTGGCGTAGTCGATGGCATAGTCGACCCCGATCTGCTCAAGGATCCGGACACTGACAATGTTGATGGAATTGGTAAGGGCCTCCCGCATCGTAACGTTGCCACGGTAGATATTGTCATAGTTCTTGGGCTTCCAGGCCTTGTCCTTGCCGCTGTCGTACTCGACCGGCGAATCGTCGAAGATGGTGGCAGCAGTGAGTCCCTTGTCGAGGGCGGCGGCATAGATGATCGGCTTGAAGGATGAGCCTGGATTGCGTTTGGCCTGCACGGCCCGGTTGAACTGGCTCTTGCGGAAGTCGTACCCGCCGACCATCGCCTTCACCCCGCCGGTACGGGGGTCCATGGCCACCACTGCCGCCTGGGCCTCGGGCTCCTGATCGAGGGCGAAGACGGCACCCTTCCTGTCGACGTCGGGAGTCGCCACGCTAACGAGAACAACACTCCCCAGCGACAGGAATTTCCCTTTCCCCTCCTGCTTGCCCCATGCGTTCACCAGCTGCACCTTGCCGGCCCACCCCATGTTCTTGCGCGTAAGAGTGCCGGTCCGTTCGCCGACCCGTATGGTGACATCCCCACTGACCGGGTCGACGGCGGTCACCACCCCCTGGAAGGTGGCTCCCACCTTAAGAGCGGCGGTATCGATGCCGTCCTCCACCTTCTTGCAGAAGTCATCCACATCGGTTTCCGCAAGATACTTGAGCGCCCCCCGGAACCCCTGGCGCTTGTCCACGTTCTTGAGGCCGTTCACCACCGCCTCGAAGGCCCCCTTCTGCATCTCGGCGTTCATGGTGGTGTGAATCCGCAGTCCTTCCTTGTAGAGTTTGTCCATGCCGTACTTTTCTTCCAGCTGAATCCTGATATGCTCAAGGAAATAGGCCGACTGCTCGTTGTTCACCTTCTTCATGGGCCTGATGACGATGGGGGTAGCCTTGGCGTGGTCAGCCTCGGCCTGGGTGACATACCCCTCCTTCACCATCCGCTCCAGAACGTAGGACTGCCGCTCCCTTGCCCGTTCCAGGTGCTTTATGGGGGAATAAGTGTTCGGAGCCTTGGGGAGGCCCGCCAGCATGGCCATCTCGGCCAGGTTCAGCTGCTCCACGCTCTTGCCAAAGTAGCTCTCGGCCGCCACCTGTACCCCATAGGAGCCGGCGCCGAGATAGATCTGGTTCAGGTAGATATAGAGGATCTCGTCCTTGGAAAGCCTCTCCTCCATCCGCTTGGCGAGAACTGCCTCCTTGAACTTGCGGGAGAACTTCTTCTCCGGCGTGAGGAGCATCGATTTCGCCACCTGTTGGGTAATGGTTGAAGCTCCCTCCTTCTTGCGCAGGGAAAGGACGTTCTTCACGGCTGCCCTGACGATCCCCAGATAGTCGAGCCCCCGGTGCTGGTAGAAATTCGAGTCCTCGGCCGCAACGAAGGCCTGTATCAGCTTGCGCGGGATTTTGTCAACGGGCACCACGGTCCGGCGCTCAAGGTAGAACTCACCCACAAGGCTTCCGTCATCGCCGAAGACCTGGGAGACGATGGGGGGCTTGTAGTCCGCCAACCGGTCCACCTTTGGCAGGCTAGCGTAAAGAAAAAAGAAGTAGCCTAAGAAGCCCAGCAGACCAATGAAGCCAAGAGTGGCAAGCACAACCACAGCAATTTTCAATGGACTTTTGCCCTTCCTCCGGTTTATGTTCCGGGAACTGGGGCTCTGGCTGCCGCTGGAAAGCGTCATAATGGTGCTCCATGTCGTATAAACAAGCGGTAATCGGGCTTAACGGTCTACCTTAGCGCAGGTAGCCGAATCAGTTCAAGAAGTTTGTAGCCGGCCGCACGGTACCGGAACCCTGTGCTCCGCATGAATTGAAGGAGGGGAAAAATGAGAGAGAGACGGAAGGAAGGAGGAGTGACACGGCCCCTGGGCCGATGGTCGATGGGGATTGTTGTCGGCATGACGGCGCTACTGTTCGCCATGACGGCGTATGCCGTGGAGATAACGCCGTTCCGGACCGGAAACATGAGCCCGGTGACGCAGATTTTCGGGATTCCGGCCGCGGGAGACGCACACATACTCGACTCCGGCTCAGGGGAAGTCACCCTGACCGCAGACGCAGCAAACAGCTTCGGCCTGTCTGAAGATTTGCCCAAGGAATCGGTCACCCTAGATGGCGAAACCTACCGCCTCGCCCTTGCCCTGCGCTACGGTCTAGGCAAGGGAATTGAAGGAGGTATCGAGGTTCCCTTCGTGGCCCAATCGGGAGGCGTCTTCGATGGTTTCATCCAGGGCTTCCACCGTGCCTTCAACCTGGAGAACGGGAGACGTACCGAGGTCCCCCGCAACCGCCTCCTCTATCTCTACCAGAGGGACGGTCAGGACAAACTTCACTACGAGGACAGCGGAATGGGGATCGGCGACCTGCGACTCCAGGCGGGGATACGGCTCTATGACGACGGAGCTTCCGCGCCACGGCGGGCGGCACTTCGCGCGGAACTCAAACTCCCCACGGGAAACAGCGACCGCCTGAGGGGAAGCGGCAGCGTTGACTTCTCGCTCTGGCTCACGGGAAGCGATGACTACGGGCTGGGGGAGTGGGGACACCTCACGATCTTCGGGGGCGGTGGCGGCACGGTAATGAGCAGGGGAGACGTGCTGCCGGACCAGCAGCGGACCCTGGCCGGATTCGGCATGCTGGGTTTCGGCTGGAGTCCGGTGGAATGGTTCGCCTTCAAGGCACAGGCCACATTCCAGACATCCATCTACCAGGCGAGCACCCTTCCCGAGATCGGCGAGGCCGCGCTGATCGGCATCGCAGGGTTCACCTTCGCGCTTACGAAGAACACGACCCTCGACATCGGGATCACCGAGGACATGATCCTGTCGGCAGCGCCGGATGTCGCCTTCCATCTGGCGCTGTCGCAGCGTTTCTAGCTGACTGGTCGCTGGCGGGAGGAACGCTCTTCACGGAACATGTCGAGGGCCAGGAGGGCGACGCCGACGCAGATGGCCGAATCGGCCACGTTGAAGGCCGGCCAGTGGTGGGTTTTCCAGTAGACGTCGAGAAAGTCGATTACCTCGCCGAGCCTGACCCGGTCGATGAGGTTGCCAAGGGCGCCGGCGAAGATGAGCGAGAGGGAGACGGCCGCCAGACGCTGGTCATCCCGGAGTTTCCGGACCATGACGGCGATGGCGGCCAGAGCCACCAGGGAGACGAGGATGAAGAAGGGGAGGCGGTAGCTGAAATTCGACAGAAAGCTGAAGGCCGCCCCCCTGTTCCGCATGTAGGTGATGCTGAAGAATCCTTCGACGACCGGGATCGACTGGTAGAGCGCCATGGTCCGGTCGACGAGGATCTTCGTTGCCTGGTCAAGGATGAGTACAGCCGTCGAAACAGCCAGGAGAATGCGGTAGTTCGCTTTCATCTCCTCTACTTCACCGCACCAACGCATTTCGGGCAGAGGGTGGGGTGCTCGACATCCCCCCCGATCAGTTCATCGTAATGCCAGCAGCGCTCGCACTTTTCGCCCGGCGCAGCGCTGACGCTGATTTTCAGTCCCTTCACACCTTCAGCCTCAACGACGTCACCCGCCAGATCGTCCACCAGCTCCACCTTGGACACGATGAAGACCGTGGCTAACTCACCGGCGTACTCCCTGAGGAACGCAAGGAGTTCCGGCTCAGACGTCAATGTCACCGCTGCGTCGAGGGAGTGGCCCACGACCTTTTGCACCCTCGCCTGCTCCAGGGCCTTTGAAACCTCACCCCGCACCTTGATGATCCGGTCCCACCGCTCCACGAGGGCATCGTTCTTCCACGAGGGGCATGGCTCCGGGAAACGGGAGAGATGGACGCTCGCCTCGTCCCTCTTCGGCAGGTACGTCCAGACCTCGTCGGTGGTGAAGGAGAGGACCGGCGCCATGAGCTTCACCAGCGAGTCCAGGACCAGGTACATGACGGTCTGGGCACTGCGGCGCTCCAGGGCATCCTTGCGGCTCGTGTAGCGCTCCTTGATGATATCCAGGTAGAAGGCGCTCATCTCCACGGTGCAGAAGCCGTTCACGGCGTGGTACAGGACATGGAACTCGTACTCGTCGTAGGCGGCAAGGACCTTCTCTTTCAGGAACTCCAGGTGATGCAGCGCCCAGCGGTCCAGCTCGGTCATCTGTTCGAAGGGGACCATGTCGGTGGCCGGATCGAAGTCGTAGAGGTTACCGTGGAGATAGCGGCAGGTGTTGCGGATGCGGCGGTAGGCCTCGGCGAGGCGGGTCAGGATCTCCTGGGAGATCCGGACGTCGTCCCGGTAGTCCTGAGCCGCCACCCAGAGGCGGAGGATCTCGGCGCCGTACTTCTTGATGACCTCTTCGGGGGCCACCACGTTCCCCACCGACTTACTCATTTTCCTGCCGGAGCCGTCCACCACGAAGCCGTGGGTCAGAACTTCCTTGTACGGGGCTGTGTCCCGGGTGCCGACAGAGGCCAGGAGCGACGAGTGGAACCAGCCGCGATGCTGGTCGCTCCCCTCAAGGTACATGTCGGCCGGCGAGCCGAGTTCGGCGCGGTTCTCCAGGACCGCCGCGTGGGAAACCCCGGAGTCGAACCATACGTCCAGGATATCCATCTCCTTCTCGAAGGCGCTCTTGCCGCAGGACGGGCAGACGGTGCCGGCCGGCAGGAGCTCGGCGGCAGGCTTCTCGTACCAGAGATCAGCCCCCCCCTCCATGAAGAGGTCGGCCACATGGTGCATGGTCGTGCCGTCGGCCAGGATCTCGCCGCACTCGGTACAGTAGAAGGCGGTGATCGGCACCCCCCAGGAGCGCTGGCGGGAGATGCACCAGTCGGGACGGTTCTCGATCATGCCATGGATACGCTCGCGGCCCCACTTGGGGACCCAGGATACCTTGTCGATGGCCGCCAGGGACTTGGTCCGCAGCTCGTTCCGCTCCATGGCGATGAACCACTGCTCCGTGGCCCGAAAGATGATCGGCTTCTTGCAGCGCCAGCAGTGGGGGTAGGAATGGGTGACGCTACCTTCGCCCACCAGGGCGCCCACTTCCTTCAGCTTCTCGATGACGGCGGCGTTAGCGTCGAAAACGAACTGACCGCCGAAGAACTCCAGGCTCTGGATGTAACGTCCCCGGTTGTCAACGGGGTTGTAGATATCAAGCCCCTCCACCAGCGCCAGCTCGTAGTCCTCCTGGCCGTGGCCCGGCGCCGTGTGGACGCAGCCGGTGCCGGCCTCCAGCGTCACGTGTTCGCCCAAAAGCACGATTGAGTCGCGGTCGTAGAAGGGATGCCGGCAGCGCTTTTTGTAGAGGATCTCGGCCTTGAGGGTAGCGATCACGCTTCCCTGCACGCCAGTACCCGCCATGAAGGCGTCCTTCAGCCCCTCGGCCACGATCAGCACCTCGCCGCCGGTCTCCAGGGCCACGTAGTCGAACTCCGGGTGGAGGGCTATGGCCAGGTTGGCCGGGATGGTCCAGGGGGTAGTGGTCCAGATGACAAGGGAGACCTTCTTTCCGGCCAAGGCCGGGACGGCGGCCGCAATGTCGTCCTGGAGGGCGAACTTCACGTAGATGGAGGGGGAAGTCTTGTCGGCGTACTCCACCTCCGCCTCGGCCAGGGCCGTTACGCAGGAGGAGCACCAGTGGACCGGCTTCTTCCCCTTGTAGAGGCCGCCGTTGTCGGCGAAACGGGCCAGTTCCCGGGCGGTGATCCCCTCGTAGTCGGCGGTCATGGTGAGGTAGGGACGGTCCCATTCACCCAGGACACCGAGCCGTTCGAACTCCTCCCGCTGGATCTTCACGAACTTTTCGGCGTACTCCCGACACTGCTTCCGCATCTGGAGTTTGGAAACCTCGTGCTTCTTGGAACCAAGGTTCTTCTCCACCTGGAGTTCGATGGGGAGGCCATGACAGTCCCACCCCGGAACATAGGGGGCATCGAAGCCGCGCATCCGCTTGCTCTTGAGGATGATATCCTTGAGGATCTTGTTCAGCGCGTGGCCGATGTGGATATGGCCGTTGGCGTAGGGGGGGCCGTCGTGGAGGATGTAGCGCGGTTTCCCCTTCCCCGCCTCGGCGAGCTTCCCGTAGAGACCGCTCTTCCGCCATCCTTCGAGGATCTCCAGCTCCCTCTGGGGAAGATTGGCCTTCATGGGAAAATCGGTGACCGGCAGGTTCAGGGTGTTCTTGTAGTCCATTGCACTCCTCCACGTTCGGATGTCCGCCGCGCGAGGCGCGGCAGGCCGGGAAAACGCCTCACATTACTGGCAAAACACCGGAAAGTCAAGGTGAAAGGGGTTCTTTCGCGGGCGTCAGGAGAGCCGTAAAAAGACGTATCGCGAATACGGCATCCTGATGGGTCGTCGCATTGACCGACGGGGAAAGTGCGGTTAAAATTCAACAATGTAATATTTGTGTCACCTGCACGGCACAAGGTGTAGAATTTCCCGAGGCCGTCAGGCCTTCGCACATCCAGAGAGGCGCGTCTCCATGATGAGGCTGATGGCTGCGCCGCTCCTTTCAGGAGCAACCTTTCCACACACGCTGTTCTGCCACCAACAGGAACCGGCCCCATGGACACACAGGTTAGCACACTGATACTGGAAGATTCGGAAGACGACCTGCAACTCCTGCTGCGTGCAGTACGCCGTGGCGGCATCGACCCGGTCTATGAGCGGGCTGACACGGCCGAAGGGATGTGTGCCGCCCTGGAAAGCCGCGCGTGGGATGTCATCATCGCCGACTACAACATGCCCCGGTTCGGCGCCCTGGCGGCCCTCGACATCGTCAAGGAGCGGGGGCTCGACATCCCCTTCATCATCGTCTCCGGCAAGATCGGCGAGGACCTGGCGGTTGCCGCCATGAAGGCCGGTGCCCACGACTATCTCATGAAAGGAAACCTCTCCCGGCTCGTCCCGGCCATCGAGCGGGAGATCCGCGAAGCGGACGAACGCCGGCGCAGGCGGCTGGCAGAGGAAACCATACGGACCCAGTTCAACCAGATCAGCACCATTTTCGACTCGCTGAACGCCCTGGTCTACGTAGTGGACATGGGAACCTACCGGCTCCTCTACCTGAACCGCTACGGCGCCCAGCTCTTCGGCGAAAACTGGGAAGGGCGCCCCTGCTACGAAGTGATCCAGGGGGGCAAGACGGTTCCGTGCGACTTCTGCACCAACGACAAGCTCATGCTGGACGGCAAACCGCTCCCCCCCTACATCTGGGAGTACAAGAACATGATCAGCGGCCGCTGGTACCAGTGCATCGACAAGGCGATCCGCTGGACCGACGGTCGGCTCGTCCGGATGGAAATCGCCATCGACATAACCGAGCGCAAGGAAATGGAGCGGATGAAGGACGAGATGATCTCCGCAGTAAGCCACGAGATGCACACCCCCCTCACCGCCATGATGGGGTTCACGGAATTCCTGCTGGACAACGAGGTGGACCGGGAACAGCAAAAAACCTGCCTGCGGACCATCTACAAGGAGACCGAGCGGCTGAGCGAACTGATCAACAACTTCCTCCAGCTCCAACGCCTCAAGGCAAGCATGGTGAAGTTCCGGATCATGCCGGTCCAGGTGGGGCTCCTCATGGCCGATGCCGCATCCCTCTACGCGGCGGCGTCCAAGAAACACCGGATCGTGGTGGACTGCCCCCCCGACCTGCCGCCGGTGCGGGGAAACGAGGAGCAACTCTACCAGGTGGTGAGCAACCTGATCTCCAACGCCATCAAGTACTCGCCCGACGGGGGCACCGTAACCCTCGGCGGCAGGGCCGAGAACGACACGGTCACCCTCTGGGTAAAGGACGAGGGAATCGGCATCGCCCCCGACTTTCAGGAACGGATATTCGAGCGGTTTTTCCGTGTCGACAACAGCGACCGCCGCAAGGCAGGGGGAGCCGGGCTGGGGCTCACCCTGGTGCGGGAAATCATGTCGGCCCACGGCGGCCGGGTCTGGGTGGAGAGCGAGTTGGGCCGGGGGAGCACGTTCTACGTGTCGTTGCCGGTGATGCGGTAGGGGGTCAGTGCGACAGCCACAGATAATCCGCATCCTCCACGGTAAGCTGCGGTGTGGGGATTGCCGGGTCGGGAAGGACCACCCGGCTGGTTAGCTCGGGATTCTGGCTGCTGACCTGCGCCGGCATGCCACCGCGGACGGCATGGCCGCTGCCGGTTATCACCACGACGGTCCGGTTCGGGTTCTTCTTCATGAACTCAAGCATTGTATAGGCCATGGACTTGTTCCACAGCATCTGGGCCTCGCAGAAGTTCTTGAAGGTCTTGGCATTGGTGTCATGGTCCGAGTAGGATCGACGGATCATCGCCATGTATGAATCGTCAACGTCGCAGGTGATGCTGGGAGGGAGCCTGAGCCTTTCCTCCTTCGAAAGAGCGTCGAATCCTTGGCGGGCCACCTTCCGGGTAATCTCCCGCGGCACGTTGAGACCGATGATCGGAATCCGGTTCTTCCGCGCAAAAAGCAGGATATCGCCGTAGAGCGGCCACGGCGCTGACCAGTCGTTCAGATAGACTTCCTGGAATCTTCGTTTTGACAGGGTACCGGCAGTCCAGCGGTCCAGCTCCTTCTGGCTGCCCGAAGTAAACATCTCCATGCCGATGGCAAGCGGAATGCGCGCCCTGTGGAGCTCCTGCATGATCCTCAGTTGCAGGTCATGGTGATCCTGGTTATCATGGGTTTCCCCCACGTAGACAACTTTCGCACCCTTCAAATCCTTGACCATCTCCTTGAAGGCGACCTCTTTCTTGTCCTTGACCCTCACGATCAGGTCGTGACCGAACGAGGTACGCGCATCCACGGCAACCATCACCAGGATCAACATCAGACTCGCTATAATGCGGAACCTTTCCATGGCACCCTCCTTGCGAATTCAGAATGCAACCACACTCTCCCCTCCGGCGGGAGGGAGGGTTTCTTTCTTGCGGTTGTCGCCTTTCGAGAATACAAGGAGACCGAATCGCCCATAGTGGGTCATCTTCAGGACGCACGCCCGTGCTGCCTCAGGCGACAGGGGAAGAAACAGCCCCGCCACTCGCGCAGGCTCACCCCGCCGGCCTCCGACCACCAAAAGAGCGTCCCCTTCGCCCCCGAACCTTTCGCCACCTACCGTAAAATCCGTTGACGCCACAACACTCTCCTGCGGCAGAACCGGCAGGAGCTCCGTCCGCTCCGGAACGCCGCACAGAAGCAGATCACGACCCGCCAGGGAAGCTGTCGAGGCATCCTTCTCACGCACGATCATCGCTTCGCCCTGACCGAGGGAACGGAGCAGGAGCCGCAGCGTCTCCGCATCGGCCGCACAGTGTCGACCCGTGACCAGCGTGAGGGCGCGGCTTCCCTTTATCCGGTTTACGGTGGTGGGAAGTTCCGCCTGCGGCAGGATCCGGAAAAGATCAACCTCGGGGTCCAGGAGAACCCTCGTGGGTGACGCCGGCAGCGTGAACGCGAAACCGTTCTCGCCCCCGGGAAGGTCAACGGTCCGGTCGTAAACCTTCCCTCCCGCCTCAATCCTGACAGTCACGGAGAGGGGATAGGCGCCTTCCTTCCGGACCTTTCCGGTCACGCGCCACCCTGGGCCGTCTTCCGTCCTAGTCACATCGGCAAGGGCAAGGCGCGGGCCACCGGTCTGGTCGAGCCAGGGGGCCATGAACGGAGAAAGATCGCTCCCCGCCCGTTTCGAAAACGCCCGGGCAAAGTCCTCCCAAGAGGCGGCTGCGTAGCGCTTTTCCCGGGCAATATCCCGCAGCGCGTCGAAGAAGGCCTCGTCGCCGATTCGCTTCCGGACCATGTGAAAGAGCATGGCGGCCTTGCCGTAGCCGATGGCCCGGGAGGGTGAATCGACCCTGCCGAGGAATTCCCGCAGGGGAAACTCGTCCCCCGGACCCACCAGCGAGGCATAGTCGGCCAGCATGCGGAAGCGGTAGTCGCGCCCATCCCGGAAAGACTTTCGTTCCTCCATCAGGTGGTCTGCCACATAGGTAGCAAGCCCCTCGGACCAGTTCCCGCTACGGAAATCCACCAGGACCCCGTTCCCCCACCAGCAATGGGCGATCTCGTGAGGAAGGCTCGTGTTAAGGATGAAGGGTAGCCGGATGACAGTGCCGCCGATGAGGGTGTAGGAGGGAAAGCCATAGCCGGTGGGGAAGAAGTTCTCCACCACGGCAAACTTCTCGAAGGGGTAGAGACCGAATCTCTCGGCGTAGAAACGGATATATTCTGCCGACGCATCCAGGTAGCGACCGGCAAGAGAGGCGTTCTCGGGATAAAAGTACGTATAGAGCGGGATGCCGGCGTAACTTTTCTCTTCAACCACGTATGGACCGGCCGAAAGGGAGAGCCGCTCGACCGGATGTTCTTCCTCCCAGGCCGAGGCGGTCACCCCCCCCTCGGTCCTGCGAAAGAGCCGTCGGCCTGCAGTGATCGCCTCGGTGCCGGCAGGGGCGGTGACCGTCACGCGCCGTTTCTCCGGTTGAGCATCAGAGGCCGGGTACCAGCCGGAATCGCTCCCGAGATAGGTCCCCCGGGAGGTGATGGCGCCGCTCACCCCGTAGGTGGGGTCCTCGGTGGTGACCGCCCGTTCCGGCGCCGGATCGTTGAAGATACAGCGGTAGCGGATCACAACCGTCACCGCCCCCTTCCCCGGCAGCGCCACCACAAGCCCCCTTGCAGTTCGGCGGTAGCCGGACTCCTGCCCGTTGACACTCACCCGCTCAATGGTCGCCGCCCCGTTGAGATCAAGGGCAGCAGACCCGCCTGATCCGGAGGCGAACACCAGCGTGCTTTCACCTGCAACGAGATGACGCTCCGGATCGAGAGAAAGGGCAATCTCCTGGCGGAGAAGTCGACCCTCCCCACGGGCCGAGCAGGAGGAGAGAAGGACAATCAGCGCAACAAGAGAGATGACTTGAATGAGAAGCGGCTTCATGACGCTTCAAGTATACCAAAAATCAAGTCGGAGCTGACACCTCCATTGTTTTAACTTCGCGGGCGCCTCCGCTAAGGGAAGGACGACTCCCCGCTTTTCCGGTGCGTGGCTGTCCGCCGCGCCTTTTTCCGTTTCTCGCCCGCCAGGGCCAGGATGTCTGTCTGGGACGCCCGCCACTCCCCCTCTTCCCGGACAAGGCGCACCGACCGGGTTGTGTACTCCGTCTCCCCCGGGCCGTCCAAACCGAAGCGGGCGCGGACGGAGACGGCATCATCGCTCTTGCCCGAGACCCTCACCTCCTGCATCTTCTCCCAGCAGCACGAAGGGCGGCGGGAGGCATTGGAGAGCTTGCGGGCGAATCCCTCCCTGCTCTCCCGCCCGCTCAGACTCGTCCGATCGAACAGGGCCCCGTAGTTTCCGTCCCGCCAAAGGTCGAGCATCGCCTCCAGGCTCTGCCGCGCCTCGGCAGCCACGGCCGGATCGGCCTGCCGTGCCGTCCGGCCGTATGCCGGGACTGCGAGAATCACCCCCATGAACAACATCGTCACCCAGCGCAAGCAACCCATGAAACCCTCCATCAAATTAAATGTCGCTCACGATAACGTAATGATTGGAATGGACGCAAGACTTTTCTACAGGGTGCGGTCCACTGATTGGGCCACCAGCCTGATCTTCGTCATGAGCGCCTCGAACTTCTTCGGCTTCAGGGACTGGGGGCCATCGGACGAGGCCCGCTCCGGGTCGGGATGAACCTCGATCATCAGCCCGTCGGCTCCGGCAGCGACGGCCGCCAGTGCCATGGGTGCCACGTAGTGATAGTTACCGGTGCCGTGGGAAGGATCGGCGATGACCGGCAAGTGGGTCATCCCCTTCAGGACCGGGATGGCCGAGAGATCGAGGGTATTCCGGGTGGCGGTCTCGAAGGTGCGGATGCCACGCTCGCAGAGGATCACCTGCTGGTTCCCCTCGCTCATGACATACTCGGCGCTCATGAGGAACTCCTGGATGGTCATGGACATGCCGCGCTTGAGGAGCACCGGTCGCCTGAGCTGCCCCACCTTTTTAAGGAGCGCGAAGTTCTGGGCGTTACGTGCCCCGATCTGGAGGATGTCCGAGTACTCGGCCACCAGATCCGCCGTCTCCGGGTTCACCACCTCGGTGACGATGGGGAGGCCGGTGATATCCCGCGCCTTGGCCAGGAGTTTCAGCCCCTCCTCCTCCAGCCCCTGGAACGAGTAGGGAGAGGTCCGCGGCTTGAACGCCCCGCCCCGCAGCACCTGAGCGCCAGCCGCCTTCACCGCCTTAGCCGTCTCGATGATCTGCTCCTCCCCCTCCACCGAGCAGGGGCCGGCCATGACAATGATCTCCGGGCCGCCGATGCTCACCGTGTCGCTGATCCTGATGACGCTCGGCTCCACCTTTACCTCCCGGGAGGCGAGTTTGTACGGCTTGAGGATCGGCACCACGCTCTCCACCCCGTGCATCGACTCGATGCTCTGCAGCACCAGTTTCCCCCGCTCGTCCCCCACGGCACCGATCACGTCCCGCGTCGTCCCGTGGATCACGTGGGGCTTGTATCCCAGTTCCCTGATCCGCTTCAGCACCTCGTCCCGGTCCTTCTTCGCTGCCCCTGCCTTCATGACGATGATCATTCCTTCCTCCTGGGTTCCCCGGAAACGCGAAAGGCCGGAGGAATCGCCCCCCGGCCTTTGAGTGTGCTGCG
This sequence comes from Desulfuromonadales bacterium, assembly GCA_003712145.1. GTDB lineage: Bacteria > Desulfobacterota > Desulfuromonadia > Geobacterales > Geobacteraceae > Geobacter. Next base: position 38,714 of record RHLS01000028.1, on the reverse strand, counting down.
TTATTGGTCTTAGAAACTGAAAAAGCCGGGGGCGGTTTCCTGTCCACCCTCGGCTTCCGGTTTTGTGTAGTCTTTCAACTCCTCCCTACAGTAAACCCTTGCCCTGGGCAGACGGCCTAAAATAAAAGCCGTACCAAAAGTAAAAGTTAACGTAGGAAAAGAAGCCGAATTTATTCATGGAGCATATAGTCACCCTTTTGATGAGAAAATGTCAAGCATAAAGTTTCGCTCCTGCCAAACCCTTTGACATCCCCTGCATCCTTCCGGTACGTTTGCGTGATGGAGCATTTTCTCGCAAGTCACGGCTACCCGGCCCTTTTTCTGACAAGCTTTCTCGCTGCCACGCTGGTGCCGCTGGGCTCCGAATGGCTGCTGGTGGCCCTCATTCTCAAGAGGCACGACCCTGCCCTGGCTGTTGCGGTGGCCACGGCGGGCAACTGGCTGGGAGCCTGCACCACGTACGGCATCGGCGTCTGGGGCGGGCCATTTCTCGTGCGGCGGGTGCTCCGGATCGACGAGGCGGCCGAGCAAAAGGCCGAGCGGTTCTACGCCCGTTGGGGAGCCTGGTCGCTCCTCTTCTCCTGGCTCCCGGTGGTGGGCGACCCCCTCTGCCTCGTAGGGGGGCTCCTGCGGGTCGGCTTCGGGCGATTCTCGCTGCTGGTGGCCGGTGGGAAGCTGGCGCGATACGCCTTCATCGCCTGGGTAACGGCGAAAGCGCTATGAGTTGACGGGCATGTCCAACCTGACACTGGAAAACGCCATCGTCCGACTGCTGAAGCGCAGGCCCTTCTATGGCCAGTTCCTCTTGGGGCTGCGCCGGGAGAAGGGAAGCGCCGGATATGCCGTGGGGGTGACGATCCGGGACGGAGTGCCAATCCTGTCAGTGAATCCCGACAGCTACGACTCCGAGCTTTCCGAGGTTCAGGAGGGGCTCCTTGAGCACTGCGTCAAGCATCTTGTGCATCTCCATATGCTTCGCCGCAAAGGACGAAACCATCACGACTGGGACCTGGCCTGCGATCTGGCCATCAATCCCACCATTGCCCATCTGCCCGCTGATGCCGTGTACCCGCGGAAGCTTGCTCTGGAAGAAGGACGCGCCGCCGAGGAATACTATGCGCGGCTTGCCAACCCCTTCGATACCGGAAGCATGGAGGGGCATGGCGCGGGGAATGCGGCACGGGACTCGGAGGGGAAAGTGGAAGCGGGTGAGGAGGAACCCCGCCAGCAGACGGTGGACGACCACACCATCTGGGACGATGCCGACTCCACACCATTGCGGCTCGCCGAGGAGGTGGTGCGGGGGATGGTGCGGGACGCCTTCCTCAAGGCCGACGGCGAGGTGCCAGCCGACATCCGGGAAATAGTCGAAGGGATGCTTCGACCATCGCCGATCCCGTGGCGTCAGGTACTTCGGCAGTTCGTTGCTGCTGCCGGTCGGACCGGGCGAACGACCACCTGGCTGAAGGAGCATCGCCGCTTTGCCCACATCACGCCCGGCATCCGCAAGAAGCGACGGCTGAACCTCCTGGTGGGGATCGACGTAAGCGACTCCACCAACATCGCGGAACTGCGGGAGACCTTCGCCCGGGAACTGATCCGGATCTCACGGGGACGCGAAGCCCAGATCACGGTCCTCTATGCCAACAGCCGCATCCAACGGATTGAGAGTTTCGGAAGGATGTCCGGCGTGGCCGAAATTTACCACGGCGGCGGATTCACCGATCTGAGACCGGTGTTTGACCATGCGCGGACCATGCATCCGTTGCCGGCAGCGGTGATTTACCTGACCGATGGCATCGGGCCTGTGCCTGAGAAGATGGACTTTCCCACCCTCTGGGTACTGACGCGGGAGGGCGAGAAACCCGCACCATGGGGGGTGGAGATGAGGCTGGAGGTATGACAATGGACGAATTCACGCCGATGACCACCGAGTCGGTACGCGAAATTCTGGAGCGGGCGGGAGCCACGGTTATGGCCCGCGACGGACGGACCGAACATTACGGTGCACCGCGGGACTTTTCCTTCGAGGTGAAGGCCCTCTTTCCCAACGGGATGGGACTGCACATCGTAGCCCGACAGTTCAACTACCGGGACCCGTGGGAGGCCGCCGGCCGGGTGAACGACCTGGTGGACGTATCGCTTATGCGGGACGGGGCGTACTCCCCCCTGCCGAAGGGCTATGCATGGTTCCAGGGGACCGACATGGAGGAAAACGTTCACGAGGAGGCCCTGCTGCAGATCATTGACTGCGTCAGAGGGGTAAACCCGAAGATCTATCTGCTCCAGGAACTGACAGGCGACCTCTGACCCAACCATCGATTTCTTGACAAAAAAAGACGCGCCGCCGAAGCGACGCGTCTTTTATTATGCCGGTCATGCACGCTGGTTACTTCTTTTTCTTCTTCCAACCCGAGTCGATGTTGGCAACAACGCGGCGGTTCTTGTACCGGCCTTCTTCCGTGTCGTTGCTGGCAACCGGGTTTTTCTCGCCAAAGCCTTTAGCGCTGAGGCGCTTGGCACTGATGCCGAACTTGTCGACGAGGTATTTCTTGACGGCTTCCGCACGCTGCTCGGAAAGCTTCTGGTTGTAGTTGTCGGAGCCGACGTTGTCGGTGTAACCTTCAAGCACTGCCGTGGCGTCCGGATGCTCCTTCATGAAGTCAGATAACTTCTTGAGTTCGTCATCGAATTCAGGCTTCACGACCGCCTTGTCGAAGTCGAACTCCACGAGCAGGGTGATCAAGAGCCTTTCGGGGCAACCGTTCTTGTCGACGGCAGCACCTTTCGGCGTATCGGGGCACTTGTCGAGATAGTCGGGCACGCCGTCGCCGTCGGTATCAATCGGACAGCCCACCTTGTCAACCTTCACTCCAGCCGGAGTACCGGGGCACTTGTCGAGGTAGTCGGGTACGCCATCGCCGTCGCTGTCCAGCGGGCAGCCGACGCTGTCAACCTTTACGCCGGCCGGGGTTCCGGGACATTTGTCAAGGTAGTCGGGCACGCCGTCGCCGTCGGTATCCAGGGGGCAGCCAACACTGTCAACCTTCACACCGGCCGGGGTGTCAGGGCACTTGTCCAGGTAGTCGGGCACGCCGTCACCATCGGTATCCAGCGGGCAGCCGACGCTGTCGACCTTCACGCCAGCCGGGGTTCCGGGACACTTGTCCAGGTAGTCGGGCACGCCGTCGCCATCGGTATCCAGCGGACATCCATCCTTGTCAACCTTTACCCCCTTCGGGGTGCCGGGGCACTTGTCAAGGGAATCGATCACGCCGTCACCGTCGCTGTCAAGTGGCGCAGCCTTGACTACGGCACGCTCACCGCCGAACTGGTAGGTCAGGCCGAGGGTGTACTCCACGTTGTTGTACGGGTTATTGATGTCGACGATGCCGCGGACATCACCCCTGAGAGCCACATCCTCGGCGAGGAAGTACTTCACACCACCGCCGTAGGTGGCGATGAAACCGTTGCGGTCGTCGTACCGCGAGCCGTCAGAGAAGTTCTGTGTGATCCCGCCAGCGCCAACGGCAAGGAAGGGGACGAAGCTGCTGTCGGTCATGAAGTGATAGAGCCCTTCAAGACGGTAGGTGTAGCTATCGACGTCGAGATTTCTCCCCTTGGACTCCTCGGTAGGGGTGAAGCCGAACACGCCCTCGAGCCCCAGGCTCTTGGTGAGGCCGTAGCCGGCCCTGATACCGAAGGTCGGTTTGCCTTTGAGATTCTGGTCCCCCTCAAAGGTGTAGCCGCCGACGAACGGCGAGATTGACACCGCTCCCTTCCTCATCTCGGCATGGGCACCCGAAGCCGCCACCACCGAAAGCGCCACGAGACATGGCAAAACCGTACGTTTCATAAACTCCTCCTTTCTCATCCCTGGTATCTGCTCAGCACTATCACATCCAATCGCCTGCCTTGACCGTTGATCCAGGCCGTACTCGGAAGAGTTGGGCCCTTGACCATTAAAACGAGCTCCGCGCGATTGTAAACAATGTTTTGAACTATAGCCCCAAAAACGCATTTGTCAAGTTTAATCAATGACTCGCGGGGCCGAGCGAAGCTGCATGGAATCTCTCATCCCGGTTGAACTATCCAAATGGTCATGACAGGGACGCAACAGAATGGTAAATTCAACAAGGGAAACGCATGGAGCCAAAGAATTGTATGCATCATGAAAAAGCCCGACACCGTGTACTACGGTGCCGGGCTCTAGTCTGTGAAAGGCTGGTTCCATCCCTGGAACCGATGGAGCGAAACGCTCATGAAATCTTAATGTGACATATTTTACGGAAATGCAGCCGCGATGTCAAGCCAAAAAAGCGTTACCACGCAGGGATGTTGGGGGTACATCCGCGATGACGCCAAGCAGCCGGGACTGGAATGCACAATTGACATCCGACGGGACGGGATTACTCTTTTTCTCACACAGACTCATGGGCTCTGACCCCAGAAGACGCGACCATGACCTACACCGTCAAACCGGGTGACACCCTCTCGGAGATTGCCGCAAAGCACGGAACTTCACTGGATCAACTGCTGGCGGCGAACCCCGTCTACCGGAAAAACCCCAACAGTCTCGGCGTGGGGGCCGTGCTGCGGATTCCCGTGGCCGCCCAGCCCTCGACACCGGATGATGCGGATGGGTCCCTGGGGAAGCTATCCGAGAAGTACGAAACCGACGGCCGGGGCGCCGGCACGGTGTCGAGCGGTGTCGGCGATCCCGGCGGCGTCTCCTACGGCTGTTACCAGATGACCAGCAAGCCGGGAGGCGGAACGGTGAAGTCATTCGTTTCCCAGGCCAATTTTGCCTGGAAGGCGGCCTTTGCCGTCCTCGTCCCGGGAAGCGCCGACTTCACCGCCAAATGGAAGAAACTGGCCACCGCCGAACCTGACGCGTTCCGCGCCGCCCAGCATGCCTACATCAAGCGAACCCACTTCGACGTTCTGGTGGCCACCATCAGGGAGAGAGATAATCTGGACATTACCGGCAGGTCCCGGGCGCTGAAGGATGCCGTCTGGTCCACCTCCGTCCAGCACGGGCCCAATAGCAGCGTGGTGCATAACGCTCTCAGGGCGCTCGGCGCCTGGAACGCGGACGACCCCGATTTTGATCGCAGGCTGATCCATGCCATCTACGCCGAGCGGGGGAGAAAGAAGGATAACGGGGACCTGGTCTATTTCGGTGCCTGCTCGCCCTCGGTCCAGAAGGGGGTCGCCGCCCGGTTCGCCAGCGAAGAGAAGGATGCCCTGGCGATGCTGGCCGGTGGCTAGGCCCTCCGCCATGGCAGCACCGTTGACGTGCCGGCTTTTCTTTGTCCTGCTGGCGTTTTGTGCGGGATGGAGCTATGCTTACGGCCGCTCCACCTCCCCGGCGGGGATCGAAGGGCTCTACGCCCTAACCGCCGACAGGGCCGCAACGCTGCAGGTCACAAAGGCCGGAACCCGCTACGAAGTGATGGTTTCCGGCGGGACGGGCGGAGCAACCGGAGGGGGCGCCCCTGCGGACTGCCCGGTAAAGGGGATGGGGGTGCTGAAGGGCAATATTCTGACAGCAGCATTCGCCCCCCTCGAAACCGATACTTTTTTCTATTCCAAGGGTCAGGCAGACCGGGAACGACGGAAGCTTCGGATCGTCTTCGACCGGGACCGGCGTACCGCCCGGATAACCCGGGCAGACGTCTCCGGCTACTGCGGTCTGGGTGCCAACCTTACCGGCCGGTACCTGCGGGTGCAGTCTCCCCCCTGACCATTCCCTTGGCAACCTAACCTCGGCAGCGAACGAAAGGAGCACGACACCACAATGACTGTGGCCCCACATGGCAAACCGGCGCAGAGCACGGAGAGGGCGGAGAATCGCCGCTGGCTCCGGGAGCAGATGAACCCCTATTTCTTCATCGCCATGAAGGACGAGCCCGAAGCCCTGGCGATCCTGGCGCGGGAGCTCGGAACCCTGCGCCTGAACCGCCGGCTCATCCTTGCCGACCGGGACAAGGCCCTCATCATGGCCATGATCAACCGGCCGGGGACCCTTTACGAAACACTGCGCCGTGTCCAGGAGCGGGAGATATCCTATGCCATGATCGCCCACTCGGACGACGCGGTGCCGGGGCACGACCAGTTGCTGGAGATCCAGCGTTTCGAGTTCGACCGCAAGAGCAACGAAGAGATCCTTGCCGGAAAGGACGTGACCGTGCCTGCCGGTATCCGGCGCAGGGTGGCGACGGCGCTCAACACCTACTACCCCGACTTCGACCTGAAGGACCTGGACCGGCTGCTGCGGATCCTCTGGCTCAACAACGAGAACTATGTCCGGGTTTCCCCACCCCGGCGGGTAGCCCAGGTGCTCCGCCTCTTCCAGGAGGGGAACCGACGCGGCGGCCTGTACCTTGACGTTGAGGAGATGGAGGGGAACGGTGCGGCCAACGAGTCGCGAGTCTTCTTCGCCGTGGGCAATCCGCCCCAGAAGGATTTCCTCCTCCAGGTCATGGAGGTCTTCCACCGCCTTGAACTGGGGGTGAACCGGGCCTACTGCCTGACCATTTCCAACGGCGTCCACCCCTATTTCCTCGGCACCTTCTACGTCCATCATCGCAACGGCGGGGTAGTGGCAAAGGAGTCCGAGCTCTTCCACCGGCTCCAGCAGGAGCTCTCCAACACCCAGATCCTTGCAACCAGGTCGTACACCTACCGCGAGTTCGTGACCAACGGCCTCATGGGGGGCGAGGATGCGGCGCTGGTGAACGCCTTCATCGCCTTCTGCCACTCGAACCTGGCCCACAACCAGCCGGACCGCTTCGGCCTGGACGACGTGCAGGGGGCCTTCCACGCCCATCCCGAGATCGCCCTGCAACTCGTGAAACTCCTGCGAACCCGGTTCGACCCGGCGCAGGCCGACCGGCCGACGGCATACGAGGCGGTGCTCGCCGAAACGCGCCGGGAGGTTGAAGAGTACAACACCGGCCACCGGCACCTGGACGAGGTGCGGCGCACCATCTTCCGCTGCTGCCTCGCCTTCATCCACCACACCCTCAAGACCAACATCTTCGTCCTGGAGAAGCAGGCCCTTGCCTTCCGTCTCGACCCGGCCTACCTGGCCGAGCTCGGCCATGACATCACCGCCGACCTCCCCCCTGCCCTGCCGTTCCGGATCACCTTCTTCTTCAGCCGGTTCGGCTTTGGCTACCACATAGGCTTCTCCGACATCGCCCGGGGGGGATGGCGTACCGTTATCTGCCGCACTCCCGACGACTTCATAACCAACGCCACAACCCTCTTCCGGGAGAACTTCGTCCTGGCCCACACCCAGCACCTGAAGAACAAGGACATTTACGAGGGGGGATCGAAGCTCGTTGTGCTCCTCGACGCCTCCGACCTCATGCGTGAACGGGAACGGGAGCTGGAGACCTGGCGCCTCTACAAGCTCCAGTACGGAATCAGCCATGCCTTCCTGGACATCTTCGTGACGGAAAACGGCGTGGCGAAGCATCCGGCGGTGGTGGACTACTACCGGGAGGACGAGCCGATCGAGCTGGGCCCCGACGAAAACATGCACGACGCCATGATCGAGACCATCGCCCGGATATCCCAGCGGCGGGGATATCTGCTCGGCATCGGCATCATGTCCAGCAAGCGGGTCGGGATCAACCACAAGGAGTACGGGGTCACCTCCACCGGGGTGGTGACCTTCGCCGAGATCACCATGGAGGAGCTCGGGATCGACATCCGCACAGACCCGTTCACCGTCAAGTTCACCGGCGGACCCAACGGCGACGTGGCGGGCAATGCCATGCGGATCATGCTGGAGCGATGTCCCGCGACGCGGATCGCCCTCATCCTCGACGGCACCGCGGCCCTCGTCGACCCGGCCGGCGCCGACCATGGTGAACTGGGGCGCATCCTCCTGAAACAGGACCTGGACGCCTTCGACCCTGAAGCGCTCAGTCCGGGCGGCTTCATGCTCTTCCGAAGCGGAAGCCGGCGCGAGGGGTTGCGGGAGCTCTTCCGCAGGGTGACGAAAACCGCCAGGGGCCTCACCGAGGAGTGGATATCCCTCGACGAGTTTTCCAAGGAGTACGGCGACCTGGTCTTCACCGTCCCGGCCGACCTCTTCATTCCCGCCGGCGGCCGACCCGAGACGATCGACCGGGATACATGGGAGCGCTTCCTCCTCCCCGACGGCACCCCGTCGGCCCGGGTCATCGTCGAGGGGGCCAACTCCTTCATCACCCCCGAAGCCCGTGTCCAGCTCCAGAAGAAGGGGATCATCGTCATGCGCGACGCCTCGGCCAACAAGTGCGGCGTCATCTCCTCCTCCTACGAGATCATCGCCAACCTGCTGCTGTCGGAGACGGAGTTCCTGGAGCACAAGGAGCGCTACGTGGCCGACGTGCTCCAGATCCTCGAAAAGCGTGCCGGCGACGAGGCGCGGTTGATCCTCAGGCGCCGCCGAGAGCAACCGGGAATTCTCTGTACCGATATTTCCGATTCACTCAGTACCGAAATCAACGCCAACTACGCGCGGCTCTTCAAGTTCTTCCAGGGGCGCCCCGGGCTCCCCCTCCAGCCCCTCTACCGCCGGGCGGTTCTCGCCCACCTGCCGCGGATGATCGCCGAGGAGCCCCGGTTCCGCCGACGCCTCTCCCGGCTCCCCCAGAAGTACCTCTCGGCCATCCTTGCCGCCGAGATCGGCTCGTCCATGGTCTACAAGGGGGATCGGGAGGCGGAGTTCGAAGACATGATCCGGCTTCACCTGACGCGGAATTTCCCGGCGGCGGGGTAAGGGGCCGTCGATCCACCCGCTCGCGGCGGGAGGGGTGCCATCCCGTCAGTCGACCCCCAGCTGCTTCATCTTCTCCCACAGGGTTTTCCGGGAGATGCCCAAGAGCCGTGCCGCCTCCCCCTTCCGGTTGCCGGTGGCGCGCAGGGCCTCTTCGATGGCGGTTTTTTCCAGGGACTGGACACTCTCTGCCAGGGAGCCGGATCCGGAAGGCTGAGCCTGAGGAACCGCCGCCGCAGGACGCGGAGCGGTGAACTCCGCGGGAAGGTCCTCAAGGCGCAATGTGCTGCCAAGGGAGAGGGCGACGGCGCGTTCCACGGCATTTTCCAGCTCCCGGACGTTCCCCGGATAGCCGTACTCGAGCATGGCCTTCTGGGCCTCCGGGGCGATCTCCATGACTGGCTTGTGCATCTTCTCGGCAAACCGGTTGAGGAACTGCCGGGCCAGGGCAAGAATATCCTCGCGCCGCTCCCGCAGGGGGGGCAAGTGGATCGGGATCACGTTGAGGCGGTAGAAGAGATCTTCCCGGAACCGCCCTGCCGCCACCTCTTTGCGCAGGTCCCGGTTGGTGGCGGCAATGATCCGCACGTCCACCCGGATCTCCCGCGTGCTCCCCAGCCGCTCGATGGTCCTCTCCTGGAGCACCCTGAGCAGTTTGGCCTGGGCCGCCAGGGGCATCTCGGCGATCTCGTCCAGAAAGATCGTCCCCCCGTGGGCCTGCTCGAACTTTCCCTTCCGCTCCTTGATGGCGCCGGTGAAGGCCCCCTTCTCATGGCCGAAGAGCTCCGATTCCAGGAGGGTATCCGGCAGGGCCGCGCAGTTGACCTTGATCATGGGGTTATCCTTGCGGGCGCTGTGCTGGTGGACGGCCCGGGCCACCAGCTCCTTGCCGGTGCCGCTCTCGCCGGTGATCATGATGGTGGAGTCCACGGCGGCGGCGGCGGTAATGATCTGGAAAATGGGGCGCATGACGTCGCTGTTGCCGATCAGGTCGCAGCAGCCGAATTCGGAGAGGACCTGCTCGCGCAGGGTGAGGTTTTCCTCCTTGAGCCGCTCCTTTTCGGTGATGTCGCGACTCACCATCAGAGTACCGAGGTACCCCCCTCCCTTGTCGCGGATCGGGTAGTAGCTGTTCTCGAAGATCTTTCCCCTCACCTCGATGACATGGATATGGAACGGGAGCGCGCCGCTCTTGAGGAGGGTGAGCATCTTCTGCACCCGCTCGGAGGTATGGGGGGAATGGGTAAAGATGGTAAGGATGTGACGCCCCAGGTAGTCTTCGGCCCGGATGCCGCGGATCTTCGCCGCCGCCGCATTGATGTAGGCGAAGCAGTCGTCGGTGTCGAGAAAGACGATCCCCTCCCCCATGCTTGCCAGGATCGCCCGGTACACAGCGGGATCGATGGTTCCTTTTTCAAAGCCCATAACTCATCCTCACGTCACAATTTCATTGCGTTGCGCCGAGATCCCCCACCCCCCCCCAGCCGTCAGCGGATGGATGAGATCTGCTGACTTCGGGCGACGAGGTAATAGACAATTCCCAGGACCATCAGCGTGCCTGCCAGAAAAATCTGGGTCTCCAACGGGTCGTGACGCAGCGTCGAGATCAGGATCTCCCGAATGATGGCGACGATGACGACACCGATGAACACCAGGATATTGAAACGCCCCCCCTTCAGGGTCTTGATCTCGTTGTCCATGAGCTCGATCATCATCCAGAGGATGAGGAGCGTACCCAGAGCACTCAGGATCCCCTTCTCGACGGAGCCGCCAAAGACATGGAATATCTCCCAGAGAAAGAGCCCCACAACCGAAAGCGATACCCCCACCAGGGCAAGGACCAGGATAAGGTTGAGCCCGTAGGTGAACCGCTCGGTCGCCCTCACGAGCAGCGATTCAAACCGCTTGGAAATGAAGACCTTCTTCAGCTCCTCCTCGATGTAGGAGGCGGTCATGATGTCGAGGTTGATGTCAAGAATCTTCTCCACCGCCTCGGTCTTCTTCCTGCGCTCTTCCCGGTCGGGAAAGTTCTCCCGGATCATGCCGACGGCGAAGCGACGCACCTTCTGCATAGCCGCGTTCACAAAGTGGGCGTTGAGGCCGATCCTCACATGGACGTGACCGACCCGCTGGAGATTGTGCAGGTACTGGTTGTCGTAGACGCCGCGGAAGAGGTTCACGAACCACCCGCCGTGGCTCAGCTTGAGCCTCTTGAGAAGCTCGTCATCCTGGAGAAACGCGGCTGTTTCCGGAATGCCGAGGAGGTAATCGTAAAAGTCCTCGATCATCAGCTCCCGGTTCGCCTGGGCTATGGGAAGCAGCGACTTGAGCGTTTCGGCATCCTCGTCGCTGAAGAGGTAGTGGGACTTGATTTCCTGGATGTTATACATTTGACTTCGCTCCGATTCATGACTCTCACGAACAGGCCGCCGACTCCCGGCTCGGGAAAATTCACTGTTTTATTCATTATACCGGTTTTTTGTTAAGAGATATTGATGCACATCAATTTTTGCAACAAAGGCGATCAGGCAGGGGGGTGGTGCGGGGGAGGATCGAGGGTCAGAGCTTGTTGACAATGAATTCGGGAAACAGGGTGGGGGACTTGGCGGTGGTGGATATCCGCAGCGATTTCAGCTTGTCGTAATAGCGGTGCACATGGTTCAGGGTGACATTTCCCGGGTCGTTGTATTTTCTCTTGGCGGCCGCCAGCCCCGCTCTCCTTCCGAAGACGAAGATGTCGAGGAGTGAGTTGCCCATGGCCCGGTTCCTGCCGTGGATCCCCCCTGCCGCCTCGCCGGCGGTGAAGAGGTTCTTGACGGAGGTTTCACCCTTCTCGTCGATGAGAATGCCGCCGTTCTGGTAATGGAGGGTGGGATAGATCAGGAGGGGCCGTTTCGAGATATTGATCTGCACCCTCATGAAATGCCGGTAGAGGGAAGGAAACCGGCTCTTGAGGAAGCCGCTTCCCTGGGTCTCTTCGAGAAGGGGCGTGTCGAGCCAGATCCCGATGGTTCCCGAGGGGGTCTGGACGCCGTTCCCCCGCTCGCACTCCCGGATGATGGCCGCGGCGCAGGCATCCCTCGTCTCCAGCTCGTTGATGAACCGCTCCCCCTTGGCATTCACCAGATGGGCGCCGAGGCTCCTCACCGCCTCGGTGACCAGCACCCCCACCATGTGCTCGGGAAACATGATCCCCGTCGGGTGATACTGGAATGAATCGATCCCTTCGAGCCGGGCGCCGGTGCGGTAGGCGAGGACGATGGCGTCTCCCGTGGCGCCGAAGTTGTTGGAGGTGGGAAACCCCTGCATGTGGAGCCTCCCGGAGCCGCCGGTTGCAAGGACCACCGCCCGGGCCCGGACGACGAAATGCCGCTTCCTCCCCAGGTCGTAGAGCACCGCGCCGTTGCACTCGCCGAACTCGTTGGTGGTGAGTTCCACCGCCGGCGAAAACTCGAAGACATCGATCCCGTCCACCTGCCTGATCTCGTCCTTCAGCACCTTCATGATGTTCAGGCCGGTGTAGTCGCCGATGGAGATGATCCTGGGGGCGCTGAGCCCTCCTGCCTTTTTGGTGGCGAGGTTCCCCTCCCCGTCCCGGTCAAAGTCGACCCCCAGATCCAGGAGCCATTTGACGATTCTCGGCCCGTCCTCGACCATGGTCTTGACCAGCTCCTTCTTCCCGGCGAACTTGCCGGCAACCATGGTATCGGCGAAGTGCCGAACCGGGGAGTCGCTCCCGTGGACCGAGGCCTGCATCCCCCCCAGGGCCATGATGGTGTTGGAGTTGCCGAGCCGCAGCTTGGTGGCGAGAATCACCCGCGCCCCCATGCTTTGGGCAAAGAGGGCGGCGGTCACCCCCGCTCCCCCACCTCCCAGAACGAGGACATCGGTGTCGTATTCGGGGGTGAGATCGATCTTCGAGTGGTCCAGGTCGCTGAACGCCTCCAGAAGGTCCGCGATCTCGTGGGTCGTCCGGTCTCCCCTGTTGGCCCCCACCCGGAGGTTCCTGAAGGCGGCTTCCCGGTAATCGGGGTGGTATCGCCTGAGCAGCTCATCCACCTGCCCGGGGGCAAGCCGGTCCATGACCCCGGCCTTCCGCTTTTCCCGGGTCTCGTCGACGATAGCGATGAAGTCGAGCATGGAATGGGGGTACATTACGCCCCCCCGAAGGATGCGCAGAACTCCCTGAGCGCGTCGTCATCCATGGCAACGATCCTTTTCCACTCGTCATCGAATGTGAACGACTCGATCCCCTCCAGTCGGTTCCGGAGATTGGGGGGAAAGGGGCGTTCCCGGGCCAGGGCCCGCTGGATGTAGAGGGCCACGTAGTGGGGGGCGATGTTTCTGGGGCAGCGGGAGGCGCAGAGGCCGCACATGACGCAGTCCGTCACGTGGGCCGCCGCCGATTCGTAGTCGCCGTCCATGGCGCTCCTCATGACGCCAGCCACGTTGATCCATTCGGGGCAGATGTTGCAGGACCTGCAGTCGTTGCAGGTGTAGAGCTCGTCGTAGAGCTCCTTCAACTTCTCCAGGGGGTTTTCCGGAGCTTTCAGGGAATAGCGGGCGGCATGGCACGGAAAGCAGGGGATCATGATGACGTTCATCCCCTCCTCGATCACCTTCTGGCAGCCGAGGCCGAACCTGACCTTCTTGTTCCCCTTCTCCAGGTAGGCGACGGTGCAGGCGCCGCAGAGCCCCGAGAGGCAGCCGATCCCCCGCTTCACGTCATGGCCCGTGTCCCAGAGGGCCTCGATAACGGTGAGACCGGCGGGGACCTTGATCTTTCGCCCTTCCAGCTCAACGGTAATGATGGCGTCGTCTCCCTTCATGGGCCCCCCTCGCGTGGCATGTAACGAACACTCTCTAAGTTTACCCCCCAACCGCCGCCATGGCAAAGGCCCGGTGGTCGGCCCGGTCCGCCGACATGCCGTGACGCGCCGGCTTGCCATGGACCAGCTCCCGGAGCGTTTCAGTCAGAAGCGTCGGATCATCGGCCCGGAGGCTGGGCTTGAGGTCAAACTCCCCGTCGGAAAAGAGGCAGGTCTTCACCGTGCCGGTGGAGGTGACCCGGATCCGGTTGCAGTCGCCGCAGAAGTGGCCGGAGAGGGGGGTGATGATCCCGATGGTCCCCGCGGCTCCCCGGATGCGGAAATCCCGGGACGGCCCCGCCATGGCCCCCTTCACCACGGGGTCCAGGGTGAAGCGGGCGGCGATCCGGTCGAGGATCTCCCGACCCGGCACGGTCAGGGCCTGCCAGTTCTCCTCCCGCGTGGCCGGCATGTACTCGATGAAGCGGACCGCATAGGGATGGTCGAGGGTCATCCGGGCAAAGTCGAGGACCTCGTCGTCGTTCACCCCCTGCATCACCACCATGTTGATCTTGGGGGCGGGAAAGCCGGCCTCCTCCGCGGCGATGATGCCGTCAAGCACCTGGCCCACGTCGCCGACCCGGGTGATGGCCCGGAACGTGGCGGGGCGGAATGAGTCGAGGCTAATGTTGAGCCGCTGGACCCCCGCCCGGCGCAACTCTCCCGCCATCTCCGGCAGGAGCACCCCGTTGGTGGTGAGGACCAGTTCCCGGAGCCCCGGAATGGCCGCAAGGCTCGCCAGGAACGGGACGATTCCCTTGCGGACCAAGGGCTCCCCGCCGGTCACCCGGATCTTCTCGATCCCCGCGGCAACGGCGGCCCGGGCGATCCGGTAGAGGTCCTCGTAGCTCAGGATGTCGCCGTGGGAGAGCTTCTCCACCCCGTCGGCCGGCATGCAGTAGCGGCAGCGGAGATTGCACCGGTCGGTGACCGAGAGGCGGAGGTAGTTGATCCGTCGTCCGTGGCTGTCGATCAGTCTCATGGCGGCACCCTGTTACGGAAGTCCCATCTCGAAGTGACGGTCCAGGAGCTGCAGCTCCACCTCGCTGCCGGCGGCCAGGGCGGCATCGGGGGGGAGCTTCACGAGTCCGTTGCCGCTGGTGAGGGAGGAGAGCCGCGCCGAGCTCTGGTTGCCGGTTGGGGTCGCCTGGTAGCGGCCGTCGGCCAGCCGGACCGCCACCCGGACCAGGTGAGGCCTCCCTCCCTTGTTCCGCACCGGCTCGGTGAGGGTTCCCCGGACCACGGGACGGAAGAGGCGGGTGTGCCCCATCATCTTCAGAAGGGACGGCCGGACGAACTGCTCGAAGGCGACCATGGCCGCCACCGGATTCCCGGGGAGGGCAAAGACCGCCTTCTCCCTGACGATGGCAAAGGCCACCGGTTTTCCCGGCTTCATGGCCACCTTCCAGAAGAGGAGCTCCCCTTCCAGGTCCAGGAGGGCCTCCCGGACAAAGTCCCTGTCCCCCACGGAGACCCCGCCGGTGGTGATGAGGATGTCCGCCTGGAGCCCTTCGCCGATCTTGCGCCGGGTGGTTTCCAGGTCATCCCGGGCAATGCCGAGCATGAGCGGTTCGGCCCCCGCCTCCAGGAGCTGGGCGGCAATGCTGGTGCTGTTGCTGTTGATTATCTTGCCCGGTTCCGGGATGGAGCCGGGCTGCAGCAGCTCGTCGCCGGTGGCAAGGACCGCGACGCGGACCCTGCGGAACACGGTGGCCGTCGTCTTCCCCAGGGAAGCGAGGATGCCGATCTCCGGGGGACGCAGGAGGCTTCCGGAGGCAACAACCAGATCGCCGGCGCCCACCTCTTCGCCGCGGCAGCGGATATGGTCTCCCCGCTTCACCATCCCCCGCAGGCGGATGGTGGTCCCCTCCTCCAGCACGTCCTCAACGGGGACAACGGTATCGCACCCTGGGGGAATGGGGGCACCGGTCATGATCTTCATGGCGCAGCCGGGGGAAACCGGCTCCGTCGGCGCCACGCCGGCGGGGAGGAAGCCGCAGACCTCCAGGGCCCCCTCCCTTACGTCATCGAAGGCGAAGGCGTAGCCATCCATGGCCGAATGGTCGGCGGGGGGAATATCCCACGGCGCGATGACATCCTCCGCGATCACTCGGTGAAGTGCGTGCAACAGGGGGACTTCCTCGGTTCCGAGGAGTCCCGTGCGGGAAAGGATGATCTGTTGCGCCTCTTCGATGGAGATCATGGCATCACCTCTTGAAGCTGTTACTTCGTCAACTAAACTTTTGCAATTCTGCTGTAGGGGCGAGGCGGTGCCTCGCCCTGATTGGGCGACCCAGCGGGTCGCCCCTACATGATCTGTTTTAATTGCCGTCGTAATCTTACTTCTTGTGGCAGTCCTTGCAGCCGACAGGGCCTTTCTTCATGTCAGTATGGCACCCCTTGCAGGTCTTGTGGGCCCAGTCCTTGCCAAACTCTTTTATCTTGCCTGGTCCGTGCTCGTGGCACTTCTTGCAGTCCTTCAGCATCTCCTGATGCTTTTTATGGGGGAATGACACCTTACCCATGGATGCGGGGAACTCAAACACGTCGGCAGCGAAAACGTGGGCGGCGAAGGCAGAGGTGGCGATGAAGGCGATGGTGATAGCTGTTTTTTTCACATTGTTCTCCTTTGGTGGTTAGAAGTCTGTTTCTGCTAAATGTTCCATGGTACCAGTGCAGGCCGGCTTCATTGTCATGCGAGCTTGCTGCTCATCCCGCCACCAGAGAATAGATGGCGTACCCTGCGATTAAAAGGCCGATCACCAGATTCACGGGCCTGGTCTTCTCAGTGGGGTTCGGTATGACCAGGGCATCCACGCGCATGGCCTCCAGGACCCTGTTGCGGACAAAGGCGGCAAGGATCAGGGTGAGTCCGTAGAGTATGCCCAGTACATTGACAATTGTGTCCACTGTCGCCTCGAAAGAACTACGCGCCCGGAGCTATGCCGTGCCCAGATCGATGCGCTTCATCTCCTGCTTCTGGGCTTCGGAGAGCTGATCCCACCAGGTGCCGCCGGCGTTGCCGTAGTCAAACCGCTCGGCTCCCTTGCGGGTATAGTACCACCAGTTCAGGAACATGGAGTACGCATAGAATACCGCAACGCCGATGAAAAACATGTTGGCGTTGCCGGTCTTGGTTATGGACATGCCGATGAGCGACGTCCAGACAAACGGCCCGAAGGCCGCCCACGCGCCGGTCCAGCCGAGCATCTGGGCACCCTTGGCCGGCGAATAGGCGAACACGATCGGGTACTGGCGGAAGGTCGCCGCGTTGTTGGTGCCGGTCATCAGGAAGATGAAGAGCATGATCCAGAGAAATCCCTTGAACTGATCGAGGCTGGTGGGGGTGAGGAATCCTCCGAATACCAGGGCCAGGCACCCGGCGATCTGCCCGATGGTCGTCCAGTGCATCCCCTTGCTGCCGCCAATCTTGTCGAATATGCCGCCGGTGAGCGTACGGACCAGACCACCGATGAGGGGGCCGAGGAACGCGTATGCCAAGGGATCGGGGGCGCCGTCGAAGCCGCCGTAGATGGTCTTGATCATGATGGGGAACGCAGCAGCATAACCGGAGAACGAACCGAAGGATGTGATATAGGTCATGGTGCAGTTCCAGGTATGGGTCCGGGCCCTGTTCTTCGTGCTCAGGATTTCAAACTGCCCCTTGAACCCCCGGGCGGGGAGCGAAACGCTTTTCAGGAATATGGAGCACAGAATGAAGGCGATAATAAGGAACGGGACATACACCAGCGGCGCGTTCTGCAACCAGATATCCTTCTTCATGACCTTCTTGACCGCCACGTCCGTAATCAGGCCGGCGTCATTCTTCTTGACCTCCACCTTGAGGTTCTTGGTGGCATCCGTCTCCTTGATTGCCACGTCCCTGATGACATCGCCATCTCTGGTAATCAGGGTGGCCGCCGCCAGATCGGGCTTTTTGACGACCACGTCCGTCACCACGCCGCCGGCGTCTTTGGTGACCTTCACATCCTTGACGACATCGGCCTTCGTGAAGAGTTGCGGCCCTCCCGCCATGGCCCCGAGGGCGGCAAACCCGATGATCCACGGCGTCACGAACTGGACGATGCTCACCCCGAAGTTGCCCAACCCCGCCTGAATCCCCATGGCGAGTCCCTGGAGCCTCTTGGGGAAAAAGATGCTCGTGGAGGGCATGAACGAGGAGAAGTCTCCCCCTCCCATGCCGGTGAGGAATGCAATCACCATGAACGTGCCCCAGGAGGTGGTCGGATCCTGAATCGCGTAACCGAGCCAGACCATGGGCAGAACCTTGATGATGGTGGCGATGCTCACCACCGGCCGGGTGCCCAGCACCGGGATGAAATTGGAATGGATCAGCCGCAGGATCCCCGATGCAAACCCCGGTATCGCCGCGAGCCAGAAGTACTGCATCGTGGTGAACTTGAAGCCCAAGGCAGGCATCCTCACGACCACCGCGCTCATGACAAACCAGGTGGCGAACGAAAATATCAGTGAAAATGTTGTCAGAGCGCACGTGCGCCACGCAATGGCGGAACCGGTTTCTTCCCAGAACGCGGGGTTTTCTGGCTCCCATTTTGCTAACCTGGACATGACTGAATCCTCCTTGAGTTTGTGTAATTGTTCTTCCTGAGGGTTATTCCAAGGTGTCCGCTACCTTCAGCTTGCGATGAACTTTTTCCTTCTTCAGGGCCATATACATCAGGAGCAGTGAGACGCAGGTGGAGCCGTAGAGGAGCATGAAGGCGGTGCTCCGGACCCCGGTCAGGTCCACCAGGGCGCCGAACATGATGGGGAGGACGAATCCTCCGAGGCCCCCCATGAGCCCCACGATGCCGGAGATGACGCCGATGTTGTGGGGGTACTCATCGGAGATGTGCTTGAACACCGACGCCTTGCCGAACCCCCAGGCGATCCCCACGACAAAGAGGAGCGCCGTGAAGAGCCAGACGTTGAGCCCGAGAGAGTAGGCCACGGCCCCCTTCGTCGTCTTCAGGACCAGATCGGTCTTCGGCAGGGAGAGGAAGAAGAGGCAGCCGCCGGAGATCCACATGACCCAGCAGGTAACGGTGTGGGCGCCGAACCGGTCCGAAAGCCACCCCCCGAGGGCCCGGATGACGCCGGAGGGGAGGACGAAGATGGCGGCCACAAGGGCGGCGGTCCGGATGTCGAAGCCGTACTCGTTGATGTAGTACTTGGTCATCCAGAGGGAGAGCCCCACGTAGCCGCCGAAAACGATGGCGTAGTACTGGCAGTAGCGCCAGACCTTCGGGTCCTTCAATGCCGCCAGCTGGTCCCTGATGGTCACGGAGGAATCCACCTTGTGGCTGTGCTCGGTGAAGGTGAAAATCCAGAAGAGGAGGGCCGTGACGGTCATGGCCGCAGCATAGACCTTGGGGACCGCCTGCCAGCCGTAGGCCACCACCAGGGAGGGGGCCAGGAACTTGGTCACTGCCGCGCCGGCATTCCCGGCGCCGAAGATCCCCATGGCAACCCCCTGCCGCTGCTTCGAGAACCACCGGGCCGTGTAGCTGATCCCCACCGAGAAGGAGCCGCCGGCAAGGCCGATGAAGAGCCCCAGGAGGAGGAACTGCCAGTATTCGGTGGCGGCGCTCACCAGGTAGATGGGGACGATGGTGCAGAGCATCAGGATGAAGAAGACGATGCGCCCGCCGAACTTGTCGGTCCACATCCCGAGGGGAAGCCGGATCAGGGAGCCGGAGAGGATCGGGGTTGCGGCCAGGATGCCGAACTGGGTCTCGTTCAGCCCCAGGGCGGTCTTGATGGGGATGCCGATGATGGAGAACATCACCCAGACCGCGAAACAGACGGTAAAGGCGAAGGTGTTCATCGTCAGCACCGATATCTGCTTGTGCCTGTGGGTCGACATGGCCCGCTCCCTCACCTGGGTACCCCACGTTGCCACCGCTGCCATCTTGCTATCTTGGGTTTCCATGACGTGCTCCTCCGCCTGCCGCTACCCCACCCTTTCCTTCGGCTTGGAGTGCCAGCGGTAGAGGATGGGAGGGTCCTTCAGGAACGTAAACGGCTGATAGATCATGTGGACCAGCTTCGTGAACGGCAGGAGCGCCACGATCAGGAACGCCCCGGCCGCGTGCAGCTTGAAGATGAGGGGGAAGTCGGCCATGTACTCCAGCTGCGGGTTGAAGGAGATGAGCGAGTAGAAGTAGGGGACCACCGTGTGGAGGTACCACTGGGAGCCCCAGCGCATGAAGAGGGAGATGTAGACGCCGGTGGCGGTCTGGGCGATCAGGAGGAAGAGGAGCACCCAGTCGCTCACCAGGGTCAGCCGCTTCAGGGTGGTGGAGTTGGCCCGGCGCAGCAGCAGGATGACGCTCCCGAAGAGGGCCAGTAAGCCCAGGCCGAGACCGATGCTCTCCAGGATGATGAGGGCGTCCTTGTTCCCCAGGATCCGCTTCATGACGCCGGGGGCCACGATGCCGGCCAGGTGCGCCAGCAGGATCAGGATGATCCCGTAGTGCCACGGGTTGATCCCCCAGTAGAGGGTTCTCCGCTCCAGGAACTGGGTGGAGTAAGCCGTCCAGCCGAGGCGGTTGGTGAAAAAGCGGTAGGGGGTCACCACCAGGACCAGCGCCAGGGCCACGTAGGGAAGAACGACGAAAATCAACGTATTCAGCATGGTCTCACCTCCGGATGCGCAACCATTTTCAGGCGGCTTTGTTCGGGAACGCCGTCGCCGATGGCTTCAGCCGGGCGCACTCCCTGGGCGGCGTCCTCGCCGCAGATGAGGCGGATCGCCTCCACCACGGGCCGCCAGGGGGAATCCCGGCGGGATGCCGCGAAGCTGTCGGCGAGCTTCTCGACCCCCGGCAGCACATGCCGCTCGATGAACGATGCGCGTGCTCCCGTATTCCCCCCATGGGCCAGATGGGCCAGGAACCAGAGGATGAGGGGAAGGTGGTCGGGAAGCTCGTTGCCGAGGGGGGTGTAGCCGTGGCGGCGGTACTCCCCTTTGAGGGCGATGAGGTATTCCCCCTTCTTCTGGGTGTCCCCGAAGAGGTGGTGTCCCAGATAGGGGGCGACCGACGGGTTGAAGTCGAAGGTCGCCACGTACTCCTCCTGGAGCTCCGCCAGGGTCGATGCGGCCACGCACTCCCCGAAGGGGTCGAGGGAACAGTCCAGGCGCTCCCCGGCGAGATACCCCTGGACAAGGCCCAGGGCCGCCAGGAGGCTTTTCTTCTCCTGGGGATAGTCGAGCATCCGGGCGAGGGATGCGTAGAGTTCCGCGGTTATCATTTCCCCCTCCCCGTCTTCTTCAGGATGCCGAAGCCGCCGGCCCCCTTGCGGGTGTGGGAGTCGAGATCCTCCCGCTGCTGGGCCGGAATGACGTTCCGCTCGTTGTAGCCGCCGACGGTGAAGAGGCGGTAGAGCCGCTTCGCCCCTGCCTCGTCCAGCCCCGCCCCCTTAAGGATCGCCTCGTCGGCGGGCTGGTCGAGGTTTTTGGCGCGCATGTGGATCCGGAGGGCGATGAGCTTCTCCAGGGCGGACGCCACCACCTCCTTGTTGCCGCCGCCGAAGAGGCTCGCCAGGTACCCGATGGGGGCCCGCAGGGCCTCCCGGGTCGGGATCGTGCCGTGCTCCACCAGTTCGTGGAGCTCGCCGCCGGAGGTCAGAACCGGCGAGAGGGACGGGATGTAGTAGGCCATGGGCATGGTCCGGAACTCGGGGTGGAGCGGCAGGGCCAGCTCGAACTCCTTGATCAGCGTGTAGACCGGCGACTTCTCGGCGGCCTCCAGCCACTGCTCCGGCATGCCGTTCTTCCGGGCACCCTCGCGGACCGCCTCGTCCCGGGGGTCGAGGATCACCGCCCGCTGGGCCGCCACCAGCTGGTCGTCGGGCTTGAGGAGTGCCTGCTCCACCTTTTCGGCGTCGTAGAGGAGGACGCCGACGAAGCGGATCCGGCCGACGCAGCTGTGGGCGCAGACGTTGCACTGTCCCGTCTCGGTCCGGGGGAAGCAGTAGATGCACTTCTCCGCCTTGCCGCTGTTCCAGTTGAAGTAGACCTTCTTGTAGGGGCAGGCGCTGGTGCAGAACCGCCACCCCTTGCAGACCTCCTGGTCCACCAGGACGACCCCGTCCTCACCCCGCTTGTAGATGGCCCGGGAGGGGCACGAGGCGACGCAGGCGGGGTTCGCGCAGTGGTTGCAGTGCCGGGGGAGGTAGTGCATGAACATCGTGCTGTACTGCTCGATGATCTTCTTCTCCTCCAGGTTCACGTCCGCCGCCGCGTAGACCTGGGAGCCGGAGAGGTCGTCGTCCCAGTTGGGGCCGGCCTTGATGTGGGCCATCTTCTCCCGGGAGATCTGGGAAAAGGCCTCGGCCACCGGCTGGTCGTCGCCCCCCTTGGCGCCGTAGAGGTTGCCGTAGTCGAAGTCGAAGGGTTCGTAGTAATCCTCCAGTTTCGGCATATTAGGCTGGAAGAACATGTTGAGGAGCGTCGGCCCCTTCCCCATGGCCTTGAGCCGCAGGTTCGTGCCGTCGGCGACCCATCCACCCTTGTACTCCTCCTGGTCTTCCCACTTCTTCGGGTAGCCGACGCCGGGCCTTGTCTCCACGTTGTTCCACCACATGTATTCCGCGCCCTTGCGGTCGGTCCAGATGTTCTTGCAGGAGATGCTGCAGGCGTGGCAGCCGATGCACTTGTCCAGGTTGAACACCATTACCAGTTGCGCTCTTACGTCCATGACGTCGCTCCTATCGAATTAAGGTCATGATCTTTGTTTGTAGGGGCAAACCTTGTGTTTGCCCTGAACCTCTTGCGAAAGTCTTTCCCCCCTCCCTTGACGGGAGGGGGTCAGGGGGTGGGTGAAGACACAATCTGCTGAGAACAGGTCAACTTCCCCCCCACCCTAACCCTCCCCCGCCAGGGGGGAGGGGACTTTGGCGGGCTTTCGGGCGATCACAAGGATCGCCCCTACATCAGGTTAACCGCGGAGCTTTCTCACCACCACGTAGCAGTCCCGGTTCACGCCGGTGGGTCCCCAGTAGTTGAAGTAGTAGCTGAACTGGGCGTAGCCGCCGAGCATCAGGGTCGGCTTCAGGCGGATGCGGGAGAGGCTGTTGTGGACGCCCCCCCTCTTGCCGGTTTTCTTCGATTTCTGGATGTTGATGGTCCGCTCCGGCGCGTGGTACATGACCGCCGCCCCCTTGGGGATGCGGGAGGAGACCACGGCCCGGGAGACCACCACGCCGTTGAAGTTGTAGACCTCTATCTCCTCGTTGTCCTCGATGCCGGCCCCGGCGGCGTCCTCGTGGTTGAGCCAGACCACCGGACCGCCGCGCCCCAGGGTGAGCATCCGGAGGTTGTCGCTGTAGGTGGAGTGGATGCTCCACTTGCCGTGGGGGGTCAGGAAGTTGAGGATCAGCCCCGTTTCACCCTCGGTCTCGTCCAGGACCGCCGGGTTGAGCTTCGGCTTGAAGGTGGGGAGCCCCTCGTGGAACTCGCCGTAGTAGGGGTGGTCCAGATAGAGGGACTGGCGCCCCGAGAGGGTGCGCCACGGCACGTCGTACTCCACGTTCAGGGTGTAAGGGGCGTAGGGGCGCCCGTTGTTCACCAGGCCGCTCCAGACCGGGGTGCTGCAGTAGCGCTGGGGCTTCTGGGTCACGTGCTCCCACTTGATCCGCAGGTCGCGGCTCCCGGCGCCGATCTGGGCCAGGGGCTTGCCGACCCGCTTCTCCAGGTTCTGGTAGGCCCGGTAGGCGAGCTCGCCGTTGGTCTCCGGCGCGAAGGAGAGGAGGACATCGGCCACCACCTTTTCATCCTCCAAGTCGAGGTACGTCTTGCCGTTCCAACTCCGGGTCGGCATCGTCTCCAGGAGTTGTTCGTGGATGTCGTCCGCCTCCCAGCTCACCCCGTGGGCGTGGAGATGCCCCATGTGGGGACCCACCGACACGTAGCGGTTGTAGAGGTTCACGTAGTCCCGCTCCACCACGGCCAGGTTCGGCATGGTCTTGCCCGGGATCGGCTCGCATTCCCCCAGCTTCCAGTCCTTCACGGTCCGCTGGGCGATCTCACCCGGGGTGTCGTGGAGCAGCGGCGCGGCGATGATGTCCTTCACCGGCGTCGGGAGGTGCTTCACCGCCAGCTCGCTCACCTTTTTGGCGATCCGGCTGAAGATCTTCCAGTCGGACTTCGACTCCCACGACGGCGGCACGGCGGCGTCCAGGCAGTTCACGAAGGAGTGCATGTCGGTGGTGTTCAGGTCCGACTTCTCGTACCAGGTGGCCGTGGGAAGGACGATGTCCGAGTAGAGGGTGGAGGTGTCCATCCGGAAGTTGAGGTCCACCACCAGGTCCATCTTCCCTTCGGGGGCCTTGTCGTGCCAGACCAGGTCCTTCACCTGCCCCTTGGCCACCTCCTTGGCGGTGAAGCTGCTGTTGGGGGCGCCGATGACGTGCTTCAGGAAGAACTCGTGCCCCTTGGCGCTGGAGGAGATGGCGTTGCCCCGCCAGATGAACCAGACCTTGGGGGAGTTCCCCTGGCCGTCCGGGTCCTCGATGGCGAAGCGGGTCTCGCCGCTCTTGAGCCGTCCCACGAGCCAGGAGCGGATCTCGTCGTCGCTCTGGGCCCCCGCCGCCTTGGCCGCCTCCACGAGCCTCAAGGGGCTGTCGTTGAAGTGGGGGGCGAAGGGGAGCCAGCCGAGCCGGGCCGCCTTGGCGTTCATGTCCGCCGCGTGGAGCGGCATCTTCTCGCCGGTCTCCGGCTTGAAGTAGTCGACGAAGGTCCGGTCGTAGCGCCACTGGTCGGTGTGGATGTACCAGAAGCTCGGGGTGTTCTGGAGCCGGGAGGGCTTCACCCAGTCCTGGGCCATGGCCAGCGAGGTCCAGGGGGCAAGCGGCACCACCTTCTCCTGTCCCACGTAGTGGGCGAGCCCCGCGCCGTTTCGGCCGACGCTGCCGGTGAGGATCAGGGCGGTGATGGCAGCCCGGTAGATCAGGTCGTTGTGGTACCAGTGGTTGATGCCGGCGCCGACGATGACCATGTTCCGCCCGCCGCTCTTCTCGCCGTTCTCCGCCCACTCCCGGGCGATCTTGATGAGGGACTCGGCGGCGATGCCGGTATACTTCTCCTGCCACTTGGGGGTGAAGGGCTTGTCGGATTCGTAGCTCTTGGGGTAATCACCCCCAAGGCCCCGGGAGACCCCGAACTGGGCCATGAGGAGGTCGAACACGGTGGCGACCGTCACGGGACCGTTCTTCGTCTCGATCCGCCGGACCGGCACCTCACGGATGCTCTCCCCCTCGGCCTCGAACGTGAAGCGGACCTTGCCGGTCTCGCCGCCCATGAGGCTCATGCGGCAGTCGATCGCGGAACCGTCCACCAGATCCTTCATGTCCAGGTTCCATTTCCCCTCCTGCTTGCTCCACCGGGAGCCGAGGCTGCCGTGGGGAACCTTCACATTCCCGTCGCCGTCGGCCACGCAGAGGGTCCAGTCGGCATGCTCAAGGGAAGCGCTCCGCTCGAACTCGGCGGCCCGGAGGAATTCCCCCTGCCGCAGGATCCCCTCACCCTGGCCCTCTCCCAGGGGGAGAGGGGACGAAGGGGTGAGCTTCACGAGGAAGGGGAGGTCGGTGTACTTCTGGGCGTACTCCTGGAAGAAGGGGACCTGGCGGTCGGCGTAGTACTCCTTGAGGATCACGTGATTCACCGCCATCCAGAAGGCGCCGTCGTGCCCCTGCTCCACCGGGAGCCAGTTGTCGGCGAACTTGGTGGCGATGTTGTAGTCCGGGGACATGACCACCACCTTGGTCCCCCGGTAGCGGGCCTCGGTCAGGAAGTGGGCGTCCGGGGTCCGGGTCATGGGGACGTTGGAGCCGCAGAGCACGATGTAGGAGGCGTTGTACCAGTCGGCCGACTCGTTGACGTCGGTCTGCTCGCCCCAGATCTGCGGCGACGCGGGGGGGAGGTCGCAGTACCAGTCGTAGAAGCTCATGGCGACCCCGCCGAAGAGCTGGAGGAAGCGGGTGCCGGCCGCGTAGCTGATCATGGACATGGCCGGGATAGGCGAGAAGCCGATGACCCGGTCGGGGCCGTATTTCTTCGCCGTGTAGATGGAGGAGGCGGCGATCAGCTCGGTCACCTCATCCCAGTCGGCGCGGCGCATGCCGCCCATGCCGCGCTTGCCCACGTAGGCCCTGCGGGATTCCGGGTTCTCCACGATACTCTTCCAGGCTTCCACGGGATCCTCGTGGCGGCTGCGGGCATCGCGCCAGAGGTCGATGAGGGCGCCGCGCATGTAGGGATACTTCACCCGCAGGGGGCTGTAGAGGTACCAGGAGTAGCTGATTCCCCGGGTGCACCCCCGGGGCTCGTGGTTGGGGATGGTCCCGTCGAAGTGGGGGTAGTCGTTGGCCTGGAGCTCCCACCCCACGATGCCGTCCTTCACGTGCACCATCCAGCTGCAACTGCCGGTGCAGTTCACCCCGTGGGTGCTCCGCACCACCTTGTCGTACTGCCAGCGGTTCCGGTAGAACTCTTCCCACCCGCGGTCACATCCGGTCCGGTCGTCCTTGATTCTTTCATGTGACATTTATCTGGTCCTCCTCTTGTAGAGAATCAACACCGCGAGACAGAAGACAAAGAAACCGGCGCCGGCAATGGGGAAGATGTCAAAGGACCACCCGCCCCGCTTCTGGGCCGCCGCATCCTTGAAAAAGGCCACGATGGCGGTGGACTCTTCCTCGGTCAGGGGGCGGTCGGCATACATCTTCTTCATGACCGGGAACTTGAGGCTCTTGAGCACGCCTCGCAGCCCCTGTTCACCCATCCCCTCGTAGTGGTCCGAAAGGTCCGTGGCCATGTTGCCGCCCGACACCCCCGGTGCCCGGAACGGGTGGCAGGCCGCGCAGGGGGACCCCCCATTGGCGAAGGGCCTGGCGCCGGTGAAGAGGGCCATCCCCTTGGCCACCAGCTCCGGCGTCACCACCGTTTCCACCGGCTTCGCCTGCGGGGCGGCCGGCGTGGCGCCTCCCGCGGTACCCCCCCCTGCACTCTTGAGCCAGGCAATGATTTTCAGGGCATCGTCATGGCTGATGCCGAGGTTGGGCATCTCGTAGCCATATTTCTTGATCAGTTCCTGCCGGGCCGCATCTTTCGCCATCTTGTCGGGCTCGATAATGATCGACTCAAGCCACTCCTCGGCCCTCCGGTCGGTCACCCCCTTCAGGTCCGGCCCTCCCCCGTCGCCGCCCCCCACGGAGTGGCATCCGGAACACTGTTTGTCGAACAGATCCTTGCCCGGATCGCCGTACGCGTGCGCCCCAAGGGACAGCACCAGGACCAGACAGAGATTGCTGACTGCTGCTCGGAGAATTCCTCTCGCCATGACGTTCCTCCCGCTACACACCTACGCCTGTTAATTAATGAGACACATTAAGCATGATTTAAGCTTAACTGTAGAATATCGCTTTGCAATATTCCCGCTTTGACTTCGGTCAAGGAATCGCGATTAGCTTCAAATTTTTTCAATGGGAATCCTCACACTTGAACACGGGGAAGATCTTGTTCAATCCCCAGAAAAGGACAAACGGCGTTATCCCCACCAGCAGAGCCCCGAGCAACCCTTCCTTGAAGGTTTCCATGTCATGGGGGATGACGGGAAGGTCGTAGTGCATGAAGCCGGCAAAGGATGCCGAGAAGGCCTGGCCGCCAATGACCAGGTTCCAGCGCATCATGAAGACCCCCATGAGAACGAGAATCGTGGCAAAGGCCGCCCGCTTCATGGTGAGGCGCGGCAGGAGGAAGAGGGCCATGGGGAGCAGGTTGCCGAGGCCGTACTGGACGATAAAGACGTTAACGAAGTCCCTGCCGTAGATGAGGGTACGCACGATTTCCCATGATCTGAACTTGGCGTAGTCCCTGAAAAGGAGGTCCAATAGCTCCAGTCCCAGGGCGGCACAGAGGGCGAGGACGAGATACTTGGCGGTCATGGTGACCTCGTACATCTCCACGCTCTTGATCTCTTCCGGAGTGGGAAGGTCGGGATACCGTTTCCTCCTCCATGCCGCGAGGAGTTTGCGGATCTCCATGGTCACGATATAGCAGAGGACGCAGAGGGCTATCCCCGAGACCACGGCGGAGCAGATGAAGATGAAGGGCATGAGGGGGGTCGTCCAGAGGGCGTTCGCCTTGACGGAACCGAAGATGAAGCCGGCATAGCCGTGGAGGAGGCAGGCCACCGGAATCCCCACGGTTGCCATGATCTTCACCGCCTTTTCATCCTTTTCCAGGGCATGCTCGCTGATGTCCCAGGCGCCGAGGGTAAGGAGGGAAAAGAGGAGATACCGCGCCTTATCCAGGAGGCTTTTGCCCCGCTTCACCTTGAGCGCCAGGGCCGTCTCCACGAAGTGCCGTCGGTAGACGAACCAGAGTTCCGAGGCGACGATCATCCCGTAGGTGGAAAAGGCGATGCCGAAGGCGGCGATGGCCGAGGTGAAATGGGGAGTGAGCATCACCTCGATCCCCCGTTCCGGGTGCTGGAGATGGAGCTGGAGCGGTATCATCGCCACGGGAAGAAGGGCGAAGGAGAAGACCAGGGAGAAGCGGGCGATGTCCTTGAGCTGCTTGATCCCGAAGACATGGTAGAGGGACGAGAGGACGAAGGCGCCGGCCACAAGTCCAGTCATGAAGGGGTACATGACGATCTGGATGGTCCAGTAGATGTACTCGTTGGGATAGACAAAGAACTCTTTCAGTGTCCAGGCTTCTCCGTGTACCATGGCTATTTCACCTCCCGGGAAAGGGCGAGATAGTAGACCTGCGGCTTGGTTCCGTACTCTTCCTTCAGGACGCCAATCCGTCCGGACATGATGGTCTTCGTCACCGGATCGTCGGGGTCCCGCAGGTTACCGATCCTACGGGCTCCGAAGGGACAGGCGTCGACACAGGCCGTCTTCATTCCCTTGGTGATCCGGTGGTAGCAGAAGGTGCACTTTTCCGCCGTCTTGTGGACCGGATGGAAGGAGCGCACCGCGTAGGGGCATGCCATGATGCAGTAGCCGCAGCCGATGCAGTGCTTTCTGTCCACCAGAACCACGCCGTCGGAGGTCTGGTAAGTGGCCCCCACGGGGCACACCTGGGCGCAGGCGGGGTTATCGCACTGGTTGCAGAGCTTGGGGACAAAGAACGCCTTTTCGATATCGTCCCCTGTGATCTCCAGATGCCCTTCCTCGTTGAGGTCGATCCGGTCCGAGGTGAAACCATCCCGCGCCCCCCTGGGGGAGTCGATGTAGGTCTTCCCCTTCTTGGTGATCACGTACCGCTCGACCCAGGTCCGGGTAATGTTGGTTTCATGGGGGATTTCGTTCTCCGTCTTGCATGCCTTGACGCAGAAACCACAGCCGACGCACGCCTGGGTGTCCACCAGGAAGGCCCACCGCACCGCCGATTCGCCCTCCTTTTTGGCCAGGAGCTTTCTCGGGTTGATGAGTTCAAGGGCCGAGAGGGGAACCGCCAGCCCCGCGATGACCGTAATGCTATTTTTGAGAAAGTCTCGCCTGTTCATCCCTTGGACTCCTTATAACGGGGTTGTGGGGGTCATGGCACAGGGTGCATTCCGCCTCGGGGTTGTGGGTATCGGGGTTTATCCCGGCGATATCGGCCCTGCCGCTGGTGGGGGTGGTGAGGAGGGCATGGCACCGCAGGCAGAGGGCCCGGCTCCGGTCGATGGCGAGGGTGGGAGGGTCGTCGGGATGGTTCAGGGCCGGGCCGTGGCAGTTCTCGCAGGAGATGATCCCGTGGGGGGTGCGGCCGAGGCTTTCCACCTTGTCGGCGTGGCACTCCTTGCAGTAGGCGGCCGTCCGGTATTTCACGGTCACGGCCTTCCACTCGGCTTCATTCCCCTTGCGGTGCATGCCGTACATGTACCCCCGTTCGTGGACGCCGAAGTCTTTCGGCACCAGGAAGGTTCTGGCAACGAGGACCAGGGCTATCAGGGCTACGGCGATGTAGAGCGGCCGCCAGACATGACTTCCCATGAAATTCTCCCCTCATTTCCGATTCGTTCACCTGGTGCCCATGTGATCCGACACTGCCCGACCACCATGTAAAAACCGCGTTTTACTTCATCCGGATGCGGCGCTTCTGCCTCTCAACTCATATCAGCCGGCGTATAACTGAAACAAACACCACACCAGGATAATGGCAAGCGGCGTACCAAAAGCGCCTGCCGGGACAAAAACCCATAACCGCTTGATAAATATGAACTTGCTAAGGAAAAGAACCGACCAATGAATGTCCGTGGGAGGAATCGACGTTACTTTGCGGTAACGGATGGGTGAGAAAGGTTACGTGCCTCGTCTCCGGCAAGGCATCGATGGAGGAGGGATGGAGGTCTGTCTCGTCGCCGTCAGTTGGCCGGCAGAGGCAGGCTGGTTGCTGTCAATCATATCAGAGAAATTGAATTT
Source organism: Desulfuromonadales bacterium (assembly GCA_003712145.1). Lineage (GTDB taxonomy): Bacteria > Desulfobacterota > Desulfuromonadia > Geobacterales > Geobacteraceae > Geobacter. The sequence continues at coordinate 8,627 of RHLS01000028.1, read as the reverse complement.
GTGGAGAATGGAGACTTGACCCCTTGATCGCGACTCCGTACGGGTTCACTTGCGTTACGGCCTGCTGTTTTGCCAATTGGGAACTTACGACCCCCTGTTACCAGGACGCCGCTCCCTTGAGCTACCGGGGCGTACGGACAACTCCCCGGACGGGACTTTAACCCGTTAGATAGTCAACTGTTACTGCGTACAGACGCGCCCCTCATTCTTTTCCTTCATTCTTTCTCGCTCTTATCATGGATGTCCCCGAAAATCCCCTTGGGTGGGTCATGAAACCATTCAAGGAGTTCCTGTACACATTGGAAAATGGTGTATAACGCTCCGTCTATCATTGGATTGTTGCCGATTGGCAGAAGCCTGCGCGGATCTGTTTGCAGGCCAAGGCATTTTTTCCCAAGCGCATAGGCAAATCCCAATTCGAAACAGGCCCCCTCATCCACCGCACGACCATCCATAACCAAAAGGATAATATCCGCACGCTTTATGGCCTGTAGGTCCCCAAGAAATATCTCATTGCGTGCTAATTCAATCGAACTACCATTGGCTACTGCTTTGACAAAAAGTTGGCCATCGTCTTGAGGAAGGTAAACTTGGCAAAACTGCGAGAGCTTGTGCTTTAAGATTCGATTAAATTCACGTTCTGCTTCCGAAAATAACGGTGCCGCAATATAGAGAAAAGGTTTCATTTTGCACCTGAGAGATAGTGTTTTAGTCGTAAGCTGAAATCAAACTGTTCGTATGGCTCTAAATGCATCACACGGAGGACTTTTTTGATGACCACCTCAACGGGGAGTCCGGTTGTATCAACATGAAAGGTCCTTCCTGCGTTAGGTGCATTATACACAGCAAGTAAAGCAGCTTGCTGATCGGCGACATATCCCTCACTTCCGCTGCGTCCCCTCCAAACCTGGCGGGTCAGCAGGTCGTATGGTCTGCCACTGAGAATAATCAGCTTTCCGGGGCAGAAATGGTGCGGTTTGCCGGATGCTCCTGCACAGGCATAATCATACAGATCTTGTGCCTTTTTTTGTGGCTCTCCATATGGTGGAAAAGCAAATGCATCTAATGGTGCACGATCCATAACGTGTAACCCAAGCTGCGCATGCTCGTATCTGGCGTTCTTCAGCCGAAGTTGCTCGAGTATCCATTTGTCGACCCGCGTACGCTCCTCATCCGTCAAGTCGATGGAGGGTTTTGCTATCAACGGGTCGCGCGGCTTGAGCCATTCATCCACAATTTCAATGCCCTGTAGCCTTGATATTATGCTTGTTTTTCCTACCGATACCGGCCCGGTAATGTAGTGAAGATACGTTGTCGGCATGCCAGCGCGCACGCATGCATCATTGAAGGAATCACCGTCCACTTGCGCAACGAGCTCAAGTAAGGCCTTGATTTCTTCACCGTTCAGGTACAAGGTCACCATATTGAACAGATCGAAGTTCGTGTCTATCGTCTCGGCTCGCTCCCCCTTGGGCGGAAGATAGCCGTCGCAATAACGGATATAATAGTGGACGGTTCCGGGGGAGCGTCTAACCGATTGCCGCAGCATGCTCCTGAGGGCTGGATCGGTAAGAGAAAAACCCAGGAAGAGGCATGTTGTCTTGGAATAATAATCAAGGAGCAGAGAATAACTGCCCATCGCAGAGTCTATTATTTGATCGGACAGCGATTGCTCCGTCAGAATCAATTGCTCAGAGTATCGGTCGATAGCGTAAAACGGCAAATACCCGTTGGGGTGATATACTACCGGCCGGTTTTCCTGCACGACAAAGCTTGAGCCCCATGCGGGGAAGTAGCCGACAGTGCCATTCGGCTTTCTAGGTGATTTGGAGAGAGCATGCTCAAGAAGATCATCGAAGTTGTATGTAACCACAATCGGAGTGCTATAGGCCAGAGCTGCCAAAGCTTCGGTATAGCCATGACGTACCAGTAGTTCGTCGGGAGTAGCGACACCTTCATAAAGCACTTCCCGGAGGAGATCTCTCCACCTTACTCCAACGACGGCCTCGCGATGAGAGGCCTCGATGTCAGCGAAGGAAGGTTGTGATTCAATGTATTGACGGAATCGTGAGAAAAGAATCTGTGCCTGGATGGGGGCGGATTCCTGTGCTAAATCACGCCCTTCGATGTTCAGTTCCTTCATTCTGGCCGAGATGCCCTCCAATAGCCGTGTCCAACTCGGAAGGCCTGCAGCTTGACTTATCCCTGCACCAAGGGCTAAACCCAAATGTCGGTGCGTGGCAAGTTGTCGAATATGGACGATAGCCTGCCCGTAACGACGGATTAGATCTATGTGAACTTCAGATATTTCAACTGTCATACATGGTCCCCCGTATCAAGATGATTACTCCTTCAGAACTAGCCGGTACATGAAATTGAAAGCCGAGGATTCGTAAGGCCCTGCAGGTGTATGATAAATACAATCCTCTAGCTCGTACCTCAACGAAGGCAGGTGCTCGCCACCCTATCAAGTTGGAAAGCTGGAATATCAAGCGTACCAACCAGAGCCAACGTGTCATAAAGCCTGAAGCATCAAGGTTAATTTCATATGGATCGACGAGCTCCGACGGTGCAAGCAATCCATGATAGCCTGAAACGATCATCCATTTCGGATAGTTCATCTTGGCCATAGCTCTGTCAGCGATAAATCTCTGCGACTGATAAAGATCTTCAGCCGGACAACGATGGTTACTTTTTATCGCCGAACACATAACTAGACATATTTTCGCAGGCTTTATCATCCTTGTGACGGTCCCGCTAACCTGCCGGCTTTAGTCGCTTAAAATTAACCCGCGGTTTGTGCGCAGGGTCAAAACGGAATACATTTTTGTCCACTTGTCGCCTGAGGGTTATTTCAACATAGGTTGTCTCGTTTGGGGAAACTCGGGGGGAAACTCGGGACACTCTCCAGTTTTTTCAGGCTTGCAGGCAAAAAAGTGAGCGGGCTGCCTTTTCCCAAAAAGCAGCCTTTTTCGCCTCTCCCGGCATCTCAGGCTGCCAGAAGTTCTTTAATAACCTCCGGCTTCTTGATGGCAATAGTAATGAGAGACTTTGCCGCACCCGACGGAGTACGACGCCCTTGTTCCCACTCCTGGAGGGTGCGAAGCGATACGCCAAGCATTTTTGCGAACTCGCTCTGGGTAAGACCGATTTTTTGCCGGGCCATAGCTATAGGAGAAACTTCAAGGGAAGAAACACGCCCGACCTTGCCTGACTTGATGTCCCTCACGGCCTGGAGCAGTTCTTCGCCAATATTACGCTTTGCATCGCGTGCCAGTAGTTCTTTTTCATCGAGTGGCATGTTCCATCTCCTCTTTGAGTGCTTTGAGAATGTGGCCGGGAATGCTGTCAACTGCGCTCTTGGCATAAATCAGGAGCAACCATATCTCGCCGGCTTCTGTCCGGGCGAAATAGAGGACTCTGACGCCACCACTTTTGCCGGTGCCGCGGCGATTCCAGCGAACTTTACGGACTCCACCGGAACCGCGCACCACGTCGCCTGCATCCGGAGAGGTAGCAAGAAACGCCTGAAAAACCCGATATTCGTCGTCAGTCAGATAATCATGAACCTGTTTGGTGAATAGTGGTGATTCGACAAATGTGACCATAGACCCAATATACGGCATTGACGTATAAAGTCAAACTGAAATTTACGACAAATTCCACCGAAGCGCAGCACCGGTCATGCCGGCCAACTCTCAGCCGTTGACTGACTCAACGCTCAATCAACACATCAACCATGCCCACTTCGCACCCCCTCACTTGACCGGCAGGGGGTCCTTGACCCGAAGTTCCGGCTTGAACATGAGCTTCTTGCTTCCGCGTTTGTTCAGGTACTTCTCCAACTGGAGGTCCACCTTCTTCGGCACCGTGACCCCGGCCCCGGCTAACCCCTGGCGCAGGAGCGCCTCGGCCCGGGCGGCATGGCTGGCGGCGTCACCGAGGATCCTCATGGCCTCGGTGGGGTTATGGAAGCCGACCGAGTTCTCCGCCCCCATGAAGACCACCCGGTAGAAGGCCTCCAGGTAATGATCCTTGGCCTGGTCGTAGAGGGTCTTGTCGATCCGCTTGCCGGCGGCCTGCTTCCGGTGGGTCAGCTCGAAGAGCTTGGCCACGGTGGCGGTGGCGTAGCCGGCCCGGATGAACCCTGAGATGGTCCGGTCCTGAACGGCGAAGACCTGCTTGCGAAGCCACTCCCTGGATCCAATGTGACACCGCTCGCAGGCTTTCAGATCGTTCTTGAGGGGGCTCATGATACGGTGGTCAGAGATCTTCCGGTCCCCAACCATGACAAAGGGCATATGGCAGTCGCTGCAGGCCGCCCGGGCCCTCCAGTGGAGACCGTTGTTGGAGAAGAACTCAAATTCCGGATGGCGGATGAACCCCATCCTGAAACCGGTCACGCTCTGGGTCCATTCGCCGTGGGCGGGGTCGCTGCGGATCCTCCCGATGATGTTCTCGATGGTGATCTTCCCCCACCTGCTCCCCTGCCAGGGGAAGAAGAGTCCCTCCGATTTCATCTCCCTGTCCTTGGGGATGCTGTAGGTGACATGGCACTGGGCACAGACAAGACTCCGCATCTCCTGGCGGGTCAGCGTGCTCCGGTCCACCCCCATGTCCCTCAGGGCACTCCCCAGGGTAAACTCCCGGGAGATCCTCAGGGACAGATCCCTGGTGTCGTGGCAGTCGATACAGGCCACCCCAAGGGTCCGGTGCTGCTCGGGAATCCCGGCAAGGACCTCCCGGAAGGGCTTTCGGTAGTACTCCCCCCCCATCTCTTTCTGGAGCTTCGGCGCGTAGGGGGTCTTGCAGGTAAGACAGACGCCGCCGGCCTTCACCCGGGAGGCGTCCACCTCCAGCTGATCCCGCAGCATATTGGCGTGACCCGTGGGTTCGTTGTACTCGACCCCCATTCCCCAGCCATTCAGGAGGAGCGCCAGGAACGGGAACTCCGAAAGCTTGTCCAAGGTGATCCGGTCGGCGTCGAAACCCCGCTTGTACTTGCTCTTTCCGGGGGGCTCCGGCTGGTCGGTCATTTTCCACATCTCATATTCGGTGGGATAGGCCTTGCCCCAGACGATGGGGTCTATTTCGCCCTCAGGAATCCGGACGGTCTTGGCTTCCCCGTCCCGCGAGGGACAGAAGGAAACCAGGAGCGCCGCAACAACGGCACCGATGATCGCTCTTCCCCACCGTTCCCCTTTCATCTCCCTGCCTCCCCCGCCGACGGCGCCTCAGCAGCCATAGAGCCGATTTCCCGGCGGTTGACCCCAGTGCTATTGTGAGTTCTAGTGCATTAAATTTTACCACACAAGGAGGGATGATAAAGGGAGAGGGACGTTGCCGGAATCATGGCGGGAGCTGCCGGAATCGCCGGCACTATAAATTCATGGCTAATGGGTATGGATGTCCCGGAAACTTCGGGAACGAATAGTTACTGGCAAGCTCTTAATGTTTGACATCCGGGCGCTTGCTGGCTACAACAGGCGCGTGGCAGAATCAGCAAAACCGGCCTGCTTGATGCCAATACCGCTCCGTCGCGCGATCGGATTCGCCGCAGATGCGCTAAATATTTAACATGTTCACAGGTCAAATATCAAAAATGGGTAGGGGGGCGGTTCATGCGCCCGCGTGAACTGGTCAGCTCCGGACAGGGCAGCGAGCGACCGACGATCTGTTCTGCCCAAAGGAGATACTGTCATTCATGACCATCCATAGACAGAACAAACCCTTCTCGATGATCCGGGAATTCCATCTTGCCGACTGGATTACCCTGGCAAATGCCGCCTGCGGCACATCGGCACTGTTTGCCATCATGACATACCTGCAAAAGGCCGTCGTCAGGCATGTCTACTTTGCATGCGGGTTGGTCTTTGCCGCTTTTGTGTTCGATGTATTGGATGGAAGAATTGCCCGTTGGCGACAGAAAAGTTCGGCCATGGGCCGGGATCTCGACTCTCTCGCCGATATTGTCTCCTTCGGCGTAGCCCCGGCGGTGATTGCATACGGTTGCGGCATGCAGGGGCTGTACGACCGCATCGTCTTGATCTTTTTCGTCGCCTGCGGAGTATCCCGCCTGGCACGATTCAACGTCACGGCCGAGGCACTGTCAGAAGGCGGTGACAAGGTGAAGTACTTCGAAGGAACCCCCATTCCAACGTCGCTGCTGCTGGTTATCATGATGGGCGTGGCAACCTCACAGGGCGCTCTGGGCGACTCTCTCTGGTTCGGAACGGTAGTGTTCGCCGGCTTCACGCTTCACCCGATTGTCCTGTGCTTCGCAGTCTCCGGCTCGCTTATGGTCAGCCGCATACGGTTCCCCAAATTCTAATCCCTTGGCGAAAGTCTTGGTGACTGAAATACCTGATGAGTAAGGTTGTATTGGAAATAGGCGGATGGCATGACTGTATAATGGAACGCTCTTACAATGAGCCTCTTCCAACCCCATCGTTCCGTCGACAGAGTAACTCGTGGAAATGAACATGGGGGGATACGCAGAAAACCGCTCAACAGACAAAACGGAACATTTCTACTTATTGCAATCCACGACAATACAAATAGTTGCGAAATTGTTGCGTTGAATTCTACTTCAGAAATTTGAAGTAAGCCTGAAGATGGCCGGGTCTGGTCAATAAAGAGTTGCAAGTCGAGAGCATACTTCGGCTAATCATTGCAAACTCGGATTGACACTCCGAATTTGCAATGATATATTCCCCCCATGATACCCCGCCCCCTTTACAGTGAAGCCGTTTCACGAGCGCTGCTGCGTTCTCCGGTCACCGCCCTGCTCGGCCCGCGCCAATGCGGAAAAACAACGCTGGCGCGGCTGATCGGCCAAGAGCGGGAAGCACACTATTTTGACATGGAGTCGCCCGTTGATCGACAGCGCCTCCAAAACCCCGAACTCGCGCTCGGCTCTCTGTCGGGACTTGTAATTATCGATGAAATCCAACTTGTCCCCGAACTATTCGGCATTCTGCGGGTGCTGGCGGACCGTCCAGGACAGCCTGCCCGCTATCTGGTACTGGGTAGCGCCTCTCCCCATATCATTAAGAGGATTTCGGAAACCCTTGCCGGACGGATCGAGTTTGTTGACTTGTCCGGGTTCAATCTTGCGGAAATATCGCCGGAAGAGCGAGACCGTCTCTGGCTGCGCGGCGGGTTTCCCCGTTCGTTTCTCGCCGGCAGCGAGGCAGACAGCCTTGCCTGGCGGGAAGGATTCATCCGTACCTTCCTGGAACGCGATATCCCGCAACTTGGGATAACCATTCCCGCCACGGCCATGCGCCGGTTCTGGACCATGCTGTCGCACCTCCACGGCCAGACATGGAACGCCTCAGACCTGGGTCGCTCCATGGGCCTTTCGGACAAAACCGTGCGCCATTACCTGGACATCCTCACCGGCACCTATATGGTCAGGCAGTTGCAGCCCTGGCATGAAAACCTGAAAAAACGCCAGATAAAGTCACCCAAGATTTACCTGCGCGATACCGGCCTGCTGCACAGCCTGCTGAATATTCCCGGAATGGGAGAACTCTGGGCGCATCCACGGCTCGGTGCATCATGGGAAGGGTTCTGCCTGGAACAGGTGGTGGCGGCTCTGAACACGCAAGAGGTTTATTTCTGGGCTACCCAGGGTGGAGCGGAGCTGGATCTGCTTTTCTTTTCGGGCGGAAGGCGATTTGGCGTGGAGTTCAAGTTCAACGAAGCACCGAAAGTCACCAAATCAATGCAGAGCGCTCTGACGGACCTCTCCCTGGCCCATCTCTGGGTGGTGTATCCTGGCGCGGTGCGCTACGCTGTCCATGAAAAGATCACCATGCTGCCGCTGGCGGAGATTGCCGGCCTGCCTGCGGAGATAATGAAATAGAAATGTTCCATTCGAGGGGATGAGCGGTTCACGCGCATGCGCGCGTGGGGCTGGTCAACAAGTAGTTGAGCAAAAAGGAGGATTAATTGAAATACTTAACTGGATTGCTACTTTTTTTCATCTGCACATCTGCATTTGCCGGCGACTACTATGAACCACGTACCAACACCTACGACCCCGTTACCGGCCTGTATTATAAGTCTGTGGAAGCGTCCCCAGGAAAAGGAGGTTTTCTCAGCAGCTCCTCAAGGAGTGCTGTGGTGAACATTGCCGTCTATGATCCAAGTAAGGCAACATACACCCTTCTTTTCAAAGAACCTGTAAGAGAAGGAATTTCAGTTGTGCTTTTTGAGACAGGATTTAAAGACGGTAGCATCAGATTTAACGGAGAAACCAATTCAAACTTAACCTTAAACAACGTGAATGTTACAAAAAGAGAGCTAAGAGATAAACTATTAGTCGGCGTTCAAAACAATGACTCAAAGACAACTGATCTATTCGTTTCGGACAAGAGGGGTAACCACCTAAAGAAGTTGGTTACTGTCCCTTTTGCGGCTGATTGGCACATTGATGTAAAGAACTCAAAACTTCGAGTTGTTCATCAAACTGGCAAAGGTATACGAGTTGAAAATTATACGTGGTGATGCTCAACCAGCGGCAACAGCGGTCTCCGCTGACGCTCCGCCGCTGGTGCCTTGAGACGTTGAGCATAATGAAAGAGAGGAATAATTGACAACAATTCATTTCAAAAATCCAT
>RHLS01000080.1 GCA_003712145.1 Desulfuromonadales bacterium | reverse complement strand
GGGGAGGGGCACCCGCCCGGAGAGGGCGGCCACACCGGGGAAGGAGGTGCGGGCCATGCGTAAGGCGATCATATGCATGATGGTTTTTCTGCTTGCAGGGTGTTCCGTGGGACCCGACTACGTGAAACCGACGATCGTGTCTCCTCCATCCTGGCGGATCGATTATGAGTCTGCGGCAAATCTGGCTGACACGGCCTGGTGGGAGCAGTTCGGCGATCCGGCCCTGAATACGCTCATCGAAACGGCTCTCAGGGAGAACCGTGACCTCAAGGCTGCCGCAGCGCGGGTCGATCAGTTCCTGGGGGTCCTCGATACGACCCGCTCCCAGTTCTTCCCTCAGTTCGGCGCCAGCGCAAGCGCCTCGCGGCAGCGGGACACCGAAACCGGACCCGTTCCCCGCCATGGCACCACCTACGACTACTACCAGGGTGCCCTCAATGTCTACTGGGAGATTGATATCTGGGGTCGCATCCGCAGGGCCTCCGAATCGGCCCAGGCCCAGGTGCTCGCCAGCGAGGAGGGTCGCCGGGCCGTAGTTCTGACCCTCGTCACCAGTGTGGCCAACAGCTACATCACACTGCGGGGACTCGACCGGCAACTGGAGATCGCCCGGGAGACGGAACAGTCCTATGGTCAGTCACTGAAGCTGTTCCAGCTTCGCTATAAGTACGGCACCATTTCGCGGGTCCAGTTGAGCCAGGTGGAATCCCAGTACGAAATCGCCCGCCAGGCGATTCCCCAGCTAGAGTCCCAGGTAAGGCAGCAGGAGAACCTGATTTCGGTCCTCCTGGGGAGCAACCCGGGACCGATCCCCCGGGGCAAGACCATCGACCAGCTTACTCCCCCCGGCATCCCCGCCAGCCTTCCATCGACACTCCTGGAGCGGCGCCCGGACATTGTCCAGGCCGAACAGAACCTTGTCTCCGCCAATGCCGAGATCGGGGTGGCAAAGGCCCTCTACTTTCCGGTTATCTCCCTGACGGGCCTCCTGGGGACGGCCAGCGCCAACTTTTCCGACCTGTTCGAGGGGCCGTCGAAGATCTGGTCCCTGGGCGGCAGTGCCCTGATGCCCATCTACACCTTCGGCGCCATCTCGGGACAGGTTAAGCAGGCCGAGGCGTTCCAGCATCAGAGCCTCTACCAGTACGAACAGACAATTCTCAACGCCTTCCGGGAGGTGGAAGACGCCCTGGTGGCGACCACCAAGGGGCGTGAGCAGCAGGAGTCCCAGGGGCGCCAGGTGAAGGCACTGAGCGACTACGCGCGACTCTCGCGCCTGCAGTATGAAGGGGGAACCGTCAGCTACCTGCAGGTGCTGGATGCGGATCGCTCCCTCTTTTCGGGGCAGCTCTCCTACGTGCAGACCCAGACCGGCGTCCTTACGTCCCTCGTCAATGTCTATAAGTCCATGGGAGGCGGCTGGGTGAATGAGGCTGACCGGCTTACCGGTATGGGTCCACAAGTGCAGGCAATGGGGCCCCGCGTGGAGACGGCCGCCAAATAACCACTTACCTGCAAGGAGGAAGTGATGATCTCGATACGGCGAGCTGAATCTGCAATGGGCCGATTGATGCTGGTCGGCGCCTTGATGGTTCCTCTTCTGGTCCTGTCACTTGATGACCGTTCCCTGGCGGAGGAGAACGGCGAACAACTGCAGCAATTGGAGCAGGGACAGGGGCCGATGGAGGGGCAGGCAGCGCCCCCCCCTGTCGATCCCCTTGTCGGAAACTGGTTCTGCACCAATAACGCCTTGTCCTACAACATATTGTTCCAGGCCAACGGGCAGCTCGTGGCGGGGGAGGCCTTTCTCGGCAATACACGGAGCAATACCTGGATTCGATTGAGCGAGGACAGAATAACTATTCCCGGCGGACCGAGTTTCGAAATCCAGTTCGACGATCCAGACAATTTCAGCTACAGGGAGCTGAATGTCGGATCGACAGGAACGTGCAAGCGGGAATAGGGCGCATCCGTCAGTCAACAGTCTGCCGGCTGGAGCAGGAATCGCCATGAAACTCTGGTTTCATCACCACCCGTGCGGAAAGGTAGCGAGTAGATTCATGGGTCCCTTTTCTCGCAACAACGTTTTTTCCCCTCCTTTTGGAACGATGAGAGCCTCAACTCTATACCTTTCCCTTCGGTGCATAACCGTCCTGATTGCCTGTTTCCTTGCCGCTGCAGTTCCTGCTTCTGCCCAGCTTACGCCCTTGAACAAGCTGGCAGGGGGTGAAAGCAAGAAGGGGGCGGAGGAGTCGGCTCCGGCCAAGGAATCCAGGAGCCCGGAAGATCTCCGTTCTTCGGCGACTAAGCAGCTGAAGGAGGCGGAGGCCCTGCGGGATCGCGATTCCCTGGAATCGGCTCCCATGGGGATATCTTTGGCCGAGCAGGACGAGCGACGGATGCTGGTGGGGATGCTCATTACCTATCTGAGTATGCGGCTGAATTCCGTCGAAGCTCTCGATGAGGCCAAGGCGGAACGCCGGCTCGCAGAGCAGGAGGCCCGCTCATCCGTCGGCAAGGAGGCCCCCCCCCCTTATTCTGTTTTGAAGTTGGACGAGCTTCGTGATGCGGCCGATGCCGTTAGGGTCAAGGCCCAGGGGATGGAATCATCCCTGGAGATACTTAAAAATGAATTTCCGCGTCATCAGAAAGAGGTCCAGCAGGCAGAAGAAGCCAGCCGTCGAGCCCTCGAGGAAGAGACGCGTGCGAAGACACCCGAGGACGAGGCGCAGGCAACGTGGAGAAAAATGTTGGCTGACCTGCGTGTCCGGGTCGCCACCCTTGCGTATGCGAACGCAAATCTGCGTGCGGAAGTGCTGGCCGAAGGGCTGTTCTCGGCCCGAACCCGACTCACGCCCCTCGAGGCGCAGGTGGAGCGCGTCAGCAAGGATATCCGTTTTTCCCAGGGTGATCTGAACAGTGTTCTCCAGAGACTGGAGGCCGAGCGCGGCAAGCTGGAAAAGGAACTCAAGGAGGTCCTCGATCGTAATCCACAGAATGTGGCTCGACGAACCCGGATACAGGCCGACCTTGACCGTGCCCGTGCCGGGAAGGGACCGGACGATGGTCACGTCCGTCTTCTGGAGACAAGGCTGCGGGCCGTGGAGGCTGAGATTGAAAGCAACAAGGTGGCGGGCGATGTGCTGACCAGCCTTCTGACCATTTACCAGGGTGCGAAGGTGCTGTGGCAACTGCGATACGAAGCCTATGCCGGCACTGATTCGGAAAAGCGGCGAGTCGCCTATGAACAGCTCAGGCAGTCCCTTGAGCGGATTCGCCCCTGGGCACCCTATACCCAGAGGATGCTGAAGGTTTATCGGTCCCAGGAAAATGACCAGGAGCAGCGCCTGGCCACCGTGCTTCCCGCAGACCCGGCGCGTCAGTTGGAACTGGAAATACGCGATTCCTACCACAGGCGCAGGGTCATGTATGAGCGGCTCAATAATGAAATTGAGGGAGCCGAACGGGCTCTTCTTCACTGGCAAAAGGATTTCGACGTCCAACGAGCATCCCGATCCTTTGAGCAGCGTCTGGCGGATTGGTATGCTCATCTCGCATACTACGCAAGGAAGGTCTGGAATTTCGAACTCTTTGCCGTGGAGGACACGGTCGAGGTGGCGGGCCAGAAGGTGACGACCAGCCGGGGCGTTACCATCGGCAAGAGCCTGGGAGCGGTCATCCTTTTTCTTGTCGGCTTTCTGATTGTTTCATTCGCAGGGCGCCGCATGCAAGGGGTTTTGGTATCCCGGTTCAGTGTTGATGGGCAGACCGCGAACGTATTGCGCCGTTGGGTTGTGGCGCTGGCCGTGTTCCTTCTTATCATTCTCACTCTCAATCTGGCCAGGATTCCGTTGACAGTGTTCGCTTTTCTGGGAGGCGCCCTGGCAATCGGGGTCGGTTTCGGCACACAGACCCTCATCAAGAACTTCATCAGCGGGATACTTCTGCTCCTGGAACGCAAGGTGCGGGTAGGCGACATCGTCGAAGTGGAAGGCATCGTGGGCCGTGTAACGGAGGTCGACATCCGCTCCTCGACCGTTCAGGGATTCGACGGGGTTGAAACGCTGATCCCGAACTCAAGCTTCCTGGAAAACAAGGTGACCAACTGGACCTACACCAGCCCCCAGATGCGCCGGGCGCTCAAGATCGGAGTCGCCTATGGCTCACCGGTTCATACCGTTTCGGATGTGCTCATGCAGTGCGCCGCACGTCATGGCCTGATCCTCAACGATCCGGAACCGGATGTTCTCTTAGAGGATTTTGGCGACAACTCCCTCATTTTTGCCCTTTATTTCTGGATCGAGATGCATCCTCAGGTCAATGCACTCAAAGTGGCAAGCGATCTGCGCTTCATGATCGAGAAGCAGTTTGGTGACAAGGGGATCACCATCTCGTATCCGCAGCGGGATGTGCATCTCGACACTCTGCGTCCCCTTAAGGTTCAGGTGGTTCCCGAAGCACAGGGGACCCTTGGCGGCTGAGAGCCGGTGGCCTGATCAGGCCGTCGCGGCTTTCACATGTCCTATTGAGAGACATGAGTGTGTTGGCGGAGTCCTGTTGAGGGCTACTTGGGGTATAAACACAAAACGGACCAGATTTCTTATCTGGTCCGTCGTTTTTTCTGGTGGGCGATGTAGGGTTCGAACCTACGACCCCTGCCGTGTGAAGGCAATTTGAGTGTCATATCAGGACTGACAATAAATGGTGTAATGTGTTGTTATTGTATGGGAAAAAGACAATTGAGGGGTGCCGGTCAATGCTGGTTGTGACCTGAATATAACGGATAAGAGGGTGAGATTTGGGCACAGAAAATGGACGAAGAATTTAAGCAAAATCAGCAGTGTCCGGTTAAGGACTTGCAAGTGAAGGCGGCCCTTGTGCCGAGCAGGC
>RHLS01000027.1 GCA_003712145.1 Desulfuromonadales bacterium | reverse complement strand
CCGCGGTACGTCTCGTCCGCGAATCCGCTCCCCTCACCCGCCCCCTGCTCCAAGAGAACGGTGTGCCCCCCGCCAACCAGTTCCGCCACGCCGGCCGGCGTCATACCGACCCGGTACTCGTGGGTCTTGATCTCCTTCGGCACGCCGACAATCATACAGGTCTCCCCCTTGAAGCCGCCAGTGGCTGCGGGTGATTGGTTTACTGATCACAGTATACATCACCCACTCGTCACAATCCTGCCTTGTGCATAAAACCGTAACGTCTCCTACCACCACAAACATCTCTCAGAAACACAACAGACACTATAAAAAGAAAATAATATTTCCCAGACTATAGCCATCGATTCAAACAAACACACGACATCCGTCAAATAGCTAAACATACCGACCACGATGCGTCATTTTACGAATACATCTCCTGGTGATATATCTACACAAACTCCTTGTCCCTGAAGAACTTTTTCTCCCACCATCACTCCCCACCCATAACCACACACCTTAAAGCCAGCCATATAGCGCAAGCACAATTCTGCTCAGCCAGTGAAGGCGGAACATATGCTATTTATTGTCTGATAAAATAAACACTTATAAACATAAGCCACACATTGCGCATTACAAATCACCACGCCAATTAACGGCAACACTTTTGCTTTTAATACGGCAAAGGAACGGATGCCGTACCCCAGGAGGACACAAACCATGGAAGCGCTCATCACAATGATGACATTTCTGACCGTATCCGTGGCGGCCATCGTAATTCCGCGCATCATGATCGACTGGCAGCGCTACCGGGAATATCTGCAGGAGGGTGATGACACCTCGCTCCAGCTCCTGGCCGCCGGGCAGAGAACGTGGATCATTCGCCACGGCGTCTGCGCGGCCGGAGCAATCGTGTTGGTGGCCCTGATCAAATGCCTTCCGGGCATGGGCGCCTACGAGGGCCTGGCAGGCATCACTACCGCCTACGGTATGATGACCCTCAGCTTTGCCTTCATCGAATCCCTTCTGGCGCAGCGCGTCGAGAGCAGGCGGCAGCTGATCCTCGCAACAGCGAAACAGCCCCGCCAGGTCGGTCGCTAGCGCCGCCAGAACTAACGGCGCGGAGCAACTGAAACGCTCCGCGCACCTTCCATGCTTTGTACAAATCGCCCCCATGAGGCGCCCGCGACTTGACTGTTGCGGGTTTTTTTACGGGCAGGGCAGATGCCGCGTCAGGATGCGATGTCGATCTCGCCGATGCTCCGGAAGAGACGTCCGCCGCTCCGCTCGATGAAGTGGAGAACCTGGAGATTGATCGGCACGCCGACAAAGTCACCGCAGTCGCGAAGGTCGGTGCGCAGGCCATAGCAGCGTTTGCCAAGGGCGGAGCCGAAACCGACCTCGCTGGCGGTACCCGAATCGACCTCGGCGCCGTCGAGGATGGCAAATACGATATCCGCCCCCCTGATCCCCTCTTCGTTGAGGGCACCAATCCCTGAAGCAATGCGGTGAAAGGCCTCAACCCGCCCGGCGTAGTCGGCGAGTTGCAGGGCGTTGTCGATATCGACGGCATACCGCGTCTGATCCCACGGATCGAAGAGGGTGCAACCGAGGGCGGCAAGCCGTTCCTTGACCTTCGCCAGATAGCTCTGATTCTCGGGGCTGAAGCCGAGGGGAGACGCCAGATAGATTCGTTGAGAGCTCATCGATGGCTCCTTTCTGTCATTGATTCGCGGTTTCCGGTGATGACAAACCTCGCAACGAGGCTACAATGTCATGTACACCAATCTTACTACGGAGGAAAGAGCCATGATCATGGGAAGATTGCCGTTCAAGTCGGACCTGTTGCGGGAATTGAACAAGATAGCTGCCGAAAGGGGAATCAGAGCGGGGGCGATCCAGTTGATGGGGGGAGTCAGCAGGGTTCTGCTCTCCCACTTCGACCAGGAGACGCGGGCATACCAGATCCAGGATCGTGACGCCCCCCACGAGATCGTCTCGGGGTTGGGGAACATCTCGATCAAAAACGACGCGCCCTTCGTCCACCTCCACCTGGCCGTGGCCGACCGGGAGGGAAAGGTCTTCGGCGGGCACGCCCTGGATGGCTGCCGGGTCTATGCGGTTGACTACGTCATCTGGCCCTTTGCCGGCGAGGAACCGAAGCGGGTTTACGACAACGAAACCGGCCTTCATCTCTGGGAGAAGGAGCAGTACGAAGGATAGACAATCATGGGGCCGGGAATGAAAACCGGCCCCCAGGAGTCTGTAACATAACTGTCTTCGCCAACCAACCCCTCCAAACCTCCCCTTGTCAGGGGAGGATTCAAGGCTTCCCCCCTGACAAAAGGGGACTGAGCAGGGTTGACATTAGATGTTCCAGGTACCAGGAGGCTGGTGACCGACGGAGGTCCACAGCCTCAGGGCTTCGGCAGGGCCGAGGATGCAACGGTTCCCTGCCGCGCCCGGGCCTTGGCTTCCAGTTCCTTGACGAGGTCATCATAGGCCACCAGGTTCTTGATGAGGGGGAGATCCTTGCGTGTTGAATCCTCGTAGACCCTCAGTTTTCCGTTGAAACTCCCCGCCTTGTTCTTCAGGCCCTCGATGCTCGACGAGAGAAAGCTCTTGTCGGCTTTCTCCGAATCCTTGCGGGTAACGAAGGCCTTGGTCTTTGACCAGTACTCATCCGTGCTTCCCACATAGTGATTGAGGGCTTCCAGGAACGAGAGGGTGGAGGCGGAGATGTCTGCGGAGGTCTTGAGCTTTGCCTGCACGTCGGTCATATCCCGCAGGAGCTCTCCGTCGGCAAAGCGGGCCGCTTCCGACACCCTGGCGGGGTCAAGCCCCTTGCCCTGATCCACGGCGTCCACCTTGGCCAGAAACTTCTGGGAAGTAGCCAGATACCGGGTTATGGAAACGGAGGTGGCGTTCAGGGAAAGGACCCCCTGGGAAACGAACTTGGTCAGCATCGACGCCTGCCCCGCATAGGGTATCGGCAGGACCCGCGCAAAGCCGGCCACCACGGATCCGGCCTGGATGTATTTCTCATACCCAGCGAGGCTTGCGCTCATCCACTTCACGAACCCTTCGAAATCGGTCATGCTCTGCCGCTGGGCCCTTGTGTTGCGGGCCAGCTCCTGGAGCTGCTGGACATTTTTCCGGAGGAGCTCGTCACTGGAGATGATCGGCGCGCACTCCATGGACCTGATCTTCTCCTCCAACTGGACTTTCACCTTTGTCATGCCTGCGATGGCCTCATCCCGCTGCTTTACCGCCTCCTCGCAGGATGGCGCCTCCTCTGCCCTGGCGGCTGGAATAGCCACCCCCGCAAACAGCACACCGCAGACCATAATAACAATAACGTTTCTCACCCTGTGCTCCTTTTTCAGGTACTCTTTCGGCACCATCGGCACCAGGGGGACATACTACCCCCACTCCCGCCGCCCTGTCCAGCGTTTGATATCGCCCGTACCGCTTGAAGGAGGCCCACCCCATGGTAGTATTGAAGCAGCCACCAAGCCGGCCTTGCGACATGGGGACAACAAGGAGACAGCCATGGAAAAAGTGTTGAAAAAGGCAAGGGCATTCGCCAAGAACTTCCGGGTGGAAGACGGCGATAAGTTCAGGCTCAAGGACTTCGACCCCAACGAAACCCTCGGGCTCAAGCACGAGGAGGGGATCAAGGATCGGGCCGCCGACCTCCTCCAGCAAGGGGTCGATGTCCTTGCGGATATGCAGGAGAAGCTCTATGCCCAGGACCGCTGGGGGCTCCTCCTCATCTTTCAGGCCATGGACGCGGCGGGAAAGGATGGCGCCATCAAGCACGTCATGTCCGGAGTCAACCCCCAGGGGTGCCAGGTGTTCAACTTCAAGGCCCCATCGGCCGAGGAACTGGACCACGACTTCCTATGGCGCTCCGGCAAATGCCTCCCCGAGCGGGGCCGGATCGGCATCTTCAACCGCTCCTATTACGAAGAGGTGCTTGTCGTCAGGGTCCACAGGGAGTTGCTTGCAAAGCAAAAGCTCCCACCACAGCTGGTGACGAAAAAAATCTGGAAGGAGCGCTTCGATGACATCAACGCCTACGAGCGCTACCTGACCCGCAACGGCATCGCCGTCCGCAAGTTTTTCCTCAACGTGTCGCGGGATGAACAGAAGAAGCGGTTCCTGGAACGGCTCGAAACCCCGGACAAGAACTGGAAATTCTCGGTTGCCGATGCCCAGGAGCGAGGCCACTGGGACGACTACATGGACGCCTATGAGGACATGATCCGGCACACGGCCACCGATTACGCCCCCTGGTACGTGGTGCCGGCGGACAACAAGTGGTTCAGCCGTCTGGTGGTTGCGGGCGGCATCATCGAAGCCCTCGACGGGCTGAACCTCGCCTTTCCGGAGGTGGATGAGGCAAAGCGCAAGGAGCTTGCCGCGGCTCGGGCGATGCTGGAAGGAGAGACCTAGGAGTCTGTGCCCTCCTGTTGGCTTCAGGATATCTCAGTGACCGAGGGGTGGTGACATACATACAATGAGTCTTCGTGGCCTCTTCGTCATCCTGTCTCTGCTCGCCAGCAGCCTGGCGCTTGCGGTCCCGCCAGCGCCCGCGCGGGACCTCGCCGAGGAAGTGCGCGAGAGGCTGCGGGTTCGCATCGAGTCGGCCGGGGTTCCCGCAAAGATCGCTTTGGACGGGGAGTTCATCTGCGCCTGCGGAGTGATCGCCGACTTTTACAAGAGCCGGGCTTTCCGGCCTGCCTGGAGCGATGACAAGGGGCCTACCCTCCGTGCCGATGCCCTCGTGGCGGAACTCCGTCGGGCCGATACCCATGGGCTTAAGCCCCCCAACTATCATATGAAACAGATCGAGACCTGGCTGACGGCAGCTCGACAGGAGTCACACCGTCCGGAGATGCTGGCAAATCTCGACATCCTCCTGACCGACGCCTATCTCCTCTACGCTTCCCATCTCCTGTCAGGCCACGTGAATCCCGAGACCCTCGGGGCGGAATGGTACATCCGGCGCCCGGAAGTGGACCTGGACACGTTTCTGCGCAACGCCCTCGCGTCGGGCGACATCGCCGGAAGCCTCAACTCCCTCCTCCCCGCCGATCCCGGCTACGGACGACTTCGGGACGCCCTCCGGCACTACCGGCAGATCAGGGCAAGGGGGGGATGGCTTCCGGTCCCGGACGGCCCCACGCTCCGAAGGGGCGACGCTGAAGCCCGTGTTGCAGCACTTCGCGCCCGACTGGCCGTCACCGGCGAGCTTAATCCCGGCTTCGCCGAGGGAGAGGAGTTCGACGAAGAGGTGGAGCAGGCCGTGATCCGCTTCCAGCAACGGCACGGACTCGCCGCTGACGGAATCGTAGGGCCGAAGACCCTTGCCACCTTGAACGTCACTGCTGAAGAGCGGGAAAAGCAGATCCTGGTGAACCTGGACCGGATGCGCTGGCTGCCAGCGGAACTCGGCAGACGCTACATAATGGTGAACGTGGCGAACTTCGGGCTCGACGTGGTGGAAGAGGGTCAGCCGGTGCTGACGATGCGGGCCATCGTGGGCCGGACCTACCGCCAGACCCCGTCGTTCACCGCCAAGTTGAATCACCTCATCTTCAGCCCCTACTGGCACATACCCCACAGCATCGCCGTGAAGGACCTCCTCCCCAAGATCCAGAAGGACCGCCGCTTCCTGGCGAAGCAGAAGATTCGGGTCTTCCAGGGTTCCAGCCAGATCGACCCGGCGGGCGTCAACTGGCGCAGCCTCAGCGAGACCAATTTCCCCTACCGGCTCCGCCAGGACCCCGGCCCCCTGAATTCCCTGGGCCACGTCAAGTTCATGCTTCCCAACCGCTTCAATGTTTACATCCACGACACCCCGTCCCGGGAGCTGTTCGACAAGGCCGTGCGCGACTTCAGCTCGGGCTGCATCAGGATCGACAAACCCGTGGAGCTTGCCGAGTACCTCCTGGCCGATGACCCGGAATGGACCAGCGAGGACATCCTTGCCGCCATGGAACAGCCGAAGGAGAAGCTGGTCAGGCTCCGCCGGCCGATTCCCGTCTACTTCCTTTACTCCACGGCATGGGTCGACGAGGAGGGAACGCTCCAGTTCCGCGACGACCTCTATGCCCGGGACGCGCTGGTTGCAGCCGCCCTGGAGGCGCCGCCCCCTTCACAGTGAAGCGGAGGCCTGTGGGCTCCTTTCTCCCGAAATCGCCCCCCATTTAGCTCATTTAGCTCACCCCCAGCCGTAGATCAAAGGTCACGGCACGGCAAGGGGTCAAGGCACGGCACGGCACGGCAAGCAACAAGGGCAAGGGTAGAGTAGAGGGCAGGGTAACACCTGCTCTCTACTCTACCCATCCTCCTTTCTCTTCCAGTTGAAAGCGAGTACGTGGAACCGGCGGATTACCGAAAACAGTACAGGCCGGAGTAATCCCCGGCCTGTACTGTGTAAAAAATGAATTGTGTCTCTTGTTTGCCGTCAGTAGCCGGCTTTATTGTATTCCTCCTGCCAGTAGGCTTCCTGTTCTTTCTCGGATTTAGCCTTGAAACCGCTGAGCGGTATATCGAGTGCCCTGCCGATGAAAAGTGCCGGTATGAACACAATGTCCAATACCGGCGAGGTATACTTGGCAAGGTCAAAAGCTAGCCGTAGCTTGATCGAGTCGAGTGCGATGGTCAGAACTAGCATGAGAGCAGGGCATATGACCATCATGATCACTGCCCCTACAACCAGGAAAAAAATTTGCTGTAACATCATTGATTCCCTCCTTGTCGGTAGTTAGTTGCCATCCGGAAACTCCGGATGAGCAACTACCAGTTTTCGATTCGGGAACGAGGGATTTTTCGTCATGGCAAGGAAATCAAGGAATTGCGCGGAGGCGTACTAGTGTATGCCGCACAAGCAATCCCGCAGATTGACACCGCCAGGGCGGAAAAGAACCGTTTCCGGACGAAAACTAGTTAAGCTCCATACTGCGTACCCTCTCATTCACCCCCTCTGTTTTGGAATGCCGCAGACAAACAGGCATGCATATGTTCGCGCCATAGTACGCGAGGGATAAAAATTAAGCAACGTGAATGTGTTAAATATTATTAAAATCGGTGGGCGCCGGGGTAATCACTTTGTGTTGTTTCTGGCAGAGGGAAAGGGAATGGTTGAGGGACGGCCAGGGGGACGGAGCTTTACAGTGGAAAAATAGAAATTGAATCCCAACGAGACCAGTGAACCCGGTCGCGACACAGTCAGGTAGCCGGGAGCTTTAGCTACGGCACAGTGCTCGCGTTTTGCCCCTTGTCAGCAGTCATGCCGCCGGTGACCACAAAGCCCATGGCGCGGTGGGTTGAGATGTTCACCGGCGTTACGGAGGAGCGCGGCACGATCACCGTGCAGCCTCCGATCTGGTAGCTCAGGGGGAGGTACACCGCGATTTCCCCCTCAGTGCCGATTCCCTCCGGCAGACCGCTGAAATCGCTGCGGGTGACGAATCCGATCATCCGCATGGGCTTGCCGCCGAATTCCAGATCTAGTGTGACCACCTGGTTGAACTGGGATTCTTTCTGCTTGGCGAAAAAACCGATGAAATCCTTGAGGGAGCCGTAGAGGTTCTTGACCAGCGGAATACTGTCCGCCAGCTTTTCGCCAAGTCCCAGCAGCCGCCGCACCAGAAACGCGTTGAGCGCCAGGCCGCAGAGAAAGGTCACGACGAGTCCGGCCAGAATGCCCATGCCGGGAATATACCAGCCGGCCGGAAGCAGCAGCTTGAGCAGGCCGCCGAGCACGGTTTCCGCGGAACTCACGAGCCAGAAGAGAATGTAGAGAGTCAACAGGGCCGGGAGCATCGCCACCAGCCCTTGAAACATGATGTTGCCGAGTCGTTTCATTGGTCGCCTTCCGATCCGCTTGATTATGGCCCGGACGGGCGGCTAGCTCCGCCGCCGCGCTCCGGTCCAACCAATAAAATATTTTCCACTCTTCATAACATCTCAAACGCGCGACAACAACAACCGGAATCGAAATTCGCCTACCTCCTCCCCTTGAGGGCCGCGATTCGCTCCTCCAGCGGCGGATGGGTCATGAAGAGCCGCTTCAGTCCGCCGCCCGCCGTGCCGGAGATGCCGAAGGCGGCCATCTGGTCGGGAAGGTGCGGCTGGCCGGCAGTAATGCGGAGCTTCTCCAGGGCATCCACCATCTTGTCCCGGCCGGCGAGGCCGGCGGCTCCGGCATCGGCCCGGAACTCCCGCTGGCGACTGAACCAGCAGACGATGATGCTGGCGAGGATGCCGAAAACCATCTGGGCGATCATGGATGTGATGAAAAAGCCGGGGCCGTGGTCACGTTCGGTTCTGAAGACCACCCGGTCCACCAGGTGCCCCACGACCCGGGAGGCGACGATGACGAAGGTGTTGACCACCCCCTGGATGAGGGCCAGGGTCACCATGTCGCCGTTGGCCACGTGGCTCACCTCGTGACCCAGCACCGCTTCGGCCTCGTCGCGGTTCATGGCCCGCAGGAGGCCGGTGCTCACCGCCACGAGGGCGCTGTTGCGCCGCATGCCGGTGGCGAAGGCGTTGACGTCGGGCGCATCGTAGATGGCCACCTCGGGCATGCCGATGCCGGCGTTTCGCGCCTGCCGCTCCACGGTCTGCACCAGCCAGGCCTCCACCTCGTTTGCAGGGGTGGTGATGACCCGGGCGCCGGTCATCCGCTTGGCGGTCCACTTGGATATCGCCAGCGAGATCAGGGAGCCGCCGAAGCCGAACACGGCGGCGAAGACGATGAGGTTGGCGAGGTCGAGCCCGATCCCCTGCTGGTCCAGGATGCGCCCCACCCCCAGCAGGCTCAGCACGATGCCGAGCACGAAGACGATGGCCAGGTTGGTGACGATGAACAGTATTACTCTCTTGAACATCTGCGGCCTCCTTCTCGGGAAAGGGTCCGATCCCCGCCGTGTATCACTTGAACCGCGACTTGGCCGAGTCGATGGCCTCGCCGATGGCGGACCAGGCCAGCTCGATGCCCGCCTTCATGTCTTCCCAGGCGCTCCCCCCGGACTTTTGCAGTTCCTCCATCTTGTGCCGGGCCTCCGTCTGCTTCGCCTTCAGTACCTCAAGCTGCTCGGCATATTCGCTCTTGAGGTCTGCCCGCACCTCACCGGCCTTGGCTGCAAGCTTGTCGATATCGGCGTTCCACTCCTCCAGCTTTACCTGCAGCTTTTTTACGTACTCGTCTCTGGTGCTCATGATCTGCCTCCTTGTGGTATGAAGATGTGCCGTGCCGCTGTGACAACGGTACGTTCAACGTCTCTCTACTCAGTCTAACACGTTCTCGGCTGCAGTCAGCCAGGCTGCACCTGAACCAGCACGGCCGCCACCGCCCTGGCGACCGGCCCGTCATTTCAGGATTCAGGTGCTGCAGCGCAAGCCCTACCGGGCCAGCTGCTTCAGAACCTGCTGGAGCTTCCGCAGCTCCTCCCCGTAGCCAGCCCAGTCCCCCTGGCGCTGGAGGTTGGTGGCCCGCTCGAAGATCGCCATGGCCTCCCGGGCCAGTTCCGCCGACGAGGCCGGGCGCGCCTCAGGCGCCGCCGCCGCGGCGACGCCGGCCGGGGCCTTCCTCCCCCCGAAGATCCGCTGCAGGGCCAGCTCCAGGGTCTCCTCCATGACCACCTCGTCCCCGAAGGCGACTATGACCCGCCGCAGTTCCGGCAGGCCCGCCTTGTCGGCGGCGGCCAGGAAGAGGGGCTGCACGTAGAGGAGCGACTTCTCGATGGGAATCACCAGCATGCTCCCCCGGATGACCTGGGAGCCCCGCTGGCTCCAGAGGGTCAGCTGCTGGGAGATCTGGGAGTCCTGGTTGATCCGGGCGTCAACCTGCTTCGGGCCGTAGATGAGCCGGTCCCGGGGGAAGGTGTAGGCCAGGAGCTTGCCGTAGTTCTCCCCGTCGCAGCGGGCCGTGAGCCAGGCCGCCAGGTTGTCCCGCTTGGAGGGGGTGAAGGGGAGGAGCAGGATGTACTCTTCCTTTTTCTCTCCCGGCAGCTTCATGATGGTGTAGTAGGGCTCCATCCGCTCCTCCCCCAGGGCCGGGATCTCCCAGAGGTTCTCCTTGTTGTAGAAGACCTTGGGGTCGGTCATGTGGTAGGTGGCGAACATGGCGGCCTGCACCTGGAGGAACTGGTGGGGGTAGCGGATGTGCCGCCGCAGGTCGTCGGGCATGGCCGACAGGGGCTTGAAGAGCTTCGGGAAGATCCGGCCGTAGACCTTGATCATGACGTCGCCGGGGTCGCTGACATAAAAGTCCAGGGTGCCGTCATAGGCATCGACCACCGCCTTCACCGGGTTCCGCATGTAGTTGACCCCCCCCTTGAGGGGCTTGGCGTAGGGGAGGCGGTCCGAGGTGGTGTAGGCGTCGATGATCCACTTGAGGGTGCCGTCGTCGGCCACCACCAGGTAGGGATCGCCGTCGAAGCGCAGGAAGGGGGCCACCGCCTTCACCCGTTCGCCGATGCTGCGGTAGTAGAGGATTCTGCTCTCGCGAGTGATGTCAGAGGAGAGGAGGATCTTCTCCGTCCTGAACCGGGCGGCGAAGAGGGCCTTGCGAAGCACCGAATCCAGGGGGACCCCACCCTTCCCCCCGTAGGTGGTGTTGATGTTCCCCGTGGCGGTGGGGTAGCTGAACTCGGGCACCTTCGTCTTGACGATGACGTACTCGTTGGAGAGTTCGCCGTAGTAGATCTCCGGCCGCTTCACCGTGATGTCGGCCAGGCTCACGGCCGGGATGTCCTTGACGAAGAACTCGGGGAGCCCCTCCTTGCTGATGCGGCTCACGGGGCCGAAGGTGAGGCCGTTGCCGTGGGTGAAGATGAGCCGCTCGTTGATCCAGTTCCTGCTCGGGAGATCGTTGTAGGAGAGCTCCCGGGGGGAGAGCATCACCTGGGTGTACTGGCCGTTCACCAGGTAGCGGTCGTTGTCCACGTCGGAAAACTTGTAGTAGGTCCTGATCTGCTGGAGCTGGCTGTAGGTCTTGAGGAGCGGGGCGTGGTCCCAGAGTCTGATGTTCCTGATGGTGGCGTCGTTGCTGGCGATGTCCGCGGCGGTCAGCTTCAGGTCGGCATCGAAGGGGATGGTCTCGATCTTGTCCAGGTCGTACCCGAACCGGGTGAACTTGATACTGTTCTCGATGTAGGGGGTCTCCAGGGCCAGTTCGTTGGGGGCCACCTTGAACTTCTGCAGGAGCACCGGATAGGCCATGATGCCGATCCCGTAGACCGCGGCCACCAGAACCGGCGGCAGCAGCGCCAGACGCCAGTTCCCCTTCCAGAGACCCGCCGCCAGGATGATGCCGGCAACGGGGGTCACGGCCGCAAGAATCCGGTAGGTGAGGAGCCGGGCGTTGACGTCGGCGTAGCCGGCGCCGGGGAATCCGCTATTCCCGGAAAGGAGGAGCCGGTAGCCGTCCAGATAGAATCCGGCCGCCACCGTGAGGGAAAAGATCCCCACCAGAACCGCCAGGTGCTTTCTCACCCGCGGGTCGATGGTGGCGCCCCCCTCCGTCACGATAATGCCCCCCCGGACGTAGTAGACCCCGGCGGAGAGGAGCGCCACGGCTAGCACCATGAACCCTGCAAACCCTTTGAGAAACTCCAGCAGCGGCATGCTGAAGAGGTAAAAGCCGAGATCCTTCCCCATGACAGGATCGCTGGTGCCGACCGTGACGCCGTTCAGGAAGAGGAGGATGCTCTGCCACTGCCAGGCCCCCCACCGCCCCACCATGAGCGCCAGGACGACGGCGGCCAGGATGCTCAGGGGAGCGGCCAGCCGCGCCGCCTCGTCCCGCTGGATCCGGTAGATGTTCCCCCCCTCGAAAAATACGTTACGGGGTGAGAACGTGGCCCGGTTCGCGTAGTGGAGGTTCACGAGGGCAAAGACCAGCAGGATGAGGCCGGAGACAAGGCCGGCCCCCACCTTGGCCGCCAGCGTCGTCGTGAACACCGACGCGAACCCCGTCTCTAGGAAAAAGAGCCAGTCCGTATAGAACGCCAGAAGCGACGAAAGGAGGGAGATGACCACCACCACAATGGCGGCGACAAGGATGAAGCGGTGTTTCACCATCGGTGACTCCTTGGGAACATGGGACTATGATCCTTGATCCATTGATCGCATTATCCCGTCATCATACCATCCCGCCGGCGACGGCTCAAAGCCGCGGCCATCTTCGGTCTCAGGATCAGGCAGTTAGAGGCCGTCGCCTGCGTCGGAGAGGGGTCCCTGAGAGATCACCGCTTTCTGAGCAGATAGTGAGAGACGAACCACTCGTTGCCGTTGTTGAACCCGAAGAGCTCGGCGCAGGCCATGAAGAAGACCCGCCACCGCTGGAACCAGATCGGAGCTTCCCCTTCGTAGACATCCCAGAAGATCTCCATGATCCGGGTGCGCTCGGCATCCATGCGCGCCAGCCACTGGTCGCAGGTCCGCTGATAGTGGCGGCCCCCCACCCGCCAGTGGTCCTCCACCGCCAGGTGGTCGTTGAAATAGAAGAGGAGGTGGTCGGAGGGCATGATGCCGCCAGTGAAGAAGTACCGCCCCATCCAGTCGTCCTCCCCCTGGGTCTCGAACAGGTAGGCCAGGTCCCGGTGGCAGAAGAGGTGGACGAAGAGCCGCCCGTCGTCCCGGAGCCAGCCGGAGATCCGGCGGAGGAGCTCGGCGTAGTTGCGCATGTGCTCGAACATCTCCACCGACACCACCCGGTCGAAGACGCCGTCAGCGGCAAAGGTGTTCATGTCGGCGGTCAGCACCCGCACGTTGGCGTGGCCCCGGTCCCGGCATTCCCCCTCGATGAGCCGCCGCTGGGGCGCCGAGTTGGAAACCGCCGTGATGCGGGCGTTGGGGTACTGCCCGGCCATCCAGAGGATGAGGGAACCCCACCCGCACCCCAGTTCCAGGATATCCATGCCGTCGGCCAGGGCGGCCCGCTGGCAGGTGAGCCGCAGCATCGCCTCCTCGGCGGCGGCCAGGTCGGTGACGCCGGGGGGGTAGAGGCAGCAGCTGTACTTGCGCCGGGGACCCAGGACCCGGGTGAAGAATTCCGGCGGCAGCTCGTAGTGCTGCCGGTTGGCGGCCCCCGTCGCCACCGCCAGGGGGCTGCGGCGAAGCTCGGCGAAGAACTCCCGCTGGCGCTGGCGGTCCGTCTCCCTGTCACCGCTCCCCTCGTCCCGCAGCCGCTTCAGCAGCAGCCGCCGGATGCCGCTCCTGACCACGGCGTCGGGGAGCATCCCCCGCTCCATGAGCATAACCACTCTGTTCATGATCCACTCCCCGTCGGGGCGAAGGCGCGGCGGATCTCCTCCATCCGGCGGCGGTTCTTCCCCAGGTCCGAATAGCCGATGCGCGACGCCGAGCGGACCTGGATGACCCGCCGCTGCCGATCCAGGAGGAACTCGCCGTCATCCACGAAGAAGGTGGTCCGCAGTTCAACCCGCAGATACCCCGGCGTCTCCTCGATGATGGTGGTGTCGCCCCGGGCCGCCAGAACCCCCTTGAGGCGGGCGAAGGCGGCATCGGGATCACCCATGAACGGAAGCGGCTCGATCCGGTGCCGCTCGTCGGCCGCCTGGCTGGAGACGCAGTTGGGGGATGAGGGGCAGGGAGATAGCACGCCCTCCCTCGCCCCCAGGTTGGTGGGACGGTCGCCGGCGCAGGCCGGCAAGAGCCCCGCCAGCAACCCGGTCAGAAACAACCGTCCGAGCGGAAATCTCATGGTCGTGTCCCCCTCGCCAGATCTTCCATCAGCCTGATCACGGCCAGCTCCTTGGCCTTGGCCTCCACATCAACCGTCATCTCCCGGCCGAGCCAGCACTCCGGCAGGTCAGCCGGGTCGATGTAATCGGCATGGGGCTTGGGGTCTCCTCCCCCCCACCCTGCCCGGGGGGACGAGATGTGACAATGCTGCTCCCGCCCCAGGGTCTCCCAGGTCTCCGCCGCCAAGCTCGTGGCCTCCTCCACCGACAGGCCGTCCGGATTGCAGCGGTGGTGGTGGACGTCATAGACCAGCGGGAGGGACAGACGCCGGCAGATCGGCAGGAGATCCCGCACGGTGTAGCTGACGTCGTCGTTTTCCAGGGTCAGGCGGCTGCGGACCGCTTCGGGCAGCCGGGGAAACACCGCGGCCAGCCGCTCCAGGGCCTGCTCCTTGTCTCCGTAGACTCCCCCGCCGTGGATATTGATCATGTCGGCCCCCACCGCCTCGGCCAGCATCCCCTGGTATGCCAGCTCCCGGATGGAGCTTTCGAGCACCGCCCCATGGGGAGACGAGAGCACCACGAACTGGTCGGGATGAAAGCTGAGCCGGATGTCGTGCTGTCTGGCGTAGCTGCGGGCATCGGCCAGCAATCCCTCGATCTCGACGCCGTCGGGGAGCTCGTCGAGCCGGTACCCCGCCTCCGGATGGGTCATGCGCGGGAAGAGGGGCGACATGATCCGGAAGGCTCCGATCCCCAGCCGACGGACGGCTGCCAGGGCCAGGAGCAGGTTGCGGGCATTGCCGAGGCAGACATCGGACGCCTTGGCCAGCCGGCGGTCACGGTGGAGCGCCAGGAGCGTCTTGGCGGTGGTGGTCCGGAACGAGACCGGTTCCTTCATGAACTGGCAGCAGAGGCCAAAGCGCATCGGTCCATCCTTTCACCGGAGAGTCGTCTTGTGCACTCAAAACTATAGCAGACTGGCGGCGCTCCGCACTGCCTGCGGCAACTTTCCCCACTCCCCATTGCGTATACACTGGCAACTGTTAGAATCCATGTGTGACCACAGGAGACGACCATGAATGTACGGATAGGGATCCTCTGCCTCCTCTGTCTCACCCTGCTGCCGCCGGTTGCCGCCAACGCCCGGACCGTGCAGGGGGTGGCCTTCGCAGACAGCGTCAAGGCGGGAGATGCTCCCCTGAGGCTCCACAACGCCGCCCTGCTCCGCTATCTGAAGGTCATCAAGGCCTACGTGGCGGCCCTCTATCTCCCGGAGGGAGTCCCCTCGGAGCGGATTCTCTCCGACGTGCCGAAGCGGCTGGAGATCAGCTATCTGGTGGCCATCAAGGGGGGCGATTTCGGCAAGGGGGCCGAACCGACCCTGCGGCGCAACCAGACCCCGGCAGAGCTGGCCCGGCTGCGCAGCCGCATCGATCACATCAACGCCGCCTACCGGGACGTGAAGCCCGGCGACCGGTACGCCCTGACCTACCTCCCCGGCAAGGGGACGGAGCTGGCCCTGAACGGCACGCCGCTCATCACCATTGAGGGGGCCGACTTTGCGGCGGCCTACTTCGGCATCTGGCTCGGCCGCGAACCCATCGACGAGAAGCTGAAGCGCGATCTGCTGAGGAGCCCCTGAGATGAAAGCCTTCCTGACCGGCATCTGCCTGGCGGTACTGGCACTGATGCTCTTGGTGACCGTTACCGCATCGCTTCACGAGGACGTCGTCACCGCCGGCCGCCTCCTCTGGCCCGACCCCTGGTTCAGGGCCACCCTGGCCGACGCCTACTGCGGTTTTCTCTTCTTCTGGCTCTGGGTGGCCTGGCGGGAGCGGTCCGTGGGGCGGGGGATTCTCTGGTTTGTCCTCATCATGGCCCTGGGCAATTTTGCCATGGCCGGCTACCTGCTGCTGCAGCTGCGCCGCTGGCAGCCGTCGGAGGGGATCGGGCGGCTCCTCCTGGGGGAAAGACATGGAAACGGCCGTTGAGGTGGAGGCACCGGCCCCGGCCGCCTGGGAGCTCCTGACCGATACCCGCCGCTGGCCGGAATGGGGGCCGTCGGTCACGGGGGTGGAGTGCGGCGAGCGGTTCATCGGCCCCGGCACGACCGGGTGGGTGCGGACGGTCATCGGCCTGCGGGTGCCGTTCCGGATCACGGACTTCGAGGCCGGCCGGCGCTGGTGCTGGGAGGTGGCCGGGATTCCCGCCACCGGCCACCGGGTGGAGCCGCTGGGTCCGGAGCGGTGCCGGGTGGTCTTCGAGGTGCCGCTGCTGGCCGCCCCCTACCTGGCGGTCTGCCGGGTGGCCGCCCTGAAAACACGCGATATCCTTGAAGGGAGAGGGACAACGGGGAAGGACGGACCTTCGTGACCGGGACACTCCTTACAACGGCCGGTTTCGTGCTGGCATACATGGCCTGCTGGTTCGTGGCCGCCCAGCTCAAGGGGCGCAACGACATCGCCGATGTGGCTTGGGGGCTCGGGTTCATCCTGGCTGCGGCGGTCTCCCTCGTGGCGGGGGGGCACTACGCCCCCCGGGGGCTCCTGGTCTCCCTCCTGGTTTTGGTCTGGGGGGTGCGCCTGGCCCTCCACATCCACGCCCGCAACCGGGGAAAGGCCGAGGATCCCCGCTACCGGCAGTGGCGGGAGGAGTGGGGACGCTGGTTCGTGCTCCGCTCCTTCCTCCAGGTCTTCATGCTCCAGGGGGTGCTCCTGGTGCTGGTGGCGGTGCCGGTCATCTTCATCAACGCCTCGCCCCCGACCCCCTTCGGATGGCTGGACGTCCTGGGCCTCCTGATCTGGCTCACAGGGTTCACCTTCGAGGCGGTGGGTGACCTGCAACTCCTGCGCTTCATCCGCAATCCGGAGAACCGGGGGAAGCTCATGACCGGCGGCCTCTGGCGCTACACCCGCCACCCCAACTACTTCGGCGAGGTGACCCTCTGGTGGGGGATCTGGCTCATGGCCCTTGCGGTTCCCGGCGGAGGGTGGACCGTCATTGGCCCCCTCACCATTACCGCGCTGATCCTCATGGTCTCCGGCATCCCGATGCTGGAAAAGCACTATGAGGGGAGGCCCGACTTCGAGGAGTACAAGCGCCGAACGAGCCCCTTCTTCCCCCTGCCGCCCCGGGTGTGAGGGGTTTTACAGGTTGTTGAAAAACAGCCATCTCGCCGCCGTCCTCGAAAGCCGCCTTGTGCGGCGTAGCGCTGCTACGCCTCCGCGGGGCTTCCTCCGGGTGCGACGATCTGACTATTTTTGAACAACCCGAGGTTTTCGACAGCCTCTTAGCCTGAAAGGAGAACGCTCCATGAACCTTTCCGAACTGTTCCAGCAACCGGGCCTGGGGGTAATGGCCACCGCCGCTGCCGACGGCAGCGTCAACACCGCCGTCTATGCCCGCCCCCACGTCATCGACGAAACGACCCTGGTCTGGGGGATGACCGACGGCCGCACCTTCCGCAACATCGCCCAGAATCCCAACGCCTCTTTTCTGTTCAAGGCGGGAACGCCGGGTTTCCGGGGCGTTCGCCTCGCCCTGGAGCTGATCCGGACCGAGGAGCAGGGGGAGATGCTGACCCTCATCAAGGAGAACGCTGACACCATGGTGGGGCCGGGTACCGGCGACGCGGTCACCCATGCCGCATGGTTCAGGGTGGTGGAAGTCAGGCCGTTGATATAATTCATTGGATTCGGAGGTATCTGTTTGCATCTTCAGGCCGGATTGAACGACACATCGAGTACTACCAGGACCGAACCGGGCGGGCCTCCGTGGCATGCCTCGCCGGAGCAGGAGGTCCTGACGCGGCTGGAGACCGGCCCCGAGGGGCTGACGGCCGCCGAGGCGGCGGAGCGGCTGCAGCGATTCGGCCCCAACACCCTTATCCGGAAAGGAAGCGATAGCCCCCTGCTCCTCTTCTGGCGTCAGATCAACAACCCCATCGGCTGGCTCCTCGTTGCCGCCGGCGCCCTGGCCCTCGCCCTCCGCAAGCCCACCGACGCCGCCGTGGTCTTCGGTGCGGTATTTATCAACGCCATCATCGGCTTTATCCAGGAATACCGGGCAGGCAAGGCCATCGAGGCCCTGTCGGCGATGATTCCGGAGGCGGCCACGGCCCTGCGGGACGGGCACTCCCTGGCGGTCCCCGCCGACCTGCTGGTCCCCGGTGATCTGGTGACATTGCAAAGCGGCGACAAGGTGCCGGCCGACCTGCGTCTCATCCGGGTCAAGAATCTCCTGGTGGAGGAAGCGGCCCTCACCGGCGAATCCCTGCCGGTGGCAAAACAGACCGTACCGGTAGCCCCCGACGCCCCCCTGGGGGACCGGGTCTCCATGGCCTACAGCGGCACGCTGGTGGTGCAGGGGACCGCCACGGGAGTGGTGGTGGCCACGGGGAACGGTACGGAGCTGGGGCGGATCAACGCCCTCCTCAACCAGACAAGCCAGCTGGAGACCCCCCTCACCCGGCAGCTGGCGAAGGTCAGCAGCGGCATCACCGCTGCCGTGGTGTTCGTGGTGGCGGTGCTGATCGCCTTCGGCATCTGGATCAAGGACGCCCCGGTGGGCGAGGCACTCATGGTGGCCGTCTCCCTGGCCGTGGCCGCCATCCCCGAGGGGCTGCCGGCGGTCATCACCATCTGCATGGCCATCGGTGTGCGGCGCATGGCCGACCGCCACGCCGTGGTCCGCCACCTCCCGGCGGTGGAAACCCTCGGCTCCACCTCGGTCATCTGCTCCGACAAGACCGGCACCCTGACCCGCAACGAGATGACGGTGCAGGTGGCATGGCTTGACGGCCACGAGTACCGGTTTTCCGGTATCGGTTATGGGCCGGTGGGGGAGATCGAGCATGACGGCATCCGTCTGACGGATCTCCCGGAGCCGCTCCATGACCTGCTGTCCATCGCCCTTCTCTGCAACGATGCCGCCCTGCGCCCCGAGGGGGACGGCTGGGCCATCACCGGCGACCCGACGGAGGCGGCCCTGGTGGTTGCCGGCCGCAAGGGGGGGCTGGACGACAATGGGCTCCGCACCCGCCACGGGCGCCTGGATGTCATCCCCTTCGAGTCGGATACGAAATTCATGGCCACCCTGAACCGGATGGAGGGGGGAAACCGGATTCTCCTCAAGGGGGCGCCGGAGATCGTCATTGAGCGCTGTGCCCTCTCGGAACCGGAGCGGCGCCGGATTCACGGGGCCATGGACACCTACGCCCGTCAGGGGATGCGGGTGATCGCCTGCGCCTCCAAAGAGGCGGCCGGGGCAGAGGAGATCTCCCCGGAGGACGTGGCCGGGGAACTCACCTTCGCGGGGCTCCTCTGCATGATCGATCCCCCCCGCACCGAGGCCATGGACGCCATCCGGAAATGCCACGGCGCCGGCATCACCGTGAAGATGATCACCGGTGACCATCCCGTGACAGCCGAGGCCATCGGCCGCCAGCTGGGCCTTCTGCAACCGGATCAGACCGCCGTGGAGGGGCGCCGGCTGGACGGGCTCTCCTACGGAGAGCTCCAGGAGGTGGCACTTGCCACCAACGTCTTCGCCCGGGTGGCGCCGGAGCACAAGATCCGGCTGGTGGAGGCCCTCCAGTCCCGGGGATACGTGGTGGCCATGACCGGCGACGGGGTCAACGACGCGCCGGCCCTCAAGCGGGCCGACATCGGCGTGGCCATGGGGATCACGGGGACGGCGGTTTCCAAGGAGGCGGCCAAGGTGGTCCTCATGGACGACAACTTCGCCTCCATCGCCGCGGCGGTGGAGGAGGGACGCCGGGTCTACGACAACCTGGTCCGGTCCCTGGCCTTCGTGCTCCCCACGAACCTGGGGCTCGCCTGCACCCTCTCCGTCGCCATGTTCTTCTTCCCCACGGTGCGGGTCGACGGCGTCAACGAGCTCCTCATGGCCATGTCCCCCAGCCAGACCCTCTGGATCAACCTGGTGGCGAGCGTCACCCTTTCCATCCCCCTGGCCTTTGAGGTCCTGGAACCCAACGCCATGCGCCGCAAACCCCGCTCCCCGGAGGAGCCGGTCTTCTCGGGCTTCATCGTCGCGCGGCTGATCGTTGTCGCGGCACTCATGGCAACTGGGGGCTGCGCACTGTTTCTCTGGGAATATTTCCGGATTATCGGCACCGAGCCGGTCACGGCGGCCCGCCATGCCCTGGCCCTGGCCGAGGCCCAGACCCTCTGTGTGACCAGCATCACCTTCACCCAGGCCTTTTATCTCCTCAACTGCCGGTCGCTCCGGGACTCCCTCCTCTCCCAGGGGATCTTCAGCAATCCGGCCATCTTCATCGGCATCGGCATTCTTCTGCTGCTGCAGGCGTGTTTTATCTACCTGCCGCCGCTCCAGGCGGTTTTCGGCTCGGCACCCCTCGACGGCAGGGCTTGGCTGTCGGCCATGGCGGTCGGCGCGGTCGTGCTGCCGGTCATATCCCTGGACAAGTGGGTCAGGAGGCATCGCTGACGATTGCGACGCTGCTCACCGGCCAGAGACAACAGGATGGAGTATACTTATGGCTCACTCGATAACCAGATCGTTCGCTGCACTGCTCATGGTGCTGTCCCTGGTTTCGGCCGGAGAAACGGGGCTGGCCGCCCCGTGCACTCCGACCCCCTGGGATGAGATCGGCCCCTTCTACCGCCCCAACGCGCCGGTGCGAAACACCATCGGCAGGGGATACGTGCTGAGCGGCACGGTCCGTTCCTCGGCCGATTGCCGGCCCATCCCCAATGCGCGGATCGAGGTGTGGCAGACCGGGCCGGGCGGCGCCTATGACGATGACCACCGGGCCACGCTCTTCTCCGACAGGGATGGCCGGTATCGCCTGGAGACCAGCTTCCCGCCCCCCTATGGTCGCCGGCCCTCCCACATCCATATCCTGGTGGATGCCAAGGGGTTCGAAGGGCTCATAACGCAGCACTACCCCAGGAAGGGGTCCCGGGAAGCCACATTAGACCTGGTGCTGGTCCCGGAAGCCCCGGGCGGTGCAAAAGCGCGGAAACCAACGGGACGATGAGGACGACACCATGAAGGTCATAGTTGTGATTGCCATTGCCACGCTCCTTTGGGCCACCTTCAACTGCCGTGACGCCGCGGCCCTGTCAAAAATGCCGCCGCTCCAGACCGTGGAATCCGTGGACCTGAAGCGGTATGCGGGAATCTGGTACGAGATTGCCCGCTACCCCAACAGCTTCCAGAAAGGGTGCCTGGGGAGTACCGCCAGCTACACGCTGCGGGATGACGGGGAGATCGACGTGGTGAACAGCTGCAGGGACGCGGAAGACGGCAGGACCCGCCGGGTGGAAGGGCGGGCATGGGTTGTCGATCCCGCCACCAATGCCCGGCTCAAGGTCTCCTTTTTCTGGCCCTTCCGGGGTGACTACTGGATCATCGACCTGGGACCGGCATACGAGTATGCCGTGGTGGGCACCCCCAACCGGAAGTACCTTTGGGTACTGAGCCGCACGCCGGTCATGGATGACGCCGTGTATGCCGCCATCATGGAACGGGTCCGGCAGCTGGGGTTCGATCCCGGGAGGGTCGTGCGGGAAGTCGGCTCAGTCCGCAAGGGTAACGAACCATGAGACTCGCCATCATCGGCGGCGGCATAGCGGGCCTGGCAACGGCCCACCTCCTCTGCGGCGACCACGAGGTGACCCTCTTCGAGGCCAACGACTACCTGGGGGGGCACACCCATACGGTGGACGTGACCCTGGAGGAGACCACCTGGGCCGTGGATACCGGCTTCATCGTCTTCAACGAGCGGACCTACCCGAACTTCATCCGGCTCCTGGAACGGCTCGGCGTCGCCTCCCAGCCGAGCGTCATGAGCTTCTCGGTCACCAGCGAGCGGAGCGGCCTGGAATACTGCGCCACCAACCTGGACACCCTTTTCGCCCATCGCAGAAACCTTGTCAGCTTCCCCTTCTGGGGGATGCTCAGGGAGGTTTTCCGCTTCAACCGGGAATCCCGCGAGCTCTACGTGAGCAGCGACATGACCCTGACCCTGGGATCGTACCTGGCGGAAAAGGGGTATTCCCAGCGTTTCATCGACGATTTCATGGTCCCCATGGGGAGCGCCATCTGGTCGGCGGACCCGGCCCGGTTTCTCCAGTTCCCGGCGGCGGCATTCGTGCAGTTTTTCACCAACCACGGCATTCTCAATGTGATCGACCAGCCGAAATGGCGGGTGATCCGGGGCGGGTCGCGGCAGTACGTGGAGCCGCTGGCCCGTCCGTTCCGGCACCGGGTGCGGCTTTCTTCTCCAGTCGAACGGGTGCGGCGCCACCCGGACCGGGTGGAGGTGACGACCCGCGGCGGCTCGGCGGAACCGTTCGACCAGGTGGTCCTGGCCTGCCACAGCGACCAGGCCCTGGCCATGGTGGCGGACCCCTCCGACGCCGAGCGGGAGCTCCTCTCTGCCATCCCCTACCAGGAAAACGACACCGTGCTCCACACCGACGAGGGGCTTCTGCCGGACATCCCCAAGGCCCGTGCCAGCTGGAACTGCCGCATTCCCCGGGAAGAGCGGGGGAGCGCGACCCTGACCTACTGGATGAACAGGCTACAGTCGCTCCAGGCTCCCGTTGAATTTTGCGTGACCCTCAATACCCCCGATGCCATCGCCCCGGAAAAGGTCATCGGCCGGATGGTCTACCACCACCCGGTCTACTCGGCGGCGGCCTTCCAGGCCCAGAAGCGCCGCCATGAGATCAGCGGCGTCAACCGAACCTGGTACTGCGGGGCCTACTGGGGATACGGCTTCCACGAAGACGGGCTCAACAGCGCCCTGGCGGTCTGCCGACACTTCGGGAGGGGACTCTGATGGGAACGAACGGCGTCGGCATCTGCACCCGGTGGGACGCGGCCCAGCTGAAGGCCCTGGGGGTGGCCACGGTCATGCAGAGCGCCCTCTACACCGGCCAGGTGGGGCACCGGCGCCACACCCCGATCGTGAACGAGTTCCGCTACAACCTCTTCATGGTCTACCTGGACCTGGCGGAGCTGGAGCTGGTCTTCGCCAACCGCCTGTTCTGGTCCGTGGAAGGTCCCACCTGGGCCAGCTTCCGGCGTGCCGACCACCTGCGCCGGGAAGGCCCCCTCGATACGGCAGTGCGGGACGTGGCGGAGGAGCAGCTCGGCTACCGCCCCGCCGGACCGATCCGGCTTCTGACCCACCTCCGCTATCTGGGATACTGCTTCAACCCCATCAGCATCTACTACTGCTTCGGCGCCGACGGGCTGCGGCTCGACGCCGTCGTTGCCGAGGTCCACAACACCCCCTGGGGGGAGGAGTACGTGCGCGCACTGGATATCCGCAGCGCCCGCCGGGAGGGGGAATGGTACCTGTTCGAACTGGAGAAGGAGTTCCACGTCTCCCCGTTCATGCCCATGGATATCCACTACACCTGGGGCTTCACCCCGCCGGGAGAGACCCTGGCAGTGCGGATGGAGAGCGAGCGGGGGGAGGAGACGATTTTCGAGGCCCGGCTGGATCTGCAGCGGCACCCCCTGACCAGCATGAACCTGACCTTGGCGCTCATGCGGTGGCCCGCCATGACGTTGCGGGTCATCACCGCCATCTACTGGCAGGCCCTGCAGATCAAGCGCAAGGGGGTCCCCTTCTGCCCCCATCCCGCACACCATCACATCACGAAAGGGAGTTATCACCCATGACCATGCGAATCACCGGGCAGGCCTGCAGCGGCTACGCCGGCACCGGCGAAGGGGCGCCCGGCCCCCTGGAACGCCTGGCCCGGGCCCTGCTGCTGAAGAGCCTCGGGGCCATCTCAAGCGGTCGCCTGACCCTCCTGGACAGCGGCCGTCGGCTGGAATTCGGCGATCCCCGGTCGGATCTCTCCGCCACGATCCGGGTCCACGGCCCCACCTTCTACCGCCAGGCGGTTCTTGGTGGCACCATCGGCGCCGCCGAGGCCTACATGGATGGGGTGTGGGACTGCGACGACCTGCCGGCCCTGGTGAGGATCATGGTCCGCAACCAGGACGCCCAGGAGCGCCTTGAGGTGGGGCTGGCGCGGCTCACCGCCCCGCTCCGGCGTCTCTTCCACCGCCTGAACGACAACACCCGCCGGGGGAGCCGGCGCAACATCGCCGCC
Organism: Desulfuromonadales bacterium; assembly: GCA_003712145.1. GTDB lineage: Bacteria > Desulfobacterota > Desulfuromonadia > Geobacterales > Geobacteraceae > Geobacter. Next base: position 34,116 of record RHLS01000027.1, on the reverse strand, counting down.
CACTACGACTTGGGAAACGACCTCTACCACCTCTTCCTGGACCCCACCATGGCCTACTCGTGCGGCATCTTCGAGCGTGACGACAGTACCATGGAGGAGGCCTCCGTCGCCAAGTTCGACCGGATCTGCCAGCGGCTCCGCCTCGGGCCAGGAATGGAACTCCTGGAGATCGGCACCGGCTGGGGGGGCTTCGCCATCCATGCGGCCCGGCATTACGGCTGCCGGGTGACGACCACCACCATCTCCCGGCAGCAGTTCGCCCTGGCCGCGGAGCGGACCCGGGAGGCGGGCCTGGGGGATCGCATCACCCTGCTCCAGCAGGACTACCGGGACCTGACCGGAGAGTTCGACCGGCTCGTCTCCATCGAGATGATCGAGGCGGTGGGGCACCGTCACCTCCCCGCCTTCTTCGATGTCTGCTGCCGGCGGCTCAGGCCCGACGGCATGGGACTCATCCAGGCCATCACCGTTCCCGACCGCATTTACGACCGCTACGTGAAGACCCCGGACTTCATCAACCGCTACATCTTCCCCGGCGGCTCCTGTCCGTCGCCGGGGGCCATGGCCCGGGCCGTGGCGGCCACCGACCTGCGCCTGGTTCACCGGGAGGATCTGACACACCACTACGTCCGGACCCTGCAGGAGTGGCGAAGGGCCTTTCACGGCAACCTGGAGGCAGTCCGGGACCTGGGCTACGACGACTGCTTCATCCGGATGTGGGACTACTATCTCGCCTACTGCGAAGGGGGTTTCGCGGAACGGTTCACGGGGGTGGAACAGCTGGTCTACGCCCGGCCCGGATGCGACACGGAACCGGGGGGATAGGATGGGAAGAAACGTCCTCAACGTGGCCCTCTTCCAGGGGGCCTGGTTCGCGGCGGTGCTGGGGGCGGCCGGGGGGCGGCCCTGGCTCGGCCCGGCGGCGGTGGCCCTGGTGCTCGCCATCCACCTGGTCCTGACCGACAACCGGCCGGGCGAGACGAAACTCCTTCTGGCCGCGGGAATCCTCGGTTTTCTCTTTGATACGGCCCTGGTGGCCGCCGGGACCTTCCTCCCCGTACAGCATCTCCTTCCCCGCCCCTTCAGCCCCCCGTGGATGGTGAGCCTCTGGCTCAACTTCGCCGCCACCCTCAACATCTCCCTGGCATGGCTGCGGGGGCGGTACCTCCTGGCAGCCCTGTTCGGCGCCGTGGGGGGCCCCCTGGCCTACTACAGCGGCGCCCGGCTCGGGGCCACCGAGGCGCTGCCGACCACCGGAGCCATGCTGATCCTGGCTGCCGGCTGGGGGGTCATGACGCCGCTCCTGGTGGGGTTAGCGAAGTATTTCCGGAGGTAGCCATGTTCCACGGTCTCATGATCTTCCTCGCGCTCCTCCCCTTCTTCCTCCTGCTGGACTACCTCTGGCTCGGCCGCCTCATGCAGGGGTTCTACCTGCGGGAGCTGGGCGACCTGGCCCGACGCGAAGGAGACGCCCTCAAACCGCGCCTCCTGGCGGCGGCCGGGGTCTACCTGGCCCTGCCGGGAGGAATCGTCCTCTTCGCCCTCCCCCGGGTGGACCCGGCCCGGCCGGTGGCGTCGGCCCTGGGCTGGGGACTGCTCTACGGACTTGTGGTCTACGGCGTCTACGACCTGACCAACCGCGCCACCCTCAGGGAGTGGCCCGTCAGGATGGCGGCCGTCGACATCTGCTGGGGCGGCTTCCTCTGCGCCGTCAGCACCCTGATCGCAGCGGTCCTCGATCCCCTTCTCCCCTGAGACGGGAACACTCCCCGGCAGAGCCTATCCGACCTGATGGGCAAGACAGCGGTAAGGAACCGGAAATACCCCGCGAAGAGGAGAATTTGATGTCATTTCAGGCAAAGGGATGTGCCTTCGGGGCTAAACAGCTTCCGCTGCCGTGGCCAGCGCCACTCGGGTTGAGAGGGCATTGAGGCCGATCAGGTGGATCATCTGGTCCACGGTGGTGCAACAGTCGGTGAGGACTGTGACGGCGTATTTCTCCGCCGACTTGGAGATTGCCGTGTGGGTCACGCAGTTCTGGGTCATCATGCCGCAGAGCAGCAGTTCCGTTACGCCAAGACGGGCGAGGACTTCTTCCAGGCAGGTTTGATGGAAGCTGTCGGCAAAGGCCTTGACCACCACCGGCGCATCGGTTGCTGCCTCCTTGACGGCTTGGTGCAGTTCAGCCCCCGGCGTTCCTCCGTTGAAAAACGGAGCGATGCCGCGGCTGCTGTCGGCGATATGCTGGATGAGGATGACGGGAATCCCTTTCTCCTTGGCCCGATGAACGGCCTTGACCGTGGTGGCCAGAGTTTCCTCGGTGTTCCAGAGCGGAAATTTCCCTCCGGGGAAGTAATCGTTCTGGACGTCGATGACTACCAATGCCTTGCCCATGCTGATCTCCTTGTGTGTCATATGAAAGCCGGGAAGTTCACCCTGCATGCTCTCAGCCGCCGAAACGGCTGATGAGCGCCGGCCCGTGCTGCACCGTCCGGGCATAGTGGACCGCCGGCCTGCCGAAGGCCATGCAGTAGCCGACCAGGTGATCGTCCGGGATGCCCAGTCGCCGGCGGGTTTCCGGCACCAGGTCGTTGATGGCCCACTTGGCGAGGCCGTCCCAGACTGTGCCGACACCGCTTGCCTGGGCGTAGATCTCGAAGTAGGAGAGGGCGATCAGGCAGTCGGGCAGCGGCGAGGCAACATCCTTCGGCACCGAGGCAACCAGCAGGTGCGGTGCCCCCCGGAAGAGGGTGTCGATTCCCTTCTCCTCCCAGAGTTGGACGAAGTCGGCGAAGAAACCGAGCCCCTCGGGGAGGGCGTTTTCCCTCACCAGCCACCCCAGGCCGGCCATGACCTCGTCCCGCAGCATTGCCAGCTTCGCCCGGTCGTCCACCACCGTGAAGCGGACCTTGCGGGAGTTGACCCCGGTGGGGGCATGCCAGGCCACCTCCAGAAGCCGCTGCAGCAGGTCCGGTTCCAGGTTTTCGTCCCGGTAACGACGCACCGAGCGGCGTCCTTTGATGAGGGTTTCCAACTGCTCCGGTGCCGGAAAGTTGCCGGTCAGCGGCCGGCTGTTCTCCGGCTTCAGCCCCAGGATCGAGACCGCCGCCGTGGGGCAGATGGCCAGGCAGTGCTGGCACCGGTAACAGGAGGCTTCCTTGTCCGGGGCGATGGCGGGATAGCCGCCCTCGGCCATGGCGATGATCCGCGCCGGGCAGTCGGCGACGCAGAGGCCGCAGCGGGTGCAGGCCTTTTCGTTTACGGTAAATCTGAGCATGTTCAACCTCCTCTCCTTGTGTCTGCAGATGTGAAGAACTATCAGCGAATGAAGTTGGTAAAGATTTTAGCCTCCCGCTCCGGCGGTTCAACCGCCCCCTTCCCGTGTTCTACCAGCTTCATCAGCCACGCCATGTTCTTCCCCAAGACCCGCATGATCTGCACCCCCTCAAGATCCTGAACCACTTCTCCTGGAGTCCGGCCATGGATCACGTTCCAATAGTTCGAGGTAGGGATCAGCATTTCGGCATAGTTAAGGAAGTTGTTCAACTGGTCGAAGGTCGGCAGGCCGCCGGAGCGCCGCACCGCCACTACCGCGGCACCCACCTTGTGGCAGAGCATGCTGTCGTTGACACCGGTGACGAAAAAAGCCCGGTCGAGGAATGACTTCATGGTCCCGCCGATGGCCGAGTAGTGGACCGGGGAACCGAGGATAATGCCGTCCGCCCCCTTCATCTTCTGGATCCAGTCGTTGACCTCGTCACCGGGAAGGACACACTGCTCGTTCCTGTTCTTGACGCACTGGTAACAGGCAACACAGCCCCGAATCGCCTTGTTGCCCACATGGATGATCTCGGTCTCGATCCCCTCGCTTTCCAACTCGGCAGTTACCATCTTCAGCGCATGCCATGTATTCCCCTCCTTGTTGGGGCTGCCGTTGAATGCCACTGCTTTCATGGTGATTCCCTCCTGTTTTCTTGATGACCGGAAAATGAATGCTTTCCTGTTCCGACCTTTTTGGCTATATTTGTCCATAGGAGCGTTTGTGTCAATAACGTACATATTTGTAACGTAGTACCTTAATACATACGTAGTATCAAATTAGGAACCTAAGGGCAGGCAGGGGGATGACATGCAACAGAATCAGGCAGCAGCGGACCTCATGGTCTACCGGGAGAAGGAATACAAATGCGGGATCGACGTTACCCTGGCGGTGGTCGGTGGGAAGTGGAAGGCATCGATCCTCTGGCACCTGGCCCAGGAGACCATGCGTTTTTCCGATCTGCAGCGGCTGTTTTCCGACACTACCCGCAAGATGCTGACCCAGCAGCTGCGGGAGCTTGAGGCAGACGGCCTGGTGCACCGGGAGGTGTATGCCCAGGTGCCGCCCAAGGTGGAATATTCACTGACCGAAAAGGGAAAGAGCATCTTCCCCATCCTGGAGCAGATGTGTGAATGGGGGCGAATGTACCTGCAGGACTGAGTTGCGGAAGGGGTGGACGTGACATGCCCCTCGCCACGAGAGCCTGACGATGTCGGACCTGAGAAGAGCAGCCAACCGCGGGAAAAAATCTGCACCAAAGCAGATTCGCCCCGGCACTTCTTTCGAAGAATGCAGCGTCAATGAACCTTGCGGATACGAAACACCGCCGCCGCGGCAAAGGCAAGAACCGCCGCGCCGATGCTCAGCATCGCTCCCATCTTGGCCGCCCCCTGGGTGATGGGATCGGTAAACGCCTCCCCCGCCACGAAAAGGGCGACCGTGAAGCCAATGCCGGCCACCATGCCGGCAACGGCCAGCTCCCGCCACCCCATCCCCGTGGGGAGCGGGAAGCCGAGCCGCTCGCCGAGGAGCCCCATGAGTGTGATGCCGCCGGTCTTGCCGACGACGAGGGCGGCAAGGACGAGCCAGGTGGCGGCGCCGATACCCGAGAATTCGACCCCGGCGTTGGCGAGCCCGAACATGAAGAGTCCGAAGTCGACAACAATCTTCCACTCGTGCTCGAAGGTTGCCAGGGTGGAGCGGTCAGCCGGGTCTTCCTCGAAGAGGTGCTTGTCCTCTTTTGGAGGGTGGGGAAGGAACGGAACGATGGGAACGAGGGCCAGAGCCGGATGGAGGTGGCCCATGAAGAGCCCGGCCCAGGAGAGTCCGCCGCCAAGTATGAGGTAGGGCCAGTAGCTGCGCACCTTCGCATTGCGCAGCAGCCATGCCGCTACCATGCCGCAAAGCACCAGGAAAAGCCACTGGGGCTCCGTCGGCACGCTTGGATCGGGGTAGAAAATAGCGATTATAATGAGGCCGATCGCATCGTCGGCGATGGCAAGCAGCAGCAGGAAGGAGATGGCCGGATGCCCCGCGCCGAAGATGAGCCGCGCCACGAGCCAGGCAAGGGCAATATCGGTGGCGGTGGGAATGCCCCACCCCTTTGCAAGGCCAGGGGCACCGAGGAAGGCATTCAGCCCCAGGTAGACCGCCACCGGTCCGACTATTCCGCCCAGCGTCGCCAGAAGGGGATTGACTGCCTTGCGGGGTGGATTGAGATCTCCGCCAGGGAGGCAGCTCTGGGTGATCTCCACCGCGGCAATGCCGAAGAAGAAGACCATGAAGAGGTCGTTGCTGACGAAGTGGAAGCTGAGGGGACCGAAGAAGTGGTCGTGGTCAAAATGATGATAGCTCTCGGGAGAGATGTTGGCCCAGACAAGCGCCACGATCACACCGGCAATGAGGGGGATCGAAAACTCCCGAAGGAGGCTTATCCGTTCCCTCACGGAACCTCACCGTTATCAGCCTGCGCCACCACGCAGCGCTGGTAGTCGTCGTCGAAGCGGACGATGTCATCCTCCCCCAGGTACTCTCCGCTCTGGACCTCGATGATGACCAGGGGAATTTTCCCGGGATTTTCCAGCCGGTGGTTCTTGCCAATGGGAATAAAGGTGGACTCGTTCACGTTGACGATGGATTCCTCGTCGCCGCAGGTAACCCGGGCGGTGCCGGAAACCACGATCCAGTGCTCGCTGCGGTGGTGATGCATCTGCAGTGACAGCCGCTGACCGGGATTCACCTCGATCCGCTTGATCTTGTAGCTCTTGTTCTCCTCCAGAACCGTGTAGGTTCCCCAGGGACGTTCGCCGCGTTCCATCGCATTGACTCCTTTTCTGATCGTGGTCAGGCTTCTGTGCGCTTCGCCAGGTAGGTCTTCAGGGCCTCACGCCACTGTTCCAGCTGCAAGCCGGTATCATGGACAAGCTTCCCGCAGTTGAGGACCGAATAGAGGGGGCGCCGGGCCGGACGCCCCAACTCCTCGGTGGTCTGGGGACGAACCCGCATGGCGATCCCCGCTTCGGCAAAGATCGCCTCGGCAAAGTCGAACCAGGAGCAAAATCCGTCGTTTGCCGCATGGTAGGTGCCGCGGCAGCCGTTGTCCAGAAGCTCGCTGATGGCCAGCGCAAGGTCAACCGTCCAGGTGGGGGCGCCGATCTGATCATCCACCACGGCCAGTTCGGTCTTCTCCTTCGCCAGCCGGAGCATGGTCTCCACAAAATTCTTGCCGCCGAGCCCGTAGAGCCACTGGGTCCGGACAATGAGGTGGTCCGGATTTTCCCGGGCCTTTTCCTCCCCCAGCAGCTTCGACTTGCCGTAGATACTGAGGGGGTTCACCGGGTCGTCCTCCAGACAAGGGCTCCCCTTGCCGCCGTCGAAGACATAGTCGGTACTCACCTGCACCAGCAGCGCGCCGACCTCCTTCGTCACAGCCGCCAGGTTCCCCACCGCCTCGCCGTTCACCGCCATGGCCAGAGCCACGTTCGATTCACAACCGTCCACATCGGTATAGGCGGCGCAATTTACAACCACCCGCGGCTTGAGGGTCACGAGGACCCTGCGGACCGACTCAGGCGACGTGATATCGATCTCCTCGATATCCACGCCCCGCACATCCCCCGGCAGAACCCGCATCAGATCCTGCCCCAGCATCCCTTTGGCCCCGACGACGAGTATCATCATCTCCCTCCGTACTGCTGCTCGTAGTACTCCCGGTAGGAACCCGAAGTCACCTCATCCACCCACTGCCGGTTTGCCAGGTACCAGTCAATAGTTTCGGCGATTCCCCGCTCAAAGGTGTAGGAGGGCTCCCACCCCAGCTCCCGCTTGATCTTGGCGGCGCTGATGGCATAGCGGCGGTCGTGGCCGGGACGGTCCGTCACAAAAGTGATAAGACCACGGTTTTCCCCTGCCGCCCGGCCAAGCCGGCTGTCCAGCATATCGCACAACAGCTGCACAATGGCGATGTTCTGCCATTCGTTGTTGCCGCCAATATTAAACACCTCACCAGGCTTCGCCTTTTTCAGTACCGTCTCGATGGCTTCGGAGTGGTCCTTCACGTGAAGCCAGTCCCGCACGTTCTTCCCGTCGCCGTAGACCGGCAGGGGCCTTTGCTCGATGATGTTGCGGATTATGAGAGGAATGAGCTTCTCGGGGAACTGGTAGGGACCGTAGTTATTGGAACAGCGGGTGATGAGGGCAGGCAGACCGAATGTCTCGTGATAGGCCCGGACCAGAAGGTCCGACCCCGCCTTGCTGGCCGAGTAGGGGGAGTTGGCGGCCAGCGGCGTCTCCTCGTGAAAGTACCCCGTCTCCCCCAGGGAACCATAGACCTCGTCGGTGGAAACCTGGAGGTAGCGGAAACACTCCACTGCGCCCGACTGCCAATGCTTGCGGCTCTCCTCCAGCAAAACCTGGGTGCCGAGCACGTTCGTCCGGACGAAGATTTCCGGCCCGGTGATGGAACGGTCCACGTGGGACTCGGCCGCGAAATGGATCACCGCCTCGATCCGCTCCTCGGCAAGGAGCCGGCTAACCAGATCCGCGTCGCCGATGTCTCCCTTCACGAAGCGGTAATCGGAATTCCGCTCCACCCCCACCAGGTTCTTCAGGTTGCCGGCGTACGTGAGAATATCCAGGTTGACCACCCGGCAACCGGGATTCGCCGGCATGAAGTGGTTGATGAAGTTGGAGCCGATGAAGCCGGCACCGCCGGTGACCAGCACGGAACGTGGAACGAAGTCAGCCATGGAAACCTCCGTCATGAGTGTAGCACGCAATCGTGTCAGAAAACCCTGACCGTCCCGAGCGACCCGATTCCCGCCAGGGAGAAGTTGACAAAAAACTCGTTCGTGTCGATGCGGTCGCGGTAGCTGAAGGCAATGGACCAGCACTGGTGCCGGTACTCCATCGTGTACAACGACTCCAGCGGGCCCTTGCGGTCAAAGGAGTAGCGAGTGAAGTACGTGAAAAAGACCGGTTTGAGCAGAGCGATGCTCGCCCTTCCCTCCAGGTAGTCCACCTCATCCCGGGCAAAACGGTACGTAACGCCCGCACTATTACCCTTCCCGTCATTCACGTCGGCGGCTACGGCGGCTGTGTTGAAGCGGGTGTAATAGGTACTGTAGCGGGAATCGAGGGCTACCGTGAGCGGCTTGATGGGATGGGCAGTCGCTTCGACCATGATGTCAGTGAACTTGCGCTCATCATCCACAAGCGTCAGGAGGTCGCGTCGGGTACCGCTGAACTCATATCCCTGGGCGATACGGAGCGAAAGAAGGTCGCGGTACTCCGAAGTGCCATCCCCCCGATCGAACTTGCCGGTGAGGCGATTGGTAAGGGAGTATACGACCCGGTTCTCATGAACAATACGGTCGTTGTAATCGAAGAAGGGGAGCGAATCCTGATTCCTGTCCTGCACAAAACTGTAGCGAACCTCGGGAACCATCACATGCCGCACCCTGGGCATGGCGGCATTCCCCGTCTCGTAGACCCGCGCCAGAGTCGACGAGATCGCAGCCCCCGCCAAGGCTATCCCGTCGCCTTCAACACCGTCTGTCTGCTGGTCGCCATAGGAGTTGTAGAGACGCAGCCGATAGCCACCCCAGGCGGACATCTCCAAGGGTCCGTCGGGCTTTGCATAGAAGGTCAGACGCGGGGAAAGGTCGAGCCTCTGTCCCTTGATCCCCTCCTCACGGTAGAAATTGGTGAAGTTTGACTCATGGGAGACAAAGAACGGCGTATCCGCAATCCGCTGTCGGATACCGGTCAGGCTGATGGTCGGAAGCTTCTGGAGGGTATTTCGGTTGCTGGAGACATCCTGCTGCAGGTTATCCTGATAGCGGAACTCACCGGCGAGAACCTGGCGGCGGAAATGCTTGGTGAGAGAGAGCGACGAGTCGGCCAGGTTCTGGTTGTACACGCCGGTCTGTTCGGCGTAGTCCCTCAGAAAATTCCGGTCGCTGACCCAATTGATGTCCGACTTGATATTGAAGGTGTCAGAGACGATTTCCTGATGCTTCTCGACGACATAGCCCCGGAAGCGCTGCTGTTTGTCGTCGTAGATGACATACCCCCGAAAGGTCCCATCGCTTCCCCGCTTGCGTATATAGCGGTAGTCGACGCCGAGCCCCGTGCCGCGCTTGGATTGGTAATCAAGATTGAACGTGGCATCCTGACTCGGGCTGATGGCCCAGTAGTAGCCCAGGTTGGCGGTCATCCCCTTTTTGCTGGAGTTCCCGCCGCGGGGGGTGAGAAAACCCGACTGACGCTCACGCTTCACCGGAAAGACCAGGTAGGGGAAGTAAAAGACAGGCACGTTTTTGATGTAGAACAGGGCATGCTTGGCTGTTGCGTAGTCGCCAACAAGGACGTTCAGATCAGACGCGGAGAACTTCCAGCTGGGATTCTCGGCATCGCACGTGGTAAAACTTCCCCCATCGAGTCGGTAGGTGTCAGGCCCAAGCTTGTACATCCGCCGTCCCTTGGCGTGAAGATTACCCTTCTTGAGAAAGACATTCCCCTGCTCCACCTCTCCCGTCTCATCCCGGAAATTGAGCTTTACCCGGTCGCCTCGGAGCGTGTCCCCTTCCCGCGTGACGATTACGTTCCCCTGTGCCTCGGCCTCGTCCTTATCGCGCAGAAAAAGGGCTCTGTCCGAGAGGAGCGTCATCCCCCGGCCCCTGATTCTGACGTTGCCTGTGGCCTCCACCTGATCCCCGGCAACCTCATGGGTTATGGAGTCGGCATCCACCAAAATCGGACCATCGGCGTCCGCCGCCAGGGCCGACGCGGGAGCCAGTGCGAGGCCCAGCGCGAGGAGTGAGAAGATAAGGAACTGTAACCGTAGCATGTATGGGTCCAATAGGTTGTCGTCAATCATCCGCGGAAGGGTTCGAACCGCCGCGCCAGAAGGGCCGCGCGCGCCTCGCCCACCGTAAAGAGTGAGCCGCAGACAAGGACAAGATCCGCCGTTTCAGCACGCTCGCACGCCAGGGCAAGTCCGCTGGGCACCGTCCCCCCATCCAGGGCGGCGACACCTCGCCCGCGGCAGAAGGCGGCCAGCTTCGCAGCGGGAAGACCGCGCTCCACCGCGGGAGTCACCGCCACCACCTCGTCACTCAACGGCAGAAGCGGCGAGAGAATCCCGCCCGCATCCTTGTCGCCCATGATCCCCGCCACGACAATCAGTCGCCGGCGCGGGACATCGGCAAGGGACTCCGCCAGCGCACAGGCTCCTGCATGGTTGTGGGCACCATCAAGGAGCACCCTGGGCGGACCGGCGACGAGCTCCATCCTGCCGGGCCACCGGGCTTCCTCGATGCCGAGGCGGAATGCGGCGTCACTGAGGGGAAAGCCGTCGGCATCAAGAAGTTCGGCGGCAGCGAGGGCCGTCGCCGCGTTTATCGCCTGATAGCGCCCGCCAATCCCCGGATTGAGGCCATCCAGGGTACGCCCCATGCCCCGGTAGACGAGTCCGCCCTCCTGCCAGCACGCGCTGAAATCAGATCCAAAGCACCGCAGGGGGCTCCTCAGCTCCCGGCACCGCTCCCGGATGACTTCATGCACCTCCGGAGACTGACCGGCCATAACCACCGGCCAACCGGGTTTGCAGATGCCCGCCTTTTCCCTGGCGATGGCCGTGAGTGTCTCGCCGAGCCACTCGCAGTGGTCCAGCGCCACGGGCGTCATGACAGTGAGGATGCCTGACGCTGCGTTGGTGGCATCGGACCCGCCACCCATGCCAGCCTCGAGGATCACCGCGTCCACCGCCTCCTCGGCGAAATGGAGGAGACCCATGGCGGTAACGATCTCGAAGAACGTGGTCCCTTCGGGAGCAGCGGCAAGAACCCGGCCTGCCAGACTACAGACAGCCTCTTCGGAAATCTCCGTTCCGTTGATGCGCAACCGCTCGGTGAAGCTGATCAGGTGCGGGGACGTGAAAAGCCCGGTCCGGTAGCCTCCCGCAACCAGAATCGAGGCGAGGAAGGCGGCCGTGGACCCCTTGCCGTTCGTCCCCGCCACATGGATTACACGAAGGCGATGCTGCGGATTGCCAAGAGTATCGAGAAGTGCGGATATCCTCCCGAGTCCCGGCCGGATGCCGAAGCGTCGCAGACCGTAAATATGTTCCAGAATTTCCCCGTAGGTCATGTCAGGCGGGGATTATACGGGAACGTGCGGGGAAAAGTCCACTCCTTTGCCCCATATGAAAAGGGGCGGTAGTACCCCCGCCCCTTCTGTCGTCATCAAACCGTCAAACAAACTCAGCCGCGATAGAGCATCGAAAGCAACTGTGCCAGCCGCATCCGCATATCCTTTCGCTCCACGATAATGTCCACCATGCCGTGATCCAGCAGATACTCCGCCCGCTGGAACCCCTCGGGGAGCTTCTGGCGAATGGTCTGCTCGATGACCCGGGGGCCGGCGAAACCGATGAGGGCCTTGGGCTCGGCCATGTTGATGTCGCCGAGCATGGAGAAGCTGGCGGTAACTCCCCCCGTTGTGGGATCGGTCAGGATGGAGACGAAGGGAAGCCCCTGGTCCCGCAGTTTGGCCAGGGCCGCCGAGGTCTTGGCCATTTGCATGAGCGACAGGATGCTCTCCTGCATGCGGGCGCCGCCGGAGGCGGAGATGACGATGACCGGGTTCCGGTTCGCGATCCCCCGCTCGATGGCGCGGGTGATCTTCTCGCCGACCACACTCCCCATGCTCCCCCCCATGAAGGAGAAGTCGAAGACCGCCATCTGGACCGGGATGCCCTCGATCTTTCCATCACCACAGATGACGGCATCACGGGAGCCACCCTTGGCAACGGCGGCCTGGATGCGGTCCTTGTAGCTCTTGGAATCCTTGAAGTCGAGGACGTCCACCGAGGTCATGCCGGCGTCGTGCTCCGTGAAACTCCCCGGGTCGATGAGGAGATCGATCCGCTGCCGGGCCGAGATCCGGTAATGGTGACCGCACTTGGGGCAGACGTTGATGTTCTTCTCGATATCCTTGGTGAGGAGGTTTTCCTTGCAGCTCTGGCACTTCGTCAGCAGTCCCTCGGGAACCTTCACCTTCTTGTCGGGAGCCATCGGTGCTTTGTCGCGTTTGAACCAGGCCATTTCGTCACTCCCTCGGGACGCGCGACGCCCCGGATTGTTTAGTGAAAATAAAAGGTTTTGTTATCAGAAAACGACCGGCAAGTCAATGTCGGATCGCGTGCTTGAGTGAAGAGACCAGGGCCGACAGATCCCGTTTCAGCTCATCACCCGAAAGGTTCTCGAAGAGCTTCACCAGTGCGCTGCCGACAACGACCCCGTCCGCAGTGGCCGCCACACGGGCAGCCTGCTCTGGAGTGGCAATACCGAAACCTACCACAACCGGCACCGACGTATGGTCCTTGATGGCCGTCACGTTTGCGGAAACCGACGCATCAACACCGCTGCGGACACCGGTTACGCCCGTCACCGACACGTAGTAGATGAAGCCCCGGGCAAGGCGGGCCACTTTCCTGATGCGGCCCTCATCGGAGGTGGGAGTGAGGAGAAAGATGACATCCAGTCCATGACGATCGGCGCACGACTTGAACTCTTCCGCCTCCTCGGGTGGAAGGTCCACCAGGAGCACGCCATCAACCCCCGCGGCGGCGGCATCGGCGGCGAACCGTTCAAGACCGTAGCCGAGGATCGGATTGTAGTACCCCATGAGGATGATCGGCACCTGGGTAAGGCGACGGACGGATTTTACCGTGGTTAAAATCTTCGGCAGGGTAGTGCCGGCAGCCAAAGCCCGCTCCGAGGCGAGCTGAATGGTGGGGCCATCGGCCATGGGGTCTGAAAAGGGGACGCCGAGTTCGATGATGTCGGCGCCACTCTCCGCCAGGAGCGGGATCAGTTCCTCGGTCGCAGCGAGGTCCGGGTCTCCGGCGGTTATGAAGGTGACAAGGGCCGTATTACCGCCCTGTTTCAGTGCTGCAAAGGTGCCGGCTATTCTGCTCATTCCTCTACCTTTCGGAATTCCTGGTCGGGACCCGGAGAAATATCAAAATGGTATCTTCCTTGCCCCCACTCCTGTCTCACGGATTTTCGATCTTGAAGCTGCTCATCTCCCGCTGGAGCACCTCCAACTGGCGGGAGAGGCGGGAAACTGCATCCTCCATCATCTTGGCGGCGCCCAGATTGGTGTCGGTGGATTCCTGGATGTTTTCCACGGCACGGATGATCTGCTCGCTGCCACGGGTCTGCTCGTCGCAGGCCCGCTTGATCTGGCTGATCATATTCGTGATATTCTCGGTGGAGCGGGCGATGAAATTCCCCACCTTGGCCTGCTCCTTCGTGGAGACCCGGACCTGTGACGTGAGCCCCTTCATGGTCTCGGACGCCCCCATGATCAGGTCGCTCCCCTTGCTCTGCTCCCGGGTAGCGCCCGCGATCTGGCCGATCATATCGGAAACCTGCTCCATGGCTTCACGGATCATCTGGCTTCCCTTGGCCTGCTCCATGGTGGCGCGGGCGATGCTCTCCACTTGACCGGTGGCCTGTTCAACGCCGGTTACGATCTTCGTGAGGGCCTCGCCGGACCTCTGCGACAGGGTTTCACCTTCGGTAATGCTCTTCTCGGCCTGCTCGATGGCAACTACGGCACGGGCGGTTTCGTCCTGGACCCCCTTGATGAGCTGGGCGATCTCGCGGGTGGAACTGGAGGTCCGCTCTGCCAACTCCTTGATCTCGTCGGCCACCACGGCAAACCCCTTGCCGTGCTCACCGGCTTGGGCCGCGATGATGGCGGCGTTCAGGGCAAGGAGATTCGTCTGTTCCGCCACCTCGTCGATGACCGACAGAACGGCGCCAATGTCGTTTGCCCGATCGGACAGGGTGTCGATCACCTCCGATGTGATGCGGGATGAGCGCTTTATCTTGCTGATACCGTCGATGGTCGCCTCCACCGAGGTTTTACCCACTTCGGCGTCGCGGCGCACCTCCTCCGAGATCGTGGCCGCATCCATGGCGTTTTTCTCCACCTGCTTGATGGAGCTGTCCATTTCCGCCACCGACGAAGCGGTGGTCGCGGTCACCTCCATGAGGCTTGTGACGCTGCCGTTGATCTGTTTGATGGAAGCAGCCATCTGGACAACCGACGAACTCACCTCCTCCACCGATTGGGCCAGGGCCTCTACGTTGAGGGCCACCTCCTCGATGCTTGCCGCCATCTCCAGGATGGACGACGACGTCTCCGATGCGGAGAGAGAAAGGCTGTCAACGCCGCCGGAAACTTCCTTTATGGAAGCATTTATCTCCGTTACCGCTGAAGATGTCTGGGAAACACTCTCCGACTGAACCTCGGCAGCGGACAGGACCCTGCGGGAAGCCTCGAAGATGTTGGCGGAGATCTGTCCAACCTCGATGAGCGAGCGATTCACCTTCATGACCAGCTCCCCCAACTTCACGAGCATGATGTTGAAGTCGTCGCTCAGCCTGCCGAGTTCGTCTCCCGAATCGATGGTGACCCGGGCGGAAAGATCGCCTTCTGCCCCCCGCTTCATGGCCGCGACCATCTGCTCCACCCGACGGACGATGTTGCGGGTCGCGACGATGCCAAAGGAAAGCGCCAACACCGCGGCGCCGATGATGACGATCACGAAGGTGACGCTGACAGAGGACTTGATGCGCCCCGACTCCTTGCCCACCTCACTCATCATCTCCTTCACGGTCTCAAGCAGGTCGTCGATATCGCGGGCCACGAACTCGCTGGCGCCGGTCAAGCCAGAAATGAGTCGCCCCTCTACGACCTGATCCGGCGCCTTTTTGCCGCTGATGACATCAGTCTTGTACGCGATGATCTTCTCGGCCACCTTCTCATACTCGGCCCACGTCTCCAAGAGCGCCTGGGCATGGGACTCCATGACGCTGTCCTTGGGCGCCGGCTGGATACCGAGTTCCACATCCCCATTGAGAAGGGCCTTGCTGTAGCGCCGGATCAGATCGCGGTTTTTCAGGAACGAATCGGCGTGTTCCTTCATACCCTTATCATCGAGATGAGCCATCATGCCTTCCAGAAGATCCGCCCGGATCGTCCGCTCGGCCGACTGGAGCTGAAGGGCCACCTTCTGCTGGTCGTAGCGCCCCTGCAACATCGATGTCACCCGGGTCGACACCATGCCGATGCTCCGGATACCGAAGAAGCCGGTAGCCGCGACGATAACCGCCATGATGACGAAAGAACCAATGAGCCTGACGCCGAGTTTCATATCCTTGAGCATTGGAACCCCTGAAAGAGGAAAAATGGTGAATGAACAGCCGTTCTGATATACCAGCCAAGGCCCGATTTTTCAAGCGAAAAGAGCCCTCGGGCGTCCGCGTTGCGCCGGTCGACACTACCCCTCGGACCGCTTAACCTCAAGTTCCTCCCAACGACCGAGAAGCACCTCCAGCTCCGCCTCAAGACGGGCAAACTCGGCGGATATTCCCGCAACCCCCCCCGCCACGCCGGCATAGGCGGCGGGGTCGGCCAGGGCGGTCTCCACTTCCCCCTTGCAGAGCTCCAGCCGCTCGATCTCAGCCTCCACCCGCTCAAGCTCCTGACGCTCGGCGAACGTAAGTCCCCGTTTCCGTGGTTTTTCGCGGGGGATCCCCGCCTTTTCGACGGAATTGCCTGACCTGGCTGCCCCCACCTCGCCCCTCGCCGCCCTGTCCTGCGCCTTGAGCTCCCGGTAGAGGGTGTAATTCCCTTCGGTGAAGGTGACCGTGCCCTCCCCCTCGAAGGCCAGAATGCCGGTTGCCACCTTATCGAGAAAGAAGCGGTCGTGGGTCACCATGAGAACGCAGCCGGGAAAGCGGACCAGGGCATCGTCCAGAAGCTGCAGGGTGGGGATGTCCAGGTCGTTGGTCGGCTCGTCCAGGATCAGGAGGTTGGCGTCGGCCAGCATGAGCCGCGCAAGAATGAGTCGGCTTTTTTCGCCTCCGGACAGGGTGTCGATCTTCCGCATGCGGTCCGAGGGAGAAAAGAGGAACTCTTCCAGATAACCGATCTTGTGGCGTTTTTCTCCTCCCACCGTCACATAATCCCCCTCGCCGAGAAAATCGTAGAGGGTCTGGTCGGGATCGAGAATCTCCCGGTTCTGGTCGAAGTAGGCAATACGGGTCTTTTTCCCGATGACAACGGTGCCTGCATCGGGCGAGTCCACCCCCATGATGGTCCGCAGCAGGGTGGTCTTGCCGCAGCCGTTAGGGCCGATGATGCCCACCCGGTCGCCCCGCTTCATCAGGAAGGTGAGATTGTTCACGAGGGTCTGACCGCCCCGGGAAGCACAGACCATGGAAAGCTCCAGAATGGTTCCGCCGAGGGTGTCACCGGGAACAAAGGAAAGGGAGGTCTCCCGAGCCACCTCCACCCGGGAACGGTCCTCCAGGTCGTGATAGCGGTCGATGCGGGCCTTTTGCTTGGTGGTTCGCGCCTTGGGGCCGCGCCGCATCCAGGCGGTTTCCGTTCTCAGGAGATTCAGAAGCCGGTCATGGCCGCGGGCCTCCTGCATGAGCCGCTCCTCCCGCTGCACCAGGTAGCTTGAATAACCGCCGGTGTAGGAGATGATGGCGCCCCGCTCCAGTTCAAGCATCCGGGTCACCACCTGGTCGAGGAAGTAGCGGTCATGGGTTATGAGGAGAACAGCCCCCGGATAGGCAATCAGGTGTTCCTGGAGCCACTGGACCGTATCGGCGTCCAGATGGTTGGTCGGTTCATCCAGCAGGAGCAGGTCGGGCGCCTGCAGGAGAAGCCTTCCCAGGGCCACACGCCGTTTCGTCCCCCCCGAGAGCTCGCCGATCCGCCGTGTGCGATCGGGGATGCCCAGGTGTGTCATGATCTCCGCCACCCGGTGGTCGGTATTCCAGCCGCCATGGTGCTCGATCCAAGTGGCAAGCTCCCCCTGTCGCTCCAGGAGCCGGTCGTGGTCCGGACCATCTTCCCCGAGCCGGGCGTTCACATCGTCATACTCGGCCATCACCTGCCGTATGGTCACGAGGCCCCGCTCTATCTCCTCACCCACCGTAAGGGCATCGTCAAGGAGCGGTTCCTGGGAGAGATAGCCAATGGCAGCTCCCCGGCGGGTCATGATGGTCCCCCCCTCGCGGTCTTCCAAGCCGGCAAGGATCTGCATAAGGGTCGACTTGCCGCAGCCGTTGACGCCGATGAGCCCCACCCTCTCCTCCTCGCCGATGGCGAAGGTGATGCCGTTCAGGACTGTGCGGGGGCCGAAGCTCTTTTCGAGGCCGATAACGTCGACGACATTCATGGGCGCAGCCCGTTCATGAAGTTTGTGAGCCCCTTCAGAAAATGCGACGGACGGTAGCGTTCGGGCACGGCAAAATCTCCGGCCTTGCTTACGGGTACCGTCGAGGTCCCCAGGGGAGTCTCAACCTCCAGCCCACCGATGAAACGGTAGGGTATCTTGTTCAGGTCCGGCTCCCGCTTCATGATTTCCAACAAATCCTTGAAGGCGATCCGCACCGGCAGGCGGACATCGGTCGTTTCCCCAGCCGGGAACTCAATCCGCTCTCGCGTGCCTCCCTTGGTGAGCGGCATTGCCATGACGCTGACGTCATAGGTGTACCCCTTCAGCACCAGGGGGAAGGAATTGGGATTAGTGACCGCAAGAAGAAACTCCAGCTCAGCCCCGTTGGCGCCAACCCCGACAAGCCCCAGATCCTTGACCTTCACCTGCGGTTCGCTGACAAGGAACGAACAGGAAACACACACAAGAAAAGCCGCAAGCATGAACAGTTTTTTCATCAAAAACTCCAGGAATAATTGGATCGAGAGAGAGAGACGCACCCGCCTCAGCCTGCTTACCTTAACACAGTCGCACTCCGTTGAGGAAGCGTGGCGCGGCACAACAAAAAAACAGGCGGACTTTTCGGAAAGTCCGCCTGTTGGTGCTAGCAATGGAACCGCTGCGGCCTATGAGGCCCATCCGAACGCGAGTCGCGGTTCGCCTGCATGCATCTGCAAGGGAGCGACAAGCTCCCGCAGGAGTTCGCGCCGGTAGCGGCGCCGTTTGGTTTCATAGGCATCGGCCTCGGGACCGACACCGCAGTAAAGCTTCTTTGCCCTCTCCAGATTGCCGTTGGCCATGTCGAGCTTGCATGCAAGTTCCCGCACGGCTGCATCGGCGCACTTCTCGTCGTCGAGCATCTCCTCGGCGCGGAAACCGTGGCTCTTGGCCCGGTATGGCATGAGTTGCCAGACTCCCACAGCCCCCTTGGGCGAGACAGCCGTGGGGTCGAGGCCGATGGAACCGGTCTCCGCGAGGGCTAACTCAGCAAGATCGAGGGGCATGAAGTCGGAACCGAGGGTCTTCAGGTAGCACAGGGCGGCGAGTTTATGCGCACGCTCCGGATTGGTACGGCGGGCGAAGACGGAGGCGATGGCCCGGGCCTGCCGCTGCCGTTCATCCAGCTCGACACCCTGTTCCATGAGCCGGCGAACCTCCTGATCGAATGACGAATCGAGACGAACCGCCTGGTTTAGTTCCCTGCGCAGTCCGGTCTGATTGCAGGAGACGCCAATGAGCATCATGGCTGCTGATAGAACGATCATCTTTTTCATAGGCATTTTTTTGGTCGGTGTTCGCGGCTTTGCCGGACGGTTCGATGAACGGGAAGATGGGAACCGGCTCCGGCTGAAAACCTCCTTTCCTTGGTGTAGGGGCTGCGTGAGCTACCCCCCGGTTACGCGACAGGGTCGCACATCAGTCAATAAACAGATCGACATTGCCAGTGGTTTCGCCAAAACGGCGAAAGGACCCGTATGGGGGTCCTTTCGCTGTGCCCGTTCTATTTTACAGGCAGGAAAATTTATACAATAAAACAGCAACAACTGTCAACCATTATAATTGTATTAACCAGTACTTTCAACATGTTGCATCAGTGAAACACCTCTACATTAGAGCTTCACACCCAGAGCGTCTGCCACGGTATGCATATCCTTGTCCCCGCGACCCGAGAGACAGACGACGATGGTCTGCTCCTTCGACAGCGTCGGCGCCAGCTTCACCACATGGGCAATGGCGTGGGACGACTCCAGGGCCGGCATGATCCCCTCCTCCCGGGTCAGGAGCGTGAAGGCCTCCAGGGCCTCCTCGTCGGTGACCGAGACATACTCGGCCCGTGCCACATCCTTGAGCCAGGAGTGCTCGGGGCCGACGCCGGGATAGTCAAGACCGGCGGAGATGGAGTGGGCATTGGCGATCTGGCCGAACTCGTCCTGGAGGAGGTAAGTCTTGTTGCCGTGGAGGACACCGACGCTCCCGGCGCACAGCGGTGCCGCATGGGCACCGGAATCGATGCCGTGGCCCGCCGCCTCTACGCCGATCATCCGCACCTGGGTATCCTTCAGGAAGGGATAGAAGAGCCCCAGGGCGTTGCTCCCCCCGCCGACGCAGGCCACCAAAACATCGGGCAGCCGCCCCTCGACCTTTTTGTGCTGGGCCTTGGCCTCCCGGCCGATGACCGCCTGGAAGTCCCGGACCATGGCCGGATAGGGGTGGGGCCCCGCCACGGTGCCGATCACGTAGAAGGTATTGTGGATATAGGTGACCCAGTTGCGCAGGGCCTCATTCATGGCGTCCTTCAGGGTGGCGGTGCCGGCGGTCACCGGCGTAACCTTCGCCCCCAGGAGCTTCATCCGGAAGACGTTCAGGGCCTGGCGGCGGATATCCTCCTCCCCCATGAAGACCTCGCACTCCATGCCGAAGAGGGCCGCGATGGTGGCGGTGGCCACGCCGTGCTGGCCGGCGCCGGTTTCGGCGATAACCCGCTTCTTCCCCATCCGCTTGGCCAGAAGCCCCTGGCCGATGGTGTTGTTCACCTTGTGGGCGCCGGTGTGGTTCAGATCCTCGCGCTTCAGATAGATTTTCGCGCCCCCCAGCTTCTTCGTGAGCTTTTCCGCGTAGTAGAGGGGATTCGGACGCCCCACGTACTGACGGAGGTAGTAGCCGAACTCCTCCTTGAATTCGCGGTCGTTCTTGTAATGGTTGTAGGCCTTCTCCAGCTCCAGAAGCGCCGGCATGAGCGTCTCCGGCACGTAGCGGCCACCGAACTGACCGAAGTGGCCCTGCTTATCGGGTAATTTCATGTATCCTCCATTGTTTGTATTCGTAATTGGTCACATTGGCTGATATCCGGGAACTGAGGCTAACCATTCTCGCACATCAGGGGAAGCCCCATCAAGGGGCAGAGATCACCGTAAACCGGTCGTCAAGGATATCCGCCAGGAGCGGCCGCACATCCTGCCACGCCAGGCCGCCACCGCCGCAGCCGGGGCGTGGGACGATGATGCGGGGCCACCCCTCGCGGTCTGCCAGGGCCCGGAGCTCTTCCGCGGAACACCGGATGAGACGCAGGTCGGGAGCTGCCCACGGGCTCTCCTCCACGGGAAAGCTGACAAGGCCGTCGCCGAGGATATGGACGTGGTTCCCCCCTCCGGACAGCAACGCACCGAGACGCGCCGGAAGATCGGGGAATCGCTCCTGGGCCTGTCGGGCGCAGCCGCGCCCCAGGACGGCCTCTCCGTTCTTTGTCAGGTGGCCGTTGGTGGTGATGCAGATGATCGCGGTTCCGAGGTGGTCCCAGATGTTGCCGGTGGCTTCTATCATGGGTTGGTCCTGTGATTGTGTAACGGCTGAGAGTGCAGCGGCGGAGCGTAGCGGAGACCGTCTGCCACGCTTTGTTGTGCTGTCACGTCTCCATAAAGTCATCAAAGAAACCGCGATCAACGTCATAGGTCGTCCGTGGCTTAAGTCCTAATTCAAGCTGTTCAAAGAGGTTAAGGAGTTTTTCGCCGTCTACCAACTCGATAGGCGGGACACCATCTCTTATAGCTTCTCTCTTAGCATCAGCAGTGAAGGAACCCGTTGTTATGATGATGCCTTTGTCGGCTCGCCCCATCATGGCACCGCGAAAATCTCTAATTTGAGGTGCGCTGACGGAGCCTGAATAGCGCTTACTTTGGAACAGCACTTTGAAGCTCACGAACGGATTTACTTGAAGTATGCCAATCCCATCAATTCCTCCGTCACCTGTTCTTTGCGTAACGGTCACTTCTTGAAAACCCGATTCCCGAAGAAGTCTTTGACACAGCCGCTCAAATCCTGTTGGAGAAATTGCCAGTATGATTTCCAATAGTTCTTCGCGGTAATTGGTTTGTTCAGGTGGGGGGAGACTTTCTGTGACGTCATCTTCTGGCTGCGGAGTCTTTTTTCTTATGATAACTGACGGGGTACTGGTTTCTGGCGCTGTCCGGCCATTCCGATTGGTTGGTGTTGTTGATTGAGCCTGTACTTCCCTGATCAGACTTTGTATTTCATTGTTGCTTAATTTATTGATCTTTCGGCCCTTATCGGTTAGCGACCATACACCGTGACGTGAAGAATCAATTATTCCTGCTTTTGCGAGGTAAAACCTCGCCCACGCCACTTGGTTTTCATATCTTGACCCTCCGCTTTTCTTGTCTTCGTTTATGATCTCGTCGGGGAGGTTAAGTGACTTCGCTATGTACTTATAAACTTCTTGAGGACGAGCCGAACCACCGAGCGCGTTCACCGCATCAATTACCGGATTCATGTAATCTGCGAATTTTGTATCAGCCAATTTGATCCTCCTATATCTTCTGCACAACTCACTATTGACCGGTTCACGCGCGCGCGTGAACCGGTGATCCACCCAAACAGAACATTTCGTCCAAATCCAACCTGCCTATCAATACTCCATATAAGAAAAGGGATGGAAATCCTTCCGTCCCCCTCTCCGATTCACTGCTTCACCCTGTATAAAACTCAACACCCCTTCGCCCGCCGAATGAACTCCCGAACCTTTGTCGCATCCTTCCGGCCGGGCGAGATCTCCACGCCGCCGGAGACGTCCACGGCATAGGGCTGAACCGTTTCCACCGCATCCCGGACGTTGTCGGGGGTAAGGCCGCCGGCGAGGATGACCGGGCCGAACTCCTTGGCCACCTTCGCAATGTCCCAGTTGAAGGTAAGGCCGGTGCCGCCGTAGGCGGTGGGGGAATAGGCGTCCAGGAGGTGGGCCGCGACGCGGTAGTGGCGAATCGGGTCGAGGATCGTGATGTCCTGCACCCGGAACGCCTTGATCACCCGGCGCTCCACGGCATCGCAGAACTCCGGCGGCTCGTCGCCGTGGAGCTGGACCAGATCGAGGCGGCAGCGGGCCGCTGTCTCGTTGACGAATTCGAGGGGACGGTTGACGAACAGCCCCACCGTCTGGATGAACGGCGGGAGTGCGGCGATGATGCCGGCGACCTCATCGGGGGGCACGTGGCGGGGGGATTCATCGTGAAAGACGAAGCCGAGGGCGTCGGCGCCGGCGGCGATGGCCGTCAGCGCATCTTCGATATTCGTTATGCCGCAGATCTTGACCCGTACCATGACCGTTTCAGATCTCCACCTTCGGGAGCCGGGCCAGGGACTCCCGGATCATCTCCTCGGGATACTCGAAGTCTTCCAAGCCGCCGGAAAGGTAGGCGTCGTAGGCCCCCATGTCCAGCTGGCCGTGGCCCGAGAGGCAGAAGAGAATGGTCTTTTCCTTCCCCTCCTCCTTGGCGATGACTGCCTCGTCGATGGCGGCCCGGACGGCGTGGGACGACTCGGGGGCCGGGACGATCCCCTCGTTGCGGGCGAAGAGGTGGGCTGCCTCGAAGCAGGCGTTCTGACGGTACGACTTGGCCTCGATGAGCCCCGCATGGTGGAGCTGCGACACCAGGGGCGACTCGCCGTGGTAGCGCAGGCCCCCGGCGTGGATCCCCGGCGGCATGAAGTCGTGACCCAGGGTGTACATCATGGCGATGGGGGCCATCTTGGCGGTGTCGCCGTAGTCGAAGGCGTAAACCCCTTTGGTGAGGGTCGGGCAGGAGGCGGGCTCCACGGCCAGGCAGCGGACGTTTCTCCCGGCGGCCCGGTCGGCCAGGAACGGGAAGGCGGTTCCGGCAAAGTTGGAGCCGCCACCGCAACAGGCGATGACCACGTCGGGGTAGTCGCCGGCCAGGGCCAGCTGCTCCTTGGCCTCCAGGCCGATGACGGTCTGGTGGAGGCAGACGTGGTTCAGGACACTCCCCAGAGCGTAGTTGGTGTCAGCGCGGGATGCGGCGTCCTCCACCGCCTCGGAGATAGCGATGCCGAGGCTCCCGTTGCTGTCCGGGTCGTGGGCCAGGATGGAGCGGCCGGCGTTGGTGAACTCCGACGGCGACGGGATCACGTTGGCCCCCCAGAGCTGCATCATGCTCTTGCGGTAGGGCTTCTGGAAGCACGACACCTTCACCATATAGACGGTGCACTCAAGGCCGAACATGGAGCAGGCCAGGGCCAGAGAGCTCCCCCACTGGCCGGCGCCGGTCTCGGTGGCGAGGCGCCGGATGCCCGCCTGCTTGTTGTAGTACGCCTGGGGAATGGCCGTGTTGGGCTTGTGGGAGCCGGCAGGCGACACCCCTTCGTACTTGTAGTAGATCTTCGCCGGGGTGCCGAGGGCCTGCTCCAGCCGCCGGGCCCGGTAGAGGGGGGACGGCCGCCAGAGCCGGTAGATCTCCCGCACCTCATCGGGGATCGGGATCCACCGCTCCCCGGAGACCTCCTGCTCGATGATGGCCATGGGGAAGATGGGGAGGAGATCGTCGGGGGTCACCGGCTGGAGGGTCCGGGGGTTGATGACCGGCGCCAAGGGGCCGGGCATGTCCGGGATGATGTTGTACCAGTGGGTGGGGATGCGGCTTTCGTCCAGCAATATCTTGGTCTGCATCGGCTCTCCTTTGAGTCCGTAGTTATCCCAGAAGTTCCCGCAGCTTCGCCCCGATATCCTCCTCCCGCATGAGGGACTCGCCGATGAGGAAGCCATGGGCGCCGGCGGTCTGCAGGCGAAGGACATCGCTGCGGGTGAGGATGCCGCTTTCGGCAACCACGAAACGGTCGGCGGGAATCAGGGGGAGAAGCCGCTCGGTGGTGGCCAGATCGACAACGAAGGTGCGGAGGTTGCGGTTGTTGATCCCGATCAGAGTGCATCCGGAGGCGAGGGCCGTCTCCAGCTCCGGCCCGTCGTGGACCTCCAGGAGCACATCCAGGGAAAGCTCCCGGGCGATTCCGGCCAACTCCCGGATCTGTTCCAGGTCAAGCATGGCGGCGATGAGGAGAATGGCGTCGGCGCTGGCGGCCCGGGCCTCGTACACCTGGTAGGGGTCGAAGAGGAAATCCTTGCGCAGCAGAGGCAGCCGCACCTGCTCCCGGATGAGGGCCAGGTAGCGAAGGTTCCCCAGGAAGAAGTGCTCGTCGGTCAGGACCGAGAGGCAGGCGGCGCCGTTCTTTTCGTAGGTCTCGGCGATCTCCAGGGGATCGAAGTCGGGGCGGATGACCCCCTTGGAGGGGGACCCCTTCTTCACCTCGGCGATGACGGCGGTCCAGCCGGAGGCGTGGCAGTCCCGCAGGGCACGCTCGAACCCCCGGGGCTGGTCTTCCAGGTCGGCGATGCGGGCCTTCAGTTCGGTAAGGGGAGCGGCGGACCGGGCCGCGGCCACCTCGCCCCGCTTATGCTCGACGATCTTCTTCAGGATGTCAGGGGTGTCGGTCATGGGTTGTCTTTCAGAGTGTAGGGGCAATTCATGAATTGCCCCTACTGGTTGGTGATCCTGATCAATTCTTCCAGCTTTGCCAAGGCACGGCCCGAGTCGATGGCCTCGGCGGCGAGGCGCACCCCCTCGGCCGGGTCGGCGGCCTTGCCGGCAGCCAAGAGGGCGTAGGCGGCGTTGAGAAGGACCACGTCACGCTTGGGCCCCGTCGCACCCTCCAGGATCCCCCGGACGATGCGGGCGTTGCCGGCGGCGTCACCGCCTCGAAGGTCGCCGGGGGGGCAGGAGGTGAAGCCGAACTCCTCGGGGGTGATGGTCCGCACCGTCACCCCCTCCCGGGTCACCTCGGCGATGCGGGTCTCGCGGGTAAGGGTGATCTCGTCCATGCCGTCCATGCCGTGGACCACGAAACCACGTCGGCAGCCGAGCTTGTGGAGGACGTGGGCCAGAGGCTCCACGAGATCCTCCCGGTAGACGCCGAGGACCTGGCAGTCGGCCCCGGCGGGGTTCGTGAGGGGGCCGAGGATATTGAAAATGGTCCGGATGCCGATCTCCTTGCGGGGGCCGATGGCGTGCTTCATGGCACCGTGGAGGGCCGGGGCAAAGAGAAAGCCGATGCCGATATTCGCGATGGCATGCTCCACCGTCTCCGGCGTCACGTCCAGGTTGACGCCGAGGGCCTCCAGCACGTCGGCGCTGCCGCAGGCGGACGACACCGACCGGTTGCCGTGCTTGGCCACCTTCACGCCGCAGGCGGCAACAACGAAGGAGACGGTGGTGGATATGTTGAAGGTGTTGGTGCCGTCCCCCCCGGTGCCGACCACATCCAGGATCGTCTCCTGGTCGATGTTGATGTCGTCCCGGTCGATGTCGAGGACCCCCTTGCCGACCCGGATGGAGGTGGCCCGGTCCCGCATGACCCGGGCCGCGCCGGTGATCTCCTCCACCGTCTCCCCTTTCATCCGGAGGGCGGTGATGAAGGAGGCGATCTGGGCCGGGGTGGCCTCGCCGGACATGATCTGGTCCATGACCTCGATCATCTCGGCTTCCGTGAGGTCGATACGCTCAACCACCTTGGCGATTGCATTTTTGATCATGGGTGCTCCCGTAGGGGCAGGTCTCAGACCTGCCCGTAGACATGGGCGGGTCTGAGACCCACCCCTACGATCGTGTCATCTCCAGAAAATTCTTCAGGATGTCCATCCCCCCCTCCGTCAGGATCGACTCGGGGTGGAACTGGACCCCCCAGAGGGGCAACTCCTTGTGGGCGAGCCCCATGATCTCCCCCTCGTCAACCCAGGCGGTGACCTCCAGGCACGTGGGGAACGTGGACCGCTCCACGATCAGGGAGTGGTAGCGGGTTGCCTCGAACGGATTGGGGAGCCCCCGGAAGAGCCCCTTGCCGTCGTGATGGATGGGGGAGGTCTTGCCGTGCATCAGAGTAGCACTTCGGACGATATTTCCGCCGAAGGCGGCGCCGATGGACTGGTGGCCGAGACAGACGCCGAGGATCGGGATCCTTCCGGCAAAATGGCGGATGGCCGGCACCGAGATCCCCGCCTCGTCGGGCGAGCAGGGGCCAGGGGAGATGACAAGGCGCTGCGGGGCCAGCCGCTCGATCTCCTCCAGGGTGATGCCGTCGTTGCGGAAGACCCGCACCTCCTCGCCCAGCATGCCGAAGTACTGGACGATGTTGAAGGTGAAGGAGTCGTAGTTGTCGATCATGAGAAGCATCAGTCCAGTCCCCTCTCGGCCGTCTCGATGGCCTTCACCACCGCCATGGCCTTGTTGACCGTTTCCTGGTATTCAGCCGCCGGATCTGAATCGGCCACGATGCCGGCGCCGGCCTGGAGGTGGACCCTACCGTCGCGGATGACGAGGGTCCGGATGGCGATGGCCAGATCCATGTTCCCCGAAAAGGAGAAGTAGCCGACGGCGCCGCCGTAGACCTCGCGGCGGACCGGTTCCAGTTCGTCGATGATCTCCATGGCCCTTACCTTCGGGGCGCCGGAGAGGGTGCCGGCCGGGAAGGTGGCCCGCACCACGTCGAAGGCGTCCTTCCCCTCGGCCAGCTCGCCCTGGACGTTGGAGACGATGTGCATGACGTGGGAGTAACGCTCGATCACCATCAGCTCCGACACCCGGACGGTGCCGGTGCGGCAGACCCGCCCCAGGTCGTTGCGGCCCAGGTCCACGAGCATCACGTGCTCGGCCCGCTCCTTGGGATCGGCAAGAAGCTCCTGCTCCAGACGAACATCCTCCTCGACCGTGGCGCCGCGGGGACGGGTGCCGGCTATGGGGCGCAGTTCCACCCTCCCCACCTCCGTCCGGACCATGACCTCCGGCGAGGCGCCGACCACCAGGGTGTCGTCCATCCGGAGGAAGAACATGTAGGGTGAGGGGTTGAGGGTCCGCAGGACCCGGTAGATGGCGAAGGGGTCCACGGTCAGCTCGCCGCTGAACCGCTGGGAGAGGACCACCTGGATGATGTCGCCGGAGCGGACGTACTCCTTGGCCTTTTCCACCGCGGCCTCGAATGCGTCGCGGGTGACGTTGGATTCAAAAGCAACCGTGCGCCCGGAGGGAGTAACAGGCATCGGCACCAGCGGCGCACGCAGCTTGGCGATGAGGGCATCTACCCGGGCAGTGGCCTCGGCGTAGGCGGCCTCGGGGGTCTGTCCTTCCTCCAGGTGGGCGTTGGAAACGACAGTGATCTTCTGGCGGACGTTGTCGAAGATGAGGATCGTGTCGGTGATGACGAAGCAGGAATCCCAGGCGCCGATGACGGCGGGCTTCTCGGTCGGCAGCCGCTCGAAGTGACGGACCATGTCATAGCCGAGATACCCCACGGCGCCGCCGAAGAAGCGGGGGATACCCGGGATTTCCACCGGCCGGAAGCGGGCGAGATACTCCCGGACAAAGCCGAGGGGATCATCGCTGGTCACCGTGCGGGTCTCGCCGTTGGTGACGAGCTCGACGCTGGCGCCACGGGTCCGGATGACGGTGGTGGGATTGGAGCCGAGGAAGGTATAGCGGGCCCACTTCTCCCCCCCTTCGATACTCTCAAGCAGGAAGGAATAGGGACCGTCGTCGATCTTGCGGAAAGCACTGACGGGCGTGTCCATGTCGGCCATGATCTCGCGGCAGACGGGGATCAAGTTACCCCGGGCGGTCAGGGCTCGGAACGATTCAAAATCGGGGAAGTACACGGGGAGCTCCGAAAAAGCAGGGAAAGAATAGCGGAAAAACAAAAAACACCCTGTTTTAAAGAGCTTTAAACTAGCACAGCGGTGGGGGGAGTGTCAAGGAACTGGGGGGGAGCGCCCATTCGCGGCAGGCAAGGGTTCACGGCAGGGTGAAGTAGAACGTCGCCCCCCTGTCCACCTCGGCATCGGCCCAGACACGACCGCCATGTCGCTGGACGATCCGCTGGACCGTGGCAAGGCCGATGCCGGTCCCCTCGAACTCGGTGGCGGCGTGGAGCCGCTGGAATGGTCCGAAGAGCTTGTGGACGTAACGCATGTCGAAGCCGGCGCCGTCATCCTGAACGAAGATGACCCGCTCTCCTTTCGTCTCGGTCACATCGACCCGGATGTGCGCCTCGTCCTTCCTGCCGGTGTATTTCCAGGCGTTGCCGATGAGGTTAGCCAGGGCAACCCGCAGAAGCCCCAGGTCGCCGTCAACAATGATGTCATCGGCGATATCGACGACAACATGCCGATCGGGCTGACTTTCCACCAGTTCATCGACCAGGGAGCGGGCCATGCGGGAAAGGTTTACCGGCTCACGGTAGATGGGCCCTCGGGAGACGCGGGAGAGTTCCAGCAGGTCGTCGATGAGTTCCCCCATGCGGTTTGCCGCGGCCCCGATCCGGTGAAGGTACTCCTGACCCGGACCTGTGATGACGTCAGCATACTCTTCCGTGAGCGCCAGGCTGAAGCCGTTGATGTGACGCAACGGCGCCCGCAGGTCGTGGGAAACCGAATAGCTGAACGACTCCAGCTCGCTGTTGGCCGTTTCCAGTTGGATGGTCCGTTCATGCACCATTCGTTCGAGATCGGCATTGAGGTTTCGTATCTTCTCCCCGGCCAGCCAGCGCTCGGTCACGTCGGCACTGATGGTGATAATACCGGCAGGGTTTCCTCGCGCATCCTGGAGGGGAGCTGCCGAGAGGCTCACGTGGATCGGAGTTCCGTCCTGGCGCCGGCAGGCGAACTCGAAGGCGGTGATCGCCCGATCGGTCCTGAGCACCTCGGTGATGAGCTTCCCTCTGGCCTCCCCTTCAGCATGTATCGGGTACGGGCGGCTCAGCACCTCCTCGGCGCTCCATCCGAAGATACGGCCGGCAGCGCCATTCCACATGGTCACGTTTCCCGCAAGGTCGAGAGTAACCATCGCCAGGGGCGACGCGCCAAAGATGGTCTGGAGCGTGTAATTCATGACCGAGAGCTCGTCCTGGTTCCGGTGGGACTCCTCTATCTGTTGCCGGAGCTCCTCCTCGGTCATGGCCAGCTCTTCGTTGCGATCCCGCAGCTCCTCCTCGCGGGCACAGACGGCATGGGCCATGGCGGAAAAATTTGCCGAAAGTTCGTCCAGCTCCCGGTAGCTGGGTGGAGGAGAATCGAAGGAATAGTTGCCGCCGGCCATCTTCTTCGCGCTTCTCACGAGGGAGGCAAGGGGCCGGAGCATGCGCCCAAGGCTCACGATGCCGGCCGCCAGGGCCAGAATGACCGTTACCCCCATGCCGGCAAGGAGTATCCACTGGACCCTGTAGACCGGGGCAAAGGCCCGCGCCACATCCTGCTCCACGATAACGAGCCAGCCGGTCCGTTCGATGGTGACGACGCTGCCGAACTTCTCCACGCCGTTGTTTGTGTACCGGTACGTGCCGCTCTCTCCCTTCAGGCCGCGGCGGACCACCTCCAGCCCTGCCATGTTGAGCTGTTGTGCCACATGGGACTGGTCGGGATGGGCAATCACCATGCCCCGTTTGTCGACGATGATGACGGCGCCTTCAGTCCCCAACCCCGCTCGACGGGAGATCTTCCCGAGCCCTCGAAGGTTCAGGTTCCCCAGAACGGTTCCCCCTCTGAAAGGGAACGCCGCGGTAATGGTCGGCTCGCCGCTCGACATGGAGACGAAGGTACGGGACCAGCGGAGCGCGTTGCTTTTCCGGGCCTCCTGATAGACCGGAAGGGTGGACATGTCCATCCCCAGATAGTCTTCACGCCGGGCGCGTTCCCCCTTTTGCAGGGCGGCATGGACGACGCGGCCACCGGCGTCAAGCACGAAGAGCGACTCGAAATGGCCGTACACCTTCATCTCCGAATCGAGATGATCGTCAAAGGTTCCCGGTGAGGACACTATTCTCCCGACCATCATCTCGGCCACATGCTCCATGAGGTTGAGGGGGTCGGCAAGCCGCACATCCACCTCGTTCGCCACGGAACAGGCTAAAGCCAGGTTGGATGTGGTGATTGAGTCCATCAGGTCCTTGCGGAGGAAGTACAGAGAAATGAAACCGATGGCAAGGAAGGGGATAACGGCGGTGAGGATGAATGATGCGACAAGGGATCGCTTCAGGCTGGGACTGGTGCGCACAGGTTACTCTACCCGCCGGAACTCGCCGTTCCGGACAGTCATCAGGAAAGGAGTCCGCTCGGCATCGCCGCTTCGGTCGATGGTGAACTCACCCTGCACACCGGCGAACCGGCCGGCGGAGACGATGGCACCCCTGAGCCCGGCGGGATTTCCGGCGGCAAGCCCCCTGAAGACCACCTGCGCGGCGTCGTAGGCGTACACGGCCCCGAAGTCCGGGTCAGTGCTGTAGCGTTGCCGGTAGGCCTCCCTGAAGGCCGAGAACCGTGCCGACCGATCGTTGCGGTCGAAATTCTGATAGAAGAGTATCCCGTTCACCGCGGACCCTCCGTGGAGGATCAACTCGTCAGTGCTGGACCATTCGGAAGCGAGGATCGTGAAACGTGAGCTGAGCTTCTGGAACTGCTGGCAGAACATGGCGGTATCGAGGCCGCCGGCCAGGATGAACACGCCGTCGGGCCGGGCTGACGCGATGACACGGGAAAGTGAGAGGAAGCTGACGGGCTGGGTGGAGTCGAAGGTTTCAACCGGACCGACCACCCCTCCCAGGGATTCGAAGTGATCGCGGAAGCGGCGGTACCACCCCTCCGTATGGGCTTGGTTGGCCACGTCGTAGATGACCGCCACCCGGTCGAGGCCGAGGTTCTTCCGGGCATGGATCGCCAGATGCCTGGCTGTGGAACTGCTCGGGGGATAGACCCTGACAAAGTTGTCGTCCTTGCCGGTCAGTTCGTTACTGCTGACGGTGGGGCTCACCATGACGACCGGCGCGCCGCCCACTTCCGGCACCGTGGCAAGGGCAATGGCGCTCGTCATGGGACCGACAATGGCCGCAACCTTCCGGCCCACGAGCTCTCGAACCGCAACCTTCGCTGCCGCAGGATCGCCCCGGTCGTCCATCGTGACCAGAGTCACCTGCCTGCCGTTGATGCCCCCCTGGCGATTGATCTCCTCCACGGCGAAGATCACCCCGTCGCGGCCGGCGATTCCAAGGTCCGACTGGCGTCCCGTCAGGGTACCAAGGTAGCCGATCCGGAGCGGCTCGTTGCGCTCGCAGCCGGCAAGAGCAACAAGCGCCGCCACGAGTAGAATGGTGTAACACGCCCGCCGTATCTGTCCGGACATCGTTACGGCAACGGGCCAAACAGTCATAGGCACCTCCGGAAACCACGCCTGCTGTGCAATCGGCACAGGCGGAACATGGACACACCACAAAAATGCAATCACCATTCCAGCCGGTAAATCCCGGAAACTATACTCAATATTCCGAAGACAATCCACCAAATTCAACACCTCTGACCCTGCAGCCGCGCCATCCAGCCACCATCACCAAGGACATAAAACCGACAGTTCCCCCTTGAAAAAACCGATCGCGATGATTAGGGTGTATGACATTCCACATCACACTCGCAACAAAGGAGAACACCGCCCCTATGAGCAAAAGCGTGAAAAAATTCGAAACCGAGGTCCAGCAGCTCCTCGATCTCGTAATCCACTCCCTCTACTCCAACAAGGATATCTTCCTGCGGGAGCTCATCTCCAACGCCTCCGACGCCATCGACAAGGTCCTCTTCGAGTCCCATCAGAACGCGGCGGTCATCGAGGGGGAGCCGGAAGGGAAGATCAAGCTGATCACCGACAAAGAAGCCGGCACCATTACCATCCGCGACAACGGCGTCGGCATGACCCTGGAGGAGGTGGAGAAGAACATCGGCACCATCGCCCATTCGGGGACCAAGGCGTTCCTGGCGAACCTGAAGGAGCAGAACGTGGCCGAGCACCCGGAGCTCATCGGCCAGTTCGGGGTCGGCTTCTACGCCTCGTTCATGGTGGCCGACCGGGTCACCCTCGTCACCCGCCGGGCCGGCCACGACAAGGGGGCCGGGGTCCGGTGGGAATCCACGGGCGACGGCACCTACACCGTGGAGGAGGCCACCAAGGAGACCCGCGGCACCGAGATCACCCTCCACCTGAAGGAAGAGATGAAGGAGTACCTGGACGAATGGAAAATCCGCTCCATCGTCCGGAAGTACTCGGACTACGTCCAGTACCCCATCGTCATGGACGTGACCCGGACCGAGGTCCCCAAGGGGGTGGACGGGAAGGAAATCGAGGGGGCCGGCACCATTGAGAAATCCGTGGAGGAGACCCTCAACTCCATGAAGGCCATCTGGACCCGCTCCAAGAGCGAGGTGACCGACGAGGAGTACGAGGAGTTCTACAAGCATGTCTCCCACGACTTCGAGAAGCCGCTGAAGACCATCCATTACTCCGCCGAGGGGGTGAGCGAGTTCAAGGCCCTCCTCTACCTGCCGGCCCACCGCCCCTACGACCTCTTCATGCCTGAGCGCAAACGCGGGGTCCAGCTCTACGTGCGCCGGGTCTTCATCACCGATTCCTGCGAGCAGCTCCTCCCCGACTACCTCCGTTTCGTGAAGGGGGTGGTGGACTCCAGCGACCTTCCCCTCAACGTCTCCCGGGAGATCCTCCAGGAAGATGTGCAGATCAAGCGGATCCAGAAGAGTCTGGTGGGGAAGATCATCTCGACCCTCTCCGAAATGCGGGAGAAGGAGGCCGACGACTACCTCACCTTCTACAAGGAATTCGGCCAGGTGCTCAAGGAAGGGGTCCACTTCGACTACGCCAACCGGGAGAAGCTCCAGGATCTCCTCCTCTTCGAGAGTACCAAGACCGGGGCGGGGGAGTTCACCTCCCTCAAGGAGTACGTGGAGCGGGTGCCCGCGGGGCAGGAGGAGATCTACTTTATCACTGGCACCAGCCGGGCGGCCCTGGAGCAGTCACCCCACCTGGAGATCTTCCGGAAGAAGGAGTACGAGGTCCTCTTCCTGACCGACCCCGTGGACGAGTGGGTGGTGCAGGGGGTCACGGAATACGGCGGCAAGAAGCTCAAGGCCGTGGACCGGGGCGACGTCATCCCCGCCACCGAGGAGGAGAAGAAGGAGCAGGAGGCCAAGCGGGAAGAGGCGGCCAAGCAGTACGGCGACCTCCTCTCCTTCGTGAAGGAAAAGCTCGACGCGCGGGTGAAGGAGGTGCGGCTCTCCAGCCGCCTCACCGACAGCGCCTGCTGCCTCGTGGCCGACGAGCACGGCCTCAACGCCAACATGGAGCGGATCCTCCGGGCCATGAACCAGGATGTGCCCGAGTCGAAGCGGATCCTGGAGCTGAACCCGGACCACCCGATCATGCAGGTGATGGCCACCCTCTTTACAAAGGACAAGGCCAACCCGCGCCTGGGCGACTACTGCGACCTCCTCTACGACCAGGCCCTCCTCACCGAAGGCTCCCCCATCACCGACCCGCTCCGGTTCACCCGGCTCGTGGCGGAGCTGATGGTGGCGGACGGGAAGGCGGCGGCGGAGAAGTAGAAATTTTCAGCGCGGAATGGAGAGGGGGAGTCGGTGACGGCTCCCCCCTTTTCGGTGGTATCGCCTCAACTCGAAAAAAGCAAATCCCTATCCATTTATCCCTTTCCCACTTAATATATTGACTTAAATAATTTGCCTGGAATAATAAAATCAAATTTATCCCCAAGAAGGAGGATTCAAATGAAGAAGATCATTGCCCTCGGATTT
>RHLS01000079.1 GCA_003712145.1 Desulfuromonadales bacterium | reverse complement strand
CCATCTACTGTCACGAGGAGCATAACGAGAGGGTCAACATCAACCGGGTCAGGGAATTGAGGATCAAGATCCGCAATGAACTGGCCCAGATGATGACGGGAATCAGCAACAGCGAGGTCCAGTGCTTGGCTACCAACCGCGCAGCTGCGGGGCCTCCTTCAAGTGCAAGTCCTTAACCGGACACTACTGGATTATTTTGTCCAATTTCGTGTCATTGGAATGACGTTTTCGTTTTCCTTGCCAGCGACAAGTGAGTTCAGCTTCCGCTCCCAGGTTTCCATGGCCTTCTGCTTTTCCATGTCGTACTTGTGTTGGTTGTATATCTTCACCACTCCTTGCTTTTTATGGCCGAGGACGGCATCTATCACTTCGTCAGAAGATCCGATTTTTGCAAGGAATGTGGCACAAGTCCGTCTTAGGTCTTGGGGAGTGAAATGTGCCATGTCCATTTTCTTGTCCTCGGTAACCTTGACCATCCTCACCGTATTCCCCTTGATGGGACGGCGCGGCTGGTAATCCTTAAGGTTCCGGCGGATAGCGTAGGCCACAGCGTTCTCGTCAATGTGTTGGTACACCGGGTTGTCGTTAATATCGGTCTTGATGATGGGGGAGGGGAAGTAGAACCCTCCCAGGGAAGGCTCGCCCAGTAGCTCAAGGGCGGTCTCGGTGAGAAAGACCCTGTGGGTGTTCTTGTTTTTCGCCCTCTCTGACGGGATCGTCCACCAGTTACCGTCAACTTCCCGGGCATTGATCCCCGCAACTTCTCCCGGTCGCTGGCCCGTGACAAGGATCAGCTTCAGGATTCGCTTGACTTCGTCGCTCATGCAGGCCTTCGGTAGTTCGGTATTCCAAAGGGTTTTGATTTCCGCTTCAGACAGAGTCCGCTCCCGGTGGGTGATTTTAACCGGGGCCTTGACGCCAGTGAAGGGGGAGAACTCCAAGATATCCCGCTCGACGGCGAAATTAAACATCTTGCGGGTCAGCTTGAGGATGTTGTTGCATAGGGCAGGGCGGTCCTGGAACGACTCTAGGAGAAGGGTGCAATCCCGCTTCCTGATCTCGTAGGCCTTTCGGTCCCCCCAGGCAGGCAGAACATTTTTGTTCAGCAGCCGCGCGTCTTCTGTCCAGCTCGATTCCCGTTTCTGGACCTTTGCGTGTTTCTCCATATACTCAAGTGCGAGTTGTCGAATAGTTGGGTTCTTCCTGTCCTCCTCAGCTTTTTGGGCGGCCTCCCGTCGTTCTCGTTCCGGGTTCTTGTGCCATTCGAAACCGACTTCCTGCGGGTCTTTGCCGTCCTTGAGAGCTTGACGAGCGTCTCCTGATCTACTGCGAGCCTTCGAGAGAGATATGTCTGGATAATCCCCCAGATTCATCTGGCGACGTTTTCCGGAGAAAGTGTAGATAAAAATCCATATCTTGAAACCGGAGGGGAGGACTCGTATCCCAAAGCCGTCACCCTCTCTTACCTGATACATCTTTTCCTTTGCCTTCAGATTCAGAACGTATTTATCGGTGAATTTCATGGCCCATCCTTGGAGGAGGTTACACGGCATCCTGTGTAACCTCTCGTGTAACCTCTAATGGTGTGGCAACAGGTGAAACTATACGAAACAGTATGATTGCTAATATATTGATAGTCAATAATAAAAAAGGTATAGAGGTTACAGGTATGAAAAATATTGAAACGTCTTAAAGAGTAGTATCTACATATTCCCAAGCTGAAGGTCGCGGGTTCGAATCCCGTTTCCCGCTCCAAAAAATCAAGGGGTTAGGCGATTAAGCCTAACCCTTTTTTCTTTGTTTTGGTGTCCGCGTGGTCTCTCGCGTGGCCTCATTTTTGTGGTCCGAGCAATGAAACGGCAGGCAAAAAACGAAGACACAATGAAACATTTAGCAACCTCCCTCACTACTGTCCGGTAAATTTTTCGGCAACCCAACTTAACTTGTCGTAACAGCGAGTAAAACGTGTAATTGTTAAAATTTTCCTATTTGATTTCGGTCGCCAGTTCCTGATTTATATACTGCCCCCTCCAGGGAGGTGGTATGGAATCAGGCGAAACGGTCTTTGCACAGATTATTCAAAATGCGCCCCGCTACGAATTCAACCGCTGCGTGTTGCGGTATCGGGGCAATCACTGGGTCAAACGGTTTTCCTGTTGGACACAGTTCCTCTGCATGGTCTTTGCCCAGCTTACCAGCCGGAAAGGCTTGCGGGACATTGAAACAGGGCTCAATGCTCACCATGAGAAGCTTTATCGAGCCGGCTTTCGGGGCAAGGTAGCTCGCTCGACCCTGGCCGATGCTAATGAGCAGCGGGACTTCCGAATCTACCAGGACTTTGGCCTGCTACTCATCGGCATTGCCCAGAAGCTCTATCAGGACGAAGATCTGGGCCTGGAGCTGGCCCAGTCGGTCTATGCCTTGGATTCGACCACCATCGACCTCTGTCTGGCGCTCTTTCCGTGGGCAACCTTCCGGGAGACGAAAGCTGCGGTCAAGGTGCACACGCTTTTGGACCTGAAAGGTTCGATTCCGGTCTTTCTCAACATCACCACCGGCAAGGTCAATGATGTCAATATCCTTGACGACTTGCCGGTACCGGCCGGCGCCATTGTGGTTATGGACCGAGGGTATCTCGACTTTAAGCGTTGGTATGCTCTCCATACCAAAGCAGTGTTCTTCGTAACCCGCGCCAAGAGCAACTTCAAGTTTCGGCGCCGTTGCTCCCGGTCGGTAGACAAGAGTCTTGGCCTGCGGTGTGACCAAACCATCAAGCTGGTCACGAAGAAGTCCCTCGAAGGGTATCCTGACCTGTTGAGGCGCATTTCGTATGTGGATCAGGAAACCGGAAAAAAGTATGTGTTCTTGACAAACAACTTCGATCTTCCGGCAAAGACCATCGCCGATATCTATAAACAGCGGTGGCAGATAGAACTATTCTTCAAATGGTTGAAACAGCATCTGCGCATCAAGGCGTTTTATGGGACCTCTGCCAATGCGGTAAAGACACAAATCTGGATTGATGTCAGTGCCTATCTGCTCATGGCAATCACAAAAAAACGTTTGAAGCTGGATTGCAGTCTCTACACTTTTTTGAACATTGTTGAAGTAGCGATATTCGAGAAAAAGCCTATTTTTCAACTTGTTAGCGGTGCCTTGAAACAAGATTCGCCGCCACCTGCTGGCAAGCAATTGAATTTATTCAGCTATTAACCGGACAGTAGTGAACCTCCCTCCTCCCATCGCCCTGCATATGTCAGTGAGAATCTTCACGGTACGACCGATTTCCAGCTCTCCGATCTTCTAATATCGTGTTGCATTGTATATACTTTCGAGTATAATACTCTAAAGTATAAAACTTGAGGTGTGAGATGCCGTTCATCGACCGCGAGGAAGAACTTCGTTTCCTGACAGAAAAATGGGAAGACCCCAAGGCGCAATTGATTGTTCTCTGGGGTAAGAGGCGGGTTGGCAAGACCGAACTGGTAAAGCAGTTTATTTCAGGGAAACGCAGCCTTTACTTTCTCGCTGAAAGCACCAGCGAGAAGGAACAGCTGCAACGATTCTCGCAGGCACTCGGCCGTTTTTTCGAGGAGCCATTACTGCAGACTCGTGGTTTTGCTTCCTGGGAAGAGGCGTTTGCCTACCTGAAGGCGAAGAAAGAGCGGTTTGTGCTCGCCATTGACGAGTTTCCCTACCTCATCCAGTCCAACCCTGCCATCACCAGCCTTTTTCAGAAGGGATGGGACGAATACCTTTCCGAGAGCAATATCTACCTGATTCTGTTCGGCTCCAGCATAACGATGATGGAAAATGAAGTGCTGGGTTACCGTTCTCCGCTGTATGGCCGTCGTAGTGGCCAGTGGCTGGTGGAGCCGATGCCATTTCGAGCGGCAAGCCAGTTTCGGAACGGCAAGCCGTTTGCAGATCGGCTGGCCCATTTCGCCGTGGCTGGAGGAATCCCAGCTTACTGGCTGCATCTCAGTTCAGGTAAAGACATTGAGCGCAACCTGCGGGAACATGTGCTTCGCAAAGGGGAAGTGCTTTATGAAGAGGTTGAATTCCTCCTCCGAACCGAATTGCGGGAGCCGAGATACTATTTCGCCCTCCTGCAGGCCATCGCCCAGGGAAAGAGGAAGCTGGCCGAGATCGTCAATGCCACCGGCCTGGGGCAACCTTTGGCCAACAAATACCTTGGTGTCCTGGCGGACTTGCGGATTGTCGAACGTGAAGTGCCGGTCACTGAGGAAATCCCCCTCAAGAGCAAAAAGGGGCTCTACAGGATCAGTGACGAATTCTGCCAGTTCTGGTTCAGGTTTGTCTTTCCACGGCGAGCTGAGCTGGAAATGGGCAGAGCCGATGCCGTTGCAGCGGACATCGTTTCACACCTGCCAGCATACCTGGGTGGAGTTTACGAAAAGGTCGCCAGAGAGACCCTTATGTCAAACTTTGATAGCTTTTTTTCATTTGCAGCTATTGGCCGGTGGTGGGACCGAAACGAGGAGATAGATGTAGTCGCGGTCAACAGAGATAACGACTCGATTCTCTTCTGCGAGGTAAAGGCAACGGAGAAGCAGGTTGGTACAGACGTGCTGGATGCGCTCAGGGAAAAAGCGCACAAGGTGAAGTGGGGAAGCGCCGCCCGGAAAGAGTATTATTGTCTGTTCAGCAGAAAAGGATTCACGGCCAGCCTGCTGGAGCAGGCGCGAAAGGACGGTATCGTTCTCTTCAGGGAGGATCATCCCTTGTAACTGTGGGAGTAGCCAGATCGTCTTCTTTCGGGAGCTTTCTGCGTGGTGCCTGCGTATTCCGGTGAAAACGGTCAGGGAACCTGACCGTTTTCACCGGAATACGCACCAGGACAATCTGAAACGGCTGAAGCTCTTCAAAGCGGTGGAGATCCTCGACGAT
>RHLS01000026.1 GCA_003712145.1 Desulfuromonadales bacterium | reverse complement strand
TACACTTGGGAACCTCCCCGAGCCGGAAGGTACCCACAAATTTTGCTGAAGAGCCAATTAAAATACTTGTCTGTTTTGTATGGACTTTGTGTATATGTAAGCCACGCTTCCTGTGAATCCGTCAATAGGGCATCTCGATTAGTGTTTTTCAGCCATCCTGCAAAAATATCTAGAGAATAGATTCTTACACTGAACTTTGCATGTAATGTCGTCATGTGTCGTGAAATTGTCGTAATCATGGATGATGCGCATTTATTCACGGTACCGCGATATGACGCTACGGCCATCCATAGCTGTCGAGATTGTCCACATTCATGGGCCCATGAAGGGGAGTATTCAGGAGTTTTCCGATGGATACATCTCTATAGGGCGCCATCCTTCCAGTTCTGTCCTCTTTCCATCAGAACTCACCGGTATCTCTCGAAAACACGCCGACATCATCCGTGAAGGGAACCAGTTCAAGCTGGTCGATCACAGCACCAACGGCACCTACCTGAATGGCAGGAAGGTCACGGAGGCCTATCTCAAGGATGGTGACATACTGGAGTTTTCCGAAGGAGGACCTAAGGTAAGCTTCATCACCAAAGTGGTCGAGCCGCCGCAGATGAAGCCTGTCGCTGTGGCCCAGCACGATGATCTGGAGGTTGTCCTGGAGGAAATAGTTCTGGATAAGCCCCTGCAGGTCGAGCGTTTACAGCCAGTGCGGGGTGAAGAATCACCATCGCCACCATCTTCGCACACTCTGCCTCCTTCAGTCCCGACACCTTCTCCGCAACAACCTGTTTCGACATCGCCGGAAGAACTTCCGACCGCTAAAGTCAACGCTCCACTGGTTATTCAGTTTGGCCCGTCTCTCCGATCCTACCGCGAATTGCCGAGGGAAAAGAGGTCCGACCGACAGTCAACAGGGTGCCCCTGGACCTGCTCGGGTGACATGTATGCCGGCGTGCCCATGATCTCGCCCGCCTGGGTCTGCAATGTCGCGGAGGGGTCTTCGATATGGGCGATGCCAAAATCGGTGATCTTTATCTGGCCGTCTGGGCGAACAACAATATTGCTTGGCTTGACATCCCGATGGATAACCCCCTTTTGATGGGCGTATTCGAGGGTTGCGGCAATCTGGGTCCCAAGTTCCACCACTTCGTCTGCGTTGAGTTTTTTGTCGCGAATTAGATCAGAAAGTGGGACACCCTCAAGGAATTCCATGGCAATATAAATGGTTCCCTGATCTTCCCCCACATCATAAATCGTTACGATGCGAGGATGGGAGAGACGACCGACAACCTTTGCCTCTTTCAGGAACCGTTTGACGAATGTTTCTGATGTAATGCGATCCTGGCGAAGGACTTTCAGGGCAACAACGCGGTCGATGTTCGGGTCACGTGCCTCGTAGACCACTCCCATGGACCCTCTGCCTACCTCTTTAACAATCTGATAACGACCGTAGTTCATTCATTCACCATCTGCATGCATTCACTTCGAGGAGCTGTGCATGTCGGCCATTTCGCGTTA
This sequence comes from Desulfuromonadales bacterium, assembly GCA_003712145.1. Lineage (GTDB taxonomy): Bacteria > Desulfobacterota > Desulfuromonadia > Geobacterales > Geobacteraceae > Geobacter. Next base: position 57,703 of record RHLS01000026.1, on the reverse strand, counting down.
AGCTGGTTAAGGATCCGAAAAGCTAAAGGCCCTCAGGAAATGTGGCTGCGGTGGCAGGGGTTTTGTGGAGCATTCTAATGAATTGAAGTGTACTCCCAGTTTTGAGTTTGTCAAAAGGGGGGCGGTCAAATCATCTGAAGAGCCAGTCCGACAGGCAAGTGGACATAAGAAAACCCGCTTATATCACAGCATATAGACTGTAACAAAAGCGGGCTCTCTGTAGTTTAAACAACTACGTTCTTATGTTATTCAATTGGTGCCGAAGGCGAGACTCGAACTCGCACGAGCAATTGCCCGCCACCCCCTCAAGATGGTGTGTCTACCAATTCCACCACTTCGGCAAGGAAGAGTTTTGTATCATTTTGGAGTTTTGACGTCAATAGTTTTTTGATGATGCAGACTACTTTTTCTCAGGCACTGCAGGTGCTGCCGGTGAAGCCTGAGGCGCCGGTTGGGCCGGAGCAGGGGATTTCTGGGACTGAATCGGCTGTTGGGTTGGCGGTGCAGTCTGCTGTTGTTGTCCGGCAGGCTTGGGGGCTGTTTTCGGCATGATCGACGAAGATCCCGTCTTCCCAGACAGGTAAGCCAGTGTCAGGGACGTGAGCATGAAGATGATAGCTGCTCCGGTCGTGAGCTTGCTCAGAAAGGTGGTGCCGCCCCCTGCTCCAAAGACCGACTGGCTGCCTCCGGCGCCGAATGAGGCCCCCATTTCAGCCCCCTTGCCCGACTGGAGGAGGACTATCGCAATGAGGGCGATGCATACGGCAATGTGAAGAATGGTAAGAAGAATCGTCATGGTCCATGTACTCCAGTAAAGTAATAATCGCTTACTTCTAACACAATATCCGCACTATGCCAACAGCTTAATTGCTGCCGAGTCGCCGGTTACTTTCCGAAGTTGACCAGGGCGGCGAAAGAATCTGCCTTGAGGCTGGCTCCGCCTACGAGGGCACCGTCAATGTCGGTTTGGGCCATGAGACCCTTGATGTTCTCAGGCTTAACGCTGCCGCCGTAAAGGATGCGAATCGCGTCCGCAGTCGGGTGGTCAAAAAGTTCGGCTACGAGTCTTCTGATAAAAGTGTGAGCCTCCTGAGCCTGCTCATCGGTGGCTGTCTTGCCAGTGCCGATGGCCCAAACCGGCTCATAGGCGACGATAATATTGCCCAGTTGCTCTTTCGTCAGTCCCGCCAGACCATCGGTGACTTGGGTTCTCAGGATTTCGAAAGTCTTTTCCGATTCACGCTCGGCCAGCGTTTCGCCGATGCAGAACAGGACGGAGAGCTCCGCAGTGAGTGCTGCTTTGATCTTACGGTTGACCGTTGCGTCTGTTTCCCCGAAGTACTGACGCCGCTCCGAGTGACCGATGATCACATGACTGCAGCCCGCATCGGCGAGCATTCCCGGTGAAATCTCGCCGGTGAAAGCACCTTCCTCTTCCCAGAAGCAGTCCTGTGCCGCCAACATGATGTTGGAGCCGGCGAGGGCCTGCTTTACAGTGGTAAGCACGGTGAAGACCGGTGCGACGATGATCTCGACTCCTGCAGTTGCCTTGACGAGGGGGGCGAGGCCCATGACGAGGTCTACTGCCTCGCTGCTTTTCTTGAAGAGTTTCCAGTTTCCTGCGATGACCGGTTTTCTCATATCTGATTGCTCCGTTTCCGTTACTGTCCGTTTTCTTCAAGGACCTTTATGCCGGGAAGATGCTTCCCTTCGAGGAGTTCCAGGAACGCGCCACCACCGGTGGAAATGTAGCTGATCTTGGCATACTCTCCAGCTCGATGTACCGCCGAGTCGGTGTCGCCGCCGCCGACAATGGTGAGGGCGTAGGAGTTGGCCACCGCAGAAACCATGGCGAAGGTGCCGCGGGAGAAGGCATCCATCTCAAAGACCCCCATGGGGCCGTTCCAGATGATGGTCTTGGCGCTCTGGAGCGCCTCGGCGAAGAGTGTTACCGTGGCCGGTCCTATGTCAAGGGCCATCCACTCTTCGGGGATTTCCTGGATGGTGGTCACCTTGGTTTCAGCCTCGGGGTTGAAGCGGTCAGCCGCTACGCAGTCAACCGGCAGGTAGAACTTCACTCCTTTATTACGGGCTTTGGTGTAGGTGGCTAGTGCGGTTTCCAAGAGGTCTTCCTCAACCAGTGACTTGCCGACATTGTAGCCAAGGGCTTTGAGAAAGGTGAAGGCCATGCCGCCGCCGATGATGATCTTGTCCACCTTGTTGACCAGGCTCTCGAGGACTTCGAGCTTGCCCGAGACCTTGGCGCCGCCGAGGATTGCAACCAGCGGCCGGATAGGGTTCTGCATCGCCTTCTCGAAGTAGTTCATCTCATTCTTCATGAGGAAGCCGGCGGCCACGATCGGGAAATGCTTTGTGATGGCTTCGACGGAGGCATGAGCCCGGTGGGAGACAGCGAAGGCGTCGTTAACATAAATATCACATCCGTTCGCCAGTGCCTTGGCGAATCCGGCGTCATTCTTCTCTTCCCCCTCGTAGAATCGTACGTTTTCGAGCATGAGGACATCGCCCGGTTTCATGTCGTCGATCATTTTTTGCACGTCTTCACCGATGCAGTCGGGGGCAAGAGGTACTTCTTTTCCGAGGAGTCGGGAGAGGCGCTTGGCGGCAGGTGCCATGGAGTACTTTGGTTTGCGTTCCCCTTTGGGGCGGCCCAGGTGGGAGGCGAGGATAACCTTGGCACTGGCATCGAGGGCGTAGTTAATGGTGGGGAGGACTGCCCTGATTCGGGTATCCTCTGTGATGTTCTGGTTCTCATCGATGGGAACGTTGAAGTCGACCCGGATAAAAACTTTTTTCCCGTGAAGGTCGCTGATTTCATTGATATAGCGGATTGCCATGGAAACCTCCTGAACCGTTGCGGTCGTTATGTTGTGTAAAAACGGCGTTGGATGCCCGGGGTGAAGACAAAAAAAGGGGGGAACGAATTCCCCCCCCGGTTGGTCAATAGATTACTTCGCGATGAGTTTCAAGAGGTCGACGACACGATGTGAGAAACCGGTCTCGTTGTCGTACCAGGAGAGGACCTTGACCATGTTGCCCTCGATAACCTTGGTGCAGCTGGCGTCCACAATGGAGGAGAGGGCATTCCCGTTGAAGTCGATGGAGACGAGCGGCTGCTCCTCAAAGCCGAGGATGCCTTTGAGGGCACCTTTTGAAGCTTTTTTGAGGGCGGCGTTCACCTTTTCGGCATCGGTCTTCTTCTTGATGGTAACAACCAGGTCGACCACCGAGACATTGGGGGTCGGAACGCGGATTGCCATGCCGTCCAGTTTCCCTTTGAGTTCGGGAAGGACAAGGGAGACTGCCTTGGCGGCGCCGGTGGAGGTCGGGATCATGGACATGGCTGCTGCACGAGCCCTACGCAGGTCCTTGTGGGGCAGGTCGAGGATCTGCTGGTCGTTGGTGTAGGAGTGGACCGTGGTTACCAGACCCTTTTCGATGCCGAAGGCATCGTGAAGGACCTTGGCAACGGGAGCAAGGCAGTTGGTGGTGCAGGAGGCGTTGGAGATGATGTTGTGCTTCTTGGGGTCGTAGAGGTCGCTGTTCACGCCCATGACGATGGTGATATCCTCATTGGTGGCAGGCGCGGAGATAATCACCTTCTTGGCGCCAGCCTTGAGGTGGAGTTCTGCTTTGTCGCGGGAGGTGAAGAGGCCGGTGGACTCCAGCACAACGTCGATCTTCTCTTTCTTCCACGGGAGCTGCTCCGGGTTTCTTTCAGCCAGGATCTTTATGGACTTGCCGTTTACGATGATAGCGTTCTCGCCCACTTCAACCTTGCCGGGGAATATGCTGTGCACCGAGTCGTACTTGAGCAGATGTGCCAGGGTCTTGGCATCGGTAAGATCGTTGATGGCGACGATTTCGATACCCTTCTCCTTGATTGCCGCACGCAGCACGGAACGCCCGATTCTGCCGAAACCGTTGATTGCAACCCGTAGAGCCATTGAACCCTCCTGTTGTTTTGGTGTGTAAGCCATTTAGAATTTCGCTTGCAAACTAAAGCATAATAATAAAGACATTCGCGGCACGTCAACAGTTTTATCGGGTCGAGAAAGGCCTCACCGCGGACTGACGGGAGATGGGGACGGATGGTATTAGCGTTGGGCGCTATAAATGGTTGCGGGAAGGGACAGCAGTTGTGCTAGTATGCTAACGGTGTATAACGATAATGTTCACTGCCGTTGCCTTGATACGACATGAAGAATACCCTCGAAAAACGGATTATTCTCTTTTCTTTCATCATTCTGTTCCTGACGATCGCCGCCAATTCTGGGATGGATATCGCCGGATTCAGGAGAGATTATATCCAGGCGCTGATCCTCAGGTCTCAGGCTCTTGCAGCGTCTTTGCGCGGAAGTATCGAGAAGATCGTTGGCCTGGGGCTTGACGTGCGGGAGATCGATGGTCTGGGCGAGAAGTGCCAGGAGGTGGTTGCTTCAAGTCCCGGTATCGCCTACTGCGTCATAACCGACAGTGAAGGTAAAATCCTCTATCTCAACGATCCCGCCTACCGTAAGCTCCGGTTCGATATCATCAGAAAATCTCTCACAACCCGCCTTGATCAGAGTATTCATCTAATCGGCGAAAGCGGTTCCCACTACGACACAGTGACCCCTGTCCGCGCCCCTGATGGAAAACAGGTGGCTCTTATTCACATCGGGTTTTCAGAGAGCGTCGTCAGTGAGAAGGTCAAGGTCATTGTTCTTCGTTCAGCATTCGTGCTGGTCATCTTTTTTCTCATTTCGTTCTCCCTTGTGGTCATCTTCGTCAAGAGAAGTATCGTCCAGCCCATCACCGCTCTTCTGGGAGGGGTGAAAAAAGTCTCTGAAGGAGATTTTGATCATCGGATCGAGGATCTCCCTGTTTATGAGTTCAATGAGTTGGCCAGGAACGTGAATGTCATGTCGGAGGCTCTCAAGAACCGCGCAGATGAGATCAGGAGAAACTACCAGGAGCTTGAGAACATCCACAATGACCTTCATTCCTCTTATCTGAAGCTGGAACGTCTAAGTCTGGAACTCGAAAAGTCGGAAGAGCTTTACAAGTCTCTTCTCGAGGACGCCAGCGACGCTATTGTTGTCATTGACGAGAATGACATGGTCAAGATGGTTAACAAGATGGCTGAGGATTTCTTCGGTCATGGTTCTGAGGCGATTGTTGGACTCTCCCTAAGCAGGATGCTCGTCCTGATGAACACCGTCAATATTCCGGTGGTCTACAATTTCTTCCGGGAAGCGGGAAAGGGGAAGCATGTTGCCGAGGAGATCAGGTTCCAGCGAGAGGGCGGGGACCTGGTGGTGGGCCTCATCCACGCCAACATTGTCACCATCGGTACCGAGAAGCTGATTCAGGCCATTATCCGTGATGTTACCCGCGAGCGGGAAATACTTTTCAATCTGGAAAAAAGTGCCGCGGATCTCGCCCGGCTCAACCGCATGAAGGATTCGTTCCTTGGAATTGCCTCCCACGAGCTGAAAACGCCGCTCACGGTTATTATGGGATACTCCGAATTGATTCTGTCGGACATGCCGGGCAAGGTAGACAGGAATGTCCTCGATATGATCCAGAACATAGCCAACGCGGCGGCGCGTCTCGACAGTATCGTCAAGGACATGGTCGACATCTCAATGATCGACGAGAAGCGCCTGCAACTGAAGATGGACGACGTAAATGTGAACCGTCTTGTGGAAGATTCGGTAAACGAACTCCGTTTTTTCGTCTCGATGCGGAAGCAGAGGCTTGAGCTGGAACTGGACGAGGCTGTTCCCCACATCAAGGGAGACCTTGTCAGGCTTATGCAACTGCTCTCCAATGTCATCGGAAATGCCATTAAGTTTACCCCGGACGGCGGAAAGATAACTGTTTCCAGCCGGGCAAAGTATCTCCTGCGCTCCAAGCAGACCCCCACGGTCGAGTCTCGTCAGCCGGTGGTCAACATCGGCAAGGATCAGCACCTCTATGTGGAGATAACGGTTGCTGATACCGGTATTGGTATCGACATGGACGACCAGATCCGGATCTTCGACAAATTCTACGAAGCAGGGAACATCGAGGAGCACAGTTCGGGCAAGGTGGCCTTCAAGGCCCGCGGCGCTGGCCTCGGTCTCTCAATTGCCAAAGGGATCGTGGAGATGCATGGCGGGGAGATCTGGGTCGAGTCCCCAGGCTACAACCCCGTGCAGTTTCCCGGATCCACGTTCCATATTGTCCTACCTCTCAACCCTGTTACCGGTGATGGCACCATAGACTACCTGAACCTGCTCAAATAAGAGGGGTGTAGGGTTGTTTCATTAGAATAATCTTCCGTGTTTCGCCTTGAAACTCCTCCGACTTTCCGTTATAAAAAAAAGGTTGAACTGGATGACCGTCGCATCATGCGCGTCGGCAGTGCGGAGGGTGTGTGAAGGTCTGTCTCCTTGCCAGCGGGAGTAAAGGAAATTCCCTGTACGTGGAGACGGGCGGAAGCAAGATCCTCGTGGATGCAGGCCTTTCGGCACGGGAAATCGTCCGAAGGCTCGCTGCGATTGAAGTCGATGCCGCCGACCTTGATGCGCTCTTCATAAGCCATGAGCACCTCGATCACGTTCGGGGAGTCGGCGTTCTATCCAGAAAGTACCGTCTGCCGGTCTACGTCAGTTATCCGACTAACCGGGAAGTCCAGGATATCATTCGGGATGCTGCGGTGACCGAGTTCGAGTCGGGCTACTCGTTTGCTTTCAGGGACCTTCTCATCGATCCATTTCCGATTACCCATGACGCCTGCGATCCGGTCGGTTTTACCATTGAAGGCCGTGAAGGGAAGGTGGGTTTTGCCACCGATCTCGGCACGGCGACGCGGCTCGTAGCCGACAAGCTTTCGGGGTGCCGCGTTCTGGTGCTGGAGTCGAACCACGACGAGGAGATGCTCATAAACGGTCCCTATCCCTGGCACTTGAAGCAAAGGATCAAGTCTCGGCATGGGCATCTTTCCAACAGTGACTCGGCGGCCCTGCTTGCCGATCTGCTCCATCCGGGTTTTGAAGGACTGTTCCTTGCCCATCTTTCGGAGGTCAACAACGATCCGACCGTGGCCCGCCAAGTGACCGACACCCTCCTGATGTCGCAGGCGGCATGCTCGCCACGGCTTATCGTCGGTGATCAGTATCACCCCAGTGACATCCTTACCCTCTGACCGTATTCTGTTCGGGCTGGCTCCGTGCCCGCCCTTTCATATTTTAGACAGATTAAGGAGAATCGATCGTGATCGAACGTTACAGCAGACCTGAAATGACCCGCATCTGGGAGCCCCGCAATCGCTACCAGAAGTGGCTCGATATAGAAATCTACGCGTGCGAGGCCCACGCAGAGCTGGGCAACATCCCTGCGGAGGCTGTGGAGCGGATCAAGGCAAAAGCTGATTTCGACGTGGAGCGGATCGACGAAATCGAACGGACGGTAAAGCACGATGTGATTGCATTTCTTACCTCCGTGGCTGACTACATCGGTGACGATTCCCGCTTCGTTCACCTGGGGCTCACTTCCTCCGACGTCCTCGACACCTCTTTCGCCATGCTGCTGGCGGAGGCAAGCGACATGATCATTGACGACATCAGGCGCCTGATGGAGGTGATCAAGCGCCGGGCTTATGAGCATAAGGACACACCGATGATGGGGCGCTCCCACGGCATCCACGCAGAGCCGGTAACCTTTGGCATCAAGATGGCCCTCTGGTACGACGAAATGCGCCGTAACCTCCGCCGGATGGAGGCTGCCCGCGAGACCGTCGCTTATGGTAAGATATCGGGCGCGGTCGGCACCTTTGCCAATATTGATCCCAAGGTGGAAGAGTATGTCTGTGCCAAGGCGGGGCTCAAGCCGGCGCCCTGCTCAACCCAGGTGATCCAGCGAGACCGCCATGCGGAATTCTTCTCCACTCTTGCCATCGTCGCCTCCTCCATAGAGAAGTTTGCTGTGGAAATTCGCCACCTGCAACGGACCGAGGTCCTGGAGGCGGAAGAGTATTTCAGCAAGGGGCAGAAGGGTTCCTCTGCCATGCCCCACAAGCGCAACCCTGTCCTTTCAGAGAACCTTACTGGTCTGGCACGTCTTATGAGGGGCTACGCGGTTTCGGCCCTGGAGAACGTCCCCCTCTGGCACGAGCGGGACATATCCCATTCTTCCGTCGAACGGATCATCGGTCCTGACGCAACTATCCTCATGGACTTCATGTTGAACCGCTGCATCGGTCTGATCGACAATCTGGTAGTCTACCCCGAGAATATGATGCGGAACCTGAACCTGATGCGGGGACTCATCTTCTCCCAGCGGGTGCTCCTGAAGTTGGCAAGCGCCGGCGCGTCCCGGGAGAAGGCCTACGAGCTGGTGCAGCGCAACGCCATGAAGGTATGGGAGCAGGGGAGGGACTTCCAGGAGGAATTGCTGGCGGATAGCGAGGTCCGCGGTTTCCTGCCGGAGGAGGAGATCCGCGAGGCATTTGATCTCAATTATCACCTGAAGCATGTGAACACCATCTTCTCGAGGGTCTTTGGTGGATAGTATTCTCGCTCTCATCAGGAGTGAGGCGACCGACGGAGCGCTGCTGTTCTGGCTCAAGGAACTCCTGGCCGCGGTCCTGATCTTCAGCGTCTTCTGGGTGCTATCCCTGGTCGTGAGCCACCTGCTCACGAAATGGTTGCCGCGTCTGACCACCTTCACGAGGACTGACCTGGATGACCGGATAATCGATCGGGTGACGCCCCCTGCAAGCCTTCTCGTGGTGCTGGCTGGCCTCTACTTCGCCGTCCGGTCGCTGCCATTGCCGGATAAGGCCCATGTTGCACTTTCCGGTGCCGTTTTTGTTCTTAATGTCGCAGTTATCACCACCATCGCCTGGCGGGTGATCGACGTTGTCCTCTGCTGGTATGGTGGCAAGCTGGCCGATCGGCACGGTGCGGGGGTGGACCGGCAGATAATCCCGCCGCTGGAGAAGCTGATCACCATCTTCCTGGTTGGTATCGCCCTGATGGTGACCCTCCGGCACTTCAACTACGACATCCTGTCGGTCATCACCGCCCTCGGCATCGGCTCCCTGGCCATCGGCCTGGCGGCCAAGGATACCCTGGCGAATATGATTTCCGGTTTCACCCTGATGGTGGACCGGCCGTTCCGGATCGGTGACCGTATTCAGCTTGTTTCGGGGCAGTGGGGGGATGTAACCGACATCGGCCTGCGCACGACCAAGATAAAAACCGTCGATAACACCCTACTGATCATTCCCAACTCGGAGCTCTGCAACACGACCATCATCAACCTGGCGTTTCCCGATGCCCGGACCAAAGGTAGAGTGAATATCGGCGTCTGTTATGCCAGTGATATTGAGCTGGTAAAGCAGGTTCTCATTGATGCGGCCCGGACGGTTCCCGAAGTCATGAGCGACCCGGCTCCCGAGGCTTTGTTCGTCTCCTTCGCCGATAGTGCCCTCAATATGTCGCTCTTTTTCTGGGTTGACGATTACACCCGGCTCTTTCCGGTCACAGACCGGATCAACGAGCTCATCATCAGCCGCTTCAGGGAGCACGGCATTACTATTCCCTTCCCGACACGAAAAGTACTCTTGGAAAAGGATCAATAAATGGCGCGACGAATCGAGATTGCCCTGAAAGAAGGGGGCCGCGACGCCCGCGGCGAGCGGGTCAGGCGTGAAATAGAGCACTTCCTTCATGTACCGGCGACACAGGTGCGAACCATTGACGTCTACACCGTGGATGCCGGACTGGCCGAGGATGAGCTGGTGAAGGCCGCCTCGGAGCCCTTGAGCGACCCGGTCATCCAGACCTGGAGCATCGATCAGCCCTTGGCTAAGGGATTCGACTTTCTCGTGGAGGTCGGCTTGCGCCCCGGCGTAACCGACAACGTGGGGCGCACCGCACGGGAGGCCATCGAGTACATCACCGGTCGGCCCTTCGCGGTAGGGGAGGGGGTCTACACGTCTGTCCAGTATCTTCTCAGCGGCACTATGGCGAAGAGCGATGTTGAGCGGATCGCCAGGGATCTTCTCTGCAATACCCTCATCCAGCGCTTTGTGATTCTTGATGCGGTCGAATTTGCTGCCCAGAATGGCGTGCCGGTTTCTGTTCCGAAAGTAACCGGGGAGACCAGGGCCCAGGTTCGGGAAATCGACCTTGACGTTGCGGACGAAGAGCTCCTTCGGATCAGCAAGGAGGGGGTCCTCGCCCTCACCCTGGATGAGATGAAGGTGATCCAGGCTCACTACCGCGATCCGGCGGTTCTGGCCGAGCGGAAGAAGGTAGGCCTCACCGGCCTGCCCACTGACGCCGAGCTGGAGGCCATCGCCCAGACCTGGTCCGAGCACTGCAAGCATAAAATCTTCTCCGGCAACATCGAGTACATCGACGAGAACGGCAATCGTGAAGAGATCAAATCCCTCTTCAAAAGCTTCATCCAGCAGACCACCAAGGATGTTCGGGAGGCACTTGGGGAGCGGGATTTCTGTCTCTCGGTCTTCAAGGACAATGCCGGCGTCATCAAGTTCAACGACGACTTGTCCCTGGTCTTCAAGGTGGAGACCCACAACTCGCCGACGGCTCTTGACCCTTACGGCGGGGCGCTTACCGGCATCGTCGGCGTGAACCGCGACCCCTTCGGCACTGGCAAGGGGGCTCGGCTCGCCTTCAATACCGATGTTTTCTGCTTCGCTTCGCCCTTTTACGAGAAGCCTCTTCCGAGCAGGCTCCTCCACCCGCGTCGCATCTACGAGGGTGTCGTGGAGGGTGTCGAGCACGGCGGCAACAAAAGCGGCATCCCCACGGTTAACGGTTCCCTTGTCTTTGATGACCGCTTTGCCGGCAAGCCGCTGGTATTCTGCGGCACCGCCGGGATCATGCCGGCCGAGATCGGCGGCGAGCCTTCTCACGTAAAGCACATCAACCCGGGAGACCTGATCGTCATGACCGGTGGCCGGATCGGTAAGGACGGCATTCACGGCGCCACCTTCTCGTCCGAGGAGCTGAACGAGAACTCACCGGTCACGGCGGTGCAGATCGGTGACCCGATCACCCAGAAGCGGATGACCGATTTCCTCATCCGGGCTCGGGACAAGGGACTCTACAACTTCATCACCGACAACGGGGCGGGTGGGCTCTCCTCCTCAGTGGGGGAGATGGCCACCGAATGCGGCGGCTGCCGCATGGATCTGTCAAAAGCACCGCTCAAGTACCCGGGGCTCGATCCGTGGGAGATCCTCATATCCGAGGCCCAGGAGCGGATGAGTCTTGCCGTGCCGCCGGAGAAACTGGACGAGTTCCTGGCCATGGCGAAGCGTTTCGGCGTTGAGGCATCGGTGCTGGGCGAGTTCACCGACTCGGGTATTTTCCACATCATGTACGGCGGCCGGACCGTGGCGTATCTCCCCATCAGCTTCCTTCACGGGGGACTCCCTCCCATGGAGATGCGCGGCGTCTGGGAGGTGAAGCGCCACGAGGAACCGGCCTTCGCGGTGAAAGGCGACTATACCGCCGACCTGAAAGAGCTTCTCGGCTCCCTCAATATCTGCTCCAAGGAGTCGGTGGTCCGCCGTTACGATCATGAGGTGCAGGGGGGAAGCGTGGTGAAGCCGTTTACCGGCGTTGCCAACGACGGCCCGTCCGATGCTGCGGTAATCCGTCCCGTGCTCGACTCATTCGAAGGGGTGGTGGTTGCCCACGGCATCTGTCCCCGCTACAGCGATATCGACACCTACCACATGACCGCCAACGCCATCGACGAGGGGCTGCGCAACTATGTGGCCGTCGGCGGCTCCCTTGACTTGGTGGCCGGCCTCGACAACTTCTGCTGGTGCGATCCGGTCAAGTCGGAGAAGACCCCCGACGGCGAGTACAAGATGGCCCAGTTGGTCCGCTCCAACAAGGCCCTCTACGATTACTGCGTCGCCTACGGGATTCCGCTCATCTCCGGCAAGGATTCCATGAAGAACGACTTCTACGACGGTGCGGTGAAGATCTCCATCCCGCCGACTCTGCTCTTCTCGGTCATCGGCAAGATCGAGGATGCCCGCAAGGCGGTTACCATGGACGTCAAGCGCCCCGGCGACATCGTTTACCTCCTCGGCAAGACCGGCAACGAACTGGGGGGCTCCGAGTACTTCGCCCTGCGCGGCTTCATCGGCAATAGCGTGCCGAAGGTGAACGTGGCCAAGGCATTCCCCCGCTACCGCGCGCTTCATCGCGCAATCACCGACGGGCTTGTCGCCTCCTGCCACGACCTCTCCGATGGCGGCCTCGCCGTGGCCTTGGCGGAAAAGGCTTTTGCCGGTGGCTACGGCATCGACGTCGATCTCGGCCGGGTCCTCTGGATGGGGGAGAAGGCCGAAAAGAGCGATGCGGCGCTCCTCTTCTCCGAGTCCGCCTCGCGGCATCTGGTCACGGTCCGGCCTGATAAGCGTGACGCCTTCGAGTCTGTCATGAGCGGCAACTGCTTTTCCTCCATCGGTGTGGTGACGGCGGAGGGGACGGTTTCCGTCACCGGTCTTGCCGGTACGACGGTGGTCAGGGAGGCGATCAACGAACTTAAGGAAGCGTGGCAGAGCCCGCTGAGGGAGCTGTAAGATGGCGAATGCGAGAGCGATAGTCATAACCGGCAACGGTACCAACTGCGAGATGGAGGCGGCCCACGCCTGCCGTCTCGGCGGATTCGACGAGACGGTCATTGCCCATATCTCCGATCTCCTGACCGGCGAGATTCGGCTCGACGATTTCCACTTCCTGAACCTGACCGGCGGCTTCCTGGACGGCGACGACCTGGGGAGCGCCAAGGCCCAGGCCAATCGTCTCCGGTATGCCAAGGTGGACGACCTTGCCGAGCACCTCATCGACCAACTCACCCGCTTCATTGATGACGGCAAGCTGATCCTCGGGGTTTGCAACGGTTTTCAGCTTATGGTCAAGATGGGTCTGCTGCCTGCCTTTGATGGCCAGTATCTGCAGCAGAACGCGACCCTTACCTTCAATGACTGCGGCCGCTTCCAAGACCGCTGGGTCTACCTGAAAGTCGATCAGGCCTCTCCGTCGGTCTATACGAAGGGTGTGGAGAAGGGGCTCTACCTGCCAATACGGCACGGCGAGGGGAAATTCGTGGCCGATTCCGCGGCGACCATCGACCGGATAGAGGCTCAGCATCTGGGGGTATTCAGATATTCCGACGCGGCCTATGGTGCCCCTACCATGGAGTTTCCTCTCAATCCAAACGGCTCGACCAACGCCATTGCGGCCCTCTGCAACGAGACCGGCCGGCTCATGGGGATGATGCCCCATCCCGAGGCGTTCGTTCACCGAACCCATCACCCCCGCTGGACCCGAGAGGAACTTTCCGAGGAGGGAGACGGCCTCGTCCTGTTCAAAAACGCGGCTGATTTCGTGCGGGAGAACCTGCTGTAACCTGGCGGTTCCCGCCGCCTAACTGACGGATTGGAGTCATGATGAAGCTGTACAGACCTACGGAAGAGTGCGGCATTTTCGGCATCTACGGCCATCCTGAAGCGGCCAACCTTGCTTATCTGGGCCTCTACGCCCTCCAGCACCGCGGCCAGGAGGCCTGCGGCATTGTCTCCTCCGATGGACGTAGCCTCTACGCCCATCGAAGCATGGGACTCGTTGCCGATGTCTTCGGCAACGAGGATATTTTTCGCAACCTCCCGGGAGAGGCGGCCATCGGCCATGTCCGCTATTCCACTACCGGCGATTCGGTCACCAAGAACGTGCAGCCCATCAAGGTCGATTACTCCCGGGGCTCCATCGCCGTGGCCCATAACGGAAACCTGGTGAATGCCCAGCTTGTGAAGGACGAACTGGAGGCCTGGGGCTCAATCTTCCAGACTACCATGGATACTGAGGTGATTCTTCACCTGCTTGCCACCTCCAAACAGACATCACTGGAGGATCGCATCACCGATGCCCTCAACCAGGTGAAGGGAGCCTATTGTCTCCTGTTTCTTACGGAAACACGCATGGTGGCGGCCCGGGATCCCCATGGCCTGCGTCCACTCTGTCTTGGCAAGCTCGGCGATGGCTGGGTGGTCGCCTCGGAGAGTTGTGCCCTTGATCTGATCGAGGCCCAATTCGTCAGGGAGATCGAACCCGGAGAGATCGTCGTCATCACGAAGGAAGGGATAACCTCCCTTATGCCGTTCACGAAGGTCGAACCGGCTCCCTGTATCTTCGAGTTTGTCTACTTTGCCCGCCCCGATTCCTACATCTTCGGCAAGAACGTCTATATGGTCCGCAAGGAGTTTGGCCGGCAACTGGCGCGCGAACATGCCGTGGATGCCGACATCGTCATTCCGGTTCCCGACTCGGGTGTGCCGGCGGCTCTCGGTTACGCCCAGGAAGCGGGGCTTCCGTTCGAGCTGGGACTTATCCGCAATCACTACATCGGGCGGACTTTCATTGAGCCCCAACAGTCAATCCGCCACTTCGGCGTGAAGATCAAGCTCAACCCGGTGCGCGAGATGCTGAAAGGCAAGCGTGTTGTAGTCATAGACGACTCCATCGTTCGAGGCACCACCTCACGCAAGATTGTCAAGATGGTTCGCAATGCCGGAGCAAAAGAGGTTCACGTCCGCATATCTTCTCCGCCCACCAGCTATCCCTGCTACTACGGGATCGACACCCCGACCCGCAAGGAGCTGATCTCGTCCTCCCATACCATAGAGGAGATCAGGAAGTACATCACTGCCGACTCCCTCGGCTACCTCTCGGAGCAAGGTCTCCTGCAGGCCGTGGGTGCTGGGGCCAATCCTTTCTGCAAGGCCTGTTTCTCCGGCGGCTATCCGATAAATTTTCCGAAGCTGGGTGCAGAGCCCCAGTTGGACCTCTTCTGAAAGGAGCGATGCCGATATCATGACTGACAAACAGAGACTCAAAGAGATTATCCTGGAACTATCCTATGAAAAGCGGAAGGTGATCCTTGCCTCCGGTCGGGAAAGCGACTTCTATTTCGATGGCAAGCAGACCACACTTCACGCGGAGGGGGGGCTCCTGGTCGGGAAACTCTTCTATGATGCGATCAGAGATGTGGATAATGTTCATGGGGTTGGCGGCATCACCCTGGGAGCCGATCCCATTGCCACGGCAACTTCCATTGCCGCCTACCTGGACGGCCGCCCCATGCACGCATTCATTATCCGCAAGGAGCCTAAAGGGCATGGTACTGGCCAGTGGCTCGAAGGCCGGAAGAACCTGCCTCCGGGCTCCCGAGTGGTTATCGTAGAGGATGTAGTGACTACCGGAGGTTCCTCCATGAAGGCGGTGCGTCGCGCCGAAGAGGAGGGGCTTGTGGTTCTCGGTGTCGTGGCCCTCGTGGACCGCGAAGAGGGGGGCCGCGAGAACATCGAGCACGAAGGGGTCTGGCTGCGGAGCATTTTTACCAAGTCGGAACTGGTCGCCTGACCGCAGGTGGAGGAGATTGCGAAGGTCATGGGAAGGCGGGCTCTGTCCCGCCTTCCTTTTTGAGAGGGTATGGAAGACATTCTGAGGGAATACGGCGGTCTTCTTGCAGAGGTGGACCGGTGGTTCGGCCGCTGCCAGGATGCCGCCGCTGCGCGGATCAGGTGCATGGCAGGCTGTTCAGGGTGCTGCCGGGGGCTCTTCGATATCACCTTGCTGGACGCCGCCGTTCTCGTGCAAGGGTTCTCCCGGCTGGGCGAAGGGCTGCGGCAGCAGGTGCTCCTCCGGTGCCATGCACGCCTCGCGGAAGTACAACTTATCTGGCCCGAGTTCGATGCCCCCTATCTGCTCAACCATCGACCAGAGGATGAGTGGAAAATCCTCATGCCCGAAGGCGACGAAACCCCCTGTCCGCTTCTTGGTGACGACGGCCGGTGTCTTGTCTACGAGCACCGCCCCATGACCTGCCGCCTTCACGGCCTCCCCCATGTGGATCTCGCAGGCGAGGTGCTTCACGACGAATGGTGCACTCTCAACTTCATCGGTGCCGACCCGCTCTCCCTCGTGGAGCTGCGGGGAGACTTTATCCGCCTCTTCGAGGACGAGGTCCGTCTCTTCAGGAGGTATTCGACGCGGCTTCTGGGACATGAGGTGTGGGAGTTGGATACCTTCATCCCGACGGCGCTGCTCATCGACTTCGACCGCTTCGACTGGCGGAGGATAGCCGCCATCTTTTGACGTCGGTCCCCGTGCCGGCACGCATCTCCTTGACTCACCATTGCCAATCGGTATAATAATTCATTCATTTTTCATTCGGAAAGGTTCCCATGGCCGTCGAAAAGTTCGAGACCGCCCTCAAGAAGCTGGAAGAGGTGGTGAAAAGGCTCGAAGGGGGAGAGCTCTCCCTCGACGAATCCCTCAAAGCCTTTGAGGATGGGGTCAAAATGGCCGCCTTCTGCACGAAAAAGCTGGATGAGGCGGAGAAGAAGGTGGAAATCCTGCTGAAGAAAAAGGACGGCTCCTTCGCGAAGGAAGATTTCACACTCGATGACGAGCGTTAAAGGATAGGCAATGGATCTCAAAAGTTACCTGATGGAACGCTGTGCCCTGGTTGACGACGCACTCGGACGGTATCTGCCGGCTGAGGACGATCTTCCTTTCTCCCTTCACCGTGCCATGCGTTATTCGGTCTTTGCCGGGGGGAAGCGTGTACGTCCGATCCTCATGCTCGCCGCCTGCGAAGCGGTTGGAGGGGCACCGGAGCTGGCTCTGCCGGCGGCATGCGCCATGGAGATGATCCATACCTACTCCCTGATCCACGATGACCTCCCGGCCATGGACGATGACGACTTCCGCCGAGGCCGTCCCACCAACCACAAGGTCTTCGGCGAGGCAATCGCCATCCTGGCCGGCGATGCGCTGCTGACCGAGGCATTCATCCTCATGAGTTCACCCGACTATGCGGCAAAGGTCGGGGCAGAACGACTCCTGCCGGTGATTCATGAGATCGCGCTCTGCGCCGGCTCCCGCGGCATGGTGGGAGGACAGGTGGTGGACATGGAGAGCGAGGGGAAGACGGATATCGACCTTGCCACGGTCCAGTACATCCACACCCACAAGACTGGTGCCCTCATAAAGGCCTCGGTCAAGGCCGGTGCAATTCTTGGGGGAGCCAGCGGCGAAGCGCTTAAGGCCATGACTCGGTACGGCGAGGCTATCGGGCTCGCCTTCCAGATCGCCGATGACATCCTGGACATCGAGGGGACCACCGAACAGATTGGTAAGGATGCCGGCAGCGACGAGGCCCGGGGCAAGGCTACCTACCCGGCGGTCATGGGGCTTGCCGATTCGAAGCGCCGGGCGCAGGAACTGGTGGACATGGCCCTTGAATCGCTTGCCACCTTCGGTGCTTCGGCTGAACCTCTGCGGGAGACCGCCCGTTACATCATCGCTCGGAAATCCTGATGGACCGCATCCTTGACAGTATAGAGTCACCTCGTGACTTGAAGGGGCTTGCCCAGCGTGAACTCATTCAGCTGGCAGGCGAGCTCCGGGAAGAGATCATCGCCGTCTGCGCCCGGAATGGCGGCCACCTGGCCCCGAGCCTCGGCGTGGTAGAGCTGACCCTCGCGCTGCACCGGGTCTTCGAGTCGCCCACGGACCGTATCGTATGGGACGTGGGACACCAGGCCTACGCCCACAAGCTCATCACCGGCAGGCGGGAACGGTTCGCAACGCTCCGTACCCTGGGGGGGATAAGCGGTTTCCCCAAGCGGGCCGAGTCCCCCCATGACGCCTTCGATGTGGGACACTCGTCCACCTCCATCTCGGCGGCCCTCGGCTTCGCTGCGGCCCGTGACTTGAAGGGCGAAAGAAGCAAGGTGGTGGCGGTCATCGGCGACGGCTCCATGACCGGCGGCATCGCGTATGAGGGACTGAACCATGCGGGGCACCTGAACAAGGATCTGGTAGTGGTGCTTAACGACAACGAGATGTCTATCGCCGAGAACGTCGGAGCTCTCTCAAATTTCCTCAGCCGGACAGCCACCAACGAGTTCGTCCACAAGATGAAAAAGGACGTGGAAGGTTTTCTGGGGGGGCTCGACCGGATCGGCCGGGGGATGCTCAAGGTGGCCAAGCGGGCCGAGGAGTCCCTCAAGGGGCTCTTCACTCCAGGTATGCTCTTCGAGGCCTTCGGCTTTGAGTATATCGGCCCCATTGACGGTCACGACATCGGCCGTCTCATGGAGACCTTTGAGCGGGTCAGACGTTTTGACGACGCGGTGCTGATACATGTGATCACCAAGAAGGGAAAGGGTTATCGGCCTGCAGAAGAGCGGCCCTCACTCTTTCACGGTGTGGGGCCCTTCGAACCGGAGACTGGGAAGGTGCTTAAGGGGAAGGGGGGCGCCGCCTCCTACACCGGCGTATTCGGCGATACCGTCAGGAAGCTTGGCGCCGAAGATGAGCGTGTGGTTGCTATCACCGCCGCCATGCCCGACGGAACCGGGCTCACCGGTTTTGCCGCCGAGTTTCCGGAGCGTTTTTTTGACGTGGGGATTGCCGAGCAGCATGGTGTCACGTTTGCCGCCGGTCTCGCTGCCGAGGGGTACCGTCCGGTTTTCGCCGTTTATTCATCGTTCCTCCAGCGGGCCTATGACCAGGTCTTCCATGACGTCTGCCTCCAGAATCTCCCGGTGACTTTCGCCATTGATCGGGCCGGCGTAGTAGGGAGCGACGGACCGACCCACCATGGGCTCTTCGATCTTTCCTTCCTGCGTCATCTGCCAAACATGGTCCTCATGGCACCCAAGGACGAGAACGAGCTTCAGCATATGCTGAAGACCGCCCTGGAAGTCGACGGTCCGACAGCGGTCCGCTATCCGCGGGGTAACGGCTATGGAGTATCTCTCGACCAGGTCCTCGATACGCTCCCCCTGGGAAAGGGAGAAGTTCTGCGAGAAGGTAGTCACGGTGCCATCCTTGCCTTGGGGACCATGGTCTATCCCGCACGACTGGCAGCAGAAACCGTGGCTGCGGAAGGGATCGATCTCACGGTTGTGAACGCGCGTTTCGTGAAACCGCTGGACAGGGACCTGATATTATCTCTGGCCCGCTCGACCGGGAAACTTGTTACCCTTGAGGAGAATGCTTGCCTGGGAGGGTTCGGCACGGCAGTCCTGGAACTTCTGGAAGAGGAGGGTCTCACGGGGGTGCCGGTTCTCAGGATCGGTTACCCTGACCGCTATGTGGAACAGGGTGAGCAGCATGAACTGCGGGCAATGTACGGCCTCGACGCACCGGGCATAACGGCGCGGATCAAGGAGTTTTTCCACAAGTAACGAAAGGCCGGGCAATTGCCCGGCTTTTTTGTGCTCAACACTGGCCGATTTCTCGCAGAACTGATAGGATTAGCCTGTATGTGTGTCATGCCACTCCACGGGGATTAATCAGATGCGATACGCAGACCTGCAAGAGGCACTTGCGATCTTCGGTATTTCCGAACGTACGACGATCCGCCAGATCAAGAGCCGCCATCGGGAACTGGTTAAACGCCACCATCCCGATTCCGGTGAGGATCGTGATCATGAGCGGATACGACTGATCAATGCGGCCTACGCGCTTCTTATCGAGTATCTTGAAAACTACCGATTCTCCTTCGCGGAGGATGAGTTCTACGAGCAGAACCCTGATGAGCGACTGCGGGTGCAGTTCGAGGACGTGCCGCTTTGGGGTGCGCGCTGACTGAATCATGAAGCGAACCATAGCCATCCCCCTTTCCCTTCTTATTAGCGTTTCCACGATCGGTCTACTGCCGTTACCCGTGTCGGGCGCGGATCCCATTCTTCATAACAACTACGGCGTTAAGCTTCTTGAACAGGGTGAGGTCGAAAAGGCAATCGAGCAGATGGAAAAAGCTTACAGCCTCTTTGCTCTCGACCCCGTTCTCAAGAAAAACCTGGCGACCGCCTATGCCATACAGGGGCAGAAACTCCTTGACCACAAGGCGTACGCTGAGGCTGCCGACCAGTTCGGAAAGGCGGAAACGCTTTTTCCCGACGAGCCGCGCTACGCGCTCCTACGGGGCATCGCCTTCACCTTGGCCAGTAACTTTACCATGGGTCGCCATGAACTGGAGAAGGCTCGAACCCTGGACGGCGACACGGCCGAGGGGCTCTACTTTCTCGGGAAGATTCACTACGATTCGGGTGAAACTGAGCAGGCCCTGGTTTATTGGGAGAAAGCGGCCGCTATCGCTCCTTCTGATCCCTTCCTGAGTGGGATGCTCGAACGGATGCGCCGGGAGAATGCCGTTGAGGCCCGCATGGGGCGAGGACACAGTTCCCGGGTCATCGTCTCCTACGATGTCGGCGCGACAGCCACCGGCATTGCCCTTTCCGTCCTCGATGCGCTTGAAACCGCTTACAATAGCGTTGGAGCCGACCTGGGGTACTTCCCGGAGACGCGTATTCCTGTCATTCTCTATACTCAAAAGGACTATCGCGAAGTAACCCGCTCTCCCCACTGGTCGGCGGGGCTTTACGACGGCAAGATTCGCCTGCCAGTGGGAGGACTCACGGAGATTACACCAGATCTCCGGGCGACATTGCGCCATGAGTACACCCATGCGGTTGTCAGGGATCTGACCAAGGGGAATTGTCCCACATGGCTGAACGAGGGGCTCGCAGAGCTGCAGGGGAGGCAGGAGCACAACACGCCCCTGGTCGAGCTGGTCAATGCGGCCAGAGGGGGAGAGATCTTTTCCCTGAAGGGGCTTGAAGGCTCCTTCGCTTCACTGGAGGGCCGCCAGGTCCGTCTCGCCTACGAGCAATCCTACGCAGTGGTGAATTTTATGGTTGCCGCCTATGGCTGGCACCGTGTGCGGATCATTCTTGGCAATCTTGGCGCAGGAAAACAGGTGGCCGATGCCATAACCCTGGGGCTCGCGGACCTGGGGCTCGACTACGATGGTGTCATCGGTGAGTGGCGCCAGTATCTACAGCGGGAACTCAGCGGGATGGCGCAATAAATAATTAAAATGTCCTTGACACGCCAATGATGCTTGGCTATAAATAAGACAAATATGGTCCTTTAGGTGCTTTATATGATGGAGCTTACCCGAAAAGGTGAATACGCAATCAGAGGAATTGTCCACTTGGCCCAGTTGCAACCGGGGAAGGTGGCACTAATCAGTGAGATCGCCGAAGCGGTCGATGTTCCTCAAACATTTCTCGCCAAGATCCTTCAGAGTTTCGCGAAAATCGGCATCGTTAAATCTTTCCGGGGGGCAGGTGGAGGCTTCATGCTTGGCCGGCCGGCAGCGCGTATAACTCTCCGAGAGGTTGTGGAAGCGGTGGAAGGGCCGATACTACCTAACCGCTGCCTACTGGGGGCGGGTACCTGTGAGCGCGACGGAACCTGTGGCGTACATCCAGTGTGGCGGCAGGTTCAGCAGAGGGTGGTTGAGGTACTGGACGGCGTAACAATTGAAGATCTTGCCGCTCGTGACAAGCCCTAAATCCCCATACATTTTTTTGTGTGTAAACAGGACAAAAAAAGTCTTTTTTAGTAAGGAATAACTGAGCTCATTCCGCCAAAGAAATTATAAGCAACATGTAATAAGTATCAGGATCCACAATCACTCAAGGAGGTAAAACAAATGGATGTGCTATCGCTGAGCAGGCTGCAGTTCGCGGCGACGACCATGTTTCACTTCATCTTCGTCCCGCTCACCCTCGGCCTCTCCGTCCTCACTGCGTACATGGAGACCCGGTACGTCCGAACGGGGGATGAAACCTACCTGAAGATGACAAAGTTCTGGGGGAAGCTTTTCCTCATCAACTTCGCCTTGGGGGTCGTCACGGGCATTACGCAGGAGTTCCAGTTCGGCATGAACTGGGCGGAATACTCCAAGTATGTGGGTGATATCTTCGGCGCGCCGTTAGCCATAGAGGCGACGGTTGCCTTCTTCCTGGAGTCGGTTTTCATCGGCGTATGGATCTTCGGCTGGAACAAGGTGTCGAAGACTTTTCATGCAGTAGCCATCTGGCTTGTGGCCATTGGCACGAACCTGTCGGCACTGTGGATCCTGCTCGCCAACGGGTGGATGCAGAAGCCAGTCGGTTATGTGTTGCGCAACGGCCGGGCGCAAATGGTCGATTTTGCTGCTGTGGTGACTAATCCCTACGCCATTATAAAGTTTTTCCACACGGTAACCTCAGGCTACGTGGTGGCCGCCTTCTTTGTCGCGGGAATTTCAGCGTGGCATCTGCTCCGCAAGAACGAAGTTGCCTTTTTTACCCGCTCATTCCGGATTGGCGCCACCTTCGGTCTTGTGAGCTCGCTCCTGGTATTCCTGTCGGGGGACTTTCACGCCGTTGAGATTGCCAAGGTTCAGCCCACCAAATTTGCCGCAATGGAGGCAGTCTGGGAGACCAAGAAGGGGGTCGGCATGAACCTTTTGCTCCTCCCCGATGCGAAAAATGAGTGCAATGCCTTAGAGCGACTCTGCATCCCGAACTTGGTCAGCCTGCTCGCCTTCCATACTCCTGATGCCGAGATCAAGGGGCTCAAAGACTTTCCGAAGGAACTCCGGCCCCCGGTCATGGAAACCTTCATCAGCTTCCGTCTCATGGCTGGACTTGGAACGTTTATCACCTTAGTGGCGCTCGCAGGAACCATCCTTTCCCGCATGAAAAACCTAGAGAACAGGACTCTGTTCCTCCGGGTCGTGCTCCTTTCGTTGCCGCTGCCGTACCTAGCCGCCCAACTTGGATGGATTGTCGCGGAACTTGGGCGTCAGCCCTGGATTGTCTACGGAGTGCTCAAGACCTCTCAAGGGGTTTCCCAGTCGGTTGTTGGAGGTCAGGTGCTCGGCTCTCTTGTCGGCTTCTCGCTCCTGTACGGTTTTCTGGGCGCCGTCGATATCTATCTGCTGGTGAAGTACGCCAAGAAGGGGCCTGACAATGACTTGTCCGGCATCATCAATACTGTGACGGTAAGGGGGGCATAGAAATGGAACTGCAGATTACCTGGTTCGTGCTCTGGGGTGTGCTCTGGGCGGTCTATTTCATGCTCGACGGTTTCGTACTCGGGATGGGCATCCTTCATAACGTGATAGCCCGAACCGACGGCGAGAAACGGGTGCTGATCAATGCCGTTGGTCCTGTCTGGGACGGCAACGAAGTATGGCTACTCACGGCGGGTGGTGCCACCTTTGCGGCCTTCCCGACCACGTACGCGATGATGTTCAGTTATCTTTATACTGCGCTGCTCCTGCTCCTCTTCGCCCTCATCGTCCGCGGTGTTGCTTTTGAGTTCCGCGGCAAGGAGGAAAGCCAGACCTGGAAGAAGTCCTGGGACGTTGCCATTCAGGTGTCAAGTTTCCTTCCGGCGCTCCTCTTCGGTGTTGCTTTCGGAAACATCTTTGCCGGTTTGCCCATGGATGCCTCGGGCTACCATGGCTCGCTTCTGTCGCTCCTGAACCCTTATGGGATACTCACGGGCGTCCTCTTCGTGCTGCTGTTCATCGTTCACGGTTCCCTCTACCTGTCGATCAAGACGGTGGGCGATCTCAGTGTCCGGGCCAAAGGGATTGCCGACAAGACCTGGCCGTCGCTCCTGGTGGTGGCGGTTGTGTTTCTGGCCTATACGAAATTCGCCACCAAACTGTACGACAACTATCTCGGAACCCCGGTTCTGTTTATTGTTCCGCTTCTGGCAGTGGCTGCGCTCCTTGCTACACGGGTTTTCTCGGCCAAGGGCTCGAACCTTGGAGCCTTTGCCTGCTCATGCGCAACGGTGCTTATGGTGGTGGCTACCGGCGTGACGGGGCTCTTTCCGAACCTGATCCCGTCCAGCATTGATCCGGCGTACAGCCTGACTATCTTCAATTCGTCGTCGAGTCCATACACCCTGAAGCTCATGACCATTGTGGCGTTCATCTTCGTGCCGATCGTCATTGCATACAAGATCTGGGTCTATCGGATTTTCAGGGCGCCGGTGACCGAGGAGGAGGTGCTTGGGGACAAGCACGCGTACTGACCTGGTCTAGGCGCCGCCGTGTAACGACCTTATCCATGGGGTTTTCATCAGGAACAGATAGTGATTCCCACGGTGAAGAAAGGGTATGGGCATCATAGATATGTCTTTTTTGTTGACAGCACCGAAAATATGGGGTAGATAGAAGGTCTTTTTAAGCAAGAGGTCGTCATATACAAAGCCTCGAATGCAGGTTCAGGATTCAATTTCTTCGATATATCTTCTTTCGGCGGTGTAGCTCAGCTGGTTAGAGCATACGGCTCATATCCGTAGTGTCCGGGGTTCAAGTCCCTGCACCGCCACCATTTATAAGTCCGGCACCGTCCGGAGTGGTACGAAAAGCCCTGAGAAATCAGGGCTTTTTTGTTATCTATTGTCCTGTATTGTCCAATCTGGTATGCTGAAATCCTTCAGTTTTGGAGTCACCCTTGGAGGCATAACTCCAAATTCCAAAACCGCATGACTCCAAAAAGGAGGAAGTGCCCATGCCAAAGCGGATTGCCCCTCTCTCTGAAACCCAGGTCCGAAACGCCAAACCCAAAGACAAAGAATACAAGCTGATGGATGGATTCGGGCTCTTCTTGCTCGTGACCTCGACTAGTGGAAAGCTGTGGCGCTTTGATTACCGGTTGGGTGACAAGCGCAAGACCATGGCGTTAGGCACTTACCCCGAGGTTTCCCTTGCCGAGGCACGGCAACGCCGTGAGGATGCAAAGAAGCTTCTTGCCAACGGTGTTGATCCCGGCGAGATCAAGAAGGCACAGGTGGCCGCTGTCATTTCCAGTAACGAAAAATCGTTGGAAGTGGTAGCCCGCGCATGGCACGCCGGAAAGATTGAGGGTTGGGCTGATAGTCATGCAAAGACCACCATGGAGAGATTGGAGAAGAACATCTTCCCATGGCTGGGCGCAATGCCTGTCAGCGAAATCAAGCTTTCCGACATAAAACCGGTACTCCACCGGATTGAGGAGCGCGCTCCCGAGTCAGCACGGCGGATGTACGTCGCCCTCAACATGATTTTCCGCTACTGCGTGGCTTCCGAGTACATTGGACGGAACCCCTTCGAGGGGCTGAAGCCAAAAGACATCATGAAACGGGAGCCGATAGAAAAGCATTTCCCGGCGCTCACGCAGCCGCAGGAATTGGCTCCACTGCTGCGAGCAATCGAAGACTTCAAGGGGTCGTTCATCGTCAAGTGCGCCCTGCAGCTGGCTCCCCTGGTCTTTGTCCGACCCGGTGAGATGCGTCATGCCGAGTGGTCCGAGATCGACTTTGACACGGCAGAGTGGAACATCCCCATTGAAAAGATGAAGCTTTCCACAAAGGAGAAGATCAAGCGCAAGGGAGATTTTCACTGTGTTCCCCTGAGTCGGCAGGCAATGGAAATTTTCAAGGCCATACAGCCATTGACCGGAAGGAGTCCCTATGTCTTCCCTGGAGCCCGTTCTTATCTCCGGCCCATGAGCGAGGCGGCGCTTACGGCTGCCATTCACCGCATGGGATTTCAGGGGGAGATGACCTGGCACGGTTTCCGGGCCGTGGCTAGAACTCTGATTGACGAAGTATTGCAGATACGTCCCGATTTTATCGAGCACCAGCTGGCGCATGCTGTTCGCGATGCCCTGGGCCGCGCCTACAACCGCACGTCACACTTGGCGGAGCGGAAGAAGATGATGCAGCAGTGGGCCGATTATCTTGACGGGCTGAAGACGGGGGCAAAAGTCATCAGAATTTCCGACCGGACAGCCAATTAAATTACGCATCCCACCCATGAAAAGTTCAAAGTGTTTCCAAACGTTTCCGGTTGTATAATGTTGATATTATTACAGTTTTATCTTGACACTCCATCTGAAATAGTATTATGAAGTCTCATACAGGATCATGTCGCCCGTTAAACACTATGGAGCCCAGTTCAGATCGTAATTTGATGGGCTTCCTTAACAACTACAAAACTCTTGGATCGTACCTTCTGGCATATGCAGTTCAAGAAAGCAGCGAATCAAACATTCTTCCCGTTATGGACGACTGTATAGCCAAACAGCAATTGTCAGTCAGGGAAGCATGGGAGATTGGAAGGCACGATCCAGACTCTATGGGCATTCGCGTTGATGATGATCCAATCATCCCTCCTCAACATAAAGACGCACCGGTGCTTGAGTTACTAAGATGGATGATGGAGTTGCATAAATAGGGCAGTAGGCATAGAAAACGGGGTACCTAGGTCAGACAACACTCAGGGAATTTTGATTCAGTGTATTGAGATCATGATAGATAGATATTGGAGACCGCCATGACATTCACCAACCGTATTGCAGACGCTGGGAAGCTCCAGCGGGAGATCAACCAGCACCGCCCTTTGAAGGGACAGGCGCTCAAACAGTTGCGGGAGTACTTCCGCATTGGCTTGACCTGGTCAAGCAACGCCCTGGAAGGAAACACCCTGACCGAGACCGAAACCAAGGTGGTGATCGAGGACGGCATCACCATTGGCGGCAAGCCACTCAAAGACCACTTTGAGGCCATTGGCCACGCCGAGGCCTTCGACTACCTGCAGAAACTCGCCCGCCGCAAGGAGATCACCGAGCGGGACATCCTGAAGCTGCACAAGTTGTTCTACTATCGCATCGACGAGGCCAACGCCGGCCACTACCGCAAGCAGAACATCATCGTAACCGGCACCGATTTCGTTTTCCCCGCACCGAGTGAACTGAAGGAGCTGATGGCCGCGTTTGCTGATGAGATCCCCCGCCTCCGAGCTGAGAAACACCCCATCGAGTTCGCGGCACTCCTGCACACCCGACTGGTCACCGTCCATCCCTTCGTTGATGGCAACGGCAGGGCTGCCCGGCTGCTGATGAATCTGGCCCTTCTCCAGGAAGGTTATCCGGTGACCATCATCCCACCGGTAGTTCGCAGCGAGTACCTGGCTGCGGTCAGGGAGAGCAACACTGGCAACGTCACCCTCTTCGTGAACCTCCTGTCCAGCATGGTCTGGGAGAGCCAGCGCGACTACCTGCGGCTGCTGCAGAGCCTGGAGAGGAAATAACAATGACCGCAAATCTACTTCAAGCCCCGGAGCGGGGCGCAATCGAAGCCTTTCTCCAGCGAATTGATGCCGGGGACGTTCAGAGGCCAACCTACGAGCGCTTGCTCGGTTTTCTGTCCGGCGTTGTCATCACGCCGGGGCGATTCATGCCATCCGACTGGATGCAGCCGCTGCTCGATATGAACGGTATCGTCTTTGCTGATATCGACGACGCCAACCGTTTCATGGGCGCATTGATGCCGCTGTACAACCGCGTCAATGCCGTCAGATTGCGGGACGAAAATCTCTGCCCCTTTGATCTGCACGATGCCGCCAACGCAACGGCTGGCCACGGACTGGGCCATCGGTCTGCATGGGGCATTGACACTGCGAACGGAGATTTGGGCTCCCGAAGAAGGCGAAGCGCGCCATGTCCCCGAAAAATTGATGGAGGAGATGCAGGTTACCATTCCATTTCTTTGGTCGCTTGCAGAGCCCCAGTCTATTCCGGAGATCGTGCCAGATCCGGTTCCGTTCCAGCGGAATCTTCTAAGTCAAGGCCCCGGCTGGCAGGAGGATATGTTGCGCGAGGCTTGGGACAAGAGCTGCTCGAATTGTTCAAACTTTTCTGTCTTGGCCGGCTCAAAGCGACCACGGATGCCTTGCAGCGATATGCCAAGGCCTACGCTAAAGGAGCATCTGCGGTTTCCGCGATGCCGCCGACCGTCCGAAAAAATGCCAAAGTCGTGCGTAACGAGCGTTGCCCCTGCGGCAGTGGAATGTAATTCAAGAAGTGTTGCGGAGCTTGATAACTTATGCTCAAAGAAAAGCAGCACATCATCGCAGCCTATTTCGAATCACACGGAATCCCCGTGGAAACCAGAATCATAAGGGGTGGTCTTTCTATTTACACGAAGGCGCGCAAGACGCCGATCACCCGTTTTATTCCGACGGGAAGAGGCGCCAGCGTCGAAGTTATGTGGTACAGCCATCGTGACAGATGGGATCATGTCGGGGATTTTGGTGGGGTGACGATGTCTCTGGATAAAGCCCTTGAGTATGTCGTCGGTGATGCGCCGGGCTGCTTCCACATTGATTTTTTGAAGTTTGAAAGGAGCAGGACTTGACCGACAAAATGAAGGTCCCCAAAACCATGCAGCCGGTATTCGACACCGTTGCCGGGATCATCGACGAATTCTGCCGGGAATACCTGAACGAGGAGTACTCCCAGGTCTCACGGGAACTGGCAGCGGCCCTCTGCCGCAAACGGCCCTCGCCTCTGGCGAAAGGAAAGCCTGAACAGTGGGCCTGCGCCTGTGTCTATGTCATCGGCAGCGCCAACTTCGACTTGCCCGTCAACTGCTGAAAAATCCATACATCTTCGATTTCCTGACCCTGGAAGAGCCGTTTCACGAACGGGAGTTGGAAACCGGTCTTGTGCGCACCTGGAAAAATTTCTGCTGGAGCTCGGCCAGGGCTTTGCCTTCGTCGGGCGGCAGTATCACCTTGAAGTCAGCGACAAGGACTTTTACATCGACCTTCTGTTCTATCACCTGAGGCTGAGATGCTTTGTGGTGATCGAGCTGAAGAAAGGGGATTTCAAGCCGGAGTATGCCGGGAAGATGAACTTCTACTGTTCCGTGGTGGATGACCAACTACGGCACGAGACCGATCAGCCCACCATCGGCCTGATTCTCTGCCAGACCAAGGACCGGATTCTAGCCGAATATGCCCTGCGCGACATTCACAAACCGATAGGCGTCTCGGACTACGAACTGACCCGCGCCCTGCCGGAGAGCTTGCAATCGGCGCTGCCGACCATCGAGCAGATCGAGGCGGAGTTGCAAAGTGAAGTGGGGGATGGTGGCGATGAGCCCTGATCGCCTTTGACTGCCGACCGTGTAATGTGCTATAGGTTAATTCAACTCCAAAACAGAGGGCTGCCTCCAATTTTTGGGGGTGTATTTGGGGGTATGTCGGGAAAAGTGAATTTGGGAATTGCCGATATTTCATGGTGTTGTGCAATCAGTTCAAAGGACTGCACCAATCGAGACTACCCCTCTTACACAAAGAGGGGTTTTTTCGTTTGTGCGCCATAAGCATTCCTGTGCGCGAAGGGGAACAAGGTGGAACGTGTCGCCAGAAAAGTCCTCGCGTTTGTCCGTGAGCATACTCTCTTTACCCCGGATGACAGGGTGCTCGTTGCCGTTTCCGGTGGAGCCGATTCCGTCGCGCTGCTGCATATTCTTGCGAATCTTGCCGAGTACCGTCTTCGGCCCATCGTGGCCCATCTGAACCATTGTCTGCGGGGAGTTGAGTCTGACGGGGACCAGCGTTTCGTAGAGGGACTCGCCGAACGGCACGGTATTGTCTGTGAGGTGGGCTCGTGCGACGTCAGGGAGTTAAGTAGGCGTGAGCGCCTGTCCCTTGAGGATGCCGGACGAAAGGCTCGGTATGCCTTTTTTGAGTCGGTTGCGGAGAGGTATGGAGTTCGGACCGTGGCGTTGGCCCACCATGCGGACGACCAGGCAGAAACCGTCCTCATGAGGCTGATCCGTGGAGCGGGTGCAGCCGGCTTGGCTGCCATGGCTCCCATTAGAGGCGAGCGGTTCGTTCGGCCGCTCCTGAAGCTTACACGACGCGAGATTGAGTCTTATCTCACATTTCACGGAATTTCCTGGCGCACCGATCATTCAAATCTCGACACAGCCTTCCTGCGCAATCGTATCAGGCATGAACTCTTGCCTATTCTTTCCCATTACAATCCTGACATAGCGTCGCGTCTGACTGTTACTGCGGAACTCCTGGCAGCCGATGAGGAGTTTCTTGCTGAAGCGGCCGCTGCTGCCTTTGACGGATTGGTAGAGGAAGCTGGCAACCGGCGGGTCGCGCTGGACGTTTCTGGAATCCTTGCCCACGGTAAGGCGGTACGGTATCGTCTTTACCGGCGGGCGACAGCTCACGTCAGCGGCGATCTGGCAGGCCTTGCAGCGGTTCATGTGTGTAAGATCGATGAGATTCTCAGGTCATCCAGGCCTAACCTCACCGTACGCATTCCCGGAGACGTAACAGTTGTTAAATCATACAGTAGAGTCACGTTCTCTTCACACTTTAACGCTGATAATGGGGACTTCGAACTGTTCGTCGAGGGACCAGGTTGCTATCTGCTGCCCGGTGGAGGGGAACTCATCGTGGAGGCAGGGCCTCCGCCGGTCGACTGTAAAATGTCAGTTCCTTCCCGTGCCGTCTTTGACCTCGGTTCAGCGCCCTTCCCCTGGTTGATCCGGAATTTCCGGGCGGGAGACCGGATAAGGCCTTTCGGCATGACTGGCAGCAAAAAGGTCAAGGATCTCTTTATAGACGAAAAGGTACCATTCGAACTCCGCCGTTCCATCCCGTTGGTCTTCAGCAATGCTCAGCTCATCTGGGTATGCGGTCTGCGCACGGCTGACGCTGTCCGTGTCTCATATGCGACCAGCACAGCCGTCACCGCCGAGATCCGGGGCAGGCGCCTTAAAGGCCCCTAAATCGCTTGTCATTCACGGTTTGATATGATAGCTTTTTTCAACTAATTGAATAGATCACATAATCGCAGGCCATTAGGGGCTCGACGGCATCCGGGAGGAGCCGGTCGGACCTACATACGGGGGTTGCCTTGAACCAGTTTTACAAGAATCTCGCACTTTGGCTGGTTATCAGTTTGATGATGATTCTCCTCTTCAACCTGTTCAACAAGCCGCGCACTACCCACGAGCGGTTGGGATACAGCGATTTCATCGCCGCCGTGGATGCTGGGAAAGTCAGCTCGGTCACAATCCAGGGTAACGACATCATCGGCAAATACTCTGATGGCAAGGAGTTCCGCAGCTACAAGCCCGCTGATGCCGCCCTGTCTGACAAACTCATGGAGAAGAAGGTACCGGTCTCGGCCAAGCCCGAGGAGGAGAAGGTTTCCTGGTTCTCCATCTTCATATCATGGTTCCCGCTTCTTTTTCTGGTGGGTATCTGGATCTTTTTCATGCGCCAGATGCAGGGTGGTGGCGGCAAGGCAATGGCTTTCGGCAAAAGCCGCGCAAAGCTGCTGACCGAGGCCCAGGGACGTCTCACCTTCGAGGATGTGGCTGGGGTTGACGAGGCCAAGGAGGAGCTGGATGAGATTATCCAGTTCCTGAAGGATCCAAAAAAATACACCAAGCTCGGGGGCCGAATCCCCAAAGGGGTTTTGCTGGTGGGGCCTCCGGGTACCGGCAAGACTCTCCTGGCCCGCGCCGTTGCAGGAGAGGCGGGTGTTCCCTTCTTCTCCATTTCCGGCTCTGATTTTGTGGAGATGTTTGTCGGCGTGGGCGCTTCCCGGGTTCGTGACCTTTTCGTGCAAGGAAAGAAAAACGCACCGTGCATCATCTTTATCGACGAGATCGACGCCGTGGGCCGCCACCGTGGTGCCGGCCTCGGCGGAGGCCACGATGAACGTGAGCAGACCCTGAACCAGCTCCTCGTGGAAATGGATGGCTTCGAGTCCAACGAGGGGGTTATCCTTATTGCAGCCACCAACAGGCCTGACGTCCTTGACCCGGCGTTGCTGCGTCCCGGCCGATTCGACCGACAGGTGGTCGTTCCACCGCCCGACGTCAAGGGGCGCGAGATGATCCTCAAGGTTCATACCAAAAAGACTCCTCTCGGTCCCAACGTGGATCTCGGGGTTATCGCCCGCGGTACCCCCGGCTTTTCCGGGGCTGACCTTGCCAACGTGGTGAACGAAGCGGCTCTTCTTGCCGCGCGCAAGGACAAGAGCTCCGTTGATATGGTGGACTTTGATGACGCGAAGGACAAGGTTCTCATGGGGGTCGAGCGGCGGAGCATGGTCATCTCCGAGGAAGAAAAGAAGAACACCGCCTTCCACGAAGCCGGTCATACCCTTGTGGCCAAGCTTATTCCCGGCACCGACCCTGTCCACAAAGTATCCATCATCCCACGGGGGCGTGCCCTGGGGGTTACCATGCAGCTACCCATTGAGGACAAGCACAGCTATTCACGCGAGTCTCTCCTTAACCGGATCGACGTACTCCTTGGTGGGCGTGCTGCTGAGGACATCATCTTCGGCATGTTTACCACCGGTGCCGGCAACGATATCGAGCGGGCCACCGAAATTGCGCGGAAGATGGTCTGCGAATGGGGCATGAGCGACAAGATGGGTCCTGTTACCTTCGGTAAAAAGGAGGAATCTATCTTCCTCGGACGAGACATGTCCATGCACAAGAACTACAGTGAAGCCACGGCGATCGAAATCGACGGCGAGATCCGTCGAATCATCGAAGAGAGCTATCAGCGGGTAAAGAAGCTTCTCAGCGACAACATCGAGTTACTTCGCGGCATCTCAATGCAGCTTATCGAGAAGGAAAACCTGACTGGCGACGAAGTTGATAAGATCATCGTGAGCATTTCCAGGACGCAGCCTCCTGCTCCCGAGGGGGAGTCCGCTGTCTGATGGTCAGAGATGTTGGAGGGGAACCCACTCGACCGGGTTTCTGGCGGATCGGGTCGAGGGTGCTGGACCTGTCCCGTCCCTGCATCATGGGGGTACTGAATGTGACCCCCGATTCTTTTTCTGATGGCAACAGATTCCAAGGTGTGGAACAGGCGGTTGAAAGTGCTCTCCTGATGGTTGAGGAGGGTGCTGATATCATCGATGTGGGTGGAGAAAGCACGCGTCCCTTTGCGGCCCCTGTCAGTGAAGACGAGGAGTTGCGCCGTGTTATTCCCGTCATTGAGCAGTTAGCCGAGCGACTTTCGGTACCGGTATCCATCGATACCTACAAGGCGGCCGTTGCCCGCAGGGCTCTTGCTGCAGGCGCAGAGATCATTAATGACATAAGCGGACTCGCTTTTGATCCAGAGATGGCTGCAGCCGTCGCAGAAAGCGGAGCAGGCCTCGTGCTGATGCATACCCGGGGTCGGCCTGAGATCATGCAGACTGATATCATTTATGACGATCTTGTTGCCGAGGTAATTGACTCTCTGCGATGTTCGCTGGAGATGGCCAGCGGGGCTGGCGTTGCCAGAGAGCAGATTGTCGTTGATCCGGGTATCGGATTTGGCAAAGGCGTGGCGGGTAACCTGGAGATACTAAGACGTCTCCATGAGTTTGTACGTCTCGACCGACCAATTCTCGTCGGCACATCACGTAAATCCTTTATTGGCAGCGTGCTTAACCGACCGGTTGAGGAGCGGATCTTTGGAACTGCAGCCACAGTAGCCCTTGCGCTGGCTGGTGGGGCATCCCTCTTTCGGGTACACGACGTGAAGGCGATGCGGGACGTAGCCGACATGGCCCACGCTATCCTGTATTCCGCAACTGGCTGATCGTATCTCCCTCGCTGCCTCTTCTCGCGGGAACCCCGCGAAATGTCCCCTGATGTCTGGTGACCATGATGTCCGATTCCCTGCAGTTCATCGGATGGCGAGACCTCATCGACATTGTGGTTGTCGCCGTCGTCATCTACAGAGTCATCCTGCTCCTGAAGGGGCGGGTTGCCGTTCGATTACTCCTCATCGTCGCAATTCTTGTCATACTCAGCTCGCTCACCGGCATAGCCGGTCTGGAGACTTTCCACTGGCTGCTCAGTTCACTCTTTGGTTCCCTCATCATTATTGTCGCAATCATCTTCCAGCATGACCTACGTCGCGCAGTCGTGGCATTTAGCCGGGCACAGCAGGTTACGGGACCCGAGACGGAGGAGGCATCCGTGGCCATGGATGAGTTGGTCAATGCCATGACGGACCTCTCCGCTCGCAGGCACGGCGCGCTTATCATCGTCGAGCGGGAAATGGATGTCATGTCCCAGGTTGAGACCGGCACCGAAATAGATGCCAAGATCACCGGTGAAATCCTTACGTCAATCTTTCTTCCGTACTCGCCGATCCATGATGGTGCTGTTGTCATCCGTCGGGGAAAGCTTACCCGTGCCGGATGCTTCCTTCCTCTGTCCCAGAATGAATCCATTAGCAAGAATCTCGGTACTCGACATCGCGCGGCCATTGGACTTACTGAAATTGTTGATGCGGTGGCTCTGGTGGTCTCCGAAGAGACAGGCACTATGTCTGTGGTGGTAGGTGGCAAGCTTGTCTCTGTCCCCGATGCGAGTGGCCTCCGAAAATCGCTTAAACGACACCTGGAGCCCCGGTGGTTGACCTCATGAATATCGCTGAACTCAAGAAAAATGCCAATATCAAGCTTCTTTCCCTCTTTTTAGCAGTGGTGCTCTGGGCAAGTGTGACGAGTGGGCGGACTGGGGAGTTGGAACTACGGATTGCACTGAAGGTGGACAATGTTTCTTCGGGTTTGTCAGTGGCTGGTCCTGAGCCAAAAGAGGTTGTTGTGACCGTCTCAGGCCCGAAAATTCTTTTGTTGAAGCTCAGCAGTGAAAAGATTATCATGCCGCTCGATGTGAAGGGGGTTGGCGAAGGTACTGCCATGTTCACCGGATTTGAACGTAAGCTTCACCTCCCCCGAGAGGTTGCTGTAACGCGGGTTTTCCCGACGACCGTAGAGGTTCGTCTGAGTCGGCTTGACCACGGTGGTGCGGAACGAAAATGACAAGGCAGGAGTACCCATGAAGAAACTTTTCGGAACTGACGGTGTTCGCGGTGTCGCCAACGTTTATCCCATGACAACCGAGATGGCCATGCAGATCGGCCGTGCCGCCGCCTATCTTTTCAAGAACGGTAATCGCAGGCATCGTATTGTCATCGGCAAGGATACGCGGCTTTCCTGCTACATGCTGGAGAATGCCCTGGTGGCCGGTATCTGCTCCATGGGTGTCGATGTTCTCGTTGTGGGGCCTCTGCCGACGCCGGGGATCGCCAATATTACTTCTTCCATGCGGGCCGATGCGGGAGTGGTCATCTCCGCTTCCCACAATCCTTTCCAGGACAACGGCATCAAGTTCTTTTCCCGTGATGGCTTCAAGCTTCCCGACGAGATGGAGTTGAAGATAGAAGACCTCATCTTCTCGAAGAAGATCGACTCCCTCCGCCCCATTGCAACAGAGGTTGGAAAAGCATACCGGATTGACGATGCCGCTGGACGCTACGTGGTTTTTCTCAAAAACAGCTTTCCCAAGGAACTTGATCTTTCCGGCATGAAGATCGTTCTTGACTGTGCCAACGGTGCCGCCTACAAGGTAGCGCCCGCTGTCCTCAGCGAGCTTGGTGCGGAGGTCATTCCTTTCGGCGTCAAGCCTAATGGAACCAATATCAATGCCGGTTGCGGTTCGCTTCACCCGGAAGTGATCAGCGAGGCGGTAAAGGAGCATCGGGCTGATCTGGGGATCGCCCTTGACGGCGATGCCGACCGGGTAATCTTCGTGGACGAGTTCGGCAACGAGGTGGATGGCGATCATATCATGGCCATCTGTGCGACTGACATGATCAAACAGAAAAAACTCAGGAAAAACACTCTTGTTGCCACAGTGATGAGTAACATGGGACTGGATATCGCCGTGAAGCGGGCTGGCGGAAAGGTTGTCAAGACCGCCGTCGGAGACCGCTACGTGGTGGAGGAGATGCAGAAGGGGGGGTACAATCTCGGCGGAGAACAGTCGGGACATCTTCTCTTTTTGGATCACAACACCACCGGTGATGGAATGCTCTCAGCACTGCAGGTCCTTGCCATCATGCGCCGCACCGGTAGAACCCTGTCTGAGCTGGCAGAAGTCATGATTCCGCTGCCGCAGGTTCTTGTCAACGTCCGGGTGGCCGAGAAGCTGGACATTATGACGATCCCCGAGGTGGCCTCGCTTATTCGGAGCATCGAGGAAAAGTTACAGGATGAAGGGCGGATACTCATCCGCTACTCCGGGACTGAGCCCCTTCTGCGGATCATGCTTGAAGGGCAGGACAAGTATCAGATCACAGGGTGGGCCAAGGATATTGCAGATCTTGTAGAGAAGAAGATGGGAGGTAAGTAGGTGGCGAAGCTTGGCGTCAATATAGATCACGTTGCAACGATCCGTCAGGCCCGGGGAGGGATTGAACCTGACCCGGTGGCAGCTGCTGCAATCGCCGAGCTGGCCGGTGCTGATGGAATCACGATCCATCTTCGGGAGGACCGACGCCATATTCAGGATCGTGACCTCAAGCTTCTTCGCCAGACGGTTAAGACCAAGTTGAACTTGGAAATGGCTGCAACCGATGAGATGGTGGGGATTGCCCTCTCGGTGAAGCCCGACATGGTTACCCTGGTTCCTGAGAAGCGCCAGGAATTGACCACTGAAGGTGGCCTCGACGTGCGCATCAATATGCAGGGGCTTGCGGAAGTTGTGGAACGTCTACAGGATGGCGGTATCATTGTCAGCCTCTTCATCGACTCCGATCCTGACCAGGTCAAAGCTTCCAGCAAGGTGGGGGCTGACTATATAGAGATCCATACCGGCTCCTTCGCTGAGGCCACCGAATGGAAGCGGATGGTGACCGAACTGGAGCGGATCGAGAACGTCGTTAAGCTCGGTTCAAAGCTTGGTCTCGGGATCAATGCCGGCCATGGCCTCAACTACACTAATATAAAGAAAGTGGCTGCCATCGGTGGCATAGAGGAATTCAATATCGGTCACGCCATTGTTTCCAGGGCGGTTTTGATGGGTCTCGACCGCGCGGTGCGGGATATGGTGGACCTCATCAAGTACGCGTGAGGCGCCCGTGATATTCGGCACCGGCATCGACATCGTCGACATCACCCGCTTCGACCGTCTCCTAATGGATGGGAATTCGCGCCTGTTCCGGCGCCTCTTTACTCCGGATGAAATCGAATACTGCGCGGCTAAGGCCCGAAGCTCACAGCATTACGCCCTCCGATTCGCTGCCAAGGAGGCCTTTCTGAAGGCATGCGGCCTTGGGTTGCGCGAGGGGATGACCTGGCATGACGTGGAGATCGTCAATGACTCGCTGGGCAAGCCCGAACTTAAGCTTCACGGCAAGGCTCAACAGCTCTTTGCCGATCAGAATCTGACAAAGTCATTTGTTTCTCTTTCCCACGACGGTGTCTACGCCGTTGCCATGGTTGTCCTGGAGCGGGAATGAAGGTCGTCACCGGCGAGACCATGAAGCAGATGGATAGGCGCGCAATCGCCGAGTTCGGTATTCCGGGCCTTGTTCTGATGGAAAACGCCGGACGCGGTTGTGCCGATGTCATCCTGAGGGCATACGGTTCAAGTGTCGGTTCCAGGGCGGTGGTTGTTGCCGGCAAAGGGAATAACGGTGGTGATGGTTACGTCATCGCCAGGCTTCTCATGGATAAGGGGTGGGAGGTGCGAACCATTGTCCTTGCCTTGCGTGACGATATCGGCGGTGATGCCAGGGTCAACCTGGACCGGCTTGATCCTTCCACCGTATCTTATTCTCCTCCTCCGGCTGGCCTTGCCCCTTTTGTGGCAGAGATTGAACAGGCGACCATCATCGTAGATGCTCTCTTTGGCACCGGGCTCGCGAGTGAGGTCACGGGAGCCCATGCCGAGGCGATAGAAATCATGAACGGCTGCCACAGGCCGGTAATTGCAGTGGATATTCCGTCTGGCGTGGATGCGGGAAGTGGTGCCCTGCTCGGCATGGCAACGAATGCCGACTTTACGGTGACTTTCGCATGCGCCAAACTTGGCCATGTCCTATATCCCGGTGCCGAGAGGTGTGGTGAGCTCCGCATAGTTGATATCGGGATACCGCAACAGGTTGCTGATGACGCAGATGGGTATGATTTCATCGACGGGGATGCTGCACGACGACTGATACGGCGCCGTGACCGTCAGGACCATAAAGGAAGCTTTGGACATTGCCTGGTGATTGCCGGCTCAACCGGAAAGACCGGTGCCGCAGCCATGGCAGCCAACAGTGCGTTACGCGCCGGTTCGGGCCTTATCACTCTGGCGGTTCCAGCAAGCCTTAACGCGATCCTTGAAGTAAAGACAACCGAGGTAATGACCCTGCCGCTTCCAGACGAGGGACAGGGGTTTATTACCGAACAGGCTGCACCACTCATTGCAGCGGCGACCAAGGGAAAATCTTCGGTGGCTCTTGGCCCCGGCCTCTCGTGGAATCCTGCAACAGCAGTTCTGGTCCGCCATCTGGTGTCAGAGATTGATCAGCCTCTCGTCGTTGATGCCGACGGCCTCAACGCTCTGTCGGAGGAGCCCGAGGTTATCGGGCGCAAGCGAACCGCAAGTCTGGTCCTTACCCCTCATCCCGGCGAGATGGCGCGACTGGCCGGCACGACAGTCGACGCCGTCGAGTCGAACCGTATTGGCATTGCGCAGGAGTTTGCCGCACGGTGTGGTACTTTCCTGGTGCTTAAGGGGGCGCGGACGGTTGTTGCCGCACCGGACGGCCGGATTGCCATTAACGGTAGCGGTAATCCCGGCATGGCTTCAGGAGGGATGGGCGATGTGCTCACCGGCGTCATTGCGTCGCTTCTGGGGCAGGGTTATCCGCCCTTTGATGCTTGTTGCCTTGGGGTCTTTATCCATGGCCATGCCGCCGACCTCGTGGCGGCAGAAAAAGGGGAAATCGGCATCTCGGCGGTTGATGTCCAGGAAAGACTTCCCTGGGCGTTCAAGGTGCTTATTACATGACAGGAGGCATTTCCATGCTCAAAACACGGGACATTATGACGACTGATGTCGTTACAGTAAGAAAGGAAACTTCTCTGAGGGAACTGGCCGGGATATTTACCGCACGGCGCGTCGGAAGCGTCCCGGTTGTGGACGACGGGGGCAATCTCATCGGTATTGTCACGGAGTCCGACCTGATCGAGCAGGATAAAAGCCTCCATATCCCCACGGTGATTTCTCTGTTCGACTGGGTTATTTACCTCGAAAGTGAAAAGAAGTTCGAGAAGGAACTCCAGAAGATGACCGGTCAGACGGTCGGCGACATATACAAGGAAACGGTGGAGACGGTGACACCCGACACTCCTGTCACTGAGGTTGCCGACATCATGAGCTCCAAGAAATTCCATGCCATGCCTGTAGTGGACGGTAAGCGGTTGGTGGGAATCGTTTCCCGCATCGATCTAATAAAGACTATGGTTCAGTAGGTCCTCCGTGGTTACGGTCGTATCTGGCAGCGTCAAAGAAACCATGGTCCTTGGAGAGACCCTTGGTAGGGTACTGGAACCGGGCTGCTTCATTGCACTCATAGGTGAACTCGGTAGCGGCAAGACTCACTTTGTCCGCGGAGTTTCAGCCGGTCTCGCGGTAGATTCTTCAGTACCGATAACAAGCCCCACCTACACCCTTCTAAACGAGTATGAGGGGAGGCTGAGACTCCATCATTTCGACCTTTATCGACTTGAGGGTGGAGATGATGCAGCACACCTTGGTTTTGACGAATACTTCTACGGCAGTGGAGTCTGCCTCGTTGAGTGGGCTGAGCGGTTGGGGGAGGAAATGCCTCTTGAACGTCTCGACATCATGTTTAGTTATGAGGGGGAGGATACCCGGAGGCTCGACTTTGTCCCCCATGGTCAGAAGCATGAGGCTTTATTAAAAAAATGCTTTGACCGCTGTCGGGAATCCTGATATTAAGTGACGACGCGCAGCGGCGTATATAAAAATGCGCGTTGGGAAACTGTTCCATACATTGACCCTTGTAAAGGAGGAACTGTAGATGGCACTGGTGGTCCAAAAGTACGGTGGCACCTCGATGGGTTCTATCGAGCGGATCAAGAATGTTGCGAAGAGGGTCACCAAGACCTATGACAGCGGCAATGATATGGTGGTTGTTGTTTCGGCCATGTCCGGTGAAACTAACAAGCTTGTTGCACTAGCCAACGACATGTGTGAATTCCCCGACAATCGCGAGTACGATGTTCTCGTTGCGGCGGGCGAACAGGTATCGATCGCGCTTCTTGCAATGTGTCTTAAGTCGATGGGATACAAGGCCAAGTCCTATCACGGCTGGCAGGTTCCGATCATAACAGACAGTGCCTTCAGCAAGGCACGCATAGAAGAGATTCCGGACACAAAGATCCGGGCGGATCTCAAGGACGGTACTATCGTTATCGTCGCCGGCTTTCAGGGAATCGACAGGGAGGGTAACGTAACCACCCTCGGCCGTGGCGGCTCCGATACGTCGGCGGTAGCCATGGCGGCTGCTCTTAAGGCCGATGTATGCGAGATATTCACTGACGTTGACGGGGTCTACACGACCGATCCGAACATCTGTGAGGATGCCCGCAAGATCGACAAGGTTTCCTACGACGAGATGCTGGAGCTCGCCTCTCTCGGTGCCAAGGTGCTCCAGATCCGCTCCGTGGAGTTTGCCAAGAAGTATGACGTGAATGTGCACGTTCGATCCAGTTTTAATGACAATCAAGGGACCATGGTCACCAAGGAGGATAAGGACATGGAAGCTGTTCTCGTTTCAGGGATCGCCTATGACAAGAACGACGCGAAGATCGCCGTAATGGGCGTACCGGATAAGCCGGGGATCGCCGCCAAGATTTTGTCGCCTCTTTCCGATGCCAACATTTCGGTCGATATGATCGTCCAGAATGTGAGCGCGGGGGGGCTCACCGATTTCACCTTCACCGTTACCAAGGCGGACTTCAAGAAGGCCCTCGCCATTACGAAGGAAGTTGCCCAGGAAGTCAGCGCCAAGGAAGTGGCGGCAGACGAGAGCATCTCCAAAATATCGGTTGTGGGAGTCGGCATGAGAAGTCATGCCGGTGTCGCCACGAAGATGTTTCAGTCCCTTGCTAAAGAGGGCATCAATATCCAGATGATCTCAACCTCCGAAATCAAGGTTTCGGTTGTTATCGATGCCAAGTATACGGAATTAGCGGTTCGCGTGCTCCACGATGCATTCGGTCTGTCTGGCAAGTAATCAAATCTAGCGCGGAAGCGCGGAGGCAGAAAACGCGGAAGTGTTGGGCGGAAATATCAGTTCCTTCCACACTTCCGCGCTTCAGTCTTCAACGCTCGATAGAAGGTGAATTATGAGTCTTGTGAAACTCTACGACACGACACTGCGTGATGGAACCCAGGCGGAGGATATCTCGTTCCTCGTTGAAGATAAGCTGCGTATCGCCCACAAACTCGATGAGCTGGGAATCCACTACATAGAAGGGGGGTGGCCCGGCAGTAACCCCAAGGACGTAGCATTCTTCAAGGATATCAAGAAGGAGAAGCTATCCCAGGCAAAAATCGCTGCGTTTGGTTCCACCCGCCGCGCCAAGATCACGCCGGACAAGGACCATAATCTCAAGACTCTTGTCCAGGCTGAGCCCGACGTCTGTACCATCTTCGGCAAGACCTGGGACTTTCATGTCAGGGAGGCACTCCGCATATCCCTCGAAGAAAACCTGGAACTCATTTATGACTCCCTTGAGTTTCTCAAGTCAAAGGTCCCCGAGGTGTTTTACGATGCAGAGCATTTCTTCGACGGCTACAAGGCAAACCCCGATTACGCCATAAAGACCCTCAAGGCTGCCCAGGATGCGAAAGCTGACTGCATTGTTCTCTGCGACACGAACGGTGGCACAATGCCTTTCGATCTGGTGGATATCATCCGCGAGGTGCAAAAGCACATCACGACGCCACTTGGTATCCATACCCACAATGACTCCGAGTGCGCCGTAGCCAATTCACTCCACGCTGTTCACGAAGGGATCGTCCAGGTTCAGGGGACCATCAACGGCTTTGGTGAGCGTTGCGGCAACGCCAATCTTTGCTCCATCATCCCTGCATTGAAGCTCAAGATGGAGAGAGAATGTATAAGTGGCGAACAACTAAGGAAAATCCGTGAACTTTCCCGCTTTGTCTACGAGCTTGCCAACCTTTCACCCAACAAGCACCAGGCGTACGTTGGGAATTCGGCGTTTGCCCACAAGGGGGGCGTCCATGTAAGCGCCATTCAGCGTCACCCCGAGACCTACGAGCACATGAGGCCAGAACTGGTCGGCAACATGACACGGGTTCTCATCTCCGATCTTTCCGGCCGCTCCAACATCCTCGCCAAGGCTGAAGAGTTCAATATCAATATGGATAGCAAGGATCCGGTAACTCTCGAAATTCTCGAAAACATTAAAGAAATGGAGAACAGGGGCTACCAGTTTGAGGGGGCCGAGGCTTCCTTTGAACTTCTCATGAAGCGAGCCTTGGGCAGCCATCGCAAATTCTTCTCGATCATTGGTTTCCGGGTTATCGACGAGAAGCGCCACGAAGATCAGAAGCCGATTTCAGAGGCTACCATCATGGTTAAGGTTGGTGGCAAGGTCGAGCATACGGCGGCTGAGGGTAATGGCCCTGTCAATGCACTCGACAATGCCCTCAGAAAGGCACTTGAGAAATTTTACCCGAAGTTGAAGGAAGTTAAGCTTCTCGACTACAAGGTGCGCGTGCTTCCTGCCGGTCAGGGGACTGCATCATCAATACGTGTGCTCATTGAGTCTGGTGATAAGGAAACCCGATGGGGAACGGTGGGGGTGTCCGAAAACATTGTTGATGCCTCCTATCAGGCTCTTATCGACAGCATTGAGTTTAAGCTTCACAAGAGTGAAGAGGCGGAGGCCGCCAGGAAGTGATCAATCGGGCGCGGCGCCTCGTTCTCTGCTGTCTCGCTGCACTGGCTGGCCTACCTCTCATAATTAAAAGCCACGGCTCCCTTGGTTATGGGGAGTCCGTGGCTTTTTTTCATTCCGCGACCGAAACTGTCAGGGTCATGGTGACGGGGATTAAGGGCAGATCCGGTGTGTATGTTCTCCCCCAGGATGCCTCGGATCAGGCCGTCATAATTATGGCGGCCCTCGGTGTGTCTCATGCCAACTCACAGTTGATATTTCAGGCGGGCTCTCTCAGGGATGGGGACTTGCTTCTGTTCAGAATTGCAGGGACAGAACAATATGAAATACAAAGATTAACCATGGGCGCGCATGAAAGAATGCTGATGGAAATACCGCTTGATCCTGATTCCATGAATCAGCAGGACTGGGAAAGTCTTCCGGGAATTGGTCCAGGACTGGCGCGCAGGATTCTTATTGACCGTCAATTAAATGGCGATTTCTGTTCATTTAGAAGATTGGAGCGTGTTCCTGGGATCGGTCCGACGACAATCAGAAAAATTGCAAAGTATTTTGAGCCTAAAGTAATGCGTTGAATTATTTGAATAATTCTTGCGGTTTCTCCTCTCTGGCAGTGAAAGTTCGTGATTTAATTCACGTTGGCACATAAGGTGAAGTGTCCACTTCACTGCACCGCACCAAGAAAACAGTATAGTGGGGGGGAAATCTTATGAAATGTCCAAAATGTAAAGGGCGGATGTTTGCGGAGAAGTATTATGATTTCGTGAGATCCTTTGATGCATGGAAATGCACCTGCTGCGGAGAAGTTCTTGACCCCACGATACTTGCTAATCGGGCAAGGAATCACAGCCTCTTCCTCGGCTGATTGTCTGGAAAAGATGAGAGAAAAGAGGGGAAAGTTTACTTTCCCCTCTTTTTTTGTGTCTGAAGCAGCCACTGCTTGTCAAAACTGGGAGAGCGCTTTATAAGTTCTATGCAGGCATGCTGTTCGACACTGGGGAGGGGGCATGATCCGAGATTCTGCCGTATGTGACATCAGGAAGTTTACCGACGAGATGCTCACGTGGGTCCGGGGGAGGGGGAAGATACTTATCGTCGTTCACGATAATCCTGACCCTGATTGTCTCGCTTCAGCAATGGCTCTCCGTCATCTGTTTGTGATGAGGGTAAACAGGGGGGCGACTATAGCCTTCTCAGGGATGATTGGCAGAAGTGAAAATCTTGCAATGGCCAAGGAGCTTGAGATACCGCTTACTCCTATGGGAATTATCGATCTGAAGGAATTTCAGGTGATTTGCATGCTTGATACGCAGCCGGGTACCGGAAACAATTCCTTGCCGCCCGGGGTCAAGGTTGACATTCTAATTGACCATCACCCTGTGAGGGAAGCAAGCGTTGGGTGCCGTTGGATGGATATTCGGGACGATTACGGTGTAACAGCGACAATTGTTTACGAGTATCTTCTTGCGCAAGATGTAACCATAAGCACCAAACTGGCTACAGCGCTTTTCTACGCAATAAAATCAGAGACCCAAGATCTGGGACGAGAGGCGAACCGGCCCGACCGCGATGCCTATGTGAAACTCTTTCCTCTTACCAACAAGAAACTGCTGTACGAGATTACCCACCCGAAACTTCCGGTCGAGTACTTTCTTACGATGGACAGGGCACTAGAGCAAACCCGCGTCTATGGCCCAGTGCTCGT
This sequence comes from Desulfuromonadales bacterium, assembly GCA_003712145.1. GTDB lineage: Bacteria > Desulfobacterota > Desulfuromonadia > Geobacterales > Geobacteraceae > Geobacter. The sequence goes on along the minus strand of RHLS01000026.1, from coordinate 13,406 downwards.
GACCAATCTTGCTAAGGTCAGCTTTCCTGAAATCGTAGCTGAAATGGCGGATTTTTTTCTCAGGCTCGAAGGGGTTGAGGTTGTTCTTGCCATGGGGCATTACAATAGGGAAATGATACTCTCGATCCGCACAATCCGCCAGGACGTCAATGCTGGAAGCCTGATCCGGCGCATAGTTGAGGGGAGGGGGCTTGCTGGAGGACACGGGATGATGGCAGGGGGAAAGATCGACGATGTCGATTACTCGCCGGAAGCGATTCTGGGAGTACAGGAGTTTTTGACGGACCGTCTGCTGTCCGAACTCCGGATGCCGGACATGGAAGCGAAAAAGCTGCCTGAGATGATCGTCGCCAACCACGCTTTCTCCTGATTTTGTTTGTTTCGTTGTTCACTGATTGACTTCTCGTGGGGCTTCCTTTAAGGTTCGTTGTTCGATTTTGAGTTGTGAGGGGGAGTATGCGTATAGGCGGGCGAGGGGCGGAAAGCCTCAGGGATATCAGGATTACGAGATCATATACAAAGCATGCTGAAGGTTCGGTACTCGTGGAATTCGGCGATACCAAGGTTATCTGCACCGCATCAGTGGAGGAAACGGTCCCGCCCTTTTTGCGTGGCAAGGGGACCGGTTGGATAACAGCCGAGTATTCCATGTTGCCGCGTGCAACCCACACGCGCTCACCCCGTGAGGCGGCAAAGGGCAAGATCGGTGGCAGGACCCATGAAATCCAGCGGCTCATAGGTCGCTCCTTGCGGGCCGTCACAGATTTGACGACGTTGGGAGAGAAAAGCGTTATCATCGATTGTGATGTAATTCAGGCGGATGGTGGCACCCGTACTGCTTCCATTACGGGTGCCTATGTGGCCTTGGTTGATGCACTTCGTGGACTGGTCGAGCGTGGAGCCCTTGTGGCACTTCCGGTCAAGGAGGCGGTTGCGGCTGTCAGTGTGGGCATAGTCAAGGGTGAAATCCTTCTTGACCTGGATTACCTTGAAGATTCTGCCGCCGATGTCGACATGAACTTCGTCATGACTTCCTCAGACCGGTTTGTTGAGGTTCAGGGGACTGCGGAAGCCGAGCCCTTCACCTTTGAACAGATGGATGCTATGCGATCACATGCCATGGGGGGCATTCGCCAACTGTTTGCCATTCAGAAGGAATCCCTTGCACGATGATCAGCCTGGTTGTTGCCACGAGAAACAAGGGTAAGCTCCTCGAGATCGTCAAGCTCCTTGAGGGCTTGCCGGTTCGGGTCCTCTCATTCGATGATTTTGAAGACGTTCCAGTCGTCGACGAGGATGGTTCCACGTTCGAGGCGAACGCCATCAAGAAGGCTAAGTCCGCAGCGCGTGACTTTGGTTGTCTTGCACTTGCTGACGATTCGGGTCTTGTTGTTGATGCTCTCGAAGGGGAACCGGGGATATATTCCGCCCGATACGCAGGGGAAGGGGCGACTGATGCAGATAACAATGCAAAGCTCCTCAGGGAGATGGCCAGCGTTCCTCCCGATCGACGCGATGCGGCTTTTTGTTGTGTGCTCGCTCTTTGTGGTCCAGAGAGGGACTGCTCGACATTCACGGGCGAAGTGAGGGGAGTAATTCTTGAGCAGGCGGTTGGTGAGGGAGGCTTTGGTTATGATCCTCTTTTCCTTGTTAAGGGGGAGGGAAAGACCATGGCGGAATTACCTCTAGAGGTCAAGAATCGGATAAGTCATCGGGCTAAAGCTCTTGAGCAGGTGAAGGAGTTCCTTTCTTCGTTGCTTGGTTCATAAAAAGCTTGCATGCTCTCAGATATTGTGTTAGAAACAAAAATTCCAACGGGGTGTAGCGCAGCCTGGCTAGCGCACCTGCCTTGGGAGCAGGGGGTCGGAGGTTCGAATCCTCTCACCCCGACCAACTCTGCGCCTGTAGCTCAGCTGGATAGAGCAACGGACTTCTAATCCGTAGGTCAGAGGTTCGAATCCTCTCAGGCGTGCCATTCCCAAATATGGTGGCTATGGTGAAGCGGTTAACACAAACGACTGTGACTCGTTCATACGTGGGTTCGAATCCCACTAGCCACCCCATTAGCAAAACGGCCCCGTGACGAACGGGGCTTCTTCGTATGTAAGGTACTGCATTGCCGTTGCGAGAGTGGCGGAACTGGCAGACGCACTGGACTTAGGATCCAGCGGGCAACCGTAGGGGTTCGACTCCCCTCTCTCGCACCATATTTCTTCGTTTCAAGGGATTACCCGCCACGCAATGTTTTGTTCCGAGAACCTGCCGCATCTGTCTCTGATATTACTAACTCCATAGCAAAGAGAGGGCAAACGATGACGAGTACTGTTGAGTCGCTCAGCAGCGTGAAAAAGAAGATTTCGATTGAGATTCCGGCCGATCGAGTCGCCACTGAGATCGATAAGGTGTATGCGCACATCCGCCAGCGTGCTGCAGTAAAGGGGTTCCGGAAAGGTAAGGTTCCCCAGTCGCTGATCGAAAAAAACTATAGTTCGGCCATGGAGGGAGATGTTCTCAAGAACCTCTTCGATGAGACCTATTTCAAGGCCTTGGCTGATCACAGGATTTTCCCCGTTTCGCATCCGCACATTGAGAGTGATGAGGTGAAGCGCGGCGCTCCGCTGAAGTACTCGGCCACTGTAGAAGTTCTTCCTGAAATCGATGTGAAGGACTACACCGGTCTTGAAGTAAAGAAAGAGATCTTCGTCGCCGATGAGTCGATAGTTGAGAATCGTCTCAAAGAAATGCGTGAAAATATGGCCCAGATCGTCCCTGCGACGGAAGGAAAGGAAGCAGAAATCGGAAATTTTGTGGTCATCGATTTCTTTGGGTCTGTGGATGGTGTGCCGTTTGAGGGCGGAGACGCCGAGAGCTACCAGCTTGAGCTTGGAGCCGGCCGCTTTATCCCTGGTTTTGAGGAACAGATTGTCGGCGCCAAGGTGGGTGATCAGAAGACGGTTTCTGTGACGTTTCCCCAGGAGTACTGGAACAAGGACCTTGCCGGCAAGGATGCCATGTTTGAAGTGACCGTTCGGGAGATCAAGGTTAAGGAGCTTCCGGAATTGAATGACGAATTCGCCGAGCAGTTTGGCGAATTCGAAACCATCGCTCAACTCAAGGCAAAAATGACAGAAATGCAGGAACAGCAGGATAAGGAGAGAATCAAGGCCGACCTGCAGGACCGGCTCGTGAAGGCGCTGATTGAGAAGAATGAGATTGAGGTGCCTTCGGCGCTTGTCGATCGCCAACTCCAGATGATGCTGTCGAATGCGAAGAACCGGCTTGCCTCGCAGCGGCTTTCGCTGGAAATGATGGGTATGGATGAGGAGAAGTTCAAGGTTCAGTACCGCGACGTGGCTGAAGGCCAGGTGAAGGGTTCCCTGCTTCTGGAGTCAGTTGCCAAGAAGGAAGGGGTAAAGGTCGAAGACGCCGACATCGAAGCGAAGCTTCGCACGATGGCTGAAGAGGCAGGCCATGATTTTGAGCGGGTCAAGGGTTATTACGAACAGAATCAGAATGCCCGTGAGAATCTCGTTGCTCATCTGAATGAGGAAAAAGTCATGGACTATCTCCTCGGGATGGCTGTCGTGACTGAAGTGTCCAAGGACCAACTCTGATATGGAAGCAGGAGGGAGTATGCTCGTACCTATCGTCGTCGAACAAACCGGCAGAGGAGAGCGCTCATACGATATCTACTCGCGCCTGCTCAAGGACCGGATCATTTTTCTTGGTGGTCCCATCGATGATCATGTAGCGAACCTGGTTATTGCCCAACTCCTCTTTCTTGAGGCTGAGGATCCAGACAAGGACATCCATCTGTACATTAACTCACCCGGTGGCGTAGTTACTTCAGGTCTCGCCATTTATGATACTATGCGTTATATCAAAGCTCCCGTTTCAACCATATGTGTTGGTCAGGCGGCGTCGATGGGCGCGCTTCTCCTCTCGGGTGGAGAAAAGGGGAAGCGGTTCAGCCTGATACATTCGCGTATCATGATTCACCAGCCTCTTGGAGGTTTTCAGGGACAAGCGACCGACATTCACATTCATGCCCAGGAGATACTCAAGCTCAAGAAGCGGCTCAACGAGATCCTCGCCGAAAACTCGGGGCAAACGTTGGACAAGGTTGAGGCAGACACCGAGCGTGACTATTTTATGTCTGGTGAAGAAGCAAAAAACTATGGTATCATTGATGACATTATTGCAAGAAAAGCAGTCAGCGGAGGTCCTCGGTGAGTAGAAGAAACGACAGCAGCGACAACCTTACCTGCTCGTTCTGCGGGAAGAGCCAGGATGAGGTTAAGAAGCTCATTGCTGGGCCGACAGTGTATATTTGTGACGAGTGCATCGAGCTCTGCAACGATATTATTGCCGAGGAAAGCAAGCTTGAAGAAGCCATGGGGCCGGATGTCAAGAAGCTCCCCAAGCCCCGCGAGATCAAGGATGTCCTCGACGAATATGTCATTGGACAGGATCAGGCCAAGAAGATCCTTGCCGTTGCTGTCTACAATCATTACAAACGCATTGAATCCATGGGTAAACCGAGCGACGTGGAGATGCAGAAGAGCAATATTCTTCTTCTCGGTCCTACCGGCTCGGGTAAGACTCTTCTCGCACAGACCCTTGCGCGTATCCTAAAGGTTCCGTTTGCCATGGCTGACGCCACTAACCTGACCGAGGCCGGGTACGTCGGAGAGGATGTTGAGAATATCATCCTCAACTTGCTTCAGGCGTCTGATTATGACGTGGATCGCGCTCAGAAGGGTATTATCTACATCGATGAGATCGACAAAATAGCCCGTAAATCTGATTCGCCGTCCATTACCCGTGATGTATCGGGGGAGGGCGTTCAACAGGCGCTTCTGAAAATCATTGAGGGGACTGTCGCCAGTGTACCGCCCAAAGGTGGGAGAAAGCATCCCCAGCAGGAGTTTCTCAAGGTTGATACCACCAATATACTGTTTATCTGTGGAGGTGCATTCGCGGGTCTCGAAAGCATCATCAAGCAGCGTATCGGTGTAAAAACTCTCGGATTTGGCGCTGATGTAAAAAGCAAGGTCGAGAAGAAGACCGGCGAGCTACTGGTTGAAGTTACCCCGGAGGATCTTCTCCGGTTCGGGTTCATTCCGGAATTCATAGGCCGTCTGCCCGTTCTTGCAACTCTACAGGAACTTGATGAATCGGCGATGGTTCAGATCCTCAAGGAACCCAAGAACGCTCTCATCAAGCAGTATCAGAAGCTATTCGAGATGGAGCATGTCAAGCTCAAGTTTACTGACGGATCCCTTGTCGCTATCGCCAGGGAGGCTCTCAAGCGCAAAACGGGTGCGCGCGGGCTCAGGTCAATCCTTGAGAATGCAATGCTTGACATCATGTATGAGATTCCGTCTCAGACTATGGTCAAGGAAGTGGTCATCAGTGAAGAAGTGATCTACAGCAAGGAAAAACCGATCATCGTCTATGAAAGCGTGGCGGAATCCGCCTGATCAGGGAGCCAGATGGAAGACACAACGAACAGTTCAAATATGAAGAGAGGGGATCTGGAAAGATTCCCTCTTTTGCCTTTAAGAGACATTGTTATCTTTCCACACATGGTTGTGCCTCTGTTTGTGGGGAGGGAAAAGTCGATAGCCGCTCTGGAAGCTGCCATGAACGGGAGACGGCAGATTTTTCTCGCAGCCCAGAAAAACGCCAAGACCGAAGAGCCTGCAAAGGAAGATATCCACACAACGGGGACCATAGCGCAGATTATTCAACTCCTGAAACTTCCTGACGGAACCGTGAAAGTTCTGGTGGAGGGAAAGAGACGGGGGACATTGGCCGGCTATCTTCCCCATGCTGATTATTTTGTTGTCGAAGTGGAGACGCTCGCTGAATCGGTGGAGATGACCTTCGAAGTCGAGGCACTCGTTCGCAGCGTGCGGACAACTTTCGAGAGTTACGTCAAGCTGACCAAGGGGATTCCCCAGGAGGTGGTGAGTACTGTTGGAAGTATTTCCGAGCCGGGGAGGCTGGCGGACACACTCGCACCTCATCTGAACCTGAAGCTTGATGATCGTCAGGATATTCTTGCTGTGTTCGATCCGGGCCGCCGGCTCGAGAAACTTCTTGCGCTCATGGGGTCTGAGATCGAGATCCTTCAGCTGGAGAACAAGATCCGAGGTCGCGTCAAAAAGCAGATGGAGAAGAACCAGAAAGAGTACTACCTCAATGAGCAAATGAGGGCGATCCAGAAGGAGCTTGGCGGAAAAGACGATTATAAGCAGGAGATCGCAGAGCTTGAGCAGAAGGCATCCAAGGGGAAGCTTTCGAAGGAAGCCAAGCAAAAGGCCCTTGCCGAGCTGAAAAAGCTGAAACTTATGTCCCCCACATCCGCTGAGGCGGCAGTTGTGAGGAACTATGTCGATTGGCTCGTGTCGCTCCCCTGGGGCAAGGCGACCCGTGAGAAGCACGATATCGTTGCGGCTGAATCTGTCCTTAATGCTGACCACTACGGTCTCGATAAGGTTAAGGAGCGAATCCTCGAATTCCTTTCGGTGCAAACGCTTGTCAGAAGGATCAAGGGCCCAATCCTCTGTCTTGTGGGGCCACCGGGAGTGGGAAAGACCTCGCTGGCCCGGTCGATTGCCACGGCTACGGGCAGGAATTTCGTCAAGATGTCTCTTGGCGGCATGCGTGACGAAGCGGAGATACGCGGACATCGCCGAACTTATGTGGGAGCCATGCCGGGCAAGTTGATCCAGAATCTGAAAAAGGCTAAGAGTAATAACCCGGTCTTCCTTCTGGATGAACTGGATAAAATGAGTTCCGATTTCCGTGGTGACCCCGCCTCGGCAATGCTCGAGGTGTTGGATCCTGAGCAGAACGCCCATTTCAGTGACCATTTTCTCGATGTGGAGTACGACCTCTCGCGAGTCATGTTCATAGCCACGGCAAACTCTGTTCAAGGTATTCCGCGGCCTCTCCTGGATCGCTTGGAGATTATCAGGCTCGAGGGTTATACCGAACATGAAAAGCTCGCAATCGCCGAGCGTTACCTGGTCAGGAAACAACGGGAGGCGAACGGCCTTGCTCCGGAGCAGATATCCATCTCTTCAAAGTCCATACTCGATGTGATTCGCTATTACACCCGCGAGGCAGGCGTCCGTAACCTCGAGCGGGAACTCGCTTCCCTGTGCCGCAAAGCAGCTCACCGTATCGTGAAGGGTGAAAAGAAGAAGATTGCCATCCAGCCCAAGACACTAAAGGAGTATCTGGGTGCTGCACGGTACAAGATTGCCCAGGCTGGAGAGAAAGATGCCGCTGGTGCGGTGACCGGTCTTGCCTGGACTGAAGTGGGGGGCGATCTCCTGACGATAGAGGTGGCGGTCGTGCCTGGAAAGGGCAAGCTGACGGTGACGGGAAAGCTTGGGGAAGTGATGCAGGAATCGGCCCAGGCTGCCATGACGTACGTGCGGTCCCGAGGACAGATTCTGGGGCTTGAACGGGATTTTTATCAGAATATTGATATTCATATCCACGTTCCAGAGGGTGCAATTCCCAAGGATGGACCGTCTGCTGGCATAACGATGGCTACGGCGCTGACTTCGGCACTCACCGGCAGGGCTGTGCGTAGGGATGTGGCCATGACCGGGGAAATAACGCTCCGAGGTAATGTGCTCCCCATAGGCGGATTGAAGGAAAAGCTCCTTGCCGCCCGTCGCGGAGGAATCACAGAGGTCATTGTTCCTAAAGATAACGAGAAGGATCTCGCGGAAATCCCGTCAGAAGTCTATGAGGGGATGTCTATTTCAACCGTTGGACACATGGATGAGGTGCTGGCAAGGGCACTCCTCGGCGCCGATGTACCCGTTGTGCCGTTGCCTGGTAGTCTTCCGGTTGACGAGGGGGTGAAGGATTCGGTAACCGCTCACTGATGGTATAAAAACCGCTTGACAGTATGCGGCAGCGTCTGTTATATACAGGGTCCGCTTCACACGGGACCTTGATGTGCACCAACTTTATGGGGTCGTAGTTAAGATGGTTATAACGCCGGCCTGTCACGCCGGAGGCCGCGGGTTCGAGCCCCGTCGACCCCGCCATCTATAAGGGCGAATAGCTCAGCTGGGAGAGCGCCAGCCTTACAAGCTGGATGTCACAGGTTCGATCCCTGTTTCGCCCACCATATAAGGTCCGACCAGGAAGCATCCTGGTTTGAAAGTACATAGACAATTTAGAGTTGGGGTCGTAGTTAAGTTGGTTATAACGCCGGCCTGTCACGCCGGAGGCCGCGGGTTCGAGCCCCGTCGACCCCGCCATCTATAAGGGCGAATAGCTCAGCTGGGAGAGCGCCAGCCTTACAAGCTGGATGTCACAGGTTCGATCCCTGTTTCGCCCACCATATAAGGTCCGACCAGGAAGCATCCTGGTTTGAAAGTACATAGACAATTTAGAGTTGGGGTCGTAGTTAAGTTGGTTATAACGCCGGCCTGTCACGCCGGAGGCCGCGGGTTCGAGCCCCGTCGACCCCGCCATTACAAAAGAGACCATGCATTGCATGGTCTCTTTTTTTGTACTTAGCCTTTCATTGTGGGAATCTGTAACTGATCAAAGGGTTTCCTAGCCAGCTATAATCTTCCGCCAACAAGGTCTTCCTCCTCTCTTGACGGGAAGGGTTAGGGGTGGGTGATATTTCTGTTTGCTTATTATATGACCCTCATCCCCACTCTGTCCTTCCCCAGTCACGGGGGAGGAAACGCCAGGAGCCAGTCTTCGGTTCACAGGATTATTTCCTCTATCTCCATATCGAGAAGATTGATGACGAGTTTTCGTCCGGTTAGCCGCGTTCCGAGATTCAGCAGCACCTTGCACGCTTCGGCAACCTCCAGGCTCGCTACGACGGCAGGAGTGAAGGATGGGTTTCCGAGCTGTTTCTCAACGCCACTTCCGTCCTGGCGGTCGGCATAGAATCGCTGCAGGGTCCTTTCGCCTGGCATTTGGGTGAATATCTGGCCGTACCACCCGCCGATTGCTCCATGAACGAGGGGGATCTTGATATCTTCACAGACTCCAGCAAGGTCTAGGCGTGCTGCTATGCTGTCAAGGGCGTCTACCGCCATGTGGACGCCATGGAGCAGGTCGCGGCCGTTTGCGGGTGTGAAGGCTTCCTGGACCGGAATGAGGGTGACGGCGGGGTTTATTTCGGCAATCCTTGTGGCTGCTGCTTCGACCTTGGGGTAGCCCAAAAGGTGCGGGGAAGAGAATACTTGACGGTTCAGGTTGTGCTCCACGAAGACGTCGGGATCAACCGCGATAATCGTGCCTACCCCAAGGCGGGCAAGTTCCTCGATGATGTACCCCCCCAGCCCACCGCAGCCTATGACGGCAACCCGGCTCCGGAAGAGGCGGAGCTGCTGCACGGTCGTGAGCATCTCGCGGTTACGCTGGTAGCGGGCAGGCAGGAGTCCGAGTTCCAGGATCGCCCCTTCGGCCTCGGCAAGGGTGAGAGCGAAATGCTCGGCTGCATCCACCTGGCATCGCCACGGAACCAGATCCCCCTCGGCGTGTTCTCGGAGATGGGTTTCGAGAGACTGCATCTCATCCCCCCCCCAGAAGGGGGAAGAGTGCAAGGGTGTCCCCTTCGGCAAGCTGGTGGTCGAGCTTCACATGGCGGCTGTTCACCATCATGATCCCTAGTTCCTTCTCGGGAAGGTTCAGTTCCCTGACCACATCGGCGACCGAGGTCCCTTCCGGGTAAGCGCGCGATTCGATGCTGAATCGGCCAGTGCGAAAGGTTGCAAACAGCTTGACGGTTATGTTCATGACTGTCACCTGAAGTTGACTGTGAGGCGCACGGTCCCGCCGGTGCAGAGGGGGTTTGTTGACTGAAGGAGCCCGGAGCCCACTGGTGTGCCGTTGAGGACGGCACCGTCACATGCTTTCCAGAAGGTCTCATCCCGTTCCCGGAAAAATGCGGTTACCTCATCGCAGCTCATCAGCAGGCCGCGTTTCAGGAACTCGGGTCCCAGTTCGGGAAGAAGGATGTTGAAGAGTTTGAGTCGCACCGTGCCGATCCGGTCGATGGCGCCGGTGGCGGTTTCCTGATGGGTCATGCTGCTTCGCATGGCAGCCAGATGCCCGCCGCGGCGCATGGTTGCGCCGACAAGGCCGGGCATTGCCCCCGACAGGGCGATGGTCGCACCGTCCCTGACCACGGCTGAGGCCACGTCGTCGATGGCCTTTGCGTTCAGGAAGATGGTGGTGATTCTCGTGGTGAGGTACTCGGGCGCTATCCCCCACTGGTGGCAGAGGAGACGCTGGAGCGTGCATCCCACGTGGGCCGTGACGAGAAAGCCCCGCTGGAGGAGCGGATAGAACTCTCCGATCAGCGAGGCAGGAAGCGTCAGGATTAGGCGTGTCAGGGGAGCTTCCATAACCCGGGTATCTCCCTTCAGCAGGGTGTTGAACGTACTAATGATAATCCGGGGGGCGGAACTGCCCTCCGCCCCCCATCTTTCTTCCTACCAGTTGAATACGTCGTCCAGTTCTTCGTCCTTCATCATGAAGGTCTGATTGTGGGGCGCGATCGGCTCGGTGTAGAAGAAGCGCGGCAGCCGATCGTGCTGCTTGCTGAAGCCTGCCCGGGTGTTGAAGTCCCGCTCGGCGGAGAGGACCTTCTTGCCCAGCGCCACCACGTCATCGCCGGTCATGGTTATCCCGTGGAAGGAGCCGAGCATGTCGAGGAGCGCCTGGAAGGTTTCCGGCTGATCCATGATGGCAAAGGCGATGAAGAGGCACATGCCGGTGGAGTCGATGGCGGCGGTGGCGATCTGCAGGTTCCGTGACAGCTCGATCTGCCCCTCGGTCTTCAACGGATCAACGTCACCGCCCACCTTGAGGATGTTGGTGGCAATGGCGTAGCCCGCGGTGTGATCGGCACCCTGGGTGCTCGTGGCATAGGTGACGCCGATCCCCTGGATGGGACGGGGGTCGTAGGCGGGGAGCGCCTGGTCCTTGACTACCGGAACCCGCTCCACGCCGTACACCTTGCCGGTTACGGCGGCGCCGCTGCCGAGAATGCGCCCCAGCGGGGTCCCCTTGCCCACTTCCTCCATGAGACGTATGGCACCTTCCTTGTCACCGAACTCGATGATCCCCGCATCCATTGCCACCCCGATGGTGACCCCCATCTCGATGGTGTCGACGCCGATGTTGTCGTCCATGAAGTCGAGGCGGGCGATGGTGTCCAGGTCATCGATGCCGCAATGACCGCCGTGGGACCAGACCGTCTCGTACTCGGGCTGCTTTGTGAGGTAGTGGCCGTCCTTGTCGTTATAGATGCCGGAACACTGAATGACGCAACCCCGGTGACAGCCGTGGGTGGCGGTGCCGCCCCGCTTCACTTCCAGTTCCGCCTGGGCCTCGCCGCTGATGTTGGCGCCGCCGGCGAACTGGCCGGTCTTGAAGTTGTAGGTGGGGTAGCCGCCCGCCTCGTTGAGGACGTTGGTCAGCACGTTGGTGCCGTAGGCCGGAAGCCCCTCGCCGGTGACCGGGTGCTTGCGCAGTCCCTCCACGAACTTCCGGTTGGCGTCCCGGTACTTCTCCGGGTCCTTTGGCGGCCGCATCTTCATCCCCGCGTCGTCCAGGATGATCGCCTTGACCCGCTTGGCCCCCATGACCGCGCCGACGCCGCCGCGGCCGCAGTGGCGGGTGGGGCGGAGCTCCGGGTCGGTGCAGGCGATGGAGGCAGCCAGGAGTTTTCTCTCACCGGCGGTGCCGATGGACATGTAAGCGACCTTGTCGCCATACTCCTTCCGGAGCTTCTCGATGACGGGGTAGTTGTCCAACTCCTTGAGGCTGTTGTCGACGATGACCTGGATGCCATCCTTGTTGATGAGGATCTTGTAGAGGTCGTCACCCTCGGGCTTTCCCTCGAGGATCACGGCGGCGTAGCCAAGCCGCGCCAGCACCTGGGCGGCCTGGCCACCGGCGTTGGACTCCTTGATGGTGCCGGTGAGGGGGCTCTTGCACCCCACCGACAGCCGGCCGGTCATGGAGCCGGTGGTGCCGCTCAGCATGCCGGGAGCGATGACCAGCTTGTTCTCCGCTCCCAGCGGGTGACAGAGGGGGTGCACTTCCTTGGCGATGACGAGCGATGTCATAGCCCGTCCACCGAGTCCGGCATACTCGCCGAGCCCTTCCACTGTTACCTTTGGGCCGCCTGCCGCCCCCATGTTAATCCGAGCAATCTTGTCCATACGGTTACTCCTTTCCCTTTTCTTGAATTGTGTGGTTTTCAGCCACGATAATTCTCCTTTCCAAAGGGAGGCCTTGCCGTTTCCGGCAAAACCCAGTGGCCTGACGCCATGGGACAACCATCATCCCCGCAGGAAGACAGGCTCGGAGAAAGTGTATGATGTATCTTTTCTAGCCTGCCGCTTCCATCTGCCGAAGGATAACCACCCGGTAGGAAGCGAAACACCGTCTGCTCAGGCATCCCCAGAAGACCCCGGCCCCATAGGCGACCTGCTCCAGCAGGTAGATGCCGGTAAAGCGAATGAATGACAGCCGCGGCTTCTTGATCCCGTGATCGACCTTCGCCGCGCATCCCAGCACACCGATGGCCACCAGACCGAAGAGCGGGAAGAACAGGGAGAGGGCAAGGAGGGGAATGGCGTAGTAGCGGACCAGGTGGTAGCTGAGATAGTAGACGAGGCTCCCCAGGGCCCGCAGTCGGCCGGACAGCAGGGCAGGGACCCCAACTGGCAGTCTCCGGCGGCCAAATCGCATCCGGACAACCGTTGCGTCAACCGCCAGGACCCCTGCCGCCATGAGGAGTGTCCACCCCCCGGTGAACGGAGCCATGACACAGAGGGCAAGGAGCAGGGCCAGGAGCGGCGGAACGACCATCCGCTTGTGGCGGTGGGGATGGAGGATCTGGAGCATCCCCTCTGAGGTGCCGTAGTCGAACCGGCGGGACATGAACGACCGGAGCGTGCTCCGGTGTTCGTGCAGGACCCTTCCCGCCGGGACGTAGGCGATGGTCCACCCCTCGTCTCGAAGCCGCCAGGTCAGGTCCACGTCCTCGCCCACGTGCATGCTGTCGTCGAAGCCGTCCACGTCCAGAAACGCGGCCCGTCGCACCAGGAGGTTGCAGCTCGGCAGGTAGAAGGTGTCATCGCCACTGTTACCCGAACGCTCCCGGGAGCCGAGGGAGAGGCTGGACATGACCGCCTCGTAACGGTCCACGGCGGATTCGGTGCACATGCCATCCACCAGTCCCCCCACCGCCGCCATTTCAGGATCGGTGAAGGCCGGGAGAAGCTCCGTGAGCCACTCCTTCGATGCGGTGCAGTCGGAATCGATGAAGGCGAGGATCTCGCCCCGCGCGGCCGATGCCCCCACATTGCGGGCCGCCGCCGGCCCCCGGC
>RHLS01000025.1 GCA_003712145.1 Desulfuromonadales bacterium | reverse complement strand
CTCTCCTGGAGGGGGGGATTGAAGACCGCCCCGCCAATATTCTTTTCTATGCCACGTCAAACCGCCGGCATCTGATTCCGGAGCCAATGGTGGACAACCTCGGGGGGGAGATTCACCCCGAAGAGGTGGTGTCGGAAAAGCTCTCCCTGGCTGACCGTTTCGGCATGAACCTGAGCTTCTACCCCTTCGACCAGGCAACCTACCTTGCCATCGTCGAGCGCTACGCAAGGATATTCGGCATCCCGTTGAGCCCTGAAGAGCTGCGCAGGGAAGCCCTTCAGTGGGCGCTTTTCAAGGGGAACCGTTCCGGCAGGTCCGCGCGGCAGTTCATCGATGACCTGGCTGGGCGGTTGAAAGTGACCATAGTCGACAGGCTCCTGTCCTGAACATGTATCCTGTCGTGTGAGGAAGACAACAGATGACGTCTCAGAAACAGTCCAAGATCGGGGCGATTCGCAGTATTAGAGTCGTTGCCCCGTCGCCGGGACCCGATCTGGACAAACCCCCCTGCTGAGGTCCCAAAACTCCCGCGGTCAGCGGGACCATTGATGAGCGTGTTCCCGGTTTCGTCCAGTGGCTCGACACCCCCTCGGGGAGAGTGCCGGTCGTTTCATCCGCTCTTTGCCTGAGTGATCGCCTCGGCTCCTGGAAGGCCCGCTGGGGCATCGGCCGGATGTCGTACCTGGTGCCGCCGGGACTCTACGCCATCGGCATGCCCGGAGCGGAAGCGCCGGTGGTGGTGACCGCCAACTACAAGATGAGCTACGACATCGTCCGGAGCGAGCTTGCGGGCCGAAGCGTCTGGCTCCTGGTGCTGGAAACCTTTGGGATAAACGTCTGGTGTGCGGCAGGGAAAGGGACCTTCGGCACCGACGAGGTCGTCCGCCGCGTCCAGGCCACGGGGCTCGACTCAGTGGTGAGTCATCGCCAGCTCCTCCTGCCGATCTTGGGCGCACCTGGTGTTGCCGCCCATGCCGTGGCCAAACGGACCGGATTCCGCGTGCGCTACGCCACCATAAGGGCCCAGGATCTGCCCGCCTTCCTTGACAATGGCATGGTTGCCACGCCGGCCATGCGTCAGCTCACATTTACCGTTGCCGAGAGACTGATCCTCACGCCCATCGAGCTGGTGAGCTCGGTGAAATGGGCCGTTCCTTTCACCGTGGCTTTGGTGCTGCTGACTGGTTTGTCTGGACTGGGGTTCTCACTTACAACCCTTCTGCCGGTGATCGTCGCCTGCGTCGGAACCGTCCTGGCCGGTGCTGTCGTGGCGCCGGTGCTCCTGCCGTGGCTTCCTGGAAAAAGCTTTGCGGTAAAGGGGGCAGAGGTGGGGTTTGCCTGGGCTGCAATTCTCACCTGGTGGCGAAGTGAGGGGCTCGCCTGGCACGACACGATGATTCTGTTCCTTGCCGTGCCGGCGGTCTCTGCCTTTCTGTCCCTCAATTTCACCGGGAGCACCCCGTTTACCTCGCGGTCGGGGGTGAAGAAGGAGATGCGCCTTTCGCTCCCGGTCATGGCTGCGGCTCTCGTCGTTGCGCTGATCGTCTGGTGTGCGGGGCGGGTATTCTGATCGTCACGGAGTCTGGATTATGAACGGTTTTACCTACCTTGCAAACGTTGCGACCCTCCAACTTGATCGCGAGACCTGCATCGGCTGCGGCATGTGTGTTGAGGTCTGTCCCCATCAGGTATTTGCTCTGGAAAGGCGGAAGGCTGAGGTGCGAAGCCTTGACAACTGCATGGAGTGTGGCGCCTGCGCCGTCAATTGCCCTGTGAGTGCCCTGACGGTCGATGCCGGAGTCGGGTGTGCATCGGGGCTCATCAACGAGTGGCTCGCGAGCATCAATGTTCGGAAAACCGGCTCCGGATGCTGCTGAGGGTCAACGCAGCCTCTAATTACCGGCTTAGAGATTGACTTGTTGATTGGATGATGATAATGAATTTGTTTATAACTACATCTTCGGAGGGATTGCGTATGAACGGAACGGGAAGAAGGGTGGTACGTCTCATTGCCGGTGTGGCGGTAGTGGTTTCAGCTGCAGTGGCGTTTGCTTCCGGTGGCGGGGTTGGTGTTACGGCCGACGAGGCGCTCCAGCAGTTGATTGATGGAAACAAGCGGTATCTCGAAGGAACGATGAGAGCCTGTGGTGAATGCGGTGTCAACAAGCGTGAAGAGTGTGCAAAGGGGCAAAAACCTTACGCCATCATCCTTTCCTGTTCCGATTCGCGGGTGCCGCCCGAGATCATCTTCGACGAAGCCTTGGGCGAACTCTTTGTTGTCCGTGTTGCCGGCAACATCCCCGATCCGGTTGTTCTGGGGAGCATTGAGTACGCAGCAGAGCACATCGGTTCTCCCCTCATTATGGTCCTCGGCCATGAGCGCTGCGGCGCCGTGACTGCCACCGTTGATACCAAGGGAAAAGCCCACGGGAACATCGGCGCCATCGTGAAAACGATTGCCCCCGCCGCCATGAAGGCCGTGAAAGAGAACAAGGGGAAGGCGAAGGCCGAGGTCGTCGAGGCTGCGACGGACGCCAACGTGAAACTGGTTGCCGCGAACCTTACTAAGAAGTCACCGGTCATTGCCAAGCTAGTCAAGGAAGGCAAGATCAAGATCGTGACCGCAAAGTATGATCTGGACGATGGCAAGGTTACGCTCTTCGAAGACAAGAAGTAGCCGCTTATTCCGCACTGTATAAAAAAAGCCCGCTTCGGCGGGCTTTTTTTATTGTTGCAGAACTTCCTGGACCTTGGCCAGAAGCTCGTCAGGCTTTACCGGCTTGGCGATGAAGTTGATCCCCTCGTCAATGACACCCTTTCGGTTGATGATGTCCTGGGTGTAGCCGCTGATGAACAGTGCCTTCATGGACGGCTGTACCTTTCTGATTTCTTCAAGTACCGTCTGACCGTTCTTCTTGGGCATTACCACATCGAGCAGAACCAGATCGATCCCCCCCTGATTCTCCTGGAAACGCTTGAGCGCATCGGCACCGTCCACCGCTTCGATTACAGTATAGCCCTGCCGTTCCAAGACATGCTTCGAGAGCTTACGCACATCCTTGTCGTCTTCCGCCACAAGAACTGTTTCCCGGTTGCCACGGGCAACAAGCGGCTCGCTTGTCCGTTCTGCAACGTTCATCTTCTCCACGATCGGCAGGTATATCCTGAGAGTGGTCCCCTTCTCGAGCTCAGAGTCCACCGTGATGAACCCGTTATGCTGCTTGACGATCCCGTACACCATGGAGAGCCCGAGCCCTGTTCCCTTGCCGACCTCTTTAGTGGTGAAGAAGGGATCGAATATCCGTTCGCGGGTCTCCTCGTCCATGCCAGTGCCGGTGTCGGAGACCGTCAGAATGGCGTATCGGCCCGGCTTGATTTCCTCCACTGGACCGAAAAATCCTTCGTCCAGGAAATCGCTTGCCGTGCTGAGGCTTATGGTTCCTCCGCCAGGCATCGCATCGCGGGCGTTCGTCACCAGATTCATGAGAATCTGGTCTATCTGTCCCGAATCCACATGGCAGACAAGCTGCTCGTTCGCCAGGGACAGAGTGAAATCGATATCCTCGCTCACCAGGCGGAGCAGGAGTTTTTCGATGCTCTTGACGATGTCGTTAAGGTTGGTTGGTCGGGGGGCGATAACCTGCTTCCTGCCGAAGGCAAGAAGACGCTTGACCAGGGTCGTGGCCCGATCGGCGGCTGTGAGAATCTGATCTACGTAGATGCGGTAGGGGTTGTCGGGCTTGAGGCTTCGCTGCAGGAGGGTGCCGAAGCCGACAATTGCGGTCAGAATGTTGTTGAAGTCATGAGCCACCCCCCCTGCCAGGGTGCCGATCGCTTCCATCTTCTGGGCGTGGCGAAGCTCCTCTGCGAGGATCTCCTTCTCGGCATCCCGTTTCTTGAGAGTTTCTGCCATGTGATTGAAAGCCGACGTGAGCCGCCCGATTTCGTCCCGTGTCTGAACCGGGACCGGCTCGAATGCGCCACCCTGTTCGAGGCTCTTGATTTCAGCCGTCAGGCGCTCAAGGGGCCGTGTTATCCTGCGGACGATCATGTAGCTGAGGATCGTAGCCAGCAGCAGAAAGCCCGTAGCCATAATCACACTTGTGAGCAAAAGGATTTCGAGCTTTTTCCGCAGCGGTTCCTTGTCCACAATGATGCGCACATAGCCGATGGTCTTGCCGCTGGTGGTCGCTTCCTTGCCGAAGAATAATGACTCTGCGTCTGGGAATAGACTCATTGAAACAACAGGAGCCCAGAATTCAAAAATGTCGTTTCCTTCAAGCATCACAGGCTCAGTTGCCTTCTTGACACGCTCCAGGCGGGTACTCCAGTGTGGAAAACCGCGCTCGGGGGTCTTGAGCATATTCTTGTGGGGCTGCTCCCTCAGAGCCTTTCCTTCCGCGGAGATCACCGATACGAACAGAACACCGTCGTTCTGCAGTATTCCTTCGATGGAGTCCTTCAGGAGTTCTCCGTTCTCTGCGAATACGCCGAGCCGGGAATTGTGGGCCAGAAGCCTGGCAAGAAGTTTCCCCTCTCCGGCGATGTTTGCCTCAAGGGTGCTGCGCTGCTGATGGAAGAATAAGATCGTGAAAGAAACCGAGATGATCGCGATTAACAGCGTGAAGAGCGCGAAAAACTTGAGTCCGAAACTGCCCTGGAGCCTTTTCATGGTATCGGAAAGTGGCATATGCGTCCTTATTTGATGACCTTTGCCCGGCCCAGTGCCTCTTCGTTGAGGTTAATGCCAAGCTTGCGGGCGATCTTGCTGTTCACGGTCACAATCGCGCTGCGTGGTTCCGTGCGTGGAACTGCACCGGGACTGGCGCCGCCGAGGATCCTTTTCACCATATCCCCTCCCTGGCGGCCAAGATCATAGGGGTCGATGTCCAGCGCCATGAACGCTCCCATCTCCACGTACTTGTCCGAAAAAGTCAGAATGGGAATACGGTTGTTAAGGGAAAAGAGGAGGAGGTACTCGATGGTTTCCGGTGCTGCAACTGTTATGTCCGGGAGCATCCAGAGCGCGTCGATATCTCCCTTCATACCTTCGACGGCAGTGAGGACATCACGCGGCGTCCGAACCTCGCGGGCGATCGTTTCTATCCCAAGCCCTTTTGCAACTGCCTGTGTTCTCTTGGCCAGTGCGCCGGTCTGGCTCGGGTTGTAGGGGATGCCGATTTTCTTGAGGCGCGGCAGGGCACCCTGCAGTGCTGCCGCTTGGCGTTCGGGCGGAATGTTCATGCCGATTCCGGTGATATTGTTGCCGACGGTAAGCGTGTTTTGCGGATCCAGAACCATCAGGTAGACGACCGGAATGTCCTTGATTTTCTTTACCTTGGTCAAGGCATCGGCCCCGATCGCCAGAATCACATCGGGCCGCTCCTGCCGGACGGCTTTTGCTATATCGAGCCCCTCCATGTCCGAGATGACCAGCTTTTTGAAGGTGCCGTTCACCACGCTTCTCACCCCGCGGAGCACCTCGTCATAGGGTGCAACCCTCAGGCTCTGGAGCGCGAGGACCTTCTGCGCTGCTTCACCGGAGCCGGCGAAGAGCACGAGAAGCATTGTCAAAATAACGAGTATTCTGGTCATGAAGAGTTCGCGTGGACAAAAAGTAATGATTCTGTTAGGTTGAACGCCCTGTTGCCGAGTTGGAGTAAGGGGAAGGCGGTTACTTCAAGGGCGCAGGTTGTTCTTTGTCGATAAATTGACTTTAATTGTCGAGGCGTGACAAATATTGTGAATATTGTGCCAAAGGTTTGACTTTCGGTGTTCAAGGCCTTTTCTGTTATTAATCAAGGCGTTTTATTAGATTGATGCAATACATGCAGGTTTTCTGCGAACCCGCGTTTTATGTCTGGCGTTTGGTTTTGTTCTCAGTTGCCATTTTAATGCCATGTCCCCACGTGTTCTCATAACCGGCAACGATGCGAGCAGGGCGAAAAGAGAGAGTCTTATAGCATGCCGCGCTGAAAAAATACAGTGATACCTGTGGGTTATCTGGCATATTTGTTACAAGACCCCTTCTATTGGCCACGGATCGGCTTCCATGACGATTTTGCAGGAACCGAATTTGCATGAACGCCGTTTGTTGAAAGCGGTTACTAATGATTCCCGGATCCTCAAGGGGTACCTGATGGAAACGTTCATCGATGCGGGCAGCAGGTTTTATCTGAAAAGAATGAGGCTACAGTTGCGAGTTGGCAACAAGATTCCCCTTGTGACGGGTGGAGTCCTTTTGGGGGGGCTGATGTTCCTTGGAGGAACGCCTTCGACCGCTTTTGCGCAGGTTGAGGATGAAAAGAAGGTGCTGGAGATGTTCTATGAGGATAAGGATCTGGTGGTGACTCCTTCGCGTGAGCCGAAGCATATATCGCAGGTTGCGGAGAACATCTCGATCGTCACTGCCAAGGAGATTGAGGCAATCGGCGCCCATACCCTTGCAGATGTGCTGATCCATGTGCCGGGTGTTCAGATCGATCTGCGGGGGGGACCAGGCGTTCCTGTTAACACATTCATCCAGGGATCGGATGGGCGTCATGTCCTCATTTTGATCGATGGAGTTACCTTTAACACGCTAAGTGATAACATCGCGGATGCTGCCTTGATTCCTGTTCAGCAGATAGAACGTGTTGAAATCATCAAGGGTCCTGCCTCCTCAGCTTGGGGGTCGTCCCTTGGCGGGGTTATCAACGTTATCAGCAAGGACCCGGAAGAGTCCCGCCCGATCAAGGGGATGCTCTCTGCCTCCATTGGCACGCGGGCAACTGGCGATTTCAGGGGAGAGGTGACCGGTTCCAAAGATCCTTTTTCCTATTATCTTTATGCCGGGGGACTTACCTCCGATGGGCTTCGCAGCAACACATCTGTTGATCAAGGCAATGGCTATACTAAGCTTGGCTGGCAGCTTTCCGACTCTTCAAAGCTTGTCTTCACCACGCAATATATTAATGCAAATCGAGGGGTCGGGGAGGGATTCATGCCCTCTCTTCGGACCAAGAGCAATTCATCCTTTCTCGCCTCGATTTTCTCCCTTTCCTCTGCCCTTTCCGACAACCTGGACCTTGAATTTAGTGTCAGAGGGGTGAAAAGAAAAGACACTTTTACAGATTCCGTGCCCGAAACGGGCTTCGAGCTTGGCAAGATCCGTTTCAAGGAACAGGATCTCGGTGCAAGTGCCAAGTTGACGTGGCGTTGGAACATCAACCAGGTTGTTGTCGGGGTCGACTATGACAATGGCAAGCTCGAGTCTGACTTCGTTCTGGGAGGAGAGCAGCGACAGGAAAGATATGCTCTTTACGCCAATGATACGGTCGCACTTGGTCCTGTGGCGATCATTCCGGGTGTCCGCTTTGACCATACCGGCACGAACGGTGATTTCGTCAGCCCCAGCCTCGGGGTGACCTGGTCTCTCGACGAATCCTCATTCCTTCGTTTCTATGTGGCCCGGGGGTTCAGTACCCCCCCGCTAACCTACACCTTTGCAACGGGCGGATTGTCGAATTCCGATCTAAAGATGGAAAAAGTCTTGTCGTATCAGGCGGGCTTCGAAACCAGAGCGCTTCGCTATATCTGGTTAAAAGGCACAATCTTTCTTAATGATATTAGTGACGTTCTGGATCTTGATCAAAATTCCGGGCTCTTTGTTAACCGTGGCAAGCAGCGGAGGCAGGGGGTTGATGGTGAGATCAGGACTGTCCCCTTTTTCTATACGTCGCTTCTCGCAGGTGGCACCTACGTTGATGCGGAGGACCGTTCCACTGGTGACACCATACCACGCATTGCGCGATACACGTATAACTTCGGTATCGATTTTAACAATCCCGATTGGTTCATCGCGACGTTGCGGGGCCGGTACATCTGGTGGAATGCCCCTGCACAGCAAGGCGGGAAATACACGTCTGTCGCCTGGGACATGCATGTGGCAAAAAGGATCCTGACACGAGATAATCTGGAGATTGATCTCTTTCTGACCGGCCACAACCTTTTCCGCGGTTCCCAATACGCTGACGGCGCATACAAGAATGCTGACCAATGGTTTGAAGGAGGAGTTCGTTTCCGTTTCTGATTATATTTGCAACCGCTACGTTTCATGTGTGAATTTTTCTTGCGATCACAGGGAAAATCAAATATTGTTTTGAGCATGTTGGTTCATCTAGCGACAGGAGGTCAGCGTGATGCGTAAACAGCAAGAGGTAGTGGTGGAGGAAATCGTAGTTTTGAAAGAGGGCGTGGATCTCAAGAAAATGCCGATCATGTGCTGCTTTGGAGCTTACGCACCCGGCAGGCCGTAAGTACAACCTTTTAGGGGGAAAAGGCTACACCTTTTCCCCCTAAAGCGTATTTATCCCTCCCCATGCCTTTATCTACCTATCTAAAAGTTTTTCCCGATCCCGACCGTCCGGGTTATCGTATCCTTTTCTCGACGAAGTGTGGCGCGACCATCGCCGTGGGTGAAGAGCTTCTGCAGCGGGCTGCCGCTGGCATGCTCACTTCCGGTGAGGAAGAAACGCTTGCACACCTTGGCTTTTGGGTTACTGACCCCACTGCTGAGCAGGAAGAGATGCGTGCCTTTGTGGACGAACTCAACCGACAGCGTACGAGTGCATCGCTCACGGTGATTCTAAATCTCGCCTGCAACATGGACTGTGTCTACTGTTTTGAGGGGGAGATGAAGGGTAGCCGGTTCATGGCGCCGGAAACGGCTGATCGCGTCGTTGAGATGATTGAGCGCGACTATCTGGCGCATGGCAAGGATGTGGAGCTAACCTTCTACGGAGGGGAACCACTCCTGAGCACCAACATCATCCGTTCGATCTCCCGGGATCTCCTGAGCGCGGCGGAGCGGAGAGGCTGCACCTATTCATTCATGCTCGTGACTAATGGCACGCTCCTCACTCCCGCCATCGTCGATGAGCTTATACCCTTTGGGCTCGTTGGCGCGAAAGTGACCTTGGACGGGCCACGGGAGAACCATGACCGGTTCCGCCCCCTGGTTGGCGGTGGGGGGAGCTTTGACCTTATCGTGGAGAATCTCCGCGGGGTTTGCGACCGGATCAATATACAGGTCGGTGGGAACTACAGCCGGGACAATTACCATCTCTTCCCGCAATTGCTCGATACGCTCATTGCGCGAGGTCTGACGCCTGACCGGTTGGCGCGTGTCAAGTTTGATCCGATCACTCAGACTGCAGGAGAATTCACACCCCCTGAATTCACTGAAGGGTGCTGCAGTCCTGCCGAGCCGTGGGTAGTTGAAGCCAGCACGTTCCTCCGGGAGGAGATCCTGCGGCGCGGCTTCGCCTCGCGGAGAACGCTCCCGATATTTTGTATGATTGAGTTGGAAGGTGATTTCGTCATCACCTGGGACGGGAAGCTTTACAAGTGCCCGGTCTTTATCGGGTTCCCTGATCTGGCGGTTGGAAGTGTCGAGACGGGCTTGAATGACTACACGGAAAGCCATGCCATTGGCCATTGGAAGAATGAGCGCTGTATGGCGTGCGCCTATCTCCCCTTGTGCTTCGGTGGATGCCGGTTTCTTCGGGTTGCAGCTTGTGGGAGAGTTGACGGAGTCGAATGTTTCGAATCTTATCTAGATATGACGATTGAGCGTTTCGTTATGCAGGATCTCAAGTATTTGAATAGGTAGGGGCGGACTCTAGATTTCGGGTACTTGTCCATCATTCACTGTTCACAGTTTCTATGGTGCCGTCACCTGCACCATCGAACTCACCTCCCCACCCGGATTGATCACCTGAATCCGCAGATCCTTGTCCGTAGGGTCGGCCGGATAACGCTGGTAGACAATCTTCGAGCAGTCCACAAACATCAGGAATTCCCTTTCTCCCGCCGGTGTTGACCCGGCAGTAAACCGCTTGGGCGCTCCGGCGTTCAGCCCCACCTGAAAACTCTTCTCCTCTATCACCAATGTTGCTCCGGGCTGAAAGTTCTTCCCTTCGATGATCAGTTTGTAGAAGTTAACCGAGTTCTCCCCCTTGGTGACATTGAAAATCTCGGGCGTTGCCCTGATGGTGAGCGTCATTGCGGTGGTTATGGTCTCTTCGGGATTCTTGATCTGCACCTGGTGAAGCCCGCCGGGAGCCTGGGGAACAGTGAAGGAGACCGTTTCGGCGGAAACGTAGCTGCTTCTGACCGCCGAACCGTTGAACAGAACCTTGCTCCCTTGCTGGAAGTTGCGGCCGGTGATCGTCACGGCACGTTCGCCACCGGTTGAGCATACGTTGATGGTGTCCGGCGTCATCGCCTCGATGAACGGTCTAGGCGGAACCACGGAGAAGTTGTAGGTACGGCTCGTGGTGCCGTCTTCGCGCTTCAGGAAGAGAGCATAGAGGCCGGGTGCCAGCCTGGGAACATCAAAGGTGAGGTTTTGGGGGCCGACAACGGTGGTCGGTACTTCGGTGTTGCCGAGAAAGGCCACGGTCTTGCCGGTGAAGCCGGTGCCCGAGAGGGTTACGGTCATGTTGGGTTCGGCTTGGGCAGGGATGATGCTCAGGATATTCACCGGCGGGGCTGCTGGCGGCTGTTCGACGGGGGCGTTTTTCGCTGTTTTGCTCTTGCCATTCTTTTTGGCGGCACTCTGGGGAGCCCCCAGGGCCACCAGGGGGGCAAGCAGAGACAGGATTGTGAAAAGGGTAATAAAATGGAATCTCATTGATCCTCCGGATTCCGTCATGTTTGTGGCCGTCGCCGTTGTCGGCGTCCGCAGTTATTAAATCACTCAACCAGGGGATGTCAACGGTTGACTGACATTGCCAGCCAGATGCCCGAGAGGGCGAAGATGAAGTTGGCGGCCCAAGCCGAGACAAACGGCGGAAGGACACCGGTCTGGCCAAAGGAGACGATGACTGAGTTGACCAGGAAGTAGGAGAAACCGATGCCGATGCTCGCCCCGATTCCGAGCGCAATGCCGCCAGAACGGCCGCTGCGCAGTGCGAACGGTATGCCGAGGAATGCCATGATGAGTGACGCGAAGGGGAGAGAGAGCTTCGAGTGCATCTGCGCTTCGTAGCGGGTGGTCTCGTATCCCCCCTTCTTGAGTTTTCGGACATATTTGCGCAACTTGATAAACCCCATGTTGTCGGCATATTTGCTGAAGACCTTGAGATCTTCAATCTTCAGATTCAGCGACAATGGCATGCTTTCCACGGTTGTGGTGGCAACAGCACCACCCTCCCCCAGGTCACGGATGGTAACCTTGCGGAGTGTCCACCGCCGGCCGTTCCACTGTCCTGACTCAGCGTCGATCCGCTTGATGGGGCGCATGCCGTTTGCGAAGTTCCAGAGCGTTATGCCGCTGAATGTCTGGCTCGCGGGGTTGAAGACCCGTGCCATGAGGATAGCGTTGTCATCCCGGTGCCAGATGTTGTTCTGACGAAAAAACGTGTTCGAACTGCTCTTTCTGATGAGCACCTGGTCGACGTAACGCATTTTCTGGAATGTTTCAGGCAGGATGAATTCGTTTAAGACGATGGTGAGCAGGCTTGCTCCACAGGCGATGACGAGAATGGGAGCGCTGATCCTGCCGAGACTTATGCCGCAGCCACGCATGGCAATGATTTCGCTGTTTCTTGACAGCATTCCCAGGGTGAGGAGGGTGGCCATGAGAACGGCCAGGGGAAGTACCTGGGTAATGATCTCCGGAACCTTCAGGAGAAAGTATTGGCCGATATGTAACCACTGGGGATCGAAACGGAGGAGCCGACCGATCTTTTCCAGGAAATCGACCACCAGATAGATGGCGACGAAGCATGAGAGGCACAACCCCATGATGCGGAGATAGGCGGAGGCAATGTAGCGGGTCAGGATGGTCATGGCGTCCCTCTGAGTCGGCTGAGTGACGCCTTGATCCTTGCAATGGTGATGCGGATCGCGCCGACGAGGGGGAGGTCACGCTCCTGGGCCGCTTTGTTCAGCAGCAGGGCTCCAAACGCAACAAAGAACACATTCGGCATCCAGACGGCAACCGCTACCGGAACTAGTTCTTTCTCCGCGAAGGTCTTGCCGGCGGACATGAGCATATAGTAGAGCAGGAGCAGGACGATGCCTGCCGAGAAACCTCCGGCTCTTCCCGAGCGCAGGTTCTGGATGCCAAGCGGAACACCGATAATAGCGAAGACGAAACAGGCGAAGGGCATGGAGAAACGCCGGTGAAGCTCTATGGTTACATCCCGGTTGAATTTCGCTTCGCCCTGTGGGTTGCGATGATGCTCCATCAGTTCGCCAATGGTCATGTCTTGTTCGTTCAGCTTCTCCTTTAAATCCCGCTGCTGCAGAATAACGTTCAGGTCGTAATTCCTGAATTCGATCAGGCGGTAACCTCCCGATTCAACGCCCCGATGGATACTGCCGTTCTCCAGATGCAGTCGCACGGTCTTGTCTTCCGGGGAGGATACCAGCATGCCAGATGATGCGAAGATTGTTGACGGGTCGTCGGGGTCACGTTCGTCCTGAATGAGGATGCCCGATATTTTATGGGTCGTCAGATCGTAATCGTCCACGTAGACTACCAGGCCGGGGAAGTCGTCGTTAAACACCTTTTCCTTGATGCTGGTTGCCGCGCGTGTCTCTATAACGTCATAGAGAAACTTCTTGAAAGAAAGGTTGCCCTTCGGAAGGGCGTAAACGGTCACGAAGGTGGTTGCGAGGTAGGCCAGGGCAGCAAACGCGAGGACGGGAGGCATGAGGGACCCGATGCCGAGCCCGCTCGCCTTCATGGCGGTTATTTCGCTGTCGGCCGAGAGTCGGCCAAAGGCCAGGAGTATGGCGAGAAGGAAGGCCATGGGAATTGCAACGAGAAAAAAGGAGGGGAGCATGTAAAAAACAAGACGGAGGACGTCGAAGAGGGGAACTCCCTTTGCGAAGACCATCTCGGCAAGCTTGAGCAGGCGGCCCATGAGCAGGACGAACGTGAAGACAGCCATCCCGAGCACGAAGGGGACGGCAGTCTCTTTGAATATGTACCAATGGATGATCCTAGGCATGGGGGGCGATGATACACGAAGGCGCGGGTTCTGTAAATAACGGAGGGATAGACGGTGTGCACTTTAACCTTGCCAATGGCGGTGCCTTGTGATATGTAGACTAGCTGTTTCTATTTCGCACGCCCTTCTGTCGGGCCGGTGGTGTCCGTAACTCTGCGGATTCCGGCTGTGGGAGGGGCGGAGGCACAACCAAAAGGAGAAAAGTATGTCGAACGTAACCATGAAGGAGCTTCTGGAGGCCGGCGTCCACTTCGGCCACCAGACCAAGAGATGGAACCCGAAGATGAAGCCGTACATCTTTGGGGCGCGCAACGGAATTTACATCATCGACCTCCAGAAGACTGTCCGCCTTTTCAAGAGCGCGTACAACTTTGTCCGTGAGAATGCCGCTGCTGGGGAAACGATGCTCTTCGTCGGCACCAAGAAGCAGGCCCAGGATGCCATCGGCGAAGAGGCAGCGCGCTGCGGCATGTACTATGTGAACCAGCGCTGGCTTGGTGGCATGCTTACTAACTTCTCCACCGTGAAGCAAAGCATTGATCGACTCAAGCGCCTTGACGCCATGTTCGCTGACGGCACTATTGATGCCTATACCAAGAAGGAAGCCCTGCAGCTCGAGAAGGAGCGCCTGAAGCTCGAAAAGATCCTTGGTGGCATCAAGGGGATGGGCAAGCTCCCCGGGGCAATTTTCGTCATCGATCCCAAGAATGAGACCATTGCGATCAGCGAGGCGAAAAAACTCGGCATCGCGGTTGTTGCCGTGGTTGATACCAACTGCGACCCCGATCCCATCGACTACGTGATCCCGGGCAACGATGACGCCATTCGCGCCATCAGGCTTCTTACGTCAAAGATGGCTGATGCCGTCCTCGAAGGCTCGCAGGCCCGCGATACCGCGCTGCAGACTGGCGAAGGCGAGGAAGTCGCCGAAGCGGGTGAGGCCGCCGAGGCTGAAGGGGCCAAGGCATAAGTCAGGATTTCAGCCCGGTTGGCCTGTCTTTGACCAACCGGGCGTTCAACCTACTATTCCACAATGGGGGCTGGCGGATGTGCCGGTTCTGACGGAGGATACAGTGAGCATTACAGCTGCACAGGTTAACGAATTGCGGAAAGCCACGGGCGCAGGGCTGATGGACTGCAAGAAGGCCCTTGCCGAAACTGACGGCGACCATGAGAAGGCGATTGACTTCTTGCGGAAGAAGGGCCTTGCTGCCGCTTCCAAGAAGGCCGGACGTGCCGCCACCGAGGGGATGGTCGGCTCCTATATTCATGCAGGCGGAAAGATCGGCGTTCTCCTCGAAGTGAACTGCGAGACCGATTTTGTTGCAAGGAACGAGAATTTCCAGGCATTCGTTAAGGATATTGCAATGCACATTGCCGCAGCGGCTCCCCAGTTCGTTTGCCGCGAGGAAGTGGCGGCG
Source organism: Desulfuromonadales bacterium (assembly GCA_003712145.1). Classification (GTDB taxonomy): domain Bacteria; phylum Desulfobacterota; class Desulfuromonadia; order Geobacterales; family Geobacteraceae; genus Geobacter. Next base: position 45,339 of record RHLS01000025.1, on the reverse strand, counting down.
GAACTGGTTGAGCGCGAGAAGGAGATCTACCGGGCCAAGGCCAGGGAGACCGGCAAGCCTGAAAACATCATCGAGAAGATCATCGAGGGTCAGGTGAACAAGTTCTATGCCGATATCTGCCTCATGGAGCAGCCATACGTGAAGGATCCTGACAAGACGGTTCAGCAGTTCCTGAACGAGACGATCGCCTCCATAGGCGAGAATATGTCGATCCGCCGCTTCACTCGCTTTACTCTGGGTGAAGGGTTGGCCAAGAAGGAAACGGACTTTGCCGCGGAGGTAGCCGCCGCCGCCGGTCTGTAAGACTTTACGCGGAGCCGGTCATGGCAGCATGGCCGGCTTTTTTTGCGTTTTCTGCAGAGGTTTGTTGTAACTGACCAGGTCAAGGGCGAATACCATGGGCAAACCATACTACAAAAGAGTACTGTTGAAGCTTTCCGGCGAGGCACTGGCAGGCGATCAGGGGTACGGGATTGATCCGCGGACCATCACGAACATCGCTGCCGAGATCAAGGAAGTTGTTGCCACTGGTGCCGAACTCGCCCTGGTTATCGGCGGAGGGAACATCTTTCGCGGGCTTGCCGCCTCCTCCAAGGGGATGGATCGGGCGAGCGCAGATTACATGGGAATGCTGGCCACCATGATCAATTCGCTGGCCATGCAGGATGCCCTGGAGAAGGTCGGTGTCGATACCAGGGTTCAGTCTGCCATTGCCATGCAGGAAGTGGCGGAACCCTATATCCGGCGTCGTGCAATCCGTCATCTGGAGAAGGGAAGGATCGTCATCTTCGGCGCCGGCACCGGTAATCCCTATTTCACCACGGATACGGCGGCGAGTCTCCGGGCCATGGAGATCGGGGCCGATGTGATCCTCAAGGGAACCAAGGTGGATGGTGTCTACACGGCTGACCCGAAAAAGGATCCGACGGCCATCAAGTATCCGAAGCTAACCTATCTTGAAGTGCTCAAGAAGGGGCTTCAGGTGATGGATGCTACCGCCACTTCCCTCTGTATGGACAACAATCTTCCTATCATTGTTTTCGACATAACCTCCTACGGCAATATCAAGAAGGTTATTTGCGGTGAGGAGATAGGCACCATTGTGAAAGGAGAATAGCATGACGAAGGAAGTCATCGCAGATATGAAGTCTCATATGGATAAGTCGGTTGAGTCCCTCCGGAGGGAGTATCAAAAGGTTCGTACCGGTCGAGCAAATACGGGGCTTCTCGACGATATCAAGGTTGACTACTACGGCAATCCCTCTACCCTTAATCAGGTGGCGACCCTGGCGGTACCCGAGCCGAGGACTATCACTATTCAACCGTGGGAGGCGAAAATAATCCCGGTGATCGAGAAAGCGATACTGAACGCCAACCTAGGGTTCACCCCTTCCAATGACGGCAAGCTGATCCGCATCAATCTGCCCCCACTTACCGAGGAGCGCCGTAAAGAGATTGTGAAGTCGCTCAAGAAGTCGGCAGAGGAAGCCAAAATCGCAATTCGCAATATCCGCCGCGACGCCATCGATCATCTCAAGAAGCTCGAGAAGGACAAGCAGATTTCCGAGGATGACCTGAAGAGAGCGGAGAAGGACGTCCAGGATGCGACCAATGTCTACGTGGCAAAGATTGACGAGGTCTTGTCCCATAAAGAGAAAGAGGTTATGGAGGTCTGATTCGCCAGCGGCTTGGATTGTCAGACGATACGTCCCCTTTTTTTTCTTGCACGCATGAGCCTTTTGTGCTTTAATCCCCTTTAACCCCTCAATTAAAGGGGATTTTTTGTTTCTTGGATTGTCCATGCACGGTCTGAATCCTGAAAAGCTTCCCCGTCATCTGGCCATTATCATGGACGGCAACGGCCGCTGGGCGCAGGAGCGGATGCTCAAGCGGATCATCGGTCACCAGCGGGGGGTCGAGACGGTCCGGGTGATTGTCGAGGAGAGTTCGCGGCTCGGCATCAAGTATCTCACCCTGTTTGCTTTCTCTGCAGAGAACTGGCTTCGCCCCAAAACCGAGGTGAAGTCGCTCATGGCTCTTCTCAAGAAATACATACGGATCGAAACGGCCCGGATGATCGACAGTAACATCCGGTTCAATGTCATCGGAAACCTGAACGAACTGCCGCCGGATGTGAATGAGGCGGTCCAGGAGGCCATCGACAGGACTTCACGCAATGGTGGCATGATCCTGACCCTGGCCCTTTCGTATGGTGCGCGCCAAGAGATCCTCATGGCTGCCGGCCGCATTGCCGAGGACCTGGCGTCGGGATCTCTCTCCCGTGACAATCTGGATGAGAAGCTTTTTTCATCCTACCTGTTTACCTCAGATATACCGGATCCTGATTTTCTCATCAGGACCAGCGGCGAGATGAGGATCAGCAATTTCCTCCTCTGGCAGCTTGCCTACACGGAGCTCTACTTTTCAGACGTTAACTGGCCAGAATTCAAAGCCAATGAGCTCTACCGTGCCCTGCGCGACTATCAGTCCCGCGAGCGGCGTTTCGGTCGCACGAGCGCCCAACTGCAGAACAGGAGCTGACCATCAAGCGCCTACTTACCGGGCTGATAGCCCTTCCGCTGCTCATACTTTTCATCATCAAGGCGAGTACCTTTCTTTTTACCTGCTTCGTGTTTCTCCTCTCCCTTCTCGGCTTGGGTGAATTCTATCGGATGGCACTTCCTGAACGGAGGGTAGAGGGCGTCATAGCGTCGCTGTTGGGGGCATGTTCAGTTTTTGTCCTCACACAACCTGAGATGCTGCAGGGTTTCGTAGCACTTTCCAATACCCAAGTGCTGCTGGTCTTCTGGCTTTCGACGGGTTTTATTGCGTTCGCAATTCGATTCCTTTTCAGTGTCAGGGACATAAAGCAGAGTGCCACTGAGGTTGCACTCCTATGCACAGGATTCGCGTATGTGCCGCTGCTCCTCTCGCACCTTGTCCTGCTCCGCAATCTTCCCAACGGGGTATCATGGATATTTCTGATGCTCCTGATTGTTATGTCTGGAGACACATCTGCCTATTATGTCGGTAGCAGTCTGGGGAAACGCAAGCTCTACCCGATTGTAAGTCCCAACAAGAGTGTGGAGGGGGCAATTGGCGGCCTGTGTGGTAGCGTTGTTGGCACTGTCATCGCCAAGGTTTCTTTTTTCCCTGAGCTGACAGTAGTTGATTGTCTTGCGACGGCATTAGTGATGGGGAGCCTCGGGCAGGTGGGAGACCTCTTTGAATCGCTTCTGAAGCGCAGTTTCGGCGTTAAGGACTCAGGGACAATTATCCCAGGGCACGGAGGGATCCTCGACCGTCTTGACAGTGTCCTCTTTGCAGCACCCGCGATGTACTATTACGCCTATCTCGTTTTCACGGCCCGCTAGGGTCACCGACGGGGGATTATGAAACGGCTCACCATTCTTGGTTCTACAGGTTCCATCGGCGTCAGCACCCTGGACATCGTTGCCGGCCACCGCGATCGTTTTGAGGTGGTTGCCCTTACCGCGGGGAACAATCTTGATCTTCTTAAGCATCAGATCGAAGAGTTCCGGCCGAAAATGGTCAGTGTGCTCACCTGTGATCTAGCGTCAAGTTTGGAACGGATGCTCACGGGTAATAAGCCTGAAATCCACCATGGTGTCGCGGGACTCATCGCCGCTGCCACGGCGGGCGAGGCGGATATGGTGGTGGCGGCCATCGTCGGCGCGGCCGGACTGGTACCGACGGCCGCCGCCATAAAGGCCGGCAAGGATGTCGCCCTGGCCAACAAGGAGACTCTCGTCACAGCCGGCCGGCTCATGATGGATCTTGTTCGGGACAAAGGAGTGAAGCTTTACCCGGTCGACAGCGAACATAGTGCAATATTCCAGTCTCTGGAGGGCCAGAGCCGTAAAGACGTAAAAAGAATTATCCTGACAGCATCGGGGGGGCCGTTTCTTACTCTTCCCCTGGAGCAGCTTTCCCGCGTCTCTATCAACGACGCCCTTAATCACCCCAACTGGAGCATGGGGCAGAAGATCACCATCGATTCCGCCACTATGATGAACAAGGGGCTTGAGGTGATCGAGGCCCGCTGGCTTTTTGAGACGGCAGCGGAGCAGATCGACGTGAATATTCACCCCCAAAGCATCATCCATTCCATGGTTGAGTACGTGGATGGCTGTGTGATGGCCCAACTCGGCGTTCCCGACATGAAGGCGCCCATCGCCTACGCCCTGACCTACCCGGAACGGATAGCGACGGGAGTGAATCCTCTCGACCTTACCGCTCTCGCGGGACTTACCTTCTACGCACCCGACTACCGCCGCTTCCCGGCACTGAAGCTTGCCTATGACGCATTGGCTTCTGGCGAAAGCATGCCGGCGGTCATGAACGCAGCCAACGAGGTGGCGGTGGAGGCGTTTTTGAAGGGACGGATATGCTTTACTGACATCGCGTCCTTCATTGCCCGGACAATGGACGCCCACGACTCTCGTGCCCTTGTCTCCATCGAGGATGTGCTTTCTGCCGATTTGTGGGCGCGGGGCACGACGCGGGCGCTTCTCGGGCTCTCCTGAACGAAGGACCGAACCTTTTGCGAGGCATTTCATGACCAGCGTCATCTCGGCGATTATCGTACTCGGTATCCTCATCTTTGTGCATGAGCTGGGGCACTTTCTCTTTGCCAAGCTTTTCGGCGTCGGGGTTGAGAAGTTTTCACTCGGCTTCGGGCCTAAGCTCTTCGGCAAAACCATTGGCGAGACGGAATACCTCATTTCTGCTTTTCCCTTGGGCGGCTATGTGAAGATGGTGGGGGAGGGAGTTGAAGGCGAACTTACGGAAGAGGAGAAACGTCGCTCTTTTGCGGAGAAGTCTCCGCTCAGGCGGATTGGCATTGTCGTTGCCGGCCCCGGTTTCAATCTCGTCTTCGCTTGGCTGCTCTTCATCGTAATCTTCATGATTGGGGTGCCGGCAGCCACTTCGCGGGTCGGCGAAGTGGTGAAAGACAAACCCGCGGCCCTGGCCGGCATGGTCAAGGGAGACCTTATAACTGCCGTAAACGGCAAGCCCGTGACGCGATGGGATGAAATGGCGGCGGAGATAGTCGCAGGGAAAGGCGCGCAGTTGGTCATCGAGGTTAAGAGGGGCAGTGAGGTGAAAACATTCCGGATTACCCCTGAAAACCGGACCGGCAAGAACCTTCTCGGCGAAACGGTAACCAGTCCGGTTATCGGCGTAGTTGCTGCCGGTGAGACCGTTATCGACCGCTTTGCGCCCGGGGATGCCGTGGTCAGAGGAACTGCCCAGGCCTGGAATGTTATCGAACTGACCGTTCTTTCCCTTGTCAAGATCGTCGAGCGGGCCGTCCCCCTCGACGCTATTGGGGGACCGATCATGATCGCCAAAATGGCTGGTCAACAGGCAGAGGCTGGGGGAGTAAGCTTCCTTGCATTCATGGCTCTGCTCTCGGTAAACCTCGGTGTGCTGAATCTCCTCCCGATCCCGATCCTTGACGGAGGCCATCTTGTCTTCTATCTCTGGGAGCTGATCTTCCGCAGGCCGGTCAGCATGCGCGCCCGGGAAATTGCGCAACAAGTGGGGCTCGTACTTCTCATCGGCCTCATGGTTCTTGCCTTTTATAATGATATTGCCCGGTATATCGTGGGGCAGGGGTAGTGTGAAGCTCCTCACGGTCGATACGTCCACCTCCACCAGCAGTGTAGCACTGACTGTTGACGGCCGCTTGGTTGCGGAGTATCTCGTCGACTGCGAGAAGACCCTTTCCGAGCGGCTCCTCGCTGCAACTGCCGCAGTCTTGCGCGACGCACGGCTCGCCACCGACGATCTGGACGGTTTTGGCGTTGCTCTCGGTCCAGGTTCGTTTACCGGTGTCCGCATAGGTGTGGCAACCATCAAGGGGCTTGCGCTGGCCAGCGGCAAGCCGTGTGTTGGCTTTTCGTCCCTCGCCATGCTTGCCCTGAATCTTCCCTGGAGCTCCTTTCCTGTCTGCTCTCTTTTCGATGCACGAAAAAACGAAGTTTACGCAGGACTTTACCGTTGTGGTCATCTCCCCGAAGAGCTCATTGCCGACTGCGTCATTCCTCCCGACCGCTTCCTTGAGCGGCTGGAAGGTCCAATTATCTTTGTCGGCGACGGCGCACTCAGATTCCGCGGCCTCATTGAGGCCACACTCGGTGAGCGGGCCGTCTTTGCACCGTCCCACTGTCATCAGCCCAGGGCTGCAGCCGGAGCGATGCTGGCACTGGAGGCCTTCCGCACCGGGAAGACCGTTGCGCTGCCACTTCTCAACCCCACCTATATTCGTCCTTCCGAAGCGGAACTGGCAAGGATACGACGGGAAACGCTATAACGCCATTTTATAGCAGTTGACACTCTTTCCTTAATGTATTATTTTCACACTTTACTTTAGCGCCTTGGTTTGTTTGAAAGAGGCAAACTTTAGGTTGTTTTCGTTAACCACTTAACTGGCTGGACAGGGGGCTGTTGCTCCTCGGCACATTACTTCAAGCGCTCCAGTCCGCGAGGCTACCTGCATGCGTAGTGACACCATAAAAAAGGGGCTCGAGCGGACACCGCACCGGGCTCTCATAAAAGGTACCGGCGTTCCCCAGAGTCAAATGGACAAACCGTTCATTGGCGTTGCCACCAGTTTCACCGACCTCATCCCTGGCCATGTGGGAATGCGTGACCTGGAGCGCTTTATCGAGAAGGGTATCCATTCCGGTGGCGGCTATGCCTTCTTCTTCGGCATCCCCGGGGTCTGCGACGGCATCGCCATGGGGCACAAAGGGATGCACTACTCGCTCCCCACCCGCGAACTGATAGCCGACATGGTAGAGTCAGTGGCTGAAGCCCACAGGCTTGACGGTCTGGTACTCCTCACCAATTGCGATAAGATCACCCCCGGCATGCTGATGGCGGCTGCGCGACTGGACATTCCGTCCATAGTGGTAACCGCCGGGCCGATGATGGCAGGGCGCGGTACCGAGGGGCGCCGCTTCTCCTTTGTAACCGACACCTTTGAGGCCATGGCCCGCTACAAGGCAGGCGTCATTGACGACAAGGAGCTTCAGGTCTGCGAGGACAACGCCTGTCCCGGCATGGGGTCATGTCAGGGGCTGTTTACCGCCAACACCATGGCAATCCTGACCGAGACCCTCGGCATGAGTCTTCCCCGTTGCGGCACTGCCCTGGCAGTTTCGGCCCTGAAGCGCCGTATAGCCTTTGCCTCTGGCGAGAAGATTGTGGACCTTGTCAAGAACAACGTGACTCCGCGTCAGATACTGACCAGGGCGGCATTCGAAAATGCCATCCGTGTGGATCTCGCACTGGGGGGGTCCTCCAATACGGTCCTTCACCTCCTTGCCATTGCCCGGGAGGCAGGGGTCGACCTGCCGTTGGAGACATTTGACGTTCTGAGCAAGGAGACGCCTCAGATTGCATCCATGAACCCGGCAGGCGAGCACTTCATGGAAGACCTGGACGCCGCTGGTGGTGTCATCGGAGTTCTCAGGCAACTGGGCGACCGGATCAAGGATAACCCGACCGTTCTGGGGCTCTCGACCCTTGAGCTCTCTTCAACGGTCGAGTCAGTGGACGAGCGGGTCATCCGGCCTGTCACAGATCCGGTGAAGAAAGAGGGAGGCATTGCGGTCCTCTTTGGCAACCTTGCCCCCAAGGGGGCAGTGGTCAAGCAGTCGGGAGTTTCGGCGGCCATGATGCAGTTCGAGGGTACGGCCCGATGTTTTGATTCTGAAGAGGCAGCCATGGCAGCCCTCATGAGTGGTGCTATCACTGCTGGCGACGTGGTGGTTATCCGCTACGAGGGACCCAAGGGGGGGCCTGGAATGCGCGAGATGCTTGCCCCGACCGCAACCCTTATGGGTCTTGGCCTTGGCGACTCCGTTGCCCTTATCACCGACGGTCGCTTCTCCGGCGGCACCCGTGGTCCCTGTATTGGCCACGTGTCTCCGGAGGCAGCTGAGGGTGGCCCCATCGCACTGGTGGAGGAAGGGGACCGGATCCGTCTCGATATCCCGAACCGTAAGCTCGAACTTCTTGTGGACGAGGGAATCCTTGCCGAGCGTCGCAGTCGCTGGGTTGCTCCCGAGCCGAAAATCAGGAGCGGCTGGCTCGCCCGTTACGCCAAGCTAGTGACCTCGGCGTACACCGGGGCTGTTACCATGGCGGAGTAGAGACGACTTTCTGATCGTTGTGTTCCGGGCAAACCCCCTGATTTGCCCCTACGAAATGATATCCCTCCCGGGAGGTTTCTTATGAAAATGACAGGTGCACGTATACTCCTAGAATGTCTCAAGAAGGAAGGTGTTGATACCGTTTTCGGCTATCCCGGCGGCACGGTAATTAATATCTACGACGAACTCTTCAGCTTCAAGGAAATCCGCCATATTCTCCCCCGGCACGAGCAGGCCGGTGTCCATGCTGCAGACGGCTTTGCGCGTGCCACCGGCCGTGTGGGGGTTGCCATCGCCACTTCCGGGCCGGGCGCAACCAACACCGTTACTGGCATTGCCACTGCCTACATGGATTCAATCCCACTGGTGGTAATAACCGGCCAGGTTCCGACTGCCCTCATAGGGAACGATGCCTTCCAGGAGGTTGATATCATTGGTATCACCCGTCCCTGTACGAAGCATAATTTCCTCGTGAAGGACGTGAAGGATATTGCGACGATAATGAAGAAGGCCTTCTATATCGCCCGCAGTGGCCGCCCCGGCCCGGTACTCGTTGACCTGCCGAAGGATGTGCAGATCGCCACCGCCGAGTTTCATTACCCGGATTCCATTGATCTCCGCAGTTACAAGCCGACCGTTGAAGGACACCCGAAGCAGATTGAGAAGGCGGTCTCGATGCTTATGTCGGCAAAAAAACCGGTCATCTATGTGGGGGGCGGGGTTGTCTCCGGGGATGCATCCGGAGAACTGTGCGGACTCGCAAGAACGCTTGGTATTCCGGTGACCACGACCCTCATGGGGCTCGGCGCGTTCCCAGAAGATGATCCGCTGTCTCTCAACCTCTTGGGGATGCACGGGACTTACTACGCCAACATGGCGGTTACCCATTGCGACATGCTCGTGGCGGTCGGCGCTCGATTTGATGATCGCGTAACCGGCAAAATTGCCACCTTTGCTCCCCACGCAAAGATCATCCATATGGATGTGGATCCAAGCTCAATTCGAAAGAATGTTCGGGTTGACCTACCCATCGTCGGCCAGGTAAAGGATGTTTTGGCAAGGATGCTGAAGGTGGTGGAAGAGAACGGTGACAAGGCTGCAGAATACCGGACTTCTCTTGGGCCGTGGCTCGCTGAGATCGAGGGGTGGAAGCAAAAACACCCGATGAGTTATAAACAGTCCACGTCGGTCATCAAGCCCCAGCACGTGATCCAGAAGCTGCGAGAGCTTTCCGACTCGGACGCAATCGTTGCAACGGATGTGGGGCAGCACCAGATGTGGACCGCCCAGTTTTTTGGGTTTCGCGAGCCACGTACCCTCCTCTCTTCAGGGGGACTCGGTACCATGGGGTATGGGCTTCCCGCCGCCATGGGTGCCCAGGCGGCGTTCCCCAAAAGACAGGTCATGGCCATTTGTGGTGACGGCGGCTTCCAGATGAACATGCAGGAGATTGCCACGTTGGTCCAGAACAGGCTCCCGGTGAAGATTGTCATCCTCAACAATAACTTCCTCGGCATGGTCCGGCAGTGGCAGGAACTATTCTTTGACAAACGTTACTCTCAGACCTGCATGGAGCTTCCCATCGACTTCATCAAGCTGGCCGAGGCATTCGGGGCTGCGGGATTCCAGGCGACCAAGCCTGACGAGGTGGAGTCGACCATCAGGAAGGCGTTTGATACCCCAGGACCGGTCATCATGGAGTTCAAGATTGCCCGCGAGGAGAAGGTGCTGCCGATGGTCCCGGCCGGGGCATCGCTTAATGAAATGGTGCTCAACGCCTAGCGGCGTTACATGCTGCACGATTCCAGGAGGTTTCCTGTATGAGACATACGATTACGGTTCTGGTAGAAAACGAATTTGGCGTGCTTTCCCGCGTTGCCGGCCTCTTTTCCGGTCGCGGCTTCAATATCGATTCGCTCTCTGTTGCCCCGACCAACGACGAAACCATATCGCGGATGACCATTGTTACCCGTGGCGACGACCAGATTCTTGAGCAGATATCCAAGCAGCTCAACAAGTTGATCGATGTCATCAAGGTGATTGACTTTACCGATGGCGAGGCGATTGAGCGGGAGATGGCTCTTATCAAGGTGACGGCTGAGGACGATAACAGGGCTGAAGTCCTGAGGATTGTTGATATCTTCAGGGCCAAGATCATCGATGTCACCTCGAAGTCATTTACCATTGAGGCTACTGGAGCACCGGCCAAGATTGAGGCCATTCTTGAACTTCTGCGTCCTCTTGGCCTCAAGGAACTGGTCAGGACCGGGCCGGCGGCCATCGGCCGTGGTGCAAAGGGATGGAAAGGATAAGCTAACGTTTTGGGCTCGCACGATGTGAGAAGCTCAAGGGATTCACTACACTCGAGGAGGAAAGAATGAAGATTTATTATGACAAGGACTGCAACCTGGGTATACTCAAGGGGAAAAAAGTGGCCATCATTGGCTATGGTTCCCAGGGGCATGCCCATGCCAATAACCTGAAGGATTCGGGAATCGACGTGGTTGTGGGACTCCGCTCCGACTCCTCATCGGTCAAGAAGGCCACTGAAGCGGGGCTGACGGTACTCCCCACATCCGAAGCGGTCAAGGTCGCCGATGTAATTATGATTCTCCTGCCGGATGAGACCCAGGGTGACGTCTATCGCGAGGAGATCGCACCGTTCATAAAGCAGGGAGCCTATCTTGCTTTCGGCCACGGTTTCAATATCCATTTCGGACAGATCGTGCCGCGTCCGGATATCAACGTCATCATGGTGGCTCCCAAGGGCCCGGGGCACCTTGTGCGTCACGAGTACACCAAGGGGGGCGGCGTGCCGAGCCTCATTGCCATTCATCACGACCCGGCCGGCAATTCCCGGGATGTGGCCCTCGCCTACGCTTCCGCCAACGGTGGTGGCCGCGCCGGCATCATTGAGACGTCTTTCAAGGAAGAGACTGAGACTGACCTCTTCGGCGAGCAGGCAGTTCTCTGCGGTGGTATTTCCGCCCTGATCCAGGCCGGCTTCGAGACCCTCGTCGAGGCGGGCTACGCACCCGAGATGGCTTATTTCGAGTGCCTCCACGAGACCAAACTGATCGTTGACCTGATCTATGAAGGCGGGATAGCGAATATGCGCTACTCCATCTCCAATACGGCCGAATACGGGGACCTCACACGCGGTCCGCGGGTCATTACCGGTGAGACCAAGAAGGAGATGAAGAAGATTCTCGACGAGATCCAGAAAGGTGAGTTCGCCAAGGAGTGGATGCTCGAGAACAAGGCCAACAAGCCAGTATTCAGCGCGCTGCGTCGCAAGGGCGCAGAGCACCAGATCGAGGAGGTCGGGGCGCGCCTCCGCTCCATGATGTCGTGGATCGGCGCATCCAAGATCGTGGACAAGTCCAAGAACTAAACACCAAAGCACTGTGGACGCAGAGGCCGGTTGCGGGAGGGGGAGCGGGTGTCCCACAACCGTTCCGGCCTCTTTGCCGTCTGTAAGCGGTGAGCAGGTGTTTCTCAGAATAAAGCACATACACGCTGAGGTAGTCCGATGCGCAACAACGCTACACCTGTCGCCGCGGAGGGGTTCCCCTTCATTGTCGGCGCCGGGATTGTCACTCTGGTTCTTGCTGTTCTTGCCTGGAAGATGCCGGCCTTCTCCGTGCTGGTGTTACTTTCTTTTGCGGTGACGCTTTTCATCGTCTTTTTCTTCCGTAACCCCCAGCGCGCTACCCCCGCCGATGAGCGTGCGGTGATCGCCCCTGCCGATGGTGTAATCATCTATCTCGGTCCGTCCCGGGAGGAGCATCTGGGCGAGGAGATGACCAAGGTCAGCATCTTCATGTCGGTGTTCAATGTGCATATCAACAGGGTTCCGGTTACCGGCAAGGTCCTCGATACCTTTTACACGAAGGGGAAATTCCTCGACGTGCGTGACGAGCGGGCTACTTTCGAGAATGAGCAGGCAGGGCTTGTCATTGAAACTTCCAATGGGCTCACGATGGTGGTCGTGCAGGTCGCCGGCCTCATTGCGAGGCGGATTGTTTGCTATGCCCGTAAGGGCGATGTGCTTACCCGCGGTCAACGGTACGGTCTCATTCGTTTCGGTTCCCGGCTCGATGTCTATCTGCCGCGCCAAACCGATGTGAGAGTAAGGATGGGAGACAAAACCACCGCTGGCGAGACGATTCTGGGGATACTTCCATGAGTGGCGAGAAGATCGACATGGGCGAAAGCATGCGCAAGGGCATCTACATCCTTCCCAACCTCTTTACTACGGGGAGCCTCTTTGCCGGTTTTTACGCGATGGTTGCCACCATGAACGGCGACTTCAAGACCGCGGCCCTCTGGATTCTTATTGCTTCCATATTTGACGGGCTCGACGGTAAAGTGGCCCGGCTTACCGGCACTTCCAGCAAGTTCGGTGTTGAGTATGATTCTCTGGCGGATGTTGTTTCGTTCTGCGTGGCTCCAGGGCTCCTCATGTACAAGTGGGCACTGCAACCATTCGGCCGTCTGGGATGGCTGGCAGCCTTTCTTTTCGTGGTCTGCGGGGCGTTGCGTCTTGCCCGCTTTAATGTTCAGGTGAACACAGTCGAAAATAAGCGTTTTGTCGGTTTGCCGACACCGGCTGCGGCGAGCATGGCATCGGCAATGGTGCTCCTTTTCTATCATTTCGGCTGGCCCAGTTCCTACAAGAAGCTGGCAATCCTTATTCTCATCTATCTGCTGGCCTTTCTGATGGTTTCCAACTTCCGTTATTACTCTTTCAAGGATCCCGAGCTGATCAAGCGTCAACCGTTTGCCTTTCTCGTTCTGGCGATACTCCTGCTCATTGTTATCGCTGCCGAGCCGATTGTTATGCTCTTTGTGATCTTTCTCTGTTATACCTTCTCGGGCATTCTCGGATTCCTGATGACCTGGCCACGAAGGCGCAGGCTCGAAAAGGCGATACACAACAAGCACGTGAAGGATGAGCATCTGTAACGTAATCTCACGCCGTTACTCCCGTAGTGCTCCGGCTAAACTTTGTTTGGGGTGATGAAACTTCAAGCGGCGCGAGATGTTTGTACTTGACATCAACGCCTGTTATTTTTTATGGTCTTAAAAAAATATGTAAAGGCAGTGAAGAGGAGTAGTAGTCCACACCCTTATTGAGCCGAAAGAATAGTTGGCGCCAGAGAGCCGGTGGGTGGTGCAAACCGGTATAAGGATGGATGAACTCGCCTCGGAGCCGTCCCGGGGAAAGGTTACGGAGAGTTTCGTAACCAGTAGTCGGGAACGTATCCCGCGTAAAGGGATAATGAGGTCCGCTGCAGGGTTGCCCGGCAACCCGAGAAAGTGGATGAAAAGGGTGGTACCGCGGAGCGCACAGCCTTCGCCCCTTGTTGGGGCGGAGGCTTTTTTCATTCTGAGTGCTGCCACAGTGGCAGAATTCCGTAATTCTGCATGGCGGTATTGTACGATCAATCACGTTTAAGGAGGAAGAACATGGCGGAGTTGAAGACCATCAAGATTTTCGATACGACTCTTCGCGACGGAGAGCAGTCACCGGGCAACAGTATGAACATCGAAGAGAAGCTGCGGGTTGCCAAGCAGCTTCAGAAGTTGAACGTGGATGTTATCGAGGCGGGTTTTCCCATTGCGTCGGAAGGTGATTTCGAGGCGGTGAAGCGGGTTGCCCAGACCATCAAGGGGCCTGAAATCGCCGGACTATGCCGGTCAAGCGACAAGGATATCGACCGAGCATGGGAGGCCCTCAAGTATGCCGGGGAGAATGGGCGGATACACACGTTCATCGCCACCTCCGAAATCCACATGAAGCACAAGCTGAAAATGTCACGTGCCCAGGTGCAGGAAGCTGCTGTCAAGGCAGTGAAGCGTGCCAAGTCGTACACGCCGAACGTGGAGTTTTCCTGCGAGGATGCTGTCCGCACCGATCTGCAGTTCCTCTCCGAAGTGGTGGAGGCGGTAATCGACGCGGGGGCGACTACGGTGAACATCCCCGATACGGTCGGCTATACGATTCCCTTTGAGTACTTCAATATCATCAAGCACCTGAAGAGTACTGTGCCAAATATCGAAAAAGCGGTTATTTCGGTCCATTGCCACAACGACCTTGGACTCTCGGTGGCCAACTCAATAGCCGCTGTCCAGGCAGGTGCTGGTCAGGTTGAATGCACCATCAACGGCATCGGCGAGCGGGCCGGCAACTGCTCGCTGGAGGAATTCGTCATGGCGCTCAGGACACGCCACGATATTCTCCCGTTCAAAACCAATGTTGCAACAGAGCAGATCATACCGGCGAGTCGTCTCCTTTCTACCATCACCGGGATCGGGGTGCAGCCCAACAAGGCTGTGGTTGGAGCAAACGCCTTCGCCCATGAGTCTGGCATCCACCAACATGGCGTCCTGATGGACAAATCCACGTATGAGATCATGACTCCGGAATCGGTGGGTCTCAAGGCAAACGTTCTCGTGCTTGGCAAGCACTCGGGCCGCCACGCCTTCAAGAAAAGGCTCGCTGAACTTGGTTATGAACTCTCCGATGAAGATATGAACAAGGCGTTCGAGCGGTTCAAGGCCTTGGCGGATCTGAAAAAGGAGGTCTTTGACGAAGATCTCGACGCCATCGTCGCCGATGAGGTTATGCGTCCGGCCGAGAAGTACAAGCTTTCGCACATTACAGTGACCTGCGGTTCTTTTGCGGTGGCCACCGCCACGGTTCAGATGGAGATTGACGGAGTTGCCGTCCGGACAGCCGAGCTCGGCGATGGCCCGGTCGATGCCACCCTTAAGGCGATCAAGAAACTGACCAAGACGAAAGCGGAGCTTCAGCAGTACAACGTGGGCTCCATTACCGGTGGCACCGATGCTCAGGGCGAGGTAACGGTTCGTCTTACCGAGGGGGAGACGACGGTCATCGGCCGTGGCTCATCGACTGACATAATAGAGGCGTCGGCTAAATCCTATATTAATGCTCTGAACCGGCTCATCTCAAAGAAGGAGAGAGTCATCGAGAGTCTGTAGCGAGCGGATGGGAGGGGCTGTCTCGTAGCCCCCTCGGACTGCGGAGAGGCATGTGAAAAAACCCCGCTGGATGATTCCAGCGGGGTTTTTGCGTGTGGCGTGTGTTGGGGTGTTGGGATCAGATCTTCCGGACGTTGGCAGCCTGGAGCCCTTTGGGTCCGCTGACCACGTCGAAGGTCACTGCCTCGCCTTCAGCGAGTGTCTTGAAGCCGTCGGTCTGAATGGCGGAGAAGTGGACGAAGACGTCCTCGCCGTTTTCCTGCTCGATGAAGCCGAACCCCTTGGCGTCGTTGAACCACTTGACCTTGCCCTGTGCCATTTTCCTACCTCCTTTTGGTGCCTCCGGATTGTGCCGGAACTTCGTGGAATGCTGCTACGGTTTCCGGAGTCTCGAGGCAGGAAAACAGTCAGGCTTTTCTGGCCCTTGACCAGTTTTCATGTGCTGCGAAAAGCTTCCGAAACGTGCTGCGCCAGAAACATTAGCATTGTGTAATAGCAGTGTCAAGCCGATTTGTGGCATTACACTCAGAACATGTTGATCTTTCTGATGAATGCCATGAGGAGTCCGTAGTGCTGGTGATCGAACTGCAGTGAAATGCGGGGTAGGTTAAGGAGGTCGGGTTCGTCTGCTTCTTCAGGAAGCGGGGCACAGCTCGAGATGTGTGTTCCCGGTAAACGAAGTTCGGGGAATTCGTTCTCCAGTTCCTCGATCTGGTGTGGGTTCAGTTCCTTGTTGAGCCGGATGATAAGCCGTTCTTCGAAGAATCTGAGCGAATGGTAGTTGCGGTAGAATTCTTCGATGATAGCGATGGCCTCATCCTCGTCACGGGTAATGGTGAAGATTGAAAAGTCTTCGGCAGAAATGAAGCCTTTGCCAAGAATGCACTCCTTGATGAAGTTGAACCAGCGGTCCCAGTAGCCGTCGTGATCGTCAATAAGGACGAGTGGTTTTGGCGAGGTCTTGCCGGTCTGGATCAGGGTGAAGACCTCCATCGCCTCATCAAGGGTTCCGAAACCGCCAGGGAAGACTGTTATGGCATTGGATTCTTTCACAAAGGCGACTTTGCGGTTAAAGAAATATTTGTAGTTGATGAGCCGGGAGTTCTGGAGCATGACGGGATTCGGCCGCTGCTCGAAGGGAAGACGGATGTTGACGGCAAAGGAATTATCGCTTCCGGCTCCCTCGTTTCCTGCCTGCATGATGCCGGGACCACCGCCGGTGATGATCATGTATCCCTTGTCGGCCAGTTTCCGGCTGAAACGGACGCAGGTCTGGTATATCGGTTCCGCGGGTTCGGTACGCGCCGAGCCGAAGATGGTTACCTTGCGCTTGTGGCGATAGGGGGCGAAGGTGTTGGTGGTGTAGCGCATTTCCTTCATAGTGTTGTTGAGAAGCTTCAGGTCGGCCAGGTAGCTGCACTCCTGTCCTGACTTGAGGGCAGATATGATCATTTCGCGGATCAGGGTCGGGTGATGAATGGCGCCGACCTTTTTCATGAGGGAAGCTATCAGGTTGTCTATCTCTTCGTTGGTCCGGTTAAAGCTCAGTTCAATGGGCACGGTAGTCCCTCCTGGAAAAATTGACGAATTGTAGCATTCGAGAGCCTTCCCTGCAAATGTTAAACCGGGTCGAACAAATATTACATTGATTTGTCAAAGCTCTTTGTCTACAGTGTTTCGCACAGTTCATAATGTAACGAGAGGGTATCTTTACATGGGCAAGACCACAGCGGAAAAGATTTTTGCCAGCCATCTGGTCGACGAGCCGTTTGCTGGCACCAAGGTGCTCAGGCTTGACGTGGTAATGTGTCACGAGATCACAACCCCGATTGCCATTGCTGACCTCATGGCGCGGGGTAAGGATCGGATATTTGACCCGGCTAGGATCAAGGCGGTTATCGATCACGTGACGCCGAGCAAGGACACGAAAACGGCAACCCAGGCAAAGATCCTGCGAGACTGGGCACGACGTCACGGCGTCAGCGATTTCTTCGATGTCGGGGCGAACGGAGTATGCCACGCCCTCTTTCCGGAGAAGGGGTATATCCGTCCTGGCTACACAGTCATCATGGGAGACTCCCATACCTGCACACACGGTGCTTTCGGCGCTTTTGCCGCCGGGGTCGGAACAACCGACCTGGAGGTGGGGATACTTAAGGGGGTCTGTGCTTTCCGCGAGCCGAAGACAATCCGCATCAACCTGAACGGCAGCCTTCCCAAAGGGGTCTATGCGAAGGATGTAATTCTCTTCGTCATTGGCCAGCTCGGGGTAAACGGTGCCACTGACCGGGTGATGGAGTTCCGTGGCCCCGTGGTGGACGGCATGACCATGGAATCACGGATGACCTTGTGTAACATGGCGATCGAGGCGGGGGGGACCTCCGGCATCTGCATGCCCGATATGGTAACGGTCGAGTATCTCTGGCCCTTCATCCAGAACGAGTACCCGTCAAAGGATGCCGCTCTGGCTGCTTTCAATGACTGGCGCTCCGACGATGATGCCACCTATGAGCGAGTCCTAGATTTCGATGTCTCGAACCTTGAGCCGATCGTTACCTTCGGCTACAAGCCCGACCAGGTGAAGCCGGTAAGCGAAATAGCCGGTGCCCCCGTGGATCAGGTCTATCTGGGCTCCTGCACCAACGGTCGCCTCGAAGACCTGCGGGTAGCGGCGCGGATTCTCAAGGGTAAGGTTATTGCTCCGACGGTGCGCGGTATCCTCTCGCCGGCAACTCCGCAGATCTACAAGGATGCCATGGCTGAAGGGCTCATCGATATTTTCATGGAGGCGGGGTTCTGTGTTACGAATCCTACCTGCGGCGCTTGTCTCGGCATGAGCAACGGAGTTCTGGCCGACGGCGAAGTCTGTGCCTCCACGACTAACCGTAATTTTATGGGGCGAATGGGGAAGGGGGGGATGGTCCACCTCATGTCTCCGGCCACGAGCGCTGCGACAGCCATAGAAGGCAAGATTGCCGACCCGCGTAAATACCTCTGATTTCAATTACTCAACCAAGGAGTTGACCATGAAAGCTTTCGGCGGCCCGGTCCTGTTCCTCGACCGCTCCGATATCAATACCGACGAGATCATCCCGGCAAAATACCTCACCGAGATCACCAAGGCAGATCTGAAGCCGTACATTCTTGAGGATCTGAAGCTGTCCGGCTTTGATCCCAAGAGCGAGAAGACTGCATCTGCCCGGGTGATCGTTTCACGCGCCAACTTCGGCTGCGGTTCTTCTCGTGAGCATGCCCCCTGGGTCTTTGAGGTGAACGGCATCACCGCCGTGATCGCCGAGTCATTCGCCCGGATCTTTCGCCAGAACATGTTCAACTGCGGCATGGCAGCCATCGAACTTTCCAGGGAGTCCATTGACGCTCTTTTTGCCTATTCTGCCTTTTCTGATACATCCATTGACGTCGATGTGGAGAATCAGACACTGACCATCAGGGGGGGAGGGAAGGAGGAGAGCCTTCCGTTTGATGTTTCTCCCTTCGATAAGGCACTGGTCCTTGCCGGCGGTTGGGTGGACTACGCTGATACGAAGTACTGACGTCCGACAAACTGATATTGTGACATCGCAAGCCCGCGTCCGACGCGGGCTTTTGTGTTCAGGTCGGTTCACGTCTTTGATTTATGTTGACTCTACCCGGTTCCTGTGATTATTACTCAACGTCGTACATTTTTTTGACACAGCGGGATCATACTCGATGCTCTTACGAACCGCGCTCTTTCTGTTCGTCACCAGCATCCTCCTGGCGGCATCTTCAGTCAGGGCGGAAGAGAAGGGTGTTGGAGTCAGCGGGACGATCATAACCTTCTGGCCCTTTGTCGATTATCGGGAAAGCCCCGATGAGCAGTTCAGCAACCTGTCGATCCTTGGTCCACTCGTTAAGATCCAGCGCCGGGGCGGCGATGAACTCCTTGCCATAAGGCCCTTCGTGTATCGGGAAGAGAGCAGGCCTTCGGGGGCTGTTGTCACGGACTACCTCTATCCGGTCGCATCCACAGAGGATTCTCCGGACGCAACGACGACCCAGGTACTCAAGCTCTTTCAGAAGACCACCTATCGGAAGGATGAGCCAGATAATGTCGAGAAGGGGACTATGTTCTTCCCCTTCTATATTTCAGGGAGCTCGAAGAAATACGGGCCGTATACCTCGGTCTTCCCCTTTTACGGTGACATCTACGAACGGTTCTGGCGCGACGAGTACCACTATGTTCTCTTTCCCCTGTATGGACGGACAGTAAAGGGGGGGACCACGACCCGCAACTACCTTTACCCGTTCTTTTCTACGGTGGAGGGGGAGCGGGAGACCGGCTTTCAGTTTTGGCCACTTTACGGCCAGTCGTCCCGGGAGGGGGTCTACCGAAAGCGTTTTGTGCTCTGGCCGATCTTCATGGCCGAAGAGACTGGGCTTGACACCGACAACCCGACGCGGCGCCTGCAGGTTCTGCCATTCTATGTGTCGAGCGATTCCCCGAAACTGACGACGCGCTATTATCTCTGGCCGCTCTTTGGCTACTCCGAAGACCTGAAGCGAGGGGTTTCGGAGCGTTACTACCTCTGGCCACTCGTGATGACCGCTCGGGGCGAGGAGAGGTCGGTGAACCGTTTTTTGCCATTCTATGCCGATGAGCGGGGCAAGGAGACCTTTAAGCGCTGGTACCTCTGGCCTCTCTACCGTCATGATGGGATCAGGTCGGAGACTTTTGTCCAGGAACGGGACCGGATTCTCTTCTTTCTCTATTCCGACAATCGCGAAAGCTGGCCCGTGGATGGTGCCGAGCGCCGTCGAATGGCCCTCTGGCCCCTCTTCGTCTATCAGCAGAGCGAGCGGAGGGTCAGGAGCGTTACATTTCCTGCTCCGATTGAGCCCATTCTGAACAGTGAGGGGATTGAGCGTAACTGGGCACCCTTCTGGAGGATTTACATCCAGAGGTGGAACGATGCGGGTCATTCGGCGGTCTCGTTTCTCTGGAACCTATACTGGCACGAGCGGCGGAACGACGATCTGGCGCTGGAATTATTTCCGCTGCTGGCGTACCGCTCGGACAAGGGCAGCGCCGAGGTGGCGCTTCTGAAAGGACTCGTACGGTATCGTGACGATAGCGGACGGAGGACCCTCTACCTTTTCTGGCTCCCTTTCGGGATAGATGTTGGAACGCTGGATGATCCCAAGAACGGTCCCTTTGCGGACGCCACGAGGTTTGAACCCTGATGCGCATGCTGGAACGTCTGGGAAAAAGAATCATTGCGTTTCACGAGACTGTGGGTGAGATGCTCGTACTCCTTGGCCAGATGCTCTGGTTCTTCAGGGAAATTCCGCGCAATATCCAGAACATCTTCACCCAGATGGCGATCGTCGGCTATGAGACCCTGCCGATAGCCACGGTCATGGCATTTTTCGTCGGCATGGTCCTTGCCCTTCAAACCGGCGCGGAACTCCAGAAATACGGCACACAGAACATCATTGGTGGCATCGTAGGCCTCTCCATGGTCCGGGAGCTTGGACCGGTCATGACGAGCTTCCTGGTTGCTGGGCGCGCAGGTTCGGCCATGGCGGCTGAAATTGGCGTCATGAAGGTCTACGAGGAAATCGATGCCCTGAAAACCCTTGATATAAACCCGGTTCGCTATCTAGCAATGCCTCGGCTCATAGCATGCCTTATCTGCGTGCCGGCGCTTGTCATCTATGCAGATTTCGTAGGGATTCTCGGTGGGGCGCTGGTGAGCCACCTCCACCCGAAAATATTCATCTCATACTCAACCTACTATGACAGCATGAAGGGTGCCCTAAAGCTCAAAGAGATCGGAGCAGGATTGATCAAGGCGACTGTCTTCGGCGGTCTCATCTCGCTGGTGGCTTGTTACACGGGATTCAAGACCACTGGTGGCGCCCGGGGAATCGCCCAGTCTACCACGCGCGCCGTCGTGCTCTCCTTTATGCTGATCCTGGTCGCCGATTACTTTCTGACGAGGATTCTTCTCTGACCATGGTTGTGTGAGCGGGAGTTTAACGGGAGGGCCGATGGTTCCGGCCCCTTGTGCGTGGAGGCGGACATTCATGGGATTTTCAACTGAAAAAAAAGTAGGTTTCTTCTTTATAGCTGGGCTCGTGCTTCTGGGAGTTATGCTGGAACTCGGCGAGAAGTGGAATCCCTTCGAGAAGAGCCTCCGCTACAAGACGTACCTGACCAGCACCACCGGTCTCAAGCTGGGCGACCCCGTCAGGCTGGCAGGAGTGGAGGTCGGCAAGATCACAAAGATCGGCATTGCCGACAGCCGGGTTCAGGTTGATTTCGAGGTGAAGCCCGGCACGGCAATCAAAGCCGATTCGGTGGCAACCATCAGGCTCACGAACCTCCTCGGCGGGCAGTTCCTTGGCATTTCCTTCGGTTCAGCCGCCGCTCCCGTCCTCCCTCCGGGGAGCGAGATCAAGAGCCGGGAGATTGCCAATATCGATATCATTGTCGACAACGTGAGTGACCTTACCAAGGATGCGAAGACGCTCATCACCGATCTGAACGACAATCAGCGTGAGGTGCTTCAGAAAATCGCATCCATGCTCGACGAGAACCGTGGAAATCTGAGGGGGGCCGTCGAAAACATGAACAGCATCACTGCCAAGATGGACCGGGGACAGGGTTCGCTGGCGATGCTCCTCAACGACAAATCCCTCTACCACAACACCAACGAACTGGCGACAAGTCTCAAGATCGTTACGGCAAAGATTGAGAAGGGGGAGGGGAGCCTCGGTAAACTGGTTAACGACGATGCCTTCTATCGGGATGTTCAGGGAGCCGTGGCGAATTTCAATGATGGTGCGAAGGATATCAAGGAGATCGCCGCCAAGATCAACAAGGGAGAGGGAACCATTGGCAAGATGCTGTACGATGAGAGTCTCTATAACGACCTGAGGGATGCTTCCAAAAACGTTAGCGAGGTTACCAAGAAGATTAACGACGGACAGGGAACTCTGGGCAAACTCGTGAACGAGGACAAGCTCTACCGTGACTCGACGGCCGCCCTGAAAAAGGTAGAGAGGGCTGCCGAAGGGCTTGCCGACAGTGGACCCATTTCGGTTCTCGGGAGTGTTATCGGCACGTTGTTCTGAGAACGGAATACGTTATAGATTGACTACAGGACGCGGCGGCTGTGACGACTTCCGCGCCCTGTGCGTGGGAGAGGGTATGGAAGAGTGTGTCAGGATTGGCGTAGGGACCGTTGCAATGCGACCCTACGTTTTTGCATTTTTTGCCGCCTATCTGGCGGCAGCGGTACCGCATCTGGGATGGCGGAAGATTATGTATTTCACGGTGGTCGGCTATCTAATATCATTCCTTTCAGAGTTCAGTTCCATCAATACCGGCATACCCTACGGCTGGTACTATTATCTCGATGGGACTTGCGACCGGGAGTTGTGGATCGCAGGGGTGCCCTTCTTTGATTCCCTCTCCTACGTCTTTCTTGCCTACTGCAGCTACGCCACGGCTCTTTTCGTGGTCTCTCCCCTCAAGGCGTGGCGGTGGGACCTGGTTACTCTGGAGACGCGCTCTTTTCGGCGTTCATTTGCCGTACTATTCCTCGGGTCGCTTTTTCAGGTTTTCCTCGATATAATTATTGACCCCGTGGCACTTCAGGGGCATCGATGGTTCTTGGGCCAGATATACGGCTACCGGGAGGTGGGGATACATTTCGGAGTCCCTCTCTCCAACTATCTTGGTTGGTGGCTCGTGAGTTTTTTGCTGGTCTTTGCACTTCAGCGCATCGACTCGCTGGCTGGAGGCACTGGCGGGAAACCTGCGGGAGTTGCGAATCTGCCCCTGCGCTCCCTCTATGGCCCGGTTCTCTATCTCTCTGTTATCGTCTTCAATCTTTCCGTCACTCTCTGGATCGGTGAGCGGCTCATGGCACTGACCGGGATCTTTATCTATGTGCTGCCTGTGGCTATTGTTGTTGTAACAGTGATCCGCCGGACCAACCGCTACCGCAAGGAGGAGATGGCCGAGCATCTGCGGGATTTCCCCTGGTCGGCTGCGGCGATGCGAAGGAGTTAATCGACGGATATTATTCCAGAGTCACCGAGAAGCCCCACGACAGTCGTAAGGGCGTGGGCGAGCCGTTCACCGGCGATGCGGGATGAGCGGGCGAGCCTGATGAGCTGGGGGATAATCCAGGGCTTGCGTACGATAGTGGCAAGTACCTTCAGGGGACTTATGGTCATATCCTGGTCGATGAATTCGTCGAGGGAGAAGGAGAGTTCCTCGTCGGCGTTGTCGCTGATGGCCCTGAGAGCGACGAGGGGGATTCCGTGCCGGGAGGCGACATCAGCCACGGCGGCTGTTTCCATGTCGAGGACCGGAGCGGTCATCTCCAGGGGAAGGGACGTGGCGAGTTGCCGTTTGTTGAGAATCCGGGACGAGGTGATAATCTCTCCGTTAGTGACGGCGCCCACCGTGCTGAAGAGCCCCGCGGAGATCCTGCCGGCGAGCTTCCGATTGATTCCGTTACGAAAAGTAAGCCCGTTTGCGCCGTAGAGCCAGCTTTCCGTCCCGACCACCAGGTCTCCCACGTGCAGCCCTGGCCGTGCGCCGCCGCCGAAGCCAAAGGAGATAATGACGGCTGGTGCGGCAACGGCACAGAGCTCTTCCGCGGCAGCCTCTGCCCGTTCCATCCCCATCCCTGATTCCATGAGACAGACATCAACACCGCCGAGGAGAAACCGCCAGGCCACGAATCGACCGCTTTGTTTCCTGGTCGCCGGACCTGCAAGTCTAAGGAGCGATCTTGTTTCATCCGGCATGGCTGCCATGAGGCCGATGGTCGTCATGTACCGCACTCTAGCAGAGCGGACGCCGCCGGGGCAACGCATTTCACACCTTGACACGTCACGACCTTTGCGGTAGCGTAGAACGTCCCACCTGCCAGAGGGACACGCATCACGCGAGCAGTAAATCTCTTGCCTCCATTCGGACAATAATCGTCGGTTACATCAGTCAAAGAAGCAGGGACGCCAGGCATCCCCCGATGCATGGTGATCACGCATGCCGTCGTGTTTAACGGGACCTGGACCGAGACAAATTCGTATGAAAATTACCGCGATAATTCCTGCTCGATATGCCTCGACTCGGTTCCCCGGCAAGGCGCTCGTCGACATCTTGGGCAAACCGATGGTGCAGCACGTCTACGAGCGAACGGCCAGGGCCGGTCTTGTTTCCGAGGTCATCGTGGCCACTGACGACGTGCGGGTGGCCGATGCGGTCCGTGCCTTCGGTGGCCGTGTGGAGATGACGGCTCAGGCTCACGAGACCGGCACCGACCGGCTCGCAGAGGTTGCCGCCCGGATCGATTCCGATATCGTCGTCAACGTACAGGGGGATGAGCCGCTCATTGAACCTGCCATGATTGACGAAGCTATAGCACCCCTTGCCGGTGACCCGGCAATCCGGATGGGGACCCTCAAGAGCAGGATCAGGACCCTTCATGACTTCCTGAGTCCCAATGTGGTGAAGGTGGTTACCGACCGGAACGGGGATGCGCTCTATTTCTCCCGTTCTCCGCTCCCCAACTTCCGGGACAAGTGGAATGATCTGAAGGACGAAGCATTTGCCTCCGGCAGGCTTCTTTGTCACAAGCATGTGGGACTTTATGTTTTTCGCCGCGATTTTCTCCTGGAGTTCGCCCTGATGAGGCCGACACCGCTGGAGCTGGCGGAAAAGCTGGAGCAGCTCAGGGCCATTGAAAACGGAATACCGATCAGGGTGATTGAGACGGCACACGAGTCCATCGGTGTCGATACCCCGAATGATCTGGAAAAAGTCATCGAAAAACTGAAAAAGGTGTGAGTCATCCATGAAAACCAAGTTCATCTTCGTTACCGGCGGTGTCGTATCTTCCATCGGCAAGGGGCTCGCCGCGGCATCCCTCGGCGCTCTCCTGGAGTCCCGCGGACTGAGGGTTACCCTGCAGAAACTCGACCCCTACATCAACGTCGATCCGGGAACCATGTCCCCCTTCCAGCACGGTGAGGTTTTCGTCACCGATGACGGTGCCGAAACCGACCTGGATCTCGGGCACTATGAGCGCTACACCACAGCCCGGCTCTCCAAACGGAGCAACTTTACCACCGGTCAGGTCTATTTCTCGGTGATCGAAAAGGAGCGGCGGGGTGATTACCTGGGGGGTACCGTCCAGGTCATCCCTCACATCACCGACGAGATCAAGCAGAAGATCATCGATAACGCCAAAGGGGCCGATGTGGCAATCGTAGAGGTCGGCGGAACCGTCGGCGACATCGAGTCGCTGCCGTTTCTGGAGGCTATCCGCCAGTTCAAGGCCGACCGGGGGGTGGGGAATGTCCTCTACCTCCACGTGACGCTGGTCCCCTATATCAAGACTGCCGGCGAACTTAAAACCAAGCCGACCCAGCACTCGGTCAAGGAGTTGCGTGAAATCGGCATCCAGCCTGATATTCTCCTCTGCCGTTGCGAGAAGGATCTTCCCCATGACATGAAGGCAAAGATCGCCCTCTTTTGCAACGTGGAGGAGAAGGCGGTGATTACTTCCGCCGACGCCGAGCACATCTACGCCGTGCCGCTGGCGCTCCACAAGCAGGGACTCGACGAGCAGGTTGTGGAAAAGTTGAACATCTGGACCAAGGCTCCTGACCTCACACCCTGGGAGAGCGTGGTGGAGAAACTCCGCAGCCCCATCAAGGGTGAAGTTCATATCGCCATTGTCGGCAAGTACGTGAACCTGACAGAATCATACAAGTCCCTGGCCGAGGCCCTTACTCACGGTGGCATTGCCAACGACTGCCGGGTTTTTCTCAAGTATCTGGATTCCGAGAAGATCGAGAATGAAGGCTTGGGCGAACTTATGGATGATGTGGACGCGATCCTCGTTCCCGGCGGCTTCGGCGAGCGGGGGACGGAAGGAAAGATCAAGGCGATCGAGTACGCCCGTACCCGGAAGATCCCCTTCTTCGGCATCTGCCTTGGCATGCAGATGGCCGTGGTCGAGTACGCCCGCAATGTCTGCGGCCTCATCGACGCCTGCTCCAGCGAGTTCCGCCCCGACTGCGGCAGTCCTGTGATCCACCTGATGGAGGAGCAGAAAGGGGTCGAGCGCAAGGGGGGTACCATGCGGCTCGGCGCCTATCCCTGCTCCCTCGCCAAAGGGACCTTTGCCCAGAAGTCCTACGGTACCCAGGAGATATCCGAGCGGCATCGCCACCGCTACGAGTTCAACAACGCCTTCCGGGAAACGCTGGTCTCCAAGGGGCTTGTCATCTCCGGTCTGTACAAGGAGGGTGACCTGGTGGAGATCGTGGAGGTGGCGGACCATCCCTGGTTCCTTGCGTGCCAGTTCCACCCCGAGTTCAAGTCGAAGCCGCTCAATCCCCATCCGCTCTTCAGGTCATTCATTGCAGCGGCCCTCGAGCATAAGAAGGTAAGGAGCTAACGTGGTCAGGGAAATTGCCATAGGGAATGTGAAAATGGGGGGGAACCGGCCCCTAGTGCTCATCGCCGGTCCCTGCGTTATCGAGAACGAGGCCGCGACACTCCGGTGCGCCGAGCGGCTCATGACGATTGTGAACGGCGTCTCCATCCCGCTCATCTTCAAGGCCTCCTACGACAAGGCGAACCGTACCTCGGTTACCTCTTTCCGTGGACCGGGGTTAAAGGAAGGGTTGCGGATTCTCAAAAAGGTCAAGGAGTCCCTTGGTCTCCCGGTCCTTTCCGATATCCACTCCATCGAGCAGGTTCAGCCCGCGGCCGAGGTCCTCGACATCATGCAGATCCCCGCGTTTCTCTGCCGTCAGACCGACTTGGTGGTGGAGGCAGCCCGCAGTGGTTGCGTGGTGAATGTCAAGAAAGGTCAGTTTCTGGCCCCTTGGGACATGGAGAACGTGATCGGCAAGATCGTCGCCAGCGGCAACGAGCGGATCATCATGACGGAGCGTGGCGTCTCCTTTGGCTATAACAATCTCGTCTCCGACATGCGGAGCCTGCCGATCATGCGACGGCTCGGCTATCCCGTGGTCTTCGACGCCACCCACAGCGTCCAGCTGCCGGGGGGGCAGGGGGGCTCGTCGGGTGGACAGCGGGAATTCGTGGAGTATCTGGCCCGGGCTGCCGTAGCCACCGGTATCGACGGGATCTTCATGGAGGTCCACGAAGAGCCGGAGAAGGCCCTTTGCGACGGTCCCAACTCGGTGAAGCTCGAAGACTTGCCGGCGCTCTTGAAAAAGCTCAAGGCGATTGACGCCATCGTAAAATAGGAATCCGGGACCGGGGACCGGAAAATGGCATGAACTGGTTCCCGATCCCAGATCCCGGATCACGGATTTCCAATGATTCTTGAAGAAGCCCGCAAAGTCATCCGCATCGAGGCCGATGCTCTTCAGGCCCTGGCCGACTCCATCAACGGCGAGTTCGAGCGTGCCGTGCGTCTCATCCTTGCCGCCAAGGGCAGGGTGGTGGTGACCGGCATGGGGAAATCAGGGCTCATCGGCCAGAAGATCGCCTCCACCATGGCCTCCACCGGGACTCCCGCATTTTTCCTCCATCCGGCCGAAGGACTTCACGGCGACCTGGGGATGATCATGAAGGGAGATGTGGTGATCGCCATCTCCAACAGTGGCGAGACCGAAGAGGTGATCCGCATCCTGCCGATCATCAAGCGGCTCGGTGCTTCTCTTGTGGCCATGACGGGCAATCCTGGTTCCACCCTGACAAAGGCCGGCGATGTCTTCCTGGATATCTCGGTAAGGGAAGAGGCGTGCCCGCTGGGTCTCGCTCCCACCGCCTCCACCACCGCAACCCTTGCCATGGGGGATGCCCTCGCCGTGGCGCTTCTTCTGGAGCGCGGCTTCCGGCCGGAGGATTTTGCCCTGTTTCACCCCGGCGGATCCCTGGGAAAGAAACTGCTTCTCACGGTGGGCGACGTGATGCACGCAGGGGATGCGCTGCCGCTCGTTGCTCAGGATACTCCCATGCGGGAGGCCCTCTTCGTCATAACCTCCAAGGGGCTTGGAGTCACTGGCGTGACCGATGCCGGTGGCGCGCTGGCGGGGGTCATAACTGACGGCGATCTTCGCCGGGCCCTGAGTCGCGGAGTCGATATCCTCAACCTGCCGGCCTGCGAACTCATGGGCCGCAACCCGAAGCGGATCCTTCGGCATGATCTCGCTGCGAAGGCGCTGCAGCGGATGGAGGAGCATTCGATCACATCGCTCTTTGTTTTCGAGGCGGAGGGGGGGGACAGGCCAGTGGGCGTCATCCACCTCCATGACCTGCTGAAAGCGGGGATAGCGTAATGGACGAGCGTCTCCAGAATATCAAGCTTCTCATCCTCGATGTGGACGGCGTCATGACCGATGGTCGAATCATCTTCGACTCCAACGGTGTGGAGAGCAAGTTTTTCAACGTCAAGGACGGCCATGGCATCAAGATGGTGCAGCGAGCCGGCATCCAGGTGGGTATCATCTCGGGCCGCCAGTCGGTGGTGGTGACCAACCGTGCCGCAGAACTCGGTATTTCTCTCGTTTATCAGAAAGCACTCGACAAACTCACCCCTTACCTCGACGTTCTCGCCAGAACCGGTTTCAATGATTCAGAGGTTGCTTTTGTGGGCGACGACGTGATCGACATCCCGGTGCTCCGTCGGGTCGGGTTCGCCGCCGCGCCGGCCGATGCCGTCGATGAGGTCCTCCCCCATGTCCATTTCACTACCCGCAACCGCGGCGGCTGGGGGGCTGTCCGCGAAATCTGCGACCTCCTCCTCAAGGCGCAAGGCAGGTGGGATGAGATCACCGCGCGCTATTTTCGCTGATTCTTTAATGCGGTTCCTCAGCTTCCCTCGCTCTCCCTTTCTTTTCCGTTTCCTTTAAAGATATTTCCGTTTCCGCCGAAAAGAACCATATGTCCGCACCTGCTCAATTCGTTTGCTGGTGCGGCAAGACCCCCAGCGGTGGGGTCAGGGCGGAACGGAAAGGCCTATGCGATTCTCCTTTGGACTGAAAGCCAGGATGACCCTTGTCGTCTCAGCGCTGGTGGCGGTGCTTCTCTCCTTCACTGCGTTCGTGATGCTTTCCTCGTTTGAGAAACATTTCAGGGAAACCGCCTCCCATCAGCAGTTCACTATCATATCCATCATAGCCGACGAGATGGATGCCCGCATCGCCCAGGCCCACAGAACCATCATCGAGGGTGCCCTGCAGGTCACGCCGGCACTGGTGGCTGATTCACGCAAGGCTGAGAGATTTCTCGGCGGATTGACCGAAGCGGAGAAACTGTTCAATAACGGTATCTACCTCTTTGACGCCCGGGGGGTAATGGTCGGTGAGTTCCCTGAAACCGGCAGGGTGGGGAGCAATTTTTCCTTCAGGGAGTACTTCCAGGCAACCCTCACTTCCGGCAAACCCTACGTGTCACGGCCCTACTTATCTTCCCAACGGCATCGGCATCCGGCGATCATGTTCACGGCACCGGTGTTTGACCGCAGCGGCAAGCTGATCGCTGTTCTTTCGGGAAGTATCGACCTCTTCAAGGACAGCCTTCTCTCCAAGATTGGCAAGACGAAGATAGGTGAGACCGGCTATCTCTATCTCTACAACACCGACCGCACGATGATCATGCATCCGGACAAGGGGAGAATCCTCAAGCAGGATGTGTCGGTTGGAGCCAACAGACTCTTTGACCTGGCGATCGGAGGGTTCGAGGGTACCGGCGAGAACGTGAATTCCCGGGGGCTGCGTTCGCTCTCCTCGTTCAAGCATCTTACGGCCACCAACTGGATTATCGGCGCCAACTACCCGGTTGCCGAAGCCTATGCTCCCTTCAATCGCGCAAGGAGAATGATACTTCTGATCCTGCCGCCGGCGATTCTCGCCACTGTGGGTGTCATCGCCCTGGTCATGAATTATCTCACCGCGACCCTCCGGCTCTTTGCCGCGCACGTGGAGGCCCTGCCCTCCAAGCGTGGCGAGGAGAAGTTCTTCAGGATGGCTGAGAGTCACGAGATCGGCATCCTGATAGGGGCCTTCAACAGGATGGTCGGGGAGCTTGAAGGCCAGCGGGCCGCCATTGTGAAGAGCGAAGAGCTGTACCGGACCGTTGCCGACTTTTCCAGTGATTTTGTCTTCTGGTGCAGCCCCGACCGGTCTGTCATGCACTACGTTTCGCCCCGCTGTCTGCCGATGACCGGTTGGGACGAGGGTGAATTCTACAAAAATCCGCTGCTGATCGATGAGGTTGTCCACGCTGACGATTTTCAGCGATGGCAGCAGCACGCGGCCACGGCAGGTTCAGGGTGTTGCGCAGAACCCCTGGAGCTGCGCTTTGTCCATAGGGATGGCTCGATTTTCTGGGTCAGGCACCACTGCCTTCCAGTGTTCAGTGACGATGGTTCGTTTCTTGGTGTGCGGGGTAGTTTTTCGGACGTAAGCGCCCTCAAGGAGGTTGAGGATCAGCAACGCCAGCAGCTCCGCTTTCTCCAGTCTCTCATCGACACCATCCCGAATCCCATCTTCTATAAAGACCGGGCGGGCAGATACCGGGGGTGCAACAAGGCGTTTCAGGATCTGTTGGGACTCACCCGGGAGGAAATTGTCGGAAAGACGGTCTTTGAACTTTCGCCGGAAGCTCTACCCATCATGGATCACGATGTTGACCAGGAACTTCGGGGTGAAGGCGGTTTTCAAAGCTATGAGGGTCAGGTCCGGGCGGCCGACGGAACCCTCCGCGACATGCTCCTTTTCAAGACCGCCTTTGCGGGTGCAGGCGGCAATGGCGTGGATGTCGTCGGCACGATGCTCGATATTACGCGACGCAAGCAGGCCGAGGATGAGCTGCGCAAGGTTTCGTGCGCCGTGGAGCAGAGTCCCGTGTCGGTCATTATCACTGATACGTACGGTACCATCGAGTACGTGAATCATACCTTCAGCACCGTGACCGGCTTTGGAAAGGCAGAGGCTATTGGTCGGACTCCCCGTTTCCTGCAATCGGGGGAAACAACGCCGGAGCAGTATCAGGAACTCAGGAAGGCGATCCTGTCAGGTTTGGTCTGGCGCGGAGAGTTCCGTAACCGGAAAAAGGGGGGCGAGCTCTACTGGGCCCGTGTCTCCATCTCTCCGCTGCGGGATTCCCATGGGGTAATCACCCACTTCGTCGGAATCGAAGAGGATATTACTGACCGCAAGAAGCTTGAAGGGGAGCTCAGGCATTCCCAGAAAATGGAAGCCGTGGGGCGGCTTGCCGGTGGTATTGCTCACGACTTCAACAACATCCTGACCGCAATTATCGGCCATGCCAGTATCCTTGAAATGCAGACCGAAGAGGGGAGCCCTCTGCACAACGACATACGTCAGATCGTGCATTCGGCGGAGCGGGGAGCAACCCTCACCCAGGGTCTGCTTGCCTATAGCCGCAAACAGACCATCAACCCACGGCCGGTGAACGTGAATGACATCGTCGCGCGCGTCGAAACACTCCTGAGGCGGGTGATAGGCGAGGATATCGAGCTTCACACCGAGCTAGGCGCTGAGAATCTTGTCGTTCGTGCGGACAGCACCCAGATAGAGCAGGTGCTGATGAATCTGGCCACCAACGGCCGGGACGCCATGCCGGAAGGCGGGCGATTCTCCATCAGCACCGGGTGGTTCGCTATGGACGCATCCTTTACGGTTCAACATAATTTCGGCATCCCGGGCCAGTATGCACGCATCTGCGTCGCTGACACGGGGGTAGGTATGGATGGCAAGACGGCCCTCAGGGTCTTCGAGCCCTACTTCACAACCAAGGAGGTAGGGAAGGGGACCGGGCTGGGGCTTTCCATGGTCTACGGCATCATCAAGAAGCACGATGGCTACATAACCTGCCGCAGCGAGCTGTCGAGGGGCACGGCCTTCGACATCTATCTTCCCCTGATCGAAACGGAAGCAGTGCCTCTATTTCGAGAAATCTCTCCGTTGCTGGCAGGGGGGCGGGAGACGATTCTCGTTGCCGAGGATGATGACTCCGTCAGGGGGGTTGCGGTGAACCTCCTTGCGAAGCTCGGTTACACGGTTGTCGAGGCGTCGGACGGCGACGAGGCGGTCGCACGATTCCGGGAGAGGGCGGATGAGATCAGCCTTCTGCTGCTCGACGTGGTCATGCCGAAGCGCAACGGCAGGGACGTGTACGACGAGGTTCGTCGTCTCAGGCCTGAGGTCAAGGTCATCTTCGTCAGTGGCTATACCGCCGACATTATAAACAGGCATGGCATGCTTGAAGACGATATCCACTTCCTGGAGAAGCCGCTTTCTCCGGGCAAGCTGGCTGCAAAGGTCAGGGAGGTCATAGACGTATGATTAAGAGAGTCGATGGAACCGTACTCCTGGTGGATGACGACCCCTACGTGCTTGAGAGCCTCTCGTCGCTCCTGGAAGCATTCGGGCTTACGGTCTACGCTTTCGGGCGGGGGAGAGACGCCATCGAGCGCTGCAGCAGGGGGGGGATAGATATTGCCCTCACCGACATCAATATGCCGGAAATGGGGGGGATCGAGGTGCTGGAGGCCATCCGGGCCCAGGACCGGGACGTGCCGGTTATCCTCATGACCGGTTATGCAGAGCTTTCCGTGGCGGTGGAGGCGATCAAGAAGGGGGCCTTCGATTTCATCATCAAGCCCTACGAACCCCTCCACCTTGTCCATGCGCTGGAGAAAGGGATCACCTACAAGCGGCTTCTCCAGATCGAGAAGAACTACAAGGTCGAGCTTGAGAACACCGTCGCCCTTCGTACCAGTGAGCTGGCCGAAACCCTTCATATGCTCAAGGACATGAGCAAGGAGGTCGTGGAGAGGCTTACTGCGGCGGCGGAACTGAGGGACGAGGAGACGGGAGCACATATTTCGCGAATCGGTATGTATGCCAACCGGATCGCACGGATAGTGGGGATGCCGGACGATTTTATCGACATGCTCACCATTGCCAGCGCCATGCACGATATTGGCAAGATCGGCATTCCCGACTCGATTCTCTTCAAGCCGGCGGCCCTCTCCGAAGCCGAATTCGACACAATCCGCAAGCATACGATCATCGGGGCGCGGATTCTCCAGGGGTCGTCCTACGCCATGCTCCGCATGGCAGAGTCGATTGCCCTTACCCACCATGAACGGTGGGATGGCACCGGCTATCCTTATGGTTTGGCCGGCACGGAGATCCCTATCGAAGGGAGAATCGTCATGCTCGTGGACCAGTACGACGCCCTGCGCAGCCGTAGAGCCTACAAACCGTCGCTTGGACACGAAGCCGCTTGCCGCATAATTCTGGAGGGTGACGGTCGGACCATGCCCCGGCACTTCGATCCCGAAGTCCTACGGGCTTTCAGGGAGGCTGCGCCCCTGTTTGACGATATCTTCACCTGCCCGGGAGAGTCTTCCTCTCTTGGGCTTATGCACCATGAGCCGATGTCTGTGGCTGTTTTAAGTGCGGGAGGCAGGTAACTCTTCAATCTCCATGCCAATTTTGCGATCTGGGCTGAGAATCTCCTTTACAGTGGTCAGGCGAGATGGTATACTGCGCCAGCCATTATGATAAAGCAGAATAAAATCAGGCAGGTTCTGGCCTTTGTCATCCTTTTTGCGACCCTCTCCCTTGCCATAACCCTGGTTCTGAAAATCAGCTCAGGTGACAGGAAGGTGGAGGAGTTGCCGAAGCTTCCCCAGAACATCGGTCTCTCCCTCGACAAGATCCACTTCACTGAAACGAAGGATGGCGTCAGGAAGTCGGATCTTTTTGCCGAAAATGGGGAGTACGACAAGGCACGTGACGTGACGAGGCTGACCGGGGTGCGACTCGTACTACATGAGAGCGGTTCCAGTGGCGAGATCGCCCTCAACGCCGATCATGCTGACTATTACAATGCCTCAAAGGACGTAAAGCTCTCAGGGAATATTGTCGCCCGCAGCGCTTCCGGCATGGAATTCACTACCGGGCGCGCATCCTACGAGGCATCCCGATCCCGTGTGGTATCCGATGACAGGGTCACTTTCACCGACGGGCGGATGAGCGTCGAAGGGGTCGGAATGGAGTTGGCTGTCAAGACCCGGGATGTCCGAATCCTCAAGGATGTAAAGGCCACCATCAAACCCGGCTCAAAGGGATAACATGAAGCATATGCTTATAGCTCTGGTTCTTCTCGCCACCCTTGGACAGGCGCTTGCGGCGCCGCTGCCGAAGGGAGCTCAGAAGGATCAGCCGATCACCATAAAATCGAACGAACTTTCCTCCGACAGCAAGAGTCGCACGGCCACGTTCAGCGGCAAGGTTATCGCCCGCCAGGGTGATCTGACCATCTACGCCGACCGCCTTGTTGTGTACTATAAGGAGGCTGGTGGGGACGTGGACAAGGTGGAAACTTCCGGTAACGTCCGCATTGTTCAGGGCGACCGCCTGGCAACGGCGCGGGAAGGGGTTTATTTCAGCACAGAGCAGAAGATTGTCCTTACCGGCGATCCCAAGGTCTTCCAGGGGGAGAATACGGTTACCGGAAAAGTCATAACCTATTACGTGAACGAAGAGAAGAGTGTTGTCACCGGCGGGCCAGAAACGCGGGTGGAGGCGGTGATCCATCCGAAAGACAAGGCGAAGGATGGTGGCGCACAGCGTTAAAAGCGTCCTCAGGGCGCAAGGTCTGCTGAAGGGATTCGCTAAGCGGGTTGTTGTTAATGGGGTTGATCTCACGGTTTCTTCCGGAGAGGTCGTGGGACTCCTTGGTCCCAACGGTGCAGGCAAGACCACAACGTTCTACATGGTGGTCGGCCTCTGCCGTCCAGATGGCGGTCAGGTCTTCCTCGGCGAAGAGGAGATCACCCCGCTTCCAATGTACCAGCGGGCTCGTATGGGTATCAGCTATCTGCCGCAGGAGCCGTCGGTCTTCCGTAAGCTTACCGTGGAAGAGAACATCCTGGCTGTGCTGGAAACCATGGACCTTACCCCGTCAGAGCGGCGTGAGCGGGTTGAGGAACTCATCGGGGAGTTCAAGATCAGCCACATCGCCCGGAGCAAGGGGTTTTCCCTTTCCGGCGGCGAGCGGCGGCGGGTGGAGATAGCCCGCTCCCTGGCGACC
Organism: Desulfuromonadales bacterium; assembly: GCA_003712145.1. GTDB lineage: Bacteria > Desulfobacterota > Desulfuromonadia > Geobacterales > Geobacteraceae > Geobacter. Next base: position 10,023 of record RHLS01000025.1, on the reverse strand, counting down.
GAGCCGTTGTTTATTCTTCTTGACGAGCCGTTCGCCGGCATCGATCCGATTGCGGTGATCGATATCCAGATGATCATCAATGACCTGAAGGGGCGGGGGATCGGGATCCTTATTTCCGACCACAACGTACGAGAAACATTGGGGGTTTGCGACAACGCCTACATAATGAATGCGGGCGAAGTTATAGAATACGGGGACCCGGTCCGCATCGCCGAAAGCAAGCGGGCGCGGGAGATTTATCTGGGAGAGAAGTTCAGACTGTAACCAAGCGACCACGTGTAGTGTCAGCGATTTAGTCTTATGTAAGGTGTCTCGGCAATGGCCATAGAAATGCGTCAACAGATGAAGATGACCCAGCAACTGGTGATGACTCCCCAGTTGCAGCAGGCCATCAAGCTTCTGCAACTCTCCCGTCTCGAACTCCAGGATCTCGTGCGCCAGGAGATGGAAGAGAATCCTGTCCTTGAGGAGACGCTGGAGGCCGAGGAAACCAAGGAGCAAGACCAGTTGGAGCTTGCTGAGAAAGAGGAAGCTCCTGCCGCTGAAGAGAAAGATTTTCATGAGGTCAAGGCGGGTGAGGAGACGCTTCGGGATACCGACTGGGACAGTTACCTGGAGGGTTACAATTACAGCGCCGGCGAGCAGTACTACGATGACGAGGATCGTCCGTCCTACGAAAACATCCTGACCCGGAAAGGTACTCTGATCGACCACCTTATGTGGCAACTCAGCCTCACTAACCTTACCGAGGATGAAACACGGGTGGGGGGCGAGATCATCGGGAATATCGATGATGAGGGCTATTTCCGGGCCAGCCTGGAAGAAATTGCGTCGGCCTGCTCAGTCGATGAATGCCTTGTGGAGGCAACCCTCAAGAAGATACAGGAGTTCGATCCCATCGGTGTCGGTGCCCGGGACCTTCGCGAGTGCCTCCTGATCCAGGTTGAGCAACTGGGCATGGGTGGGAGCGTGGTGGATGGGATACTGCGCAGCCATCTCCACGATCTGGAGACCCGCAAGTACAAACAGATTGCCAAGGCATTGGGCGTGGATGTCAACGACATCCTGATAGCCGCCAAGATCATCGCCAGTCTTGACCCGAAACCGGGTCGCGTCTACGGCTCCGAGGATGTTCATTACATTTCCGCGGATATTTTCGTCTACAAGATCGCCGAGGACTATGTGGTGGTTCTCAATGATGAGGGATTGCCCAATCTCCGGATAAGCCCCTATTACGCCGGAGAGGCCAAGAGTAGTGGCCAGGTGGATGCCAAGGCGGAAGAGTACATCAACGACAAGGTCCGCTCGGCCATGTGGCTCATCAAGAGCATCCACCAGCGACAGCGGACCATCTATAAGGTGGCCAAGAGCATTGTCCGGTTCCAGCGGGAGTTTCTCGACAAGGGGATCGAATACCTGCGTCCGCTGGTCCTGCGCGACGTGGCTGAGGATATCGGCATGCACGAATCGACCATCAGTCGCGTCACTACCAACAAGTACATGCAGACCCCCCAGGGCCTCTTCGAGATGAAGTACTTCTTCAACAGCGGCATCTCTACGGGAGAGGGAGACTTCATCGCCTCCGAGAGCGTCAAGAACAAGATCAAGGAGATCGTCGAGGCCGAAGACCCCCGCAAGCCTTACAGCGACCAGCGTATTGCCGAACTTCTCTCGGCCCACAGCATACACATCGCCCGGCGTACCGTAACAAAGTACCGGGAAATGCTGAGAATCGGCTCGTCTTCGGAACGCAAGCGGCACTTCTGACCACCACACCACCACAAAAATCATATGCACTTTGACGTTGCGGGTTGAAGGATCGAAATTTCGTGTTTAGCTTGAAGTATGAGCAGACGACCCGCAACGCATTTACCGTAAGGAGGAAGTCATGCAAATTTCAACAACATTCAGGCACATGGAGCAGAGCGAGGCCCTCAAGAGCTACGCCGCAGAGAAACTGGAGAGGGTAAAGAAATATATCGACGAGCCCATCACCGCACAGGTCTTCCTCACGGTGGAGAAGATCCGCCATCAGGCTGAAGTAACCCTCACCGCCAAGGGGATCACCATCAAGGCGGCCGAGGAGACCAATGACATGTACGCTGCCATCGATGCGGTGGTTGACAAGATCGAGCGCCAGCTGCGCCGCTACAAGGAGCGTCTGAAGGATCATAAGCCCGCCGCCGACACCCGCTCCCTGGAGGTCCAGAAGAGCGTTGTTACCGCAGAGAGTATCGATCAGCAGCAGGAGCCGGTCATCATCAGGAGCAAGACCATCATCATCAAGCCGATGTCCGTTGAGGAAGCGGTCATGCAGATGGATCTGCTCCACAAGGATTTCCTCGTTTTCACCGACGCTGCCACCGAAGCAATCAATGTGGTTTACCGTCGCAAGGACGGTAACTACGGTCTCATCGAGCCATCGCGGAAATAGCTGGAGAGCGCCGCGCCATCTGTCAGAGGGAGAGCGCGGCGCTCCCGGGTACTCCATGGAGTGGGGGAGGGCCAGCCGTTGAACACCATCAGTCTTTCAATCGAGGACCTCCTCAACGACACGGAGTACGGGCTTGACCTTTCCCTCATCGCGGGGGGACGGGGTGTCGGCCACCGGGTCTTCAGTTCCCGCATCCAGAAGCCGGGGCTTGCCCTCACCGGGTATACCGACCACCTGCATCCGGATCGTGTTCAGGTCCTCGGGAATACTGAAATTTCTTATCTGCACCAGCTCCATGTGGAACTTGCCACGATTTTCGTCGACAAGTTCTGCGAGTACCCGATATCCTGCATCGCTGTTACCAAGGGGCTCGATCCTCCCCAGTTCCTCAAGGACGCTGCCGAACGCGAAGGAATACCGCTGCTGGTCAGCCCGTTGCAGTCGTCGACGTTCATTTCGCTCATAACCAAGTTTCTTGAGGAACGCCTGCTGCCGACCACCCATATTCACGGCGTCCTTGTGGATGTCCTTGGTGTGGGGGTGCTGCTTCTGGGCAAAAGCGGCATCGGCAAAAGTGAGTGCGCCCTCGATCTGGTGATTCGGGGCCACCGGCTCGTGGCCGACGACGTGGTTAATGTGAAGAAAAAGATGCCGGCGGCGCTCGTGGGAAAGTCCGCCGAGGCCATCCAGTATCACATCGAGATCCGTGGGCTTGGGATCATCAATATCAAGAACCTCTTCGGTGTCTCTTCCATCAGGGAGAAGAAGATCATCGACATGGTGATCGAGCTCGTGGAGTGGGACCCTAATCACGAGTACGACAGGCTCGGACTGGACGATGAAGTTTACTCGATCCTTGATATAGAGCTTCCCTACATTCGAATCCCGGTGCGGCCGGGGCGCAATCTTACCTCCATTATCGAGGTGGCGGCCCGCAACCATTTGCTCAAGGGGATGGGGTACCACTCGGCCCGCGAATTTCAGGAGAAGCTCACAGCGCGGATGGAGGTTCGCCCCCTCGGGGACGAGGTGGAGTAACCCATGCGCATCCTGGTCATCACCGGTCTTTCTGGTTCGGGCAAGTCGACGGCAGTTCGCGCCCTTGAGGACGAGGGCTACTTTTGTATCGACAATCTGCCGGTGCAACTCTTTCCGACCATTATCGACCTGGTCCGAAAGGCTGATGAAAAGGTTCCTGGTGTGGCCCTCGTGATCGATATCAGGGGGCGTGACTTCATTAAGGGGTATGAGAAGGTCTTTCAGGAAATCAACGAGTCGGGCCTTGCTGTCGAGATCATTTTTTTCGATGCTACCGACGAAGTTCTGATCCGCCGTTTCTCTGAAACCCGTCGACGTCACCCAGCCCTGGAGAGCGAGTCGGTACCCGACGGCATCCGCCATGAGCGCGAGCAATTGGCTGGACTCAGACTCCTGGCTACGCTGGTCCTCGATACGTCCGAGCTTAATGTGCATCAGCTTAAAGAGCTGGTGCTCTCCCGCATCAAGGGCGAATCGGGTGCACGGCGAATGACGGTCCACCTCCAGTCCTTCGGCTACCGTTTCGGGATACCACTGGAATCGGATCTGGTGATGGATGTTCGTTTTCTTCCCAACCCCCACTTTGTGCCGGAGCTCAAGCCCTTTACGGGGCTTGATTCCACCGTGCGTGGCTTTGTCATGGAGAAACCCGAGACCGCGCAGTTCCTTGACCGGTTCAAGGCTCTTCTTGATTTTCTCATCCTTGCCTACCAGCGGGAGGGGAAATCGTATCTCACGATCTCCATTGGTTGCACCGGCGGCAGGCACCGGTCGGTATCCCTTGTGGAGGAACTTCAGACGTTCTTTGCCGGTAAAGGTCTCACGCTCAAAGTGAGCCACCGTGATATGGAAAAGGGATGAATTGATGATCGGACTCGTTCTTGTTACCCATGCCGGTATTGCGGAGGAACTCCGGACTGCCGCGGAGATGATTGTTGGCCCCCTTGAGTGCGTAGAGACCGTCGGCATCCGGCCGGGAGATGCTGCCGACGGGATCATGGAGCGAATCGCGGATGCCGTCAAGAAGGTCTCAGCGGGTGGCGCAGTCATTATGACTGACATGTTCGGTGGTACGCCATCCAACATGAGTCTCTCGTTTCTGGAGGCGGATCGGATCGAGGTGCTGACTGGTGTCAACCTTCCCATGCTGATGAAGTTTGCTGCCGAGCGGCATCGGGACACCGTTGCCGGCCTTGCTGCGCGTCTCAAGGAGTGTGGTCGGGAAAGCATCGCAGTGGCCGGAGATTATCTGAAATAATTGGAGAAACAGGAAACACGTTCATGCTCGTTCAGGATTACACTATCGTCAATAAGCTTGGTCTCCATGCCCGTGCATCCGCCCTTTTCGTCAAAACGGCAAGTCGCTTCCGTTCCGAGATCAAGATAGAGCGGGAAGGGATCGAGGTTAACGGCAAGAGCATTATGGGGATCATGATGCTTGCTGCCGCCAAGGGGACCGTCATCATCGTCAAGGTTGAGGGTGAGGACGAAGCGGAGGCCATGGCTTCCCTCGGAGAGCTGATTACCAATGGATTTGGCGAGGAGTGAGACGAGGATATTCCGCGGGATAGCAGCGTCTCCCGGAATCGCGATCGGTACGGTGCGGATGACCGATCGAAGCCGCGTGGCGGTTTCAGAGGTCTCCATCGCACCGGACGAAGCAGCCCAGGAATGTGACCGATTCCAGAAGGCCCTCGACCACGCCCGGGAGGAGCTCCAGAACCTCAAGCAACAGATTGCCGCCAGCCATGGTCCGGAGCATCTCTACGTTGTCGACACCCACCTTCTGATCCTCGAAGATACTATGCTCACCCGAGGCACCCTCGACCTCATCGAGCGTGAACTCATCAACGCCGAAGCGGCCCTCAAGCGCAACCTTCTCAAATTCAAGGAATTCTTTGCCGCCATCGATGATGAGTACCTGCGCGAGCGGGCCGTCGACGTGGAAACCGTGGTGGAGCGGATCATGCGCGCCATGGTCGGTAAGCGCCAGGAGTGCATCCGCTCCATTGACGGCGGAAAACTCATTGTCATAGCCCACGACCTCTCCCCCACCGACATTCTCCAGATTGACAAGAGCAGGGTCATCGGGGTCGCCACCGACCTGGGCGGGAAAACGTCCCATACCTCCATCCTTGCCCGAGCGCTGGAGATTCCCGCAGTGGTTGGTCTTGAGACGATCACGGGCGCGGATATCGACGGTCTGCCGGTCATTATTGACGGCACCGACGGGACGATTGTCGTCAATCCCGATCCGGAGACCTTCCGCGACTATCTCAAGCGCAAGCAGCACTATGATTATCTGGAGCAGGAATTCCTCAAGCTGAAGGATCTCCCGTCGGAGACCCTTGACGGCCATCGAATCGGCCTCATGGGGAACGTGGAGTTTGCCGAGGAGATCCCGTCCCTCACGGGACATGGCGGCGAGGGCGTTGGCCTGTATCGCACCGAGATGCTCTATATGAGCCGCCAGGGCCTTCCGGACGAGGAGGAGCAGTTCCGTGCCTATGCGGCCATTGTCGAGAGCATGGCGCCGCTGCCGGTGACCATCCGCACCCTTGACGTGGGTGGGGACAAGCTTGCCACTGATCTCCATCTGGAAGACGAGATGAACCCGGCCCTGGGACTTCGGGCTATCCGTCTTTCGTTGCGCAAGCCGGAGATATTCATGATCCAGCTCCGGGCGATTCTTCGTGCCAGCGCCCTGGGAAAGGTCAGGATATTCTTTCCGATGATCTCGGGAATCGAGGAGGTTCGAGCTGCCAAGAGACTTCTGGAGGAGGCTAAGGGGGAACTTCGCGCAGCCGACATTCCTTTTGATGAGAAGTTGGAAGTCGGCATCATGGTCGAGATCCCGTCGGTGGTCGTCATCGCCGACATCCTGGCCTGCGAGGTGGATTTCTTCAGCGTCGGCACCAACGACCTGATCCAGTACACGCTGGCCATCGACCGGACCAACGAGCATCTGGCCCACCTCTACCAACCGCTCCATCCCGCCATCCTCCGGTCCCTCAAGATGGTGGTGGATGCCGCCCACGCTGCCGGCATAAGGGCCTGCATGTGTGGCGAAATGGCCGGTGAACCGCTTTTCCTGCCGGTGCTCCTGGGTCTTGGCTTCGACGAGCTCTCCATGACCTCTGTCTCCATCCCCCGGGTCAAAAAGGTGCTGCGCAGGGCCACAAAGGCAGATGCCGAGCGCCTTGTCGCGCGGGCGCTCACCTACGCCACCGCCTCCGAGGTGGAGGGGTTTCTCAAGGGTGAGATTTCCGCACGTTTTTCCGAGAGTTTCGATTGAGCCAATCCCTTTTTCATCCTTGACTTTTCCTTTTGCACACCTTTAAAATCCGAAATCTTTAGGGCACGACAGATAGCATATATCCATACGAGGAGGAACAGAGCACGATGGAGATGAAAGACTATATTTTTACGTCCGAATCGGTTTCCGAAGGGCATCCCGACAAGGTGGCCGACCAGGTTTCGGACGCCATTCTCGACGCAATTCTCAGCCAGGACCCCAAGGCCCGGGTCGCCTGTGAAACCCTGGTGACCACTGGCATGGCGGTCATCGCGGGGGAGATCACCACGAGCGCGGTGGTTGATTACCCGAAAGTTGTCCGCGAGACCATCAAGGAGATCGGCTACAACGACTCCGCCATGGGGTTCGACTGGGAGACCTGCGCGGTGCTCGTTTCCATCGATAAGCAGTCCCCCGATATTGCTCAGGGTGTCACCGAGGGTGAGGGGATGTACAAGGAGCAGGGGGCGGGCGACCAGGGGCTCATGTTCGGCTATGCCTGCACCGAAACCCCCGAGCTCATGCCGATGACCATCATGTACGCCCACAAGCTGACCCAGAAACTTGCCGAGGTCCGCAAAAACGGCGTGCTCAATTTCCTCCGCCCCGACTCCAAGTCCCAAGTCTCCATCCAGTACGAGGATGACAAGCCGGTACGGGTCGACACGGTGGTCATCTCTTCCCAGCATACGCCGGAAGTTTCCTACGAGACCATCAAGGAGGGGATCATCGAGGAAGTCGTCAAGAAGATTATCCCCGCCGATCTGATGGACGAAAGGACCCGCTTCCTCATAAACCCCACCGGCCGCTTTGTCATCGGTGGTCCCATGGGTGACTGCGGTCTTACCGGTCGCAAGATCATTGTTGACAGCTACGGCGGCCACGGTGCCCATGGCGGCGGCGCTTTCTCCGGCAAGGATCCCTCCAAGGTTGACCGTTCCGCCGCCTATATGGGGCGCTATGTGGCCAAGAATCTCGTGGCCGCCGGTCTCTGCGAGAAGTGCGAAGTCCAAGTGGCCTACGCCATCGGCGTTGCCGAGCCTGTTTCGGTCATGGTTGATACGTCGGGCACGGGCAAACTCCCGTCCCAGCGGATCGCCGAGATCGTCCGCGAAGTCTTCGACCTGCGTCCCAGGGCAATCATCGAGCAGCTCGATCTCCTGCGTCCCATCTACCGCAAGACCGCCGCTTATGGCCATTTCGGCCGCGAGCTTCCCGAGTTCAGCTGGGAGCGGACCGATAAGGTTGCTATTATCCGCCAGAAGGCTGGAATTTAGCATTGAAGCGTAAGGGTAAGAAGTAGGTGCAAAAAGGCCGGATGATATCACGTCATCCGGCCTATTGTTGTCCATGGACTCACCATTTCTCTTATCGCTCCTTACTCCTCACTCCTCGCCGGTTTGCGCGCAAACCGATACCCCACCCCCCGTACGGTCTGGAAATAAACCGGCTGCGCCGGGTTCGGCTCGAAGTACTTCCGCAGACGCACGATGAAGTTGTCAAGGGTCCGGGTCTCCGTGTCCGAGGTATACCCCCAGACGCTTTCGAGGATATCCTTACGTGATACCGCCTCACCTTCCCGCTGGAAGAAAAGAGAAAGCATCTTGACCTCCAGTTCGGTCAAGTCGATCTCTCCCTGGGCTGTGCGGGCGTGGTAGGAGAGGAGGAAGACCTCGTTGTCGCCGAAGCGGTAGGCTTCCTCCACCGGCTCGGGCCGATACCAGGCGGAACGGCGAAGCATGCCACTGACACGCAGCAGGAACTCATTCAGGTTGAAGGGTTTGGTAAGGTAATCGTCGGCGCCGCTTTTTAGGCCCGTGATTCGGTCCCCATCGTTTGCCCGTGCCGTGAGGATCAGGACCGGCACTCGGGCGTCCATGGCGCGGATTTGCTCGCAGACGGAGAATCCGTCCATGCCGGGGAGCATCACATCGAGGATGATGAGGGCAAAGCGGTCATAGGCCAGCAGCTCCAAGGCCTCTTCACCGCTCTCCACGTGGCTTACCCGAAATCCCTCCTGCTCAAGGTTGAAACAGATTCCCCGGGCCAGGTGCATCTCGTCCTCCACCAGGAGGATATGGGGGCGATCTTCGGTCATTGACCCTCTCCTGAAAGGCTAGCGGAAGGCCGGCAGCGTGATGCGGAAGGTGGTCCCCTTGCCGGCTCCATCGCTGGCCACCGTGACTGTTCCGCCGTGCTCCTTCACTACCGATCTGACGATCCAGAGACCGAGTCCGGTCCCCCGGATGGTCTCGCCGGGTCTTCGGACACGATAGAACATCCGGAATACCTTCTTGATGTCAGCCTCTTCGATCCCCTTGCCATGGTCCCGGAAGTCGAGGACACAGCGGCCCCCCTCGCGCCTGAGTGTGACGTTTATATCCGGTGCGCCGATGCTGTAGAGGACCGCATTCTCGAAGAGATTGCGCAGTGCCGTTTCCATCCCTTCCGCATCGACGGCGGCCCTGATTCCCTCTTCGATATCGAGACCGATGCTTCCCCCCTCGGGGAGCCGTGTCCGCTGGTTTTCCAGGAATCGGGTCACGAAGGCGGAGAAATCCACGACCGGATACTGGGAGGCGCGACGTCGCTGCTCCAGCTTTGCCGCCATGAGGAAGTTGTTGATAAGGTTGTCGAGCCGCTCGATGTCGTCGAGCATGGTATCCAGAAACCGTTCCATCTTGTCGGGGGGCGGTTTGCGGAGCCGGATCGTCTCCAGGTGAAGTTTGATGGAGGCCAGCGGCGACTTGAGCTCGTGGGTTACCTGGGAGATGAAGTCCTTCTGCTCCTGGTAGAGGGTTGACTGTCGGCGCCAGAAGATGAAGATGACGTAGACTCCCGCCAGGATAATGACCAGGAGCACAATCCCCTCGACGAGAACCACCCAGTCGAAGCTGTGGACCAGAAGCTCGGGGCGATAGCGCTGGGCCAGCTCCCGGAACTCCTTGTGTCGCCCCACGAACCAGTAGATCCAGAAGATGACGAGGAGCACCCAGACCAGCTGAATGCTGATCAGGGCAACGAGCGGATTAATGAGTTTCCTGAGCCATCTCATGGATTTTGTGTAGCACCCCCCCGACGTGTTTGCAAGGGTTTCGTTTTACAAAACTATTACACACCTGCTGCGGGCTCTTCTGGTATGGTAACAAATATTGTAAACGCTTTCGCGCTGGGAGGAAAATGATGATCGCACCGCTCAAGATCGGCAAGCATGAGGTCAGGTATCCGCTTATTCAGGGGGGGATGGGGGTTCGCA
>RHLS01000024.1 GCA_003712145.1 Desulfuromonadales bacterium | reverse complement strand
ATTGGCTCGCGGACTTCTCCGATCATCTGCTTGCAGGATTCATCCATGCATACCAACGGATAAACACTCTGGCGGAGATTCTCTCCCTCCGCGTCAATGCCTCGAGTTCGTTGCGCTCCTCTGCTGTAAGAGTAACTCGATATCTTGGTGACATGGCGGCCTCCTTGAGTGAGTTCCCGCCAATTTGTCACAGGTTATACGAAAATGCAACTGTTACATGGTACTAGTTGTGAATCACCGTAGATAGAGACCAAGCCGTGGACCGCTCAAAATATTCAAATGATATTCTGGCCACCAGTCGCTAGTCATTTCAGGTGAACTTGTCACCCCTCACATCCGAGCTTACCACTGACCTGAATCCAGTCGAATATACCGAGTTCCACCACGCTACGAAACCGTTGAGAACCCGCAAGCAGGTGAATAGTGCAGAAGGTGAGCAGCCAACAGGCAAACCAACCGTAATTGACACAATCTCCATCTGTATTTTCCAAAGACTAACAAATATAAAATAAAAAACAGCATAAACTAAAGAAACGTGATTACTAAATTAACCTTTTAATTTCTTGCGTCTTACAAGTGCAGCAAGCACCTCAACAGTTCCAAAGTTTTCTGAAGTAAAGTCCTCAGTACCTAACTCAATATCATAAGCTTGCTCGAGATGATTAACAAGGTTTAGTATAGCCAGAGAGTCTAATATTCCGCTTCCAATTAGATTCATATCACTGCTGTAATCGCTTGGATACTCTCCATAAAGATAATTGTCGCAAATATAATTCCAAAGTTCTTTCTCAAGTTCCATGTCGTTACTCCTTTCCTACATTCATTCGTGCCTCATCGCGAATAAGCTTACCGCTTGCCGTCCGTGAAAGTATTTGTACGAACAAAATTTTGTCTGGCACTTTATACGCTGACAAAAACTTAGAACAGTAAATCTTCAATTCTTTTTCGGCTAACTGTTGTTTGATGCCATTTTTAGCAACGACTCTTGCATATGGTACTTCGCCTCTCCATTCATGCTTATGCGAATATACGCAGGCATCTTCTACGTCAGGATGAGATAATAGAACCTGTTCAACCTCTTGAGGAAAAAACTTCATTCCCGCAATATTAACAACCTCCTTCATTCGACCTTTAATGTATAAATAACCATCTTCGTCGAGCATACCTAGATCGCCAGTTGAAAACCATCCGTCCTCCAGCAATTCATTGCGCGTTTGCCACGGGCAGTAGTAAGCATCAAAGACACCCTTGCCACGAAGTCGTATTGCCTTGAGCTCCTCGCCCATCCCCACGTCATCCATACAGATTTCATATGCGGGCAACAATCTGCCCACCGATCCGAATTTATTTTGCGGTGCATCAATGTTTATACAAGGAAGACCGATTTCGATAATACCGTATGCCTGACTCAACGATTTCCCGAAGCGAGCATGAAAAGATTCTGCAACCTCGTTTCGTAATGATGTCGTAGTCGAAATCGCCAACCTCAAAGATGGAAGCTGCAAGGAACTTCGATCATTCGCCATTAGCTCGTAATGTATCGGAGATCCATAAATTATGGTACCACTTCGCATCGCCGTAGTTTCAATAATGGTCCGTCCAAAATGATCCCTGCACAGAACTATTGTAGCTCCGAAGCTTAGATAAGCGACGATTGAAACCGCAAAATGATGAGACATTGAAAGTAACCAGATTATCCGATCATCGGGACCAATACGCAAGGCGTCATTGGCAGCATGAATCCGCTCGAAAATAGTTTCGTGAGAAAGCAGAACCCCCTTTGACGCACCGGTTGTACCTGATGTGAAGCGGAGAAAGGCAGGGTTGATTTCAAAGAAACCAGGAGGATGTTCTTTATGGCTTTCCACTGAGGCAACAACGACATCGTCAGAAAGGCGATTAGGGCTTTCGGAACAATGAGGAGCGACTACTGAGTAAATTCCGACTTTTGACACTACAAAATTGAGGCATATATCAGAGAATATCCTCTTCTTTTCATCGGGAACATATTCGACAGGGATAGGAACGACACAAGCCCCACATCGCCACAATGCGTAATTGATAACAATGTAATTTTTCCCACTCGGATAATGCAGTCCAACACAGTGGCCAGGTCGGATTCCGGCATCGTATAATTCACAAGCTAAAGCATCAATCCTTTCAGCGAGTTGTCGATAGTTAAGCTCCTCATCATTTCCAGGCCCAGCGACTGCCGTATGTTCCGGTTGCGCTTCGACAATCTTAAGAAAAATGTCAATAAGGTTGAACATCGTTTCCTCCTTTAACCATTACTCACAGCCCTTCCCACTGCTTCACCCATCGCCCAACAAGTACCCACAACACGCGCTGAAGCTTGCGCTTTCTGCTCTGCGGATAGGCACATTCCAGCAGCCCATACATTATTGAGCGTACAGACCTTGAGAGCTCTAAGTGGGATTTCATAATGTGAGTTTGTAGGGAGATATTCTAAAGAAACTCCTCTTTCAGAATCCCAGAATTCAAGCGGCCAATTTCCCCGGCAGGCACTATCTGAAAAACTACGGCAATTCTTAACATCAGCTTCAGTCAAGCAATACTCTCCCATTATTCTGAATCCGTCTCTTACTCCCAATTCCCCTGTTACAATTTTAGATTCTGGCAACAGCAGAGAACTATTACGAAGAAATGTAACTAGACTATCACGAATAACATGAACTTTTTCATTCAATGCGGAATCATCGTCTGCTTCGCCCTGATCAATAGCATACGGCACAGATAGTTTAACGTATACCTCGTTTTGTTTCACACCAGTATCAAACCACACTGACCAGCATTCAATAGGCAAAATGCTCTGCTGAACAGCAGATCGAATCGTTCTCAACAAAGCAACATTTTGGGGAAAAGAGAACCTTTGCCGATCACTCACCACCATGCTGAAGATTAATCCTGCAGCTGCACGCCGACTTTCCAAAATAACAAGCTCGTCGTTTATCATGCGGACTAAGGCTGCATTTCCTGATGCGTCTACTACCGCTTTGGGTCTAACTGTCGTCTTCATACCTTCGTGTAATAACTCAATCTCCACTACCGAGTTGTTCCTAGTCTCAACATGTGTGATTGTACTTTCTTTACATAATTGAATATTAGACTCTTCCCGCACCCAATCAGTTATGACATTGCCATAGGTTTCAGGGTCAACAACCAATGTCCACAGTCTTCCAATCTTGCGCTTACATGTCGAACTGTCCGCCTTCCTCAGCCTCTCGATGAACTCGACAGTAAGCCCTTCATTAATAGTGTTGCAATCCGAATCAAAGATCCCACCCAAGGTGTGAATCAAGCTACGTGTAACTGCCCCACCCAGCGAAGCGCTTTTTTCGATAAGTATAACTTTCTCTCCGCGACGTGAAGCGGCAAGGGCCGAGGCTATTCCCGCAGTACCCGCACCAACAACTACGATCACATCATTGTCCACAAGATTCATCAATCTAACTCCAGCATCCCATCTGCTCAATTTATCGGCTACATCAACCTCTTAAAGCCTTGCGATCCTTAAGTGCCCCAAATAGATCAAGCTTCCTTGCTGGGTTTCCAATCCACACCTCATTATCTGGGACAACCGTCCCGCGCGTAACAACCGAATTAGCCCCAATTATCGCTCCATTGCCTATTTTTACCCCTGCGAGTACGACGGCACGCGCTCCGATCAATACATCATCACCGATCTCAACGGGTTCAAGCGTAACAACACTGTGTTCAACCTTGTGCCCAGAAACGATTGCTTCATCACCTATTAGAACATGAGATCCGATACTCAACGCCCAGGGATCTGGCATAACAACTCGCTGACCAAGAAGAAGGGTAGAATCTATCTTTGCTCCCATACCGCGGTAGTATATATATCGCAGAAACGATATATCATTAATCAATGCTCGAAAAGGGCTCCTATTGCCAATCTTCACCAGCCTATCCGCGATAATCCAGCGGGAAGCCTTTGAACTGGTTATAAAAAAGCGTCCGAATGGAACCTTTCCCACAAGAATTCGCATGGAGAATATCAATAATCCTATAAACACCGATGCAGCTACTAACCATCCAAGGATTACCGAAAGAACTATAATTACGGGACTTTCAGCCTTGAGACTGAATAACAGAACGCCTGGTCCCAAGAAACTAAAAAAGTATACTCCAATCTCAAATATGAGCGTAATCGTATCTACAAGGAAAAAGACATATCCTTCTGTTTTGCGTTTTTCATCCATATTCATCACCCCCAACATCTCGATAAATCTTGAAAAAAACCAATAGACTCCAGAACAGCCCAGCACAAATCGTGCCACCCACAAAACAGCACAATTAATCCTTGAAAGACTACCCTAACCCATTGAAGTAGTTGCAATTAAGATCTGAGGAAAGACAGTAAATAAGGTTGCCTCTGATGTCCAGGCATTTGTGGTCGGTCAAGGAGTTGACAGCAGAATTCACTGCCATGGGAGAATGGCAATGTCCTGCAAAGAGTAAATAGTGTCCGTCCGGAAACTATAACACTCTGATATTTATACAAATTCCCAGCAGTGTCCGGTTAAGAAGTTGCAGTTAGCATAGCTCTCTAAAAAACCTGATTAGCACCAATCTTCCGCTAGCCTCGCCAAACATTCCCTCCCCCTTGACGGGGGAGGGTCAGGGTGGGGGTGAAAGAGCCATATATTCAGCCGGTTGAAATATCACCCACCCCCTTGCCCCCTCCCGTCAAGGGAGGGGGATGACCTTGGTGGCGGAAAATTAGTGCTAATCAGCCTGAAAAATGAATAAAAGCAGCTGGTTGCTGCACTTTTCTCTTGACTATTAAGAAAAAGTCGCGCGGCGCGGGTTCGTAACTACCCTATTTTACTGGAGTTGCGAATGCCACGCTGTCTCAGCCCTTTGATGAGGCTCAAAGCCCCCCTCTCGTTTCGGCGTCTGTTCAAACCAGCCCTTGATGCGCTATCTTCCATTACCCCATTGCGTTCAAGGAGCAACAGACCCATGACATTTACCTTTGAGCATCATCTGAAAGCCCTGGTTTATCTCCACCTTCAGGATTACGAGTCTGGACGTGAGCTGCTCCAGATGCTGGAACAGGATGAGTTCGCCCGTGCCCATGTTGCACCTCCAGAAGGTGTCAGCCGCAGCACCTTCTTTGAAGCGATGAACACGCGGGCGCTTGCACAACTCAGCCAGATGTACCACCTGCTGCAAGCTCAGGCGAAAAAGCTGCTGCCGGCTCTGCATCCGCACCTTGGCGACCTGATCGCTATCGACGGTTCTCTGATCGATGCCGTCCCCACGATGCAGCTTGCCGACTACCGCGACGGCGCCAAGAAAGCGAAAGTCCATCTGGGGTTTGACATCGACCGCAGCATTCACGAAGGGCTCCATCTCAGTGCGGCAAGGCCGATGAGCGCCCCTTTGTGGCAAAGATTCTGGCTCCGGGGCAGACGGGGGGCATGGACCGCTACTACCAGTGCCACAGGAACTTCGATGAGTGGCAGTCAGAAGAAAAGCACTTCGTCTGCCGGATCAAAAAGAGCACCCGAAAATTCATCATCGAGGAGCGACCGATTCCCGAAGGGAGTCATGTTTTCCTGGATGTCATCGCCCTGCTTGGTACCAAGGGGCAGAACCAGACGGAAAAGCCGGTTCGTGTCGTTGGCTACCGTGTTGATCGCACCGACTACTATGTCGCCACGGACCGCTTCGACCTGGCTGCCGAAGATGTGGCCCTTGTCTACAAGCTACGCTGGGACATCGAGATCTTCTTTGGCTGGTGGAAGCAGCATCTCAACGTGTACCACGTAGTGGCCCGAAGCCCCCATGGCCTGATGGCCCAGATCCTGGGAGGGCTCATCACCTATCTGCTCCTGGCCATCTACTGTCACGAGGAGCATAACGAGAGGGTCAACATCAACCGGGTCAGGGAGTTGAGGATCAAGATCCGTAATGAACTGGCCCAGATGATGACGGACATCAGCAACAGCGAGGCCCAGTGACCGGCTACCAACCGCGCAGCTGCGGGGCCTCCTTCAAATGCAAGTCCTTAACCGGACACTACTGGCTTAAAGAACCACTCAAGGCATTAGCACACCCATTTGCTTCTCAAGGAAAGTACAAAATTTCGTCGGAGCATCGTAGTCTGCGAATCCTTGGGCAAGAGATCTTGCAGCTGCGCGACTGCCTTCATTTCCAAGAAGCCTTTCCGCATTACGCCTGATTGAATGTTCTTTCGCAAGACCGGCGCGCATGAGGATTCCAGCGCCACACCTTTCAATAGCTGACATGGTGAGATGCTGATCCATATTTGATGCAAGGCCGAGCACAGGCACCCCTTCGGCAAGCGCCTGATATGCCGTTGCGCTCCCGCCACTGCACACAACCAAGGCAGAACGTCGAGCAGCTTCTGCACCTGGCAGATAATCAGCAACCATAACATTGGATGGAATAGAATTCAGATTCAGACGCCCTGCAGTGGCAACGAGTACTATAATGGGTAACCCAGAGAGAGCCGATATTACGTCAGGAAGCAAGCTTACCTGTCCAGAGGAGCCAAGAGTTACATAAACACACGGGCGATCTTGCGGCAGGTTCGCCCACCATGCAGGCAACTCAATCTCAGGCGACCAGATAACAGGCCCGATGTAATGGTGATTTGGCGGAAGATTAGCGGTAGGGACAAGCTTAGGAATGTCCGTACACAAAGTGAAGTCACCATGGGTATAAACATGGCGCAAATCTCCGAGCGGAGGCAGCCCATAAGATCGTCTCACGAGATTGAGAGGCCTTGCATGCAATGCAAATATGAGGGGTTGGAGGATATGAAACAGAGTACGGGCAATCGGAACACCAAGTACGCCTGCCAACGGGATTTCAGGCAAGGGAAATCGCCTAAGCGAAGCGTACGGGCTCCAATGGGCATTGACAATCGATACATAGGGGACCTTACAATGAGCAGCACTCACCGCAAGTGAAAGTCTGAAATCTCCGACCACCATGTCAGGCATGACTGCGTTCATCAGGCGCACATCTTCCTCTACGTAGCTTTCCAAGGTGGGACGGTCATACAAAGGTTCTCCCTTGGCGAGGGACTCAAGGAACTGGTCAGGGGAAATCGAATGAAGTGGCCACTGAGTAAATGTGGTGTCACGCAAAAAGCCTTCATACTTTTGAGAACAGGCAAAATGAATCTCGTAGCCATCGGCCGGTAATGCGCGGGCCAAGACCAGCGGCCTGGTCACGTGGGCAAGCGTCACCGCTTCTGCCATGAAAAGAATCCGCCTGCGCCGAACTGAACCAGTCTTTCCCACAATCATATCCTAGAGGCGCGGCCGAACAGTCCACTCTTCTCAAGTTCATCGACTGTTCTCTGATAAAGATCAATGGAACTTTGTCCACTTGCCCACTCTACAAACTCCCCGATTCCCTCCTTAAGGTCAACAGAAGGAGTATAGCCGAGAATTGAGCAGGCCTTGCTGATATCCGCGTAGCAGGAACTAATATCACCTATGCGGAACTCCCCAAGATCCAGAAAATCCACTTGCCTGTTACAGCAAGCCGAAAGAACTGCAGCAATCTCCCGGATTGTAACTGCATTACCTGTCCCAACATTAATGCATGTCCCCGGTATCACGTCAGCATCCAAGACTTTTAGGTTTGCATTTACCACGTCCGATACATGTACAAAATCACGACCTGGAGTTCCATGCTCGTAAAGCGAAATGGGCTGACCGGCAAGTATTCGGTTGTAAAATATAGACATTACCCCAGTATAAGGATTCCTCAAAGACTGGCGTGAACCGTACACATTAAAATAGCGCAAAATAGTCACAGGAAGCCCAAAAGTCTGAGCAGCAAAATGACACATTTCCTCCTGAAATTTCTTGGTCCAACCGTAAACAGATATCGGTAAGAGTGGCCTCTCCTCACGAGTTGAAACAGCGCGAAGCTCTGCAGCGCAAACAGGGCAATAAACCTGAAACTTCCCCTCTTCAAGATCCTTACGGCGTCTAATACCAGGGTATACATCGCGGTCATTCGGACACCAATGGGTCCCCTCTCCATATACAGCACGTGAAGAGGCCAGTACAAACTTATCAATAGAGATTCGACTCTTCAACACAGCTTCTATAACGGTCGCCGTTCCGGTACAATTTGTTTCTACATAACTTCGCATGTCGTACATACTTTGGCCTACACCGGTCAATGCAGCAAAATGATAAATTACGTCAACCCCCTGCAGAGCACGTTTGACATCGTCGAAACTTCTTACATCTCCCATAAAATGCTCCACCCGTGAATCCAGGTAAGAAGGAAAACTAACGTTATCCCCATGAATTTGCGGGTCAAGACAATCCAGAATGCGCACACGATGCCCTTCTTCTAATAGTGCATCCGCAGTATGGGATCCGATAAATCCCGCTCCACCCGTAATCAAAACAGTTGCCATGCCTAAACACTCCTAAATTGAAGTAATAGTAAATTTACCTGCTCATCCGAAAGAAAAACTACATGCCGGGTTACTAACCATGTCAAACTTTCTTAACTATATCACTTGCAACCGAAATGGTGTGATATTTTCTGATTAATGGCGTGTAAACTTCCCTCAATTTTCGGGCTCGTCAGCAGAATCTGTGGATGACATAAGGTTCTGGCAACTCGCCAAGTGTTTGATATAGCGCCACTTGCAGGCACTTGAGAGTTTTGAAACCGTACGCTTTTCTGACAGTCAATTTTGATGACTTCGCAAAAGCAAAACACAGTCTAACCCATTAAAATAATTGACCAATAGTGCCATTTTTCCTTTGTCCGACATGTCTTCTGTGATAAGATAACCAAGCAAAATCAGCTGGTTATCTGGAGTTTCCGTGATCCACGTCAAAGACCACAAACAGTACGACATGTTCAATCCGTTCGAGCACCTTGGCCCCAAGCGGCTTGCCCTGTTGGAATCGTCCTGGGCGCATCTGTTTCGGGAGGAGATCCTCCACAGGCTGCCCGCCGAGAAGCTGCTTTATACAGCGAACTGTACGGACGCCGTACCAAGGAGATCTATGCCATGCTCGGCACGGTCATCCTGCAACAGATGCAGGATCTGACCGACGAGGAGACGATTCGACAGTTTGCCTTCAACATCGAGTGGCACTATGCGCTCAACGTCACCGATCCCTCGGACTTCAGCTCCTATGTCTCTGCCCGCACCCTGTGGACCATGCGGGATATCGTCGCCCGGCTCGGCCTGGAGCAGGCACTCTTTGAAAACGTCACCGAAGCACTCACGAAGCTCTTCGCTCTCGACCCCTCGAAACAGCGGCTGGATTCGGTCCATATCTTTTCCAACATGGCGCATCTACAGGTGACCATTCACAGCGACAACGCCGGCAGCGGTGGCCTGTTGTGGGAGGATGCCTGATGGACACCAGCTATCGCCAGTTCTTCGCCCTGCAAAAGGAACCGTTCGGGGCAGACATCGCCAGAAAGGATGTCATGCTGACCAAGCCGCCAACAGCCACCCAGGAGCGCATCCAGTACGGCCTGCGCCTGGTGGCGGTCGTGCTGGTGACCGGTGAGATCGGCAGCGGCAAGTCCACCACGCTGAGATATGTCCTTGGGGGATTGCACCCCTCCGAGCACAAGGTCATTTACGTCACCGCAACCTCCGGCTCCATTCTGGAACTCTATCGGCAGATCCTGGGAGAGTTTGGCAACGAAAGCACCAGCTCGTCACGGGCAGTCATGACCAAAAGCATCAAACAGGAAATCCTGGAACTGACGCTGGGAAAAAAGATGAAGGTGGTGCTGGTCATCGATGAGGCAAGTCTCTTGCGGATGGAGGTGTTTGCCGAACTGCACACCCTCACCCAGTTCGAGCAGGATTCCAAACCATGGCTTCCTGTCATTCTCGCCGGGCAGGCCAACCTGCTGGAAAACCTCAAATACCGGACATCAATGCCGCTGGCTGCCCGAGTCGTGGCGAGGAGTCATCTTAAGGGCGGGGACCTGGAAACCATGACCGCCTATCTGAAGCACCACCTTGCCATAGCCGGTGTCACCAGGATGCTCTTCGATGATGCCGCCATCACCGCCATCCATCAAGGATCAGGGGGGCTCTACCGCAAGGCGAACCATCTGGCCCGTGGGGCGCTTATTGCCGCCGCAAAAACGGAGTCGGCCATGGTCAACGCTGAACACGTCAGGGTGGCCGCCACCGAACTGCTCTAACGAAAGGGATACGTATGAACATCTATGAAGAGCAATGCCTCGAACAGAAACTCGATGAAATAACCAGTCACATTGGGCACCTGATACTCGATATTATCCTGACCAGCGTCAAGATGGCCGCCCGAGAGTACCAGACCTACGGGGATTGGGAAGACTCACGAAGGGATGTGACTTCAAACAGAAACGATCCATTCTGAAAAACTGGGGCCGGGAAAAACCCGGCCCCTACATAACATATGTGGAAAACATTCACGGTAGTCAAAACAATCAGGAAATTTCGGTCCATTCAATGTGGGGATCAACAGAAGGAAACCACCTTCTCCGAGGCGGGAACCTGCTCTCCCTTGAAGACCCGCCGCTCGGTCTGGCTGATTACCTTCTCCAGCAGGCCGACCGCCCGGGTAAGCTTTTCGGCCAGGACCTTGCCGGCAAAGAGCTCGGTCACGCTCTGGCCCTGATGATTGAGAAGTTAGGGGATTGCCGCCAGGGCATACTGCCTGACCTTGCCGGCGTAGACGAGCAGATCGCGGTACGCGTCCTGGCGGACTTTATCCTTCTTGGCGTTGAGAATGATCAGCACCCGCTTCTTGACCACCCGCCGATGGTCGCTGTAGTGATAGCCGGGAGTCGGCGTAAGCTCTTTGCCTTCGGCCAGCCAGCGGGTAATGATCCGAACCCCGTCGGCAAGCAGCGTCGAGTCGGTGGGATGGTGGATGTCGGTTTCCACCGCTGTGGCATCGATGCGCACCTTGCGGCCGGTTTCGACCTTGGCCTCTTCGGCGTAGTTGATGATCTCCCGGTGAATTGCCTCCCAGGTCTCTTCCCGCAGGGCCGTGATGTTTTCCTGGAGGATCGACTTGCTGGGATACTGTCCCATCTCCAGGCGGGAGAAGCCGCGGAAGGAGTCCGAGTCTTCAAGATTTGATGTCCGCCTTCCCAAAGCAACCTCACTGTAAATTTATCCGACAAACATATATGCAAAACTTTACAATAACGAAGAAACAAGACACCTATAGCATTATTTTTCACAACATTTCAGCTAGTTGCCCATGGCACGAACATTGCTGAACTAGCGACTAATCGATTCATAAAACCTCATTTTTAGGCATAAAATTCATAGCGAAGGAGGAATCGAACAGAACAGATCAAACTCCTTATGCGAACGTTGCACGAAATTCTAAACCTTAACGAGTACGCATCCACAAACGAAGGAGGTAACCAACTATGAAACACAAACTCTTGATGGCAATCACTGCAGGAACCTTAGCCCTAGGGGGCTTGGCAAGCCAAGCCGAGGCCCTGACCTTCCGGGCACCGAATGGCACGACATTTAACTTTAACGTCTTCGACGATTCACCCGGCAACACGGTGGCACTCGACGCTGTTCCACTCGTGCAGCAACCGGCTACCCAGAATTTCGATCTCGTCTATCAGGCTACGCTCGGCAATTTCATGCAGAACTCCACCGTTATTACCGCAAACGGTGGCCTTAACTCTACCTATTCAATTTCGACGGTGCTGGGTTTCACAGAAAACGGTTCCATAACGAATGCAGCTCCGCCGACCAATGCCAACTTTAGTTTCGTGCCCAGTAACTTCAACTACTTCAGAATGTACCTTGATCCCACACCAAGCCAAAACATTCAAACCGGAATGGGATTCACGCCGGCAACGAACCCTGACCTCGTTCTCCTCATGTCTGGGAGCATAACCGGGAGCACGGGATCTTTCTTCGTGAGCAGCACCAACAACGCTGGCCCACTCGACCAATCACCAAATGCTATCAACAATCTTCCAGGTGTCACAACTGTCGGAGGTATCGGAGGGACGGATCTGACAGCCAAAATACTCATCACAAGCATCAACGGGGCCTATTTCCTTGATGCTCCTGGTATTCTCACAATGGACTTGGCATTCAACACGGTCACCCAAGCTCCTTTTAGACAGGTCGATCCGTCCAAGCAAGTCTTCGTTGATGGTATTGGGATGTATTCGCCTGATTATGGTGCTGGCAACGTAAACGGGATCCCCAATGCCGATCCCACAGATCCCGCCGACTTCCACTTCCAGAGCGATTCCAATGCTTCGGTTGTAATAACTGCTGTCCCTGAACCCTCGACAATGCTTCTGACCGGCTTGGGTCTGGCTGCTCTCGCAGGGAGCGTGATCCGCCGCAAGAAAAGTTAAACAGTTTTTTATCTAAGAAAAAAAGGCTCTCCTACTCTCCTAGGAGAGCCTTTTTTCTTATACAGGGGGTCATTTATGAGAAGAAACTTTCTTCGAGCTTTTGTTATGGCCGTGCTCATGGTCGTATTTACAGCATCACACGGCACCGCGGCTCCAGGGACACTTGTCTTTAATGACAGCAAGTTAGGTAACATCGCAATTAACGTATTTGACTGGCTCCCCGATAACGGGCTTGCTGTCGGGGCGGTCCCACTTGCCACCTCTCCAAGCACCTCCGACTTTGACCTACATTTCCAGGCATCACTCGGCAATTTCCAGCTCAACAGTTCGGTCATAACCGGCACGGGATTGCACACGGATTACGAAATTACCATCGTGTACGGTGTCACTGCAACAGGCAGCCTGCAAACAGGTGCCGGCGGCTCGCCACCGTTCAATTCCAATTTCTTCCTCAGTCCGGCTGGACGCATCAACTATTTTAAAATCTATTATGACACCGCGAAAAATGCCAACCCGTTAACCGGCACCGGATACAATGACGGCATCCTGCTCATGAGCGGCAGAATTGTCGACATTTCAGGCCTTTTCACGGTTTTCAACACTACTCCAGTGCCACTGGACCAGTACCAGTCGAATAATTATCCAAACGTAACTACCGTAGCAGGAACGGGCGGTTCTGATCTACGTGTAGCCGTCATCGTGGACACTCTAAACCCTGACTATTTTCCTCAAAAACCCGATATTGTCTCATTCAACTTCTTCAGTAACACGTCACAAATTACTCCCTTCAAACAGGTTGACCCGGCTGCTCAGTTCTTTAACGGAAGTGGTTTTATCACGCCAACCCGCGGCACTGGAAATATAAACGGTTATCCGGCAGCCCAAGGGGCTGCGGATTTCCAATTTCAGGTTGACGCCAACAGCAGTGTAAACGTCAATCTCTGTTCTGGTACTATCGGCGACTTCGTCTGGCACGACCTCGACCGAAACGGACTGCAGGATGCCGGCGAGCCCGGCATCGACGGCGTGACCGTGAACCTCAAGGACGCCACCAACGCCATCATCGCTACCACCACCACCGGTGTCGGCCCCATGAACCAGCATGGCTACTACCAGTTCACCGGTCTGTGCGCCGGCGAATACAAGGTGGAGGTCATCACCCCAGCGGGCTTCTCGCCCACTTCCCCGTGCAGTGCTGACCAGACCATCGGCAACGACAGCAACTGCTCGCCGGCAACGGTCAACCTCCCCAACGACGACAGCTCCAACCAGACCATCGACTTCGGCTTTGTCACCCCCTGCACCGGAACCATCGGCGACTTCGTGTGGCATGACCAGAACCGCAACGGCCTGCAGGACATGGGCGAGCCCGGCATCGACGGCGTGACCGTGAACCTCAGGGACTCCGCCAATACCATCATCGCCACCACCACGACGAGTGTCGGCCCGGGCGGTATCCATGGCTACTACCAGTTCACCGGTCTGTGCGCCGGCGAATACAAGGTGGAGGTCATCACCCCAGCGGGCTTCTCGCCCACTTCCCCGTGCAGTGCTGACCAGACCATCGGCAACGACAGCAACTGCTCGCCGGCAACGGTCAACCTCCCCAACGACGACAGCTCCAACCAGACCATCGACTTCGGCTTTGTCACCCCGGAACCCTGCATCGACATCGAGAAGGAAATCAGTGTCGATGGCGGCATGACTTGGCTCGATGCCGACACCAAGGCCGCTGCGGCCCTGGCTACTGCCCCCCACGGCGCAATATATCGCCTC
This sequence comes from Desulfuromonadales bacterium, assembly GCA_003712145.1. Classification (GTDB taxonomy): domain Bacteria; phylum Desulfobacterota; class Desulfuromonadia; order Geobacterales; family Geobacteraceae; genus Geobacter. Next base: position 49,073 of record RHLS01000024.1, on the reverse strand, counting down.
ATCGTCAAGAACTGCGGAACGGTCGACCTGACCACTGTGGTCGTCACCGACTCGACCCTGGGCGTCAACTACCCCATCGGCAACCTGGCGGCCGGCGCCATGGTTACCCTCACATCCACCCAGATTCCGGCCCTCAACCAGGCCCAGCGTTGTGGCACGCCTGGTGATTACCCCAACACTGCCACCGTGACCGGGAAGGACGCTGCCGGATTTGGAGTTACCGACTCCGACGCCGCTTGGCTCGTCTGCACTCCTCCGCCCTGCATCGACATCGAGAAGGAAATCAGCGTCGATGGCGGCACGACCTGGCTGGATGCCGACACCAAGACCACCGCCGCCTCGGCTTACGCTCCCCACGGCGCCATGTACCGCCTCATCGTCAAGAACTGCGGTACCGTTAATCTTATGGACGTGGTCGTTACCGACTCGACTCTTGGCGTAAATTACCCCATCGGCAACCTGGCGGCAGGCGCCATTATTACCCTCACCTCCGCCCAGATTCCGGCTCTCGATCAGGCACAACGTTGCGGCATTCCCGGCGATTATCCCAATACCTCCACCGTGACGGGCAAGGATGCCAACGGGTTTGTGGTCAGCGACTCCGACATGGCGTGGCTCGTCTGCACTCCGCCGCCCACCGCTTGCATCGGGGACTTGGTGTGGAAAGACACGAACCGGAATGGTATCCAGGACATGGGAGAGACGGGGATTCAAGGGGTCACCGTAAAGCTTTATAACTGCGGCCCCGATGGTCAATCCGGCACTAACGATGATATCTACGTCGCTTCGCAACAGACCGATGCCAACGGCATCTACACCTTCTGCAACCTGATGCCGGGCAACTACTATGTCCAGTTTGTTCTTCCCGACGGCTACGTTTTCAGCCCGCAGGACCAGGGTACAAACGATTCCAAGGACAGTGACGCCGACCAAATTACCGGGCGGACGATCTGCACCGCTCTCGCCCCCGGCGAGAATGACACCACCTGGGATGCCGGAATGTACAAGCCTGATCTTGGCTGTACCTTCACCCAAGGATACTGGAAAACACACTCCAAGTATGGTCCGGCCCCTTACGACAACACATGGGCAAAACTGCCGCAAGGCGAAGAAACCCCCTTCTTTGGCACCGGCAAGACCTGGTACCAGATCATCACGGCGGTGCCGAAGAATGGCGACGCTTACCTGATCCTTGCGCACCAGTACATCGCTGCCTATCTCAACCTGCTTAACGGCGCCGACACCAGCTACGTGGCTGAAGCCATGAGCCATGCGACCATGCTTCTCGACACCTACGACGGTTCACCAAACCCGATGAGCATGATTACCGGCCCTGTACGTGATGACTTCATCATGACCGCGTACATCCTTGACAATTTCAACAACGGAATGATCGGACCGCCCCACTGCGGGACGACCATGGAGCAGAAAGCCAAGATCGGCGACTTTGTCTGGTTGGACGGCAACAAGAACGGGATCCAGGACAGTGGCGAGATGGGGATATCCAGCGTCACCGTGAAGCTCTTCAAATGTGACGGCACCTACGTCTCAAGCACCACAACGAGCAAGTCGGGCTACTACTCGTTCACCACCATGCCCGGCGAATACTATGTCCAGTTCATGCTCCCCTCGGGATATGTCTTTACCATGCCGGACAAAGGGATGGATGACGCCAAGGACAGCGATGCGGACATATCGACCGGCAAGACCACCTGCACCATGCTCACCCCCGGCGAAATGGACCTCACCTGGGACTCCGGAATGTACCTCAAAGAGCAGCAGATGGCGATGATTGGCGACTTCGTCTGGAAAGACACGGACAAGGATGGCGTTCAGGACAAGGGTGAGCCAGGTATCGATGGGGTTATGGTCACTCTTTACGATTGCAACAGCAACTTCATCGCTTCAACAACGACGAAAGGGGGCGGATACTACTCCTTCTCCGTGATACCCGGAAACTACTATGTGCAGTTCGAGCTGCCGGTCGGCTTCAAGTTCAGCCCGAAGGACAAAACGACCGACAGTCTTGATAGCGACGCCGACCCAATATCCGGTAAGACTCCCTGCACAACCCTCACGTCCGGAGAGAAGGACCTCAGCTGGGACGCCGGCATGTATGAAGTGTCGTTCAGCTGCACCTACACCCAGGGGTATTGGAAAACACACTCCAAATACGGACCGGCACCGTACGACACAACATGGGGAAACCTGGAGGACAGCCCCTTCTTTGGCAGCGGATCAACCTGGTACGGGGCTTTCTGGGCTGAACCAAAGAATGGTAACCCTTACTACAGCCTTGCGCATCAATACATGGCCGCCTACCTGAATAAGCTTAACGGCGCCAGCACGAGCGCAATTACGACAACCCTCGAGCGGGCAAAGTACCTGCTGGACACGTACGACACGAAGATGGACACGATCACCGGCAGCGTGAAGACCGAATTCAACCAACTTGCCGATATGCTTGACAAGTACAACAACGGCTACGTGGGTCCCGGTCACTGCTCAGATGAAAAGATGATCCCATATCTTAAGTAGTTGTGATCAGCGCAGCACGAAAAAGGGCGGTCCGAAATGGCCGCCCTTTTTCGTGCTGACTGAAGAGACAATGAGACCGCCGAATTCGACACTGGGGTAAGAACACTGCATCTGACTTTCTGCGAGAACATCACATTTGATGTCCGTTTCTCCAACCAACCTAAATGTAAAACTCTCCGACAAAACAATATGAAAATTTTACATATTATAGAACACAAGCGCTTAGCAACATACATTTGAACTAAATTTCAGGATGTTATATTCGGCACAAAAAATGCATTATTAACAATGTCTTATATTAACAAGAATTCAGAAGCATTAAGTCCATGAGCCCGAGAATCATCCACAAACAAAGGAGGTAACCAACTTATGAAACACAAACTCTTGATGGCAATCACTGCAGGAACCTTAGCCCTAGGGGGCTTGGCAAGCCAAGCCGAGGCCCTGACCTTCCGGGCACCGAATGGCACGACATTTAACTTTAACGTCTTCGACGATTCACCCGGCAACACGGTGGCACTCGACGCTGTTCCACTCGTGCAGCAACCGGCTACCCAGAATTTCGATCTCGTCTATCAGGCTACGCTCGGCAATTTCATGCAGAACTCCACCGTTATTACCGCAAACGGTGGCCTTAACTCTACCTATTCAATTTCGACGGTGCTGGGTTTCACAGAAAACGGTTCCATAACGAATGCAGCTCCGCCGACCAATGCCAACTTTAGTTTCGTGCCCAGTAACTTCAACTACTTCAGAATGTACCTTGATCCCACACCAAGCCAAAACATTCAAACCGGAATGGGATTCACGCCGGCAACGAACCCTGACCTCGTTCTCCTCATGTCTGGGAGCATAACCGGGAGCACGGGATCTTTCTTCGTGAGCAGCACCAACAACGCTGGCCCACTCGACCAATCACCAAATGCTATCAACAATCTTCCAGGTGTCACAACTGTCGGAGGTATCGGAGGGACGGATCTGACAGCCAAAATACTCATCACAAGCATCAACGGGGCCTATTTCCTTGATGCTCCTGGTATTCTCACAATGGACTTGGCATTCAACACGGTCACCCAAGCTCCTTTTAGACAGGTCGATCCGTCCAAGCAAGTCTTCGTTGATGGTATTGGGATGTATTCGCCTGATTATGGTGCTGGCAACGTAAACGGGATCCCCAATGCCGATCCCACAGATCCCGCCGACTTCCACTTCCAGAGCGATTCCAATGCTTCGGTTGTAATAACTGCTGTCCCTGAACCCTCGACAATGCTTCTGACCGGCTTGGGTCTGGCTGCTCTCGCAGGGAGCGTGATCCGCCGCAAGAAAAGTTAAACAGTTTTTCTCCAAACAAAAAGACCCTCAAGGGAGGGTCTTTTTGTTTGGTATAAGGAGGCCTACATGAATAAACACCGCTTACTAACATTCTTAATGGCCGTGCTCATGGTCGTATTTATAACATCACACGGCACCGCGGCTCCAGGGACACTTGTCTTTAATGACAGCAAGTTAGGTAACATCGCAATTAACGTATTTGACTGGCTCCCCGATAACGGGCTTGCTGTCGGGGCGGTCCCACTTGCCACCTCTCCAAGCACCTCCGACTTTGACCTACATTTCCAGGCATCACTCGGCAATTTCCAGCTCAACAGTTCGGTCATAACCGGCACGGGATTGCACACGGATTACGAAATTACCATCGTGTACGGTGTCACTGCAACAGGCAGCCTGCAAACAGGTGCCGGCGGCTCGCCACCGTTCAATTCCAATTTCTTCCTCAGTCCGGCTGGACGCATCAACTATTTTAAAATCTATTATGACACCGCGAAAAATGCCAACCCGTTAACCGGCACCGGATACAATGACGGCATCCTGCTCATGAGCGGCAGAATTGTCGACATTTCAGGCCTTTTCACGGTTTTCAACACTACTCCAGTGCCACTGGACCAGTACCAGTCGAATAATTATCCAAACGTAACTACCGTAGCAGGAACGGGCGGTTCTGATCTACGTGTAGCCGTCATCGTGGACACTCTAAACCCTGACTATTTTCCTCAAAAACCCGATATTGTCTCATTCAACTTCTTCAGTAACACGTCACAAATTACTCCCTTCAAACAGGTTGACCCGGCTGCTCAGTTCTTTAACGGAAGTGGTTTTATCACGCCAACCCGCGGCACTGGAAATATAAACGGTTATCCGGCAGCCCAAGGGGCTGCGGATTTCCAATTTCAGGTTGACGCCAACAGCAGTGTAAACGTCAATCTCTGTTCTGGTACTATCGGCGACTTCGTCTGGCACGACCTCGACCGAAACGGACTGCAGGATGCCGGCGAGCCCGGCATCGACGGCGTGACGGTTAGTATCCTGAATGCTTTAGACAACAGTCTCATCGCCATCAAGACCACCGGACCCGGTCCCCTGAACCAGCATGGCTACTACCAGTTCACAGGTCTCTGTGCCGGAGACTACAAGGTGGTTGTTAACGCTAACACACTGCCGACAGGCTTTACACCAACTACGCCGAACGCAGGAGGAGACCCTGCTGTAGACAGCAACGGAAGCCCTGCGTCCGTAAACCTTGCGACAGATTCCAGCAGTGATCAGACCATCGATTTCGGTTATATTTCCCCCTGTACAGGAACCATCGGTGACTACGTCTGGATGGATACAAACCGTGACGGCATTCAGAACGATGGACCCAACGCCGGTATCAACGGTGTAACAGTCAAACTCTTTGCTGGCGACGGCACGACCCCTCTCGCCACGACGACGACTGGCCCCAATGGTTTCTATCAGTTCGGAGGGCTCTGTGCCGGCGACTACAAAGTAGTTGTCGATGAAACCACTCTGCCGCCGGCATTGGTCCCAACCGTCCCTAATGTGGGCACTGATCGCACAATCGACAGTAACGGCAGCCCTGCTCCCGTAACACTTCCCACTAACTCAAGTTCCGATCAAACCATTGACTTTGGTTATGTCGCCCGCTGCACCGGCACGATCGGCAACTTTGTCTGGCTGGACCAGAACTTCAACAGCCTCCAAGATGGTGGAGAACCGGGAATTGACGGTGTGACCATCGAACTGCGGAATGCGTCCGATAACAGCCTGATCGCAACCACATCCACTGGCGTTGGCCCAGGCAACCAAAATGGCTACTATCAGTTCACTGGTGTCTGCGCCGGTAACTATAGAGTAGTCGTTTCAGTTCCACCTCCCGGTCTGAATCCCGTGCCGCTCTGCAGCGACAGCCAGTCCGTCGGCAACGACAGCAACTGCTCTCCTGCCCTGGTTACTATGCCGAATGACAACTCCGACAACCAGACTATCGACTTCGGCTTTGAAAGTGCCTGTACCGGCACAATTGGTAATTTCGTCTGGGAGGATGGAAACATCAACGGCCTTCAGGACTCTGGAGAACCGGGTATCAACGGTGTGACCGTCAACCTGAGGAGAACCTCAGACAACTCCGTTATCGCCACTACTACCACCATTACCGGCCCGTCCGGAGATGGTTACTACCAGTTTAACGGTCTCTGCGCGGGAAGCTACAAGGTTGAGGTTATTACCCCGACCGGCTACCTGCCGACCACACCCTGCAGCTCCGACCAGACAATTGCAGATGACAGCAACTGCAATCCAGCACCAGTTGACCTTGCTTCTAATTTCAGTTCCAACCAAACCATTGACTTCGGCTTCTACAAGCAGCCCGCGGCCATCGGCGACTATGTCTGGAACGATGTCAACAAGAACGGCCAGCAGGATGACGGTGATACGGGCATCGGCAACGTCACGATCAAGCTCTATACGTGTGGCGGAGAAAACGACGTCCTGGTCGCCACCACCACCACCAACGCCAGCGGCTTCTACAGCTTCACCAACCTCATGCCGGGCAGCTACAAGGTGGAATTCACCGCCCCCTCCGGCTACACCTTCACCACGCAAAACGTGGGCAGCGACGCCACCGACAGCGACGCCAACGCCTTCGGCGTGACCGGCTGCTACACCCTGGCAGCAGGCGAGACCAACAACACCGTCGATGCCGGACTCTCTGTCCAGCCCGCCACCATCGGCGACCGGGTCTGGAACGACCTGAACAAGGACGGAATCCAGGACGGCAACGAGCCGGGTATCTCCGGCGTCAAGGTGGAACTCTTCACCTGCGCCAACGTGAAGGTTGCTGAAACCTTCACCAACGGCAACGGCCTCTACAGCTTCTCCGTTATGCCGGGCGACTACTACGTCAAGTTCACCCTCCCCACCGGCTATACCTTCACCATGAAGGACGTGGGCGGCGACACCCTCGACAGCGATGCCGATCCGATCACGGGGCAGACCATCTGCACCACCCTCACGGCCGGCGAGAACGACACCACCTGGGATGCAGGCATGTACCTCATGCCCGCCACCATCGGCGACAAGGTATGGAACGACCTCGACAAGGACGGCGTACAGGACGGCAACGAGCCTGGGCTTCCGAACGTCAAGGTGGAACTCTACACCTGCGCCGGCGTGAAGGTCGCCGAGACCTTCACCAACGCCAACGGCATCTACAGCTTCTCCGTGGAGCCGGGCGACTACTACGTGAAGTTCTACACCCCCACGGGCTACGCTTTCAGCCCCGCGGACCAGGGCGGCAACGACGCCCTTGACAGCGACGCCAACACCTCCACCGGCCAGACCATCTGCACCACCCTCACGGCCGGCGAGAACGACACCACCTGGGATGCAGGCATGTACCTCATGCCCGCCACCATCGGCGACAAGGTATGGAACGACCTCGACAAGGACGGCGTACAGGACGGCAACGAGCCTGGGCTTCCGAACGTCAAGGTGGAACTCTACACCTGCGCCGGCGTGAAGGTCGCCGAGACCTTCACCAACGCCAACGGCATCTACAGCTTCTCCGTGGAGCCGGGCGACTACTACGTCAAGTTCACCCTCCCCACCGGCTACAGCTTCACCATGAAGGACGTGGGCGGCGACACCCTCGACAGCGATGCCGACCCGACCACGGGGCAGACCATCTGCACCACCCTGTCACCGGGTGAGAACGATCCATCCTGGGACGCAGGGATGTTCAAGGTAGCGCCTGATCTTATGATCAAGAAGTACACCAACGGTGATGATGCCAACTCCCCCACCGGACCGAAGGTGCCCGTTGGCAGCACGGTGACGTGGACCTACATCGTCACCAACACGGGTAACGTAGATCTTACCAATGTTATCGTCACCGACGACAAGGTTGGCGCAATCTGCACCATCCAAGCACTGGCAGTCGGCGCTTCCCAGACCTGCACCAAGACCGGGATCGCGGTAGAAGGGCAGTACGCCAATACTGGTTGCGCCGAGGCAAGTTTCTGTTCGCAAGTTGGCTGTATCGCTATTACCAAGTGCGATCCGAGCCACTACTACGGCGTCAAGGCCAGCATCGATGTCGAGAAGTACATCTCCAATGACGGGGGCAAGAACTGGTACGATGCGGACGACGCACCGGGACTCTCAGTGCCTCTGTGCTCGCAACCTCCTCCAACCTGTGCCCCGTGCAGTGGTGGCATCACCAAGCTGACGCTTCTCTACAAGGGGTACAAGGAAGCAAACGTGGTGGTTAAGGATGCCACGGGCAAACAGCTCTTCTCGGGCACGGTCTATCCCAACAAGACCTTCACCTTCCAGGGGATGGATTCGTACGGCACGATGACGAGCTACATCAAGATCTACGTCGGTTCCAGCTATTACACCATCTACACCGACTGCTCCAAACCCCTGTATCCCGGCATGATCACCGGATGCTTCACGGTTGTGTCCGGCTACAGCAAGAACGGCGGCATGCTCTGTCCGAAGACGTCCTCCTACTCGGACAAGGATGATGACCACTACAGCAGCGACCACAAGTGCTCATCCTCCTGCTCCGGCTACAACAGCTCTTCTTCTTACTCAGACAAAGATGATGATCACTACAGCAGTGACCACCAGTGCTCGTCCTCTTGTCCGAGCTACAAGTACTCCGAGTACAGCGAAGATTATGAGCACAGATCGGACAGTTCGTCGTCCTGCTCCAGCTACAGCAGCTCATCGTCCTACTCCCATGACAGCGATGACGACGAGAAGAGTGATGACCACAGTTCTTGCGACGGCTATGGAAGCGATTCCTCCTGCTCCAACCAATGCTATCCCATGCCGACCTATCCGAACTGCAAAGTGCAGTTCAAGTACGTGGTCAAGAACACCGGCAATGAAACCTTGACCAACATCACCCTGACGGACGATGTGTACAACCTCGTCGGGAAGTGCACTATTCCTGCAACGCTTGGCCCAGGTCAGGAATTCAGCTGTATGATCGGTCCGTTCGACGCCATGGCTGGGCAACATACCAATACCGCAACCGCCACCGGAATGGCTGGCACCATTAAAGTAATGGATTCCGACAAGGCCAACTACTTTGGTGGCAAGCCAATGGCCGGTTGCGTAAGATCGCCCGGTTACTGGAAGAATCATCCTGAGGCATGGCCGGTTCAAACCATTATTATCGGCGGCCATACCTACACCAAGAACGAGGCCATCGCCATCATGGACAAGCCGGTAGCCGGTGACAAGACGTACACCATGTTCCCGGCCCTGGTCTCGGCGAAGCTGAATGTGCTCTCGGGGGCAAATGCAACATGTATTGCCGACACCATTGCCGCGGCCGACAGCTGGATGTTCAAGTATCCCGTAGGAAGTGGTGTCAAGGGAGACAGCGATGCATGGAAGATGGGCGAGCCTCTCTACATGAAGCTCGACCAGTACAACAACGGCTATCTCTGTGCCTCGTACTGCGGGGATCAGCCCCCTCAACCGCCATGTCCGAAGATCGACATCGAGAAGTACACCAACGGATATGACGCCGATGTGGCCCCTGGCCCCTACATCTGGGTCGGTGAACAGGTGAAGTGGACGTATGTGGTCAAGAATACCGGCAATGCACCCCTCACAGGCATCAAGGTAACTGACGACAAGGTCGGGATGATCGGCTGTCCGAAGTCTTCACTGATGCCCGGAGAATCCATGACCTGCACCGCCACCGGCACTGCCGTGTACGGCCAGTACATGAACACCGGCTGCGTCGAAGGGTACGCATCCGGCAACGTCAAAGTCTCCGACTGCGACAAGAGCTACTACTACGGCCAGAAGGGGCAGATGGGGTGCGGTACGGGTTCGCCCGGTTACTGGAAGAATCACCCCAATGCCTGGCCAACCCAGACGATCGTGATTGGCGGCGTAAGCTACAGCAAGACACAGGCAATAGCGATTATGTCCAAGTCCGTTTCGGGAGATAAGACCTATACCCTGTTCGATGCTCTCGTGTCTGCCAAGCTGAACGTCATGTCCGGCACCAATGCCAGCTGCATTTCCGACACCATAACCGCTGCTGATATGTGGTTTAAAACCTATAAACTCGGCAGTGGGGTTTCGGGGAGCAGCGACGCATGGAAACAGGGAGAGCCACTTTATTGGAAGCTCGACAACTACAACAACGGCCTCCTCTGTGCTCCACACCGTGATTCCACGACGGATAAGTGTGGATCCTATGTCCCCTCGGAATGTTTCATTTCTGGGAAGGACGACTAACTTCGGTAGATTCGGCAATGTAATGCAGTAAAGATGGGGGGAGCCATAGTGCTCCCTCCTTTTTTTATCTCAACTACACCGAGATATGATTAGTGGGAAAGTCAGATTGTGGTAATCTGATGAAAGGACAGAACACAGTGGAGACTTTCATGGGATATAGCAGAATACTTGCGGCAGTCGTCATCGGGTTGGTGATCATGCAACTGCCTCTCCCATCAGCCCATGCAAGTTATACCGTAAGAAATCGCATTGTCACAAATACTGCAACAACCGGCCAACTCTTACCATGGGGTTCAGGGAGGATTACCTCCTCCGGGGGAGTGTCGGCATTTCTGTACCGCATAGAATCTTCTGGAGACTGGCTCTATATGTATGATGGCTCCGGAAATGAATCCCACCTGCCCCTCCCCGACCTCTTTGACCTCAATGACCGCGCCAATGCGGAGTATGTCATGACAAGCCCCTCCGATCTCTGGATATGGTCGGGGGTATTGGGACAGGCGACGCTGCGCCATTACCGACTCTCAAGCTCCGCTACCAGTCGATTGCCAGACAGGGCTGCACGGGTTTCGATCACCAGCGTGGGAGACAATGACACCCGGCCGGGAGCACTGCTGAAGCTCGCGAGCGGAGGACTCGTCGGGGTGTGGCACCAGTTCAGGCACTATCCAGACCAGCGCCTAGAGATAGGCTTTATCTACGTAAGCCCAAAGGGCGGTATCCCGTCGTACGCCATGACTTCGGTCCCCGGTAAGGAAGGGACGCCGGTTGCCGCCCGGTGGGCCCTCGTGCAGCATCCAACCGATGGGAGCATCTGGGCGTTTTTCAAACGGGACAGCTATCACGAGATCAGCGCTCTGCATCTGACAGAAACGGCAAATGAGATCAAGCTTGACTGGATCAAACCGGATTTCATCGGAAGAAAGGATGGAGGACATGAGCCTGAAGGGGAGTATCCCTATCTTGCCGCCGTTGCCGATTCCGGTAACAATACTATTGTTCTTGCCTACCAGAACAGTCGTTACGAGATCATGTATGTCACTGATGGAGATGGTAACTTTTTGAACGGCAGTTGCGGTCAAGGCCCCTACCATCGGAGAGAGCCCTACTTCTTCGCAAAGCGATCATTGGTAAGTATCGTACGGGTTACAGCAGACGGCAGAAAAACATTTCAGGATTTTGCGGGCTTTGTTGAGCGGACCCAGGAGTTCGGGCTGTCGATTGCGGATCGGCTTTGGGTCCTCTACCGGCCCATCGATTGTGAAACCTCGAACTACGAGATGCTTCAGAGATTGGGCGGGGTCATGCTGCGTTACCATGACGGGAAATGGAGCGAGCCCCTGGCGCTCGGCAAGCTTGATGTCGAAAAGGACTACTATGCGTCATCACTGTTTTATTCTCCGTACCAGCCACACTTTCTGATGCGCCTTGACGACGGTCTGTTGCATCTCTTTGAGGCAAAACCAAGTCGATGACCCGCTATTACTGACTCACCACCTGCTCCAGCGCAATACGAAGGGAACGGGCGCTGGGAGGGGCACTCCTTCCCACTCTGAACATGATAAACAGGGAGCCATCCTCGATCCCAAAACGACTGGCGAGTATACCATAGGCTTTCTTTATCTGCTCGACATGCTGCGGAGAAAGGTTTTCCGTCTCTCTGTCGAGCACTCTCCTCATGAGAAGCGTTATGCCCGTCATAAGCTGGAAACTGAGGTCAAGTTTTGTTGCTTCTAGCCATACGCGCTCGATGAGGCGACCGGCAGAGATACTCTCTGTGTCACCTGTACCTGGGACAGCAACAACCCCAATGGCCGATGCGGAAAGGGCAAGCCTGCGAGCGGATCCCCCTATTATTCTAGGTACGCCGAATTTCTTCAGGAAACTCACCAGCGGCCAACTCTTGAGCAGCGGAAAAGCAAAGGAGTCAGGAGGTGCCAGTTCGAGGGTCTTGATATCAAGTCCGTCGGCTAGCTCTCGGGCTTCACGATCGTTCCAGCGCACATGTTCGTACAGAAATGCGTGAAGGTACTCGTTCTCGAAAATGAGCTGGTCGTTTAGGGCAATAACATTGGCAACTTCAGCTTTTTCCTGATCACTTCCCGTCAACACAACTTTACCCGCAGGTACTCGATCGGCAGAAGCCAATAGAGCATTAGTTTCATTGTCAGTGAGAGCACCGCCTTTATAGCGGCTGCGGTTTGTGCAGCGTCTGGGTATCCACGGGTACAGTGGATCCGCGGTGGTGTTCCCCTTATTCATGCGGACCACGGCAACCAGATTTGGAGCATTGCTGTCAGGGAAAAGAACGATGTCGGGCGTATATCCAAAAGCTGATGCAGCAATGGTCAGGTTTTCAAGCAGGGCACCGTGAGCCACATAGGATGCCCTTTGTCGAAGATTGAACAGTGACGTATCCTTGTCCGGTATGTTGAAAACCCGTATCACGTCGCCATCAATGACAAAACGCCATGGTTGGCAGTTATCACCCGATGGGGCGAGGACGGCGGCTTCCAGCACTTCACGATAAACCATTTTTACTCCTCCGATTTCATGAGAAGATTTTCCAAGATAAGACGGCGTTTTTTCTTCTGGCCTGGGTTCTTCGCTCCCATAGCGATCTTCCCCATTTTAACCTTATTGAGAAGCATGTCGAATTGGAGATAACAGGGAATGGGTCTGATTTCACCCTTACCGGTGAGGATCTTGACAGTTTCAGTGGCTACGAGTGAAGCCGCCATGGTACATGCGGGAGATACTGCCGGCCCGGTGCGCCGCTTGAAGCTCACCCGCGTAGTATCCATATAGGAGAGGTGATAGGGATTCGGGGTCAACCCGGCGGCAAAGGCCGCGATTTTCTCGAGCGGAGGCGTCTGGTCGTCGATGCCGAAATACTCGTCGAACCCCATCCCTTTCGGGTCGAAGACCTGCAATGTGGCACCAAAACCCAGAGGGGCAGCAGTCAATGCATAGATGCCCTTTTCCCGGCATGTATTGAAAATGAGCCTGCGCATGTCTATCTCGAAGAAATCTATGCCATCAATATAAGCATCAGACCCTTCGAGAAAATCATGCACATTAGCCTCCGTAACACCCCTATCCAAAACACGCACATCGGCATGTGGATTTATATCCTTCACCATTTCTGCCATTACCTGCGCCTTGTTCCTATTTAGAGTGCTGTGAAATGCTCCAAATTGTCGACTAATGTTCACCACATCGAACGTATCGTGGTCAGCTATGGTAAAATGGCCAATTCCAAGTCGCGCTAAAGTGAGAACATGGATACCGCCAACTCCGCCAGCACCGGCAACCGCAATCCGGGCAGAATTAAGGCGCTTCTGTTCGTCGACAGTCAATAGACCGATATTACGTAAAAACTCTTCTTGAACAAAGCTCGCATTGTCCATGATGTAGTCACTCTCCCTTTCCAAAATTGCGCTCCATCGTTTGTAGTAAATCCCTCCTTGCATCTCTTCGTCAAGCTACCAGTTTACTTGAGCGAAATATCGGGGAAGTCCTGCAGAAACTGCCTGAAGAATGAACAACCTAACGTGAACATCACTGCCGCCACTCGCCCGGAACACCTGCCTTGCTGGCTTCCTGATCAAGGGCAGAGAGTTTGTCCTGCAACTCCTTGACCCTCGCTTCATCGCGATCCACCTGCTCTTTCAGTTGATTATACGCAACCCTGTCCTGGGGACGCTGGTAAATTACCCGTTTACGGTGGAGCGTGTTCAGTTGTTCATTTTTCGCCGGTAATCCGTCTTCAATTGCTTTTATCTCGTTTCGGATAGCCCCGAACTTCCCCCGCCAACCGTTCTCGTCGAGTCCACCGTAAAGGACGGGAGTAGAAGCTTTCGGAGTCTGTGGTTCGGCCTGCGGAGGACTTTGAGGTGTTGTTACGGGAACTGGTGGAACGGCCGGAGACGGAATACGCTCAAGGCGTTTGAGGAACTTGGCTGGCACCCTATCGGGATCATCGGTATAGCTGACCACCCCTTTGTCGTCAACCCAGCGGTACGTGTCAGCACCGGCAGAAAAAACACAAACGAAAACAAGAAACAGGGTTATGGGAGCGCTTTTCATGTAGACCTCTTGGATACGTTTATGTGACAGATGTTCTAGTTATCCAGCGAAGGAAAACCCTTATCAGCTCTAACAATTGCGTTGACGACCCATGGTTCGCCGTGTATAGTATTGCGTTTATAAAGTATTTGTTATGCCAACTCCCCCCTATGAGGTGCATATCATGAAACACGGTTTATTTGCATTCGCTTCACTGCTCACCCTGGTCTGCGCCATCCCTGGCTGGGCATCTGAAACGAAAGATATCAACTTCAAGCTCCGCAATGCAGAGCCGGTTGTTTTCAGCCACAGTTTCCATCTGGGCAAGTATAACAACAACTGCCGCATTTGTCATAACGCCCTTTTCAACCTGAGAGAGCGGAAGCGGTACACCATGCTCGACATGGAGAAGGGGAAATCCTGCGGTGCCTGCCACACCGGCATCAAGGCATTCGGCGTGGCGGACGAAGCCGAGTGCAAACGCTGCCACAAGGGGAAGCCCAGCCCCGTCGTCTACAAAATGAAGGGTGCCGGCGAGGCAATTTTCAAGCATGAGGCCCACCTCCCCAAGCTGAACAACAAGTGCCGCACCTGCCACAGCAACAAGAATATCACCGGCGGCAAGAACGTCACCATGGCCCAGATGGAAAAAGGTCTTTCCTGCGGCGCCTGCCACGATGGCAAGAAGGCATTTGCCGTCACCGGCGACTGCGGCAAGTGCCACAAGGGCATGGCGCCACCGAAGGTGGTGACCTTCAAGATGAAAGGGGTTGCCGACGCAACCTTCAGCCATGACCTCCACCTGAGCATGTACAAGTGTGGCGATTGCCACACAAAGCTCTTCCAGTACAAGGCCGGCGCCAAGCGTTACACCATGGCGGATATGGAGAAGGGTAAATCCTGCGGGGCCTGCCACAACGGCAAGGACATCTTCGCCTCCACCGGGGACTGCTCAAAATGCCATCCGGCCCTCAAGCCGGGCAAGCTGACCTACAAGACGAGCATCGGCGAGGCATACTTCGACCACGAAATCCATCTGGGCATGTTCAAGTGCGTCGACTGCCACACCAAGGTATTCAAGTACAAGAAAGGCGCCTCGGCGGCGACCATGGCCGACATGGAAAAAGGCACGTCGTGCGGCGTCTGCCACAACGGCAAGGATGCCTTTAACGTGACTGACGACTGTGTCAAGTGCCACAATATGAAGTAAGATCAAACTGCTCATGAGCAAAAAAGGCGGGGTGACTGATCACCCCGCCTTTTTTTGTGCCGCTCACAATATACAACCCGCTAGCGCCGTGCCTCCCGAAGCCCACCACATATCCCCTCGGGACTGGACGCCACAACCACCACCCTCGTGCCGATTGCCGCCTCAAGCTCCATTACCGTCAGGTTGTCGAGAAACACCCCCTCACCTTCCTTCAGCATCACGTCAGGAATAAACACCGCGTCGCCCAGATCCCGCCCGCGCAATGATTCTACAATGTCTCCTCCGGACACCAGGCCGGTCACGGTGACCGATTCCCCGAAGAGGCGGTTTCGCACCGCCACGGGTACAAATGTGGCTCCCGTCCGGGAACCAAGTTTCACCAGGAAGTCGGAAAGGTAGCGGTACGGTGACTCGCCAGTCACCACGGTGACGGTAACGGCGCGTCCCTTCCGGGCCTTTCTGAGTACGCGCGCAGACTCGTCCAGAAAGAGCGGGATCATACCGACGCCGTTTTCGATCTGAGGCAGGTCGCCGTAACTATCAAGGGACGGAAAGGCAAGTCCGGCCTTGAGGTAAAACTCGTCCGCCAGGAACAGAAACGGAGCGCCGAACTCCAGAGCCAGGCGCTCTGCCTCCGGCTGCCATGCCCGGATGAAGTTCCCGGCGTATTCTGCGGTGACCGGCTCCAAGTGCGGCAGCCGTGCGCGATGCCTGGTGAGCCCCACGGGGACGATGGCAAGCGACTCGACCCAGGGGTGCAGACCGGCAAGGTCCCGGACGGTCCGGACGAGTTCCTCGCCATCGTTCAGACCGGGACAGAGGACCACCTGGGCATGCATGACGATGCGCGCCGCGGCCAGCTCTCCCATGACGTCGAGTATGGGGAGAATCCCCCTGCGGCCGAGGAGTTTCTCCCGCAGTTTCGGGTTCGTGGCATGAACCGAGATATAGAGGGGAGAAAGCCGCTGATCGATGATCCGATCAAGCTCCTCACGGCCGATATTGGAAAGGGTCACGTAGTTGCCGTAGAGAAAGGAGAGCCGATAGTCCTCGTCCATGACGTAGAGAGGGCTCCGGAGCCCCTTGGGAAGCTGATGGACGAAACAGAACACGCACTTGTTACCACAGCGATCAGGAACAGGCGGCACGAAGACAATGCCCAGGGGCTCGTCGCCGTCCCGTTCGATCTCTGCCTCCCACCTCTCGCCCGTGGAGGTAAGGATTTCGATCGTCAGCTCCTCGTCCCCGGAGTGAAAGTTAAAATCGATAATATCACGGAGTTTCTGGCCGTTTATGGCGACAAGTCGGTCACCCGGCTCGATCTCCAGCTCCTCGGCTATACTTCCGGGTACAACGTGTTCAACAAGAAGCCCTTCCATCTCCCCTCCTCGGGTACATGGCATGAATAGCCGCCCCGGGGGGCATGTGGCAAGCAAAGAGTTTACGTGGGAAATAGCAGCCAGTAGATAACGGCGGGCGGCAAGACGAAACCGGCCCTTTCCACTCAGGAAAAGGGCCGGCGTTGCCTGGCGTGTGGCGGAGTTACTGATGCAACCTGAAATTACCGTCCACGGACGTTATGGAGGAGATGGCGTGCTTATAGATAAGCATGTCTCCCTGGATCTCCATGAGGACGGAAAAGTTGTCAAACGATTTGATGTACCCTTCCAGCTTATCGCCCGACATGAGGAGCACGGCGACTTTGATCCGCTCCTTGCGTGACTGGTTGAGGTACTGGTCCTGGATATTGAACGGTGCTTTCGCCATGATCCGCTCCTTTAATGATAAAATCTCATGACAGTAGTTAAGATACTATCAAAGTTCCCGGGATAATCAACCCAGATAATTTCAGAATCCTTGCGAAACCAAGTCAGTTGGCGCTTTGCGTAGTGACGGGTGTTCCGTTTGATAAGCCTCGCCGCCTCTTCCAGGGGGTATTCGCCAGCAAGATGCGCGCAGATTTCCTTGTAGCCGATGGAGCCCATGGCATTGCAGGCCGAGGCATGACCGGCGGCCAGAAGACTCCGCACCTCGTCCACGAAACCCTCCGCCAGCATCCGGTCAACCCGTGCATCCACGCGGCTGTAGAGACATTCTCGTTCAACGGCAATGCCGAGTTTGAGGCAATGGTAGGGCTCATCGGCGAAACGGTGCTCCCGGTGGAACGAGGAAAGAGGGCGCCCGGTCAGATGGAAAACCTCCAGCGCCCGCACGACCCGTAGCCGGTCGTTGGGGTGAAGCCGGTCGGCGGTGACAGGGTCAACAGCTGCGAGGTGAGCATGGAGCGCAACGCTTCCCTCCTCCTCTGCCCGGGCCTCTAGCTCCGAACGGAGCGTCTCATCCCCACCGGGCGACGCCACGAGCCCCCGGGTCAGAACCTTGATGTAGAGGCCGGTCCCTCCCACGAAAAAAATCCGTTTGCCCCGACTGTGGATATCCTCGATCACCCGGGAGGCGCGCTCGCGGAACTCGGCAGCAGAGAAGGGGGTATCGGGCTCGACGATATCGAAGAGGTGATGGGGCACCCGCTCCCGCACTTCCCGGGAAGGCTTGGCCGTACCTATGTCCATGCCGCGATAGACCTGCATGGAGTCGGCGTTGACGATCTCACCGTCGAAATGCTCCGCCAGGCGGAGCGCCAGCTCTGACTTCCCCGAAGCGGTGGGCCCCTGGATGATGACCAGCGGTATTTTATGCTCGTGCGTCGTCACAGCGAGCCCTAGATGCGCTTGAACATCCGCTCCACCTCGGCCAGGGTGAGCCGCTGGAGCACGGGCCTGCCGTGGGGGCAGTTGGTGGAGAAGTCGGTGGCATCCATCTGGGTGAAGAGGGCCTGGATCTCGCCCACCGTCAGGGGGTGCTCTCCGCGTACCACACTGTGGCAGGCGATTCGGGTAAGGATATCTTCCACGGCATCGGTCACGGAACGGTTCGTGCCTATGGACTGGAACTCCTCCAGGGTGTCCCTCAGAAGACGGAGCGGATCGCGCCCCGCCAGGAGACGAGGCGTCCCCTTCACGAGCCAGGTGGTACCGCCGAACTCGTCGAGATCAAAACCGAGCCGGCGGAGATCCGCTTCGCGCTCCCGAACAGAGGCCGATTCCCGATGGGAAAGCTCCAGAGTCTCGGGAAAGAGAAGCCCCTGGCCCTCGACCCCGCCGGCGGCGTACTGGGCCTTCAGGCGTTCGAAGGCAACCCGCTCGTGGGCCGCGTGCTGGTCGATTATGACGAGGTCGCTCCCGTCCTGGCACAGGATGTAGGAGGCATGGAACTGGCCAATGACCAACAACTGCGAGAAATAACCCCGCGCCGCGGGTTGGAGCGCCGGTGCCGGCTCGATGCTGACACTGGACGGAGCGGCTTCGGCCGGCATGGTCTGGAACAGGGGACGGGACGGCGCCGGTGAGGGGCGATAGTTCACCAGAAGCTCACGAACCTCCGCCACACGTTCGGCACTCGGGTCCTGTGCCAGACGGGTCGGTGCGGCAGGGGCTTCCGGTAGCGGCTCGGTGCGCAGCCACGGCGTCGGACGGAGGGTTTCCTCGATGGCCCCCTGGATCACGTCATGGACGACCCCCTGCTGCCGGAACCTGACTTCGTGCTTGGTCGGATGGACGTTCACGTCCACCTCGCCGGCCGGCAGTTCAATGAAGAGAATCACCACCGGGTATCGTCCCCGCTCCAGGAAGTTGCGGTAGGACTGGAGGATGGCGTGCTGCACCACCCGGTCACGGATGAAGCGGCCGTTGATGTAGGTATAGAGGTGCGACGCCGCGGAACGGCTCACGTCGGGCCGGGCCACAAGACCCTGTACCCTCACCCCTTCGACGCTCAGGTCGACGGGATGAAGCGCCGTGGCGATGGTCCGGCCGAGGAGCGCCGCCACCCGCTCTTCCAGGGAACCGTTCAGGGCGCGGATGACGTTTCTGCCGTCGTTCAGGTAGGTGAAACGGACTTCGGGACGGGAGATGGCGAGGCGGGTCAGGAGGTCACCCACATGACCGGCCTCGGTCTCGGCGCTCTTCATGAATTTAAGTCGAGCCGGGGTGTTGAAGAAGAGGTTGCGGACGGTGATGACCGTCCCCTCGGCCATGCCGCAGGCCTTAACCTCTTTGATCCGTCCCCCCTCGGCGTATATCTCGGCCCCCTCGATGGCTCCCCTTTCCCGGCTGGCCAGGGTAAAGCGCGAGACCGAGGCGATGGAAGGGAGCGCCTCCCCCCGGAACCCGAGGGAAGCCAGGGCAAAGAGATCCTCATCCGAGGAGATCTTGCTGGTGGCGTGGCGCTCCATGGCCATGAGGGCGTCTTCCCTGGTCATGCCGCAGCCGTCGTCGGTCACGCGGATGAGTCGCCGCCCTCCGGCCTCGATCTCCACGATGATCTCGCGGCAGCCTGAGTCGAGGGAGTTCTCGACCAGTTCTTTCACAACGGACGCCGGGCGCTCCACCACCTCGCCGGCGGCTATCTTGTTGGTCAGGTTTTCGGGAAGGATTTTGATGCGGGGTGACACGGTTTACCTCATCGGCGCGGGGTGGAAAAGCAAACCGCCGCTCAGGCGAGCTTCTTCCTGATGGCCTCCACCACGTGGTGGGCATCGTTGATGGCGGTGTAGATCAGGTTCGGATGCTTTTCCTCCAGGATGCTGCCAGCGCTGATCTTCATGTACGACGGAGATATGGCGCCGCCAACAACGTAGACCCCCTTGCGGGTCGACTCGAATTCAGCCGTCAGAAGAATGAGACGATCCCCCTCCTTCGCGACGCTGCACACCCCTTCGGCGCAGGCGATGGTCTGCACGCCGATCTTGTCGAAGATCGGCAGCGGCCCCTGCGACCCGATGCAAGCGATCACGTTCTTCATGGGAAAGCTCATGGCGTGATAGATCTCGATGCCGTCCGACTGCCTGAACTCGTTGATCCTCATGACGAGGCGGTCCACTCCTTCCTCGTCCACCTCGCCGATGCGCGGCACCGCCCCCGGCAGGAGCCGGATGTTACCGCCAAGGAGGATCTCCTCCCCGAGCCGCTGGGCCGTCTCCTTGTTCACGTCGAATTTTTCGGCAATATGGGCCCAGTAGACCGACTGGTTGTCGTTGGCCTCGCGTTTCGCCTTGAGGATCGAGATGATCACATCCGCGGCCGTATTCCCCCCCCCGATGACGAGAGTCCGGGCCCCGATGTATTTTTTCGGGTCGTCAACGGTCTTGGCCACCATCTTCGCGTCGCCATAGACGCTGAGCTCCTTGGGGATGCTGCTGCCGAAGGCGAGCACCACCTTGCGAGCCCGGTAGTTCCCCTTGTCGGTGTGGACGACCAGGTGGTCGCGACCTTCGGTGATATTCTCGAAGGCAACCTCGGTCTGAACGTTCAGGTTCTCGTGCTGGACAAAGTGCTGCACGTACTGGACATACTTCTCCACGGTCACCGGCTTGTCGGGAGGCCTGAGCTCCTCCACGAAAAACGGCTCCGGGCACTCCTTGGGCTTTGACGGGTAGACATTCTTTCCTTCCGGGTAGGTGTTGGCTATGCCCTGGAAAACGGTCTTGCCCTGCTCGAGCAGAAGATAGGTCAGGCCATTCTTGTGGCAGAGATACGCTGCTGCAACCCCTGCCGGGCCTGCCCCTACGATCACGACATCATGAACTGCAGCCATCGAAACCTCCGTTCGTGTGGTTATCAATTGAGCATAGCACAAAAATGAGAAATCCGGAGCGTTTCTCTTGGGAGCAGCATCGTCCGTTAGATTCACTCAGAGCAGATGTCCTCGAACATGCCGCTCCACGACATTGTCTCGGTGATCTTGCGGAAGTGGAACCCGTAGATGGCAAAGGTGATGGCCAGCGGAAACAACCGCGGTTTTCTCAGGAGGGACCAGAAGAACAGCTTCCAGAAGTAGAGCCTCTCCTTGCCCACGACCCCCAGCAGAATGATGGACTTGAAAAACGCCCCGCAATACCCCGGCTTCAGGTGAAACGCCCCCTGGTGCTGGGGCCGGTACTCCTTGAGGAAACGGATAACCCGCTGGTAGTAGTTCCTTGGCGAGTAAATGGTGGTGAGGATCGTCCGGTAGCCGCTGATCAGCGCCTCGGCCTTCATGCTCGGGACGAAATTGAGGGAAACGGCCGTGTTGTTGCCCGAGGTATCTCCCAGGAGCCTTCCCTCCTGGAGCAGGCGCTGGTGGAGCTTGGTGCCGCGCAGGGCGGTGAGCATGCCGACCATGGCGGTCACGATGCCGCTCTCCTGGATAAAGCGGATCTGCCGCTCGAAGATCGACGGCGGGTCGCTGTCGAATCCGACGATGAACCCCGCCTGAACCTGCAAGCCGGCCTGCTGGATCCTTCTGACGGAAGCCAGGAGGTCGCGGTTCTTGTTCTGCACCTTGCCGGTTTCGGCAAGACCCGCATCAAGGGGAGTTTCGATGCCGATGAAGACCTCCTCGAAGCCGGTCTTCACCATCAGCTCCATGAGGTGCCCGTCATCGGCCAGATCGATGGATACCTCGGTATAGAACTCAAACGGATGCTTGCGCTGCTCCATCCAGTCGAGCATGGCGGGGAGCGTCTCGTTCTTCAGTGTGCGCTTGTCGCCGATGAAATTGTCATCGACGAAAAAGACCCCGCCCCGCCACCCTCTCACGTAGAGTGATTCCAGCTCCGCAACGATCCGATCCTTTGTCTTGGTCCGCGGCCTGCGGCCAAAGAGCTGGGTGATGTCACAGAACTCGCAGTCAAAGGGGCACCCCCGGGAATACTGAATGTTCATGGCGGCGTACTTCCGCGGGTCGACCAACTCCCAGAGCGGGGGGGGAGTGAGGTTCACGTCAGCCCACCGGTCAGCGGCATAGACTCGGCGCGGCTCGCCCCGGGCCAGATCCTCCAGGAAGGGCTGGAGGGTGATCTCCGCCTCGCCCAGCACCAGGTGATCGGCCGCCTCGAAGTCGTCCGGAGCGGTGGTGAAGAGGGGTCCACCGGCGACGGTTTTCACTCCCATACTTTTACACCGCTCCAAGACGTCGTTCGCGGATTCCCGCTGGACCGTCATGGCGCTGATGAAGACATAATCGGCCCACAGCAGTTCCTCGTCGGGCAGCGGCTGCACGTTCATGTCGACGAGCCGTTTTCCCCAGGCCGCGGGGAGCATGGCAGCCACGGTCAGAAGCCCCAGCGGTGGAAAGGCGGCCTTCTTGCCGATGAATTTCAGTGCGTGGCGAAAACTCCAGAAGGTATCGGGATACCGGGGATAGACGAGAAGAATGTTCATATGAGCCTCCTGCTCAAGGGTGGCAGGGAATGTCGAGGGGGGAAGAGGTACCCGTCAATAATACCGGCATTCCCGCAGAAGGCATGTAAATCTATTGTAAAAGTAACCTCACCGGCATGCAGCAGCGACAGCGTCTACCGGGCCTGCACGAGAAGTGAGGCGGCCTCCCGGTCAACGAACCAGAGCAGTTCCCCTTTCACCGGCCTGATCAGCCGGGCAGGAAGGAGATCCGGCCCGGGCGGGGTTTCCAGCAGTTCACTCAGGACCGCCGCCTTTCCTCCTCCCGCCACGAGGAACGCCACGAGCGCCGCCTGGTTGATGAGGGGGGCCGTCAGAGTGACCCGATGGATAGCATCACCGGGTCGCTGCGTCACGGCTGTCCAGCGCTCGCGCTCCTCCAGCGCAGCGGAACCGGGAAACAGGGATGCCGTATGGCCATCGTCGCCGAGGCCGAGAAAGATCAGGTCGAAACGGGGTGGAGCGGTGGCGAAGAAGGCGCGCAGGAGTGCTTCGTACTCCTCGGCGGCCTGTCGGGGGGGGCGGGCGCCGGCAACGGGATGGATCTGCTCCGGAGGAATCGGCACCCGGTCCAGGAGCGCCAAGCGGGCCATCCGGGCGTTGCTCCGTGGATCGCCGGCCGAAACGCACCGTTCGTCCCCCCAGAAGACATGCACCTCCTCCCAGGGAACCAGACCCCTGAAGGGCTCTTCGGCCAAGAGCTCATAGGTATGGCGGGGAGTCTCGCCGCCAGCGAGGAGGACGACGAACCTGCCCCGTTCCTTTACGGCCTTCAATGCCTGCGAGGCAAAGAGTTCAGCGGCGGCACGGCTCAGGGCATCAAGGTCGGCATAGACGCAGATCACCCCGGCCCCTGCCCTTCCTGGACGACGGGCTGCAGCCAGCTGTGCCCGTCCTTGGCAATGAGGAGGTCGGCCGCCTCCGGCCCCCAGCTCCCGGCCGGGTAGTCGGGGAAGTCGGCCGGCGGCACCGATTCCCAGACATCCAGCAGCGGCGAGATGACCGACCAGGCGCTCTCCACCTGGTCGGAACGCATGAAGAGGGTGGCATCTCCGCGCAGCACGTCCAGCAGCAGCGTCTCGTAGGCCTCGGGCGGCTGGGCCTTGAACGCCTCGCGGTAGCGGAACTGCATATCCGCGGCCCCCAGGAGGAACCTGGTGCCCGGCTGCTTCACCTGGATACGGGTGACAATCCCCTCTTCAGGCTGGATCCTTATCACGATGCGGTTTGGCTGCCAACTTTCCACGGCTGCGGAGGGAAAAAGCTGGTGGGGGGCCGGCCGAAAGATGATAGACACCTCGGAAACCTTTGAGTGCAGGCGCTTTCCAGTACGCAGGAAAAACGGCACCCCCTGCCAGCGCCAGTTGTCAATGGTGAGCTTCAGGGCAATGTAGGTTTCAGTGGAGGAGGCCGCATCCACGTTCAGCTCCTCACGGTAAGCCGGCACCGCCTTTCCCCCCATGGTTCCGGACCCGTACTGCCCCCGCACCGCCACCCGGTGGACCTCCTCGTGACGGATGGGGCGGATGGCGCGGAGCACGTCCACCTTCCGGTTGCGGACCTCGTCGGCCTCGAAGGAGACCGGCGGCTCCATGGCGACGAGGGACAGAATCTGGAGCAGGTGGTTTTGCACCATGTCCCGTAGCGCTCCAGACCGGTCGTAATAGTCTCCCCGCCCCTCCACCCCTACGGTCTCAGCCACGGTGATCTGGACATGGTCGATGTAGAGCCGGTTCCAGATCGGCTCGAAGAGGGAATTGGCGAAGCGGAACGCAAGGATGTTCTGGACCGTTTCCTTGCCGAGGTAGTGATCGATCCGGTAGATCTGGGACTCCACGAACATCCCGGTCAGGAGCCGGTCCAGGTCCCGGGCGGACGCCAGATCACGACCGAAGGGCTTTTCCACCACCAGTCGGTCCCGCTTGCAGTCCCGGCAGACGCCGAGCCGCTGCAGCTGGCTTGCCGCCGATTCCATGAGTCCGGGGGGAATGGCGAGGTAGAAGACCCGGTTCGCCCGCACCCCCCACGTCCGGTCCAGATCCTCCAGCCGCCGGCTGAGGGCCTGGCCGGCCGCGGGAGCGGTGAAATCCTCGGCCACGTAGGATATGCCGGCGGAAAACTCGTCCCAGGCCTGCTCCTCCGCTCTCCCCCGTCGGGAGAAGGTATCCACCCCTTCCCTGAGCCTGCGGCGGAACGCCTCGTCGTCCTGGCTCCTGCGGGCAACACCGACGATGGCAAAGCGCTCGGGCAGACGGTGGTCGAGGTAGAGACTGTACAGTGCCGGGACAAGCTTGCGCCAGGTCAGGTCTCCCCCTGCTCCGAAAATCACCATCACGGTCGGTTCGAGCTGTACATTCAACGGCATGGTCACTCCCCCTTGCCCTCGGCCTTCTCCCGATGGCCGCCGAACTCATAGCGCATGGCGGAGAGGAGCCGGTCGGCGAAGTCGGCCTGGCCGCGTGAGCTGAACCGTCCGTAGAGCGCCGCCGAGAGGACCGGTGCCGGTACCCCCTCGTCGATGGCGGCGTTCACGGTCCAACGCCCTTCACCCGAATCGGAGACACGGCCGGCAAATCCGGCCAGGTCGGGGCTGTCATGGAGCGCCATGGCCGTCAGGTCGAGCAGCCAGGAGGAGACAACGCTACCCCGGCGCCAGAGCTCGGCGATGTCGGTGAGGTTGAAGTCATACTGATAGTGGCCGGGATTGCGGAGCGGCGTCGTCTCGGCATCCACCTCCCGCCCGGCCGTGCCGGCGTTGGCATGGCGCAGGATATTGAACCCCTCGGCATAGGCCGCCATCAGTCCGTACTCGATTCCGTTGTGCACCATCTTGACAAAATGTCCCGCGCCGCTGGGGCCACAGTGGAGGTACCCCCGCTCCGCCGTGCCGCTTGCGGTGTCGCGACCGGCAGTGGGTGGTACAGCCCCGACCCCGGGGGCCAGGGTTTTGAAGAGCGGCTCCACCAGCTCCACCGCTTCCCTCTGGCCGCCGGCCATGAGGCAGTAACCACGCTCCAACCCCCAGACCCCGCCGCTCGTCCCGACGTCCAGGTAGCGAATTCCACTGGCCAGCAGTTCCTCGCTTCGGCGGATATCGTCGTGGTAGTGGGAATTGCCGCCGTCGATCACGATATCCCCCGGCGCCAGGAGCGGCACCAGGGTCGCGATGGTATCGTCCACCGCAGCGGCTGGTACCATCAACCAGACCACGCGGGGGACAGCCAGACGGGAGACGAACTCTTCCACCGACCGGGTTCCCACCGCTCCCTCGCCTGCCAGCGCAGTTACCGCCGCGGCAGTGCGGTTGTAAACCACGCACTCGTGACCGCCGCGCATCAGGCGACGAACCATGTCCGCCCCCATGCGCCCCAATCCAATCATGCCGACCTGCATGCCATACCTCCTGTTATGGGCTGCATCGATTCCGTCACCCCCCGCGTCGCGTTACCCCTCGTCCATCCCAAGCAGCGAACGGGCACGGCGACAGATGTTCTCCACGGTGAAGCCGTACTCCCGCATCACCACGTCACCGGGAGCCGAGGCGCCGAAGCGCTCCACCCCCATGACCCCCCCGCCGCAGCCGGTGTACCGTTCCCAGCCGAAGGGGGAACCCGCCTCGATGGCGAGCCGCTTCGCGACCCCGGGAGGGAGCACCGCGTCCCGGTACTCCCGGGGCTGTTCGTCGAAGAGCTCCCAGCTCGGCAGCGAAACGACCCGCACCCGGAGGCCCGCCTCCGCGAGCCTCTCCCGCGCCGCCAGCGCCAGCGCCACTTCCGAGCCGGAAGCGATCAGGATCAGATCTAGCTCTCCCGTCTCCGCATCGGCCAGGACATACCCCCCCCGACGAAGCCCCTCCGCCGGCGCATAGCGGCTCCGGTCAAGGGTGGGCAGGTTCTGGCGGGAGAGGATCAGGGCCACCGGCCGCCCCAGGGACTCCAGCGACGCCTGCCAGGCGACGGAGGTTTCGTTGGCGTCTGCGGGACGGATAACGACCAGGTCAGGGATAACCCGCAGGGAAGCCAGGTGCTCCACCGGCTGGTGGGTAGGGCCATCCTCCCCCAGGGCGATGCTGTCATGGGTGAAGACGTGGATCACGTGGAGCCCCATGAGCGCCGCCAGCCTGAGCGAAGGACGCAGGTAGTCGGCGAAGGTGAGGAACGTGGCGCCGAAGGGGATCGTCCCCCCGTGGGCCGCCATGCCGTTCAGGATCGCCCCCATGCCGTGCTCGCGCACGCCGAAGTGGATGTTGCGGCCGCCGTACCCCCACTCTCCGCCGACCGCACCCTGTCGGTCAGCGGGAATGAGCGCCGGGTTCTCGAAATCCCCCTGCCCTGCCAGGGCGGTCTGGGTCGAAGGATTCAGGTCCGCCGAGCCGCCGACCAGCGCCGGGAGCCGGGGAGTCAGGGCGTTCAGGACCTTGCCGGAGGCGGCACGGGTCGCCATGCCCTTCTGATCGGCGGGAAAGACCGGAAGCGCTTCATCCCAGCCCGCCGGCAGTCGGCCCGTCATCGCGTGGCGAAACTCCGCGGCAAGCGCGGGAAATGCCCTTTCATAGGCGGCAAAGCGGCCGTTCCACGCCGCCTCGGTCGTGGCCCCCCGCGCCACCGCCTGCCGGAAGTGGCGCAGCGCCTCATCCGGGACGTAAAAGACCGGCTCCACCGGCCAGCCGAGACGCTCCTTGGCAAGCCGGACCTCTGCCTCTCCCAGGGGTGATCCGTGGGCCTCGAAGGTATCCTGCCGGTTGGGAGAGCCATAGCCGATGTGGGTTCGAACGAGTATCAGCGACGGCCGCGCCGTCTCGCCCCGCGCCCTGTCGAGGGCCTCGCCGACGGCCGCCAGGTTGTTGCCATCCGCCACGGTCTGCACATGCCAGCCGCAGGCCGCAAAACGGGCGCCGCGGTCCTCGGTAAAAGCGAGATCGGTGGCGGCGGCGAGGGAAATCCTGTTGTCGTCGTAGAGGCAGATCAGCCGACCGAGCCCCAGATGACCGGCAAGGGAGACGGCTTCCGCAGCCACCCCTTCCATCAGGTCCCCGTCGCCGGCCAGGCAGTAGGTGTAATGACTGACTATATCGTGACCCGGTCGATTGTAACGGGCCGCCAGATGCGCCTCGGCCATGGCCATCCCAACCGCGTTGCCAACCCCCTGGCCGAGGGGGCCGGTTGTGGTCTCCACCCCCGGCGCATGGCCCCGCTCGGGGTGACCGGGGGTCCGGCTCCCCCACTGCCGGAACCGCTGGAGTTCATCAAGGGAAAGGTCGTAACCGGTCAGGTGGAGGAGGCTGTAGAGAAGCATGGAGCCGTGTCCGGCGGAGAGGACGAAACGATCCCGGTCGAACCAGGCGGGGTTGGCGGGGTTATGCCGCAGGAACCGGTCCCAGAGGACGTACGCCATGGGCGCCGCACCCATGGGCAACCCGGGATGACCGCTGTTGGCCTTCTGGATGGCATCGACCGCCAGGAACCGGATGGTATTGATGCAGAGTTCGTCCGGGGCGCTATCCGTTGTCGCATGGTCTGTCATCGCGTCTTGCTCCTGTCGTGATCTTTGCGCTACAGTATACCACCATGCGGACGTGTTCACTCCGCCACACCCGTGAAACCTGTCGTTTGCGAGCCAAGGATCTCTTCATGTGCCTGATCGTCGTAGCCCTGGATTGCCACCCCACGTACAAGCTCATCGTTGCGGCAAACCGTGACGAGTACTTCAACCGTCCGACCGCGCCGGCTGGATTGTGGGACGATGCCCCCCAGGTCCTCGCCGGCCGCGATCTGCAGGCGGGCGGAACCTGGCTGGGAGTAACGACGACAGGCCGGCTGGCGGCTGTCACCAATTACCGTGACCCCACCTTCCAACCACCGAACCCGCGGTCACGGGGACAACTGGTTGCCGATTTTCTTACGGGGATGACTACGCCGGCGGAATACCTGGAAACCCTTCGGCGGGATGGCGCAGGGTATGGCGGGTTCAACCTGCTGTTTGGCGACAGGGGGCGTCTCTTCTACTTCTCCAATCGGGGAGGCGTCTCAGGTCCTGTCCCCCCCGGCATCCACGGCCTGAGCAATCACCTGCTCGACACCCCGTGGCCGAAGGTTCAGGCAGCAAAGGACCGCCTGGAATGCCTTCTCGACCGCAACCCGCCTGACACTGAAGCGCTGTTCGAAGCCCTTGGGGACCCTCACCCCTTCCCCGACCATCTGCTACCCGACACCGGCGTCGGTATTGAGCGGGAGCGACTTCTATCGCCACTCTTCATCGAGGGCACCGACTACGGAACCCGCTCCTCAACCCTTGTGCTGATCGACAGGAAGAATACCCTTACGTTCCTGGAGCGGAGTTACGACTCTCAGCACGGGGTAAACGGCAACGCTGCCTTCAGCATCGTTTCAGGGGGAATTGTCAGCATTGGCGGGGATGTTCCTTAACTTCTCACTTCTTCAGCTGTTCAGCCACGGCCCGGGCGGCTGCGGCAGCAGCCTCAGCATCACCGAGGTAGTAGCTGCGGATGGGGCGCAGGTCGTCCTCCAGCTCATAGACGAGGGGAATCCCAGTGGGAATGTTGAGCCCGACGATCTCGTCGTCCGACACGTTGTCGAGATATTTGACCAGCGCCCGCAGACTGTTGCCGTGGGCGGCGATGATGACCCGGTCACCAGACCGGACCGCCGGGGCAATGGTCTCGTGCCAGTACGGGAGAAACCGGGCAACCGTCTCCTTGAGGGACTCGGTGACTGGAACCTCCGCCGGTTTCAGGCCGGCATAGCGGGGATCCCTGCCCGGATAGCGGGGGTCGTCGCGGGTGAGCTCCGGGGGAGGCACATCGTAGCTGCGACGCCAGAGCATCACCTGGTCCATGCCATGGCGCTCGGCGGTTTCCGCCTTGTTGAGCCCCTGCAGCGCCCCGTAGTGGCGTTCGTTGAGCCGCCAGTGCCGGTATTCGGGAATCCACATCAGGTCCATCTCTTCCAGCACGAGCCAGAGGGTCTTGATGGCCCTCTTCAGGACCGAGGTGAATGCCACATCGAAGACGAATCCCTCGCGGGCCAGCAGTTTTCCCGCGGCAATGGCCTCCCCGATTCCCTGCTCGCTCAGCACCACGTCGGTCCAGCCGGTGAAACGGTTCTCCCGATTCCAGACGCTCTCCCCATGGCGCAGCAGTACCAGCTTCTTCATGAATGGACTCCTCTCCGACGATGACGGTCCGTTGTGTTCACCCTGAGCCTGCTTCAGTATATCATGCCCAATCGGCGCCACAATCCAACGACGCTGCACAAGTCACCTGCTGAAAACTTTCGAGGGAAAGGGTCAGGTTTCAGATCATACCAGATGGGTGCCGACTTGAGTTGACTTTTGCCCCAGCGCGGTCAGAATTGTGCCATCAGGGCATCGCCCGAGTTTGTGACGAAAGCACTTCAGACTTCGTGTTCCGTCCATGAGAAAGAGGAGACAGCATGAAGATACTGGCAGGAGATATCGGCGGTACATCGACCCGGCTGGCTTACTTCAGGGCTGATGGGGGGAACCTGTCACCGATGGCGGAAGGGCGCTTCCCGAGCAAGGAGTCGGGAAGCCTCGTTGAGATCGTTGCACGCTTTGCCGCAGAGCACCGATTGGCTGCGGATCGGGCCTGTTTCGGCATTGCCGGACCGGTTCGGGAGGGTCGGGTCCGGACTCCGAACCTCCCCTGGAGCATCGAGGCCTCCGAGCTTGCCAGTGCCTTGGCGCTCCCGACGGTGTACCTCATCAACGATCTCGAGGCCAATGCCTACGGCATCGATCTTCTTGGCGAAAAAGACCTGTCAGTTCTCAACCCGGGAACCCCCGACCCTACCGGCACCATCGCCATCATTTCGGCCGGCACCGGACTGGGCGAAGCCCTGGCCTACTGGGACGGCTCCGCCCACCGGCCGCTCCCCAGCGAAGCAGGGCATGCCGACTTCGCCCCCCGCAACGAACTGGAGGCAGACCTCCTCCTCTATCTGCGTGCCGAGCACGGCCGGGTCAGCAGCGAGCGGGTGGTTTCCGGGCCGGGGCTGCGCAACATATACCGTTTCCTCCGCGACACCCGCCACCTGCCGGAAACACCAGCCGTGGCCGAGGAGATGCGCCAGGGCGACCCCTCGGCCGCCATTTCAAAAGCAGCGCTGGACGGCAGCTGCCCGCTCTGCGGCCAGGTCCTGGAGCTGTTCGTCTCCCTGTACGGAGCCGAAGCGGGAAACAGCGCCCTGCGCTACCTGGCCACCGGCGGAATCTACGTGGGGGGTGGCATTGCACCCAAGATCATCGACCTGCTGAAACGCCCCACCTTCATGGTGGCTTTCACAGCCAAGGGGCGACTGAGCCCGCTGCTTGAAACCATACCGGTACGGGTCATCCTCAATGATCGCACCGCCCTTCTGGGTGCCGGACGCTGCGCCCTTCTGCGGACATCATGACGCCCGATGCGCCCGGAACATGAACGGCTGCCGGCAACGCGAAGAGTATCACTCGGACGTTACATAGTCGGCAATCGTCATGGCGATTTTTTCAGGCACGATTTTGTCGTTATTGAAGAGCATGTGGTAAAGGTTCACATCTTTGGCATCGTAACCGAGAAAATCGCTCGTAAAATGATCGCGATGCTTCTGCCTTTTTTCGACAAATGTCTCGGCGTCCTCGGGCGACATGTTCAGCCGGCGGGATATGGACGCAGCCTTGAACGCCTGTGAGGCAAACAGTCTGAAATGAAAACAGTTCTCAAGGTGCCGGGTGACGATCGCACTGCCCCGGCCGACAATGATGACGTTACCCTGCTCTCCCAGGGAAAGGATATGGCTGCACAATAGGCGGAAATGATCCCTTTCGCTTTTCCATCGCGCCGAAAAGGTAGCGAACACTTCATTCAGGATACGGTTTTTCTCCCCCAGTTCACGCAGCACTTCCTCCGAGATATTGTGGCGCCGGGCCACCTCTTCCAGCAGGGCCTTATCCATCAGCAGCCATTCCTCGCCGGTCTTCCGGATCATCAGCTCGCGCAGATGTTCCGCCACGGGATAGGCTTCGCAGCCAAACTCCCGCGAAATGGTTATGCACGGCGGCTTTTTCTCCTTTTGACGGGGCTGCCCTGCCTTCAGTTTCTTTCTGCGGTTATATTCCTCCAGCGATCCGATCCGCAGATCGACAGACGGAATCAACAGATTATCCGGCATTACCTCTCCTCCTGTACATGGTTTATATTCCAGAGATTCTGAATCCGACCGAAATCCAAATCAAACGGCACGGGGATACATTCAGATCTGTCACGGACCATACTGACGATAGTGTCGGTGGCGGTGTGGCTGGTCGGCCAATTTACCACAAGCATGCCCTGTGCGTCATTGATTTCTGATGGTTTCCCGATAGACTGAGCATTACCAGTGGATCACAATCGCTTGGTTTGATTGCTTCGAACAGACGGGCTGATCGCCTCGCTCAATGGATAGGAGAGAGCTGAGTGCAGCACTTCGATGACTCGCCATGCATGCCGGGAACAGGGGAAGGTCCCGGGGAACGACTCGCTCGCGCCGAGCCTCTTGCCGGAACCCCCGGAGAGTCCTACGTCGAGCGCAGGGGGATACCCCGGAACGTCGCCGATGCCGCTGGTGTGCGTTTCGACAGGGACTTCGGCGGACGGCCTGCTGTTCTCGTGGCAATGCGGGACGAGAAGGACACGCTGGTGGCGGTGCATGGGCGATACCTGCACGTCGTGCGCGGCCAGAACAAGATGCTCACGGTCGGACCCGGCGGCGGCACGGTCAGCCTGCTGGGCGGCTGGCGCGAAGATCCGCTGATCCTCGTGGAGGGGCTGTTCGATGCACTGTCGCTGGCCACCTGCGGGTGGGGCACCGTCGCGACCATCGGACGCTGGGCACCGTGGCTGCCGGAGGTATCGGCGGGACGGGTGGTGTGGCTCGGCTTTGACGCCAGCAGGTCGGGTGAGACCGAAGTAGCGCGGTACACCAGGCTCTTGTGCACATCAGACCTGCGCCGTTTGCCACCACCACCGCGGTGCAAGGACTGGAGCACGGCACTGGTCAAGCGCGGGCGCACCGCCGTAACACGCTGGATGCATGAGCGTCTCGCGGCCAGGGGGACACAACCGGTATGAGTGAGATCTATGTCAGCACTGACGTCGAGGTGGATGGCCCGATCCCCGGTCCGCACTCGATGCTGAGTTTAGGGTCCGCAGCGTTTATGGCCGACAAGACCCTTGTCTCAACGTTTTCGGCAAACCTGGAACTCCTTCCCGGAGCATCCGGCCATCCCGACACCATGTCATGGTGGGCCAAACATCCCGAGGCCTGGAAGGCCTGTCGTCAGGACCTTCGCGCGCCAGCCGGGGCGATGGCCGACTTCGTGGAGTGGCTCGATGCACTGCCCGCCAAGCCCGTATTCGTCGGCTACCCGGCAGCCTTCGATTTCATGTTCGTCTATTGGTACCTGATGCGCTTCGCGGGCCGCAGCCCCTTCAGCTTCTCGGCGCTCGACATCAAGACCATGGCCATGGTGATGCTCGGCAAGGAGTACCAGCACATCTCCAAGCGGACCATGCCCAAGCGGTGGTTCGATGCCCTCCCCCACAGCCATGTGGCGCTGGACGACGCCATCGAGCAGGGGCTTCTGTTCTGCAACATGCTCGCCGAGTGCCGTCGCTGAAACACCCCGGAGACCCGGCCATGTCCGTCAAGCTCCCCCCGGCAATCTGCTTTCGAGTCACCCGTTCCTGCAACGCCCGCTGCGGCTTTTGCCTCGCTCCGCCGGCCGGCGTCCATCAGCCCGCTGAAGCCCTCATGCACCGCCTCGACTGGCTCCTGTCCCACGGAGTAAAGAGCATCCATTTCTGCGGAGGCGAACCCACCATCCACCCTTCCCTGCCGCAACTGCTCGCCTATGCCCATGCACGGGGAGCAAAAACGAAGATCACCACCAACGCCATCACGCTCCCCGATGCGTTATTACCGTTCCTCCGGGCGACAGGTACCCAGGTCAAGGTCAGTCTTCACGGCGACCGCGAGCACCACAACACCATCGTCGGCATTGAGGCCTTCGATCACACCACGGGCAATCTGCGCCGTCTCATCGCTGCCGGCGTTTCCACCTCTGTCCAGACCACCGTCATAGCGGGCGGCACATGGGTCGTGGAATGGATGATCGATTTCTGTCTCGAGCACAGGGTGCGGCGACTGAGCATCCTGCCTTTCATACCGCGGGGCAACGGCTTCGGGCGCCAGAGCGAATATGGGCTGCGGCAGTCCCAGCGCCGGGAGCTTCATGAACTCGTAACCACGAAGCGACGCGCGCTCAGCAGCCGTCTCGACCTACGGTGGCTTGACTTCACCGCCCGGCCCGTCCATGTGGTCGAACCCGATGGGAAGGTGGTTCTCGAAGGTGCGACAGAAACGGGCGACACGCTGCTCTACCGCATCCCCGCAAGCGATCGGTAACAGGCATGCAGCAACAAGAAAGCCCCACGTGATGCGCACGAAGGGCTTTCCTGCTGCCGATGGGGAAAAACCGTTTACTTCTTTTTCTTGGGTCCGGCCACAGCGTCCTTGAGAGCTTTGCCCGGACGGAACTTGGGGACCTTGGAGGCAGCAATCTTGATCTCCTTGCCGGTCTGGGGGTTGCGGCCGGTGCGGGCTTGGCGGGTGGATACCTCGAAGCTGCCGAAACCGACCAGCGTTACCTTGTCGCCCTTGGCGAGAGCAGCGGTCACTGCCTCGATCACTCCGTTGACCACTTTGTCGGCAGCGGCCTTGGTGAGTTCTGCGGATTTTGCTACGGCGTCCACGAGTTCTGCTTTAGTCATATAACCCTCCTGTTTATGGGATTCTGCGGTTACTATAACTGCAACTATCCATTTTGCAAGGGATTTGATGATCGACAGCACTCAAAATATCGCGGTGTACCCAACAACAGCCCCAGCTACCGGTAGAACTAGTTGAAAATACGCGACAATTCTGGAGTCGGCCAGACTCGCCGATACGGACTGAGAGCTAGTATTTATTGGCCGCCGCGCGCGCCAGGGGCTCCGCCATCAGCAGTCTGTTTTTCGGCGTGATATCCCCCGGTATATGCTGAGTTAACACCTTGTACCCATGCGAGCGGAGGCGGGCCACGCGGACAACATCCATTGCCAGCGGACCTTCCAGCCACCCCTGCAGCCCCCCCAGATCGGCATCCTTGAGGTCGTGGCAACAGGGCAGAACGGCCACCTTGGCCCCGACCTCGACTGCCCGATCGAGAACCAGGTCGGTCAGCCCACCACAGGCGTGCGCAGAAACAATCACGTCATCATGATGCAACAGGACGTCCCTCAGGTCCGCCTCGACAAACTGGATCCGGTCCTCCAGACGCGGCCAGCTATCGACCAATGATAACGCAAGGGTTGCGGCACTCCTCGGAATCTGCAGGTCAACGGCCAGAGCCAGCGGAGAACTGTCGTCAAGAAGCAGGAGGATCTGCGCCAGCAGACCATGACCGCAGGCAAGATCCACTATCCGCCCCCCCCGGTAGCGCCGTCGCACCCGCCGGGCGACCTCCCATGCTTCGTAAAGCTCCTTGCGCGGCAGGCAGCCGGCTCGACAGACCGCCCGGGCGACAGCGTCAAACAGGGTGTCTCCTGCAAACTGAGGGAGGAGTTTTTCGGTAAGTCGATTGCGGGACGAGCGGTCCATGGCGTCAGGGGGGCCTCATGATCTGGAGTTGAGTTTATCCTTCACACTCCTTACTTTGTCTTCCATCGTCTGGACACGGTCCGTCCGTGTGCCGAGCTTGATGGTGGTGGTAATGCGTGGCGCCCCCATCTCGTGCACCGCCTCATGACAGCTCTTGACCGCCGCGAACACGGCATCCCACTCCCCCTCGATATTCGTGCCATAGGAATGCAGCGATGTCTTCAGGCCGGCAGCCGCAAGCACCTTTTCACACGCAGCGATGTACGGGGACAGGGAAACGCCGACACCGATCGGCACGATGCATAGATCAACCAGGACATTCATGATCTCAGATCTCCTTTACTCTTGATGATGAGATGCCTCCACCGGCCGACTCCGGCAACCCTGGTCCCGGTCATGGAGACTAGGTGTAGTTGAGCCTGGCATAGGGCGAATTGATCGAAGCTGCAAGGGCGTCCTCCAGCGTCACGATACCCCGGGATTCCAGCAGGGGGATCAGCTTGAGGAGGACTTCGGCGGTGACAAGGGCATCGCCGAGGGCGGTGTGCCGGCCGACGATGGTGAGACTCAAGCGCTTGGCGATGCCTTCAAGGGAGTGTGTCTCCTGGTGGGGATGGATCACCGAGGAGAGGAGCAGCGTATCGAGAACCGGATTGTCAAAGCGCACACCGGTCTGGCGCTCCTTGAGCTGCAGGCAGCGCATGTCGAAGGCGGCGTTATGGGCCACCAGCACCGCCCCTTCGACAAAACGGTGAAAGTGCGGCAGTACCTGCTCGATGGTCGGCTGGCCGGCCACCATGTCGGGGGTGATGCCGTGTATCGCCACAGACACTTCAGGCACTGACCGCTTCGGATCGATCAACTGGTCGATGACCTCGTCCTCGAGGATTCGGCCGTTGACAATGCGGACCGCGCCGATCTGGATGATTTCATCCCCCTGGGAGGGGTTCAGGCCGGTGGTCTCGGTGTCGAAAACCACGTACGTCAGCTTGCGCAGGGGTTGCTTGCCGAGCTCCCGCAGGCCACGCTGGTTGAAGAGATCGAATTCATAGTAGACCGGCCGGGGGCCCTGGGGCGGAGCCAGATCATCCCGAATCAGGGCGGGCATGGTGGAGAAATCGATGCGGACCCCCCGGCACGACTGATGTGCGCTGCAATCCGCGGTAATGGCACCGCCGATCCGGGCCATGAGATCGCCGATGCTGAGAATGCCCCCCCGGGTGTCGGAGGTCAGGGGTAACTCCTGCCAGGTGGCGATGAGCTCCGCCGGCGCCGGGCAGTCGGGCCAGGCGATATCGAGGGTCGCCGTCTCCTCACCGGATCTGTACAGCCTGATGCGAAGCTCCGCCAGCGAGGCGTGGGATTTGAGCAGACCGGCCAGCTGCGTGATCGCCTGCACCATAGCGTAGCTGTCGAGCTTCAGCCACAACTTGTTATCCGCTCTGCATTCGACAACGACGGCCATACGCTCCCCGATGTTCCTCCTCACCACCTCCAGGAGGTTTTCCGCCAGGACGTCCTCATCCTTACTGAGAGCCTGCAGATGCAGGGCATACTCGTCCCGGGCCTGGGCCACCTGCTGCTGCAGGGACGAGGAAACCACGTCGATGATGGTGCGGTAGCCTTTGAGCTGCTCCGGCTTCAACTCAGTCTCGGCAAGAAGGGAGACCGTTGAGCGACGGATCTCCTCCAAGCCCGCCTGCAACTCACCGGTCATCGACTGGACCAGCATGTCGCGGCGGGTGTCGGCCTCGATCCGCGGCGTCATATCCTCAAGGGTCAGGACCAGCCCTGTCATCTGCCGCCGTTCGCACTGGAGACACTCCTCATGCACCTCGCAGCGGAAGCTGAAGACCGGCGCCATCGTCACCCTCAGGCAACGCCCGCCGGTGAGGGTCATCATGAACCTCGTGGTCGGCGCGGCCTGCCCCATTGAAACCGCCTGCCGCAGCAGTTTCAGGCCATGCACGATCGGTTCGCGCTGCAGCACCCCGAACACCGACCGTCCCAGGCCGATCCAGCCCCCCTCCCCGGCTTCGGAGATTTTTCCCCGATTCGGGGGGTGCAGGAGCGTCTGGGCCTGCTGGTTGTACAGGAGGATCTGGCCGTCGGTGTTGCAGACCAGCACTCCCGCCGGCAGTTCCGACATCAGCGCCGCGAACCGGTTGCGTTCTTCCTTCAGATCGGCCTGGGCCGAGCGGATAGTGGCATCCACCTCGGTCCGCAGCTTCTGATAGGCATCGGCCGTGGTATTGATGACCTCGGCCAGACGGGCGACCTCACGGGCCCCTGTCGGTTGGATCCGGTAGTCGGGATTGACCAGGGAAATCAGTTGGGTTGATTCCGCCATCTGCAGAATGGGAATGATATAGTAGCGAAAAAGGAGGCTGACCAGGCCGCCGATGACCGCCACGAGGACAAACGCCCCCATCAGCGGAAAGGGGAGAATCCTGGCGGTAAGACCCGCGACAACAGACTGCTCGTCAGGGGTGAGGGTCAGCCAGGAACCGGCAACGCTGGCAAGGATCACCCCGAATATGATGGATGCGATTCCAAGGATGAAGATCCAGTATTTGAGGGATGGTCTCATGGCTGTTCGCCTATGGATGTGCCTGGCATTCGGTCACGGAAAGAAGCCTCAGGGAACCGTGTCAGACTCCTGTCCCTCGGCATCCGGCGGTGGCAGAACCACAGATGCAGGGTTGACGGGTGCACCGCCATGCTTGGGGCAGTTCTCGGTCGGCTGGGTTCCCGCAACAAAGAATTCGTCCCGCTTTTCCGGGCAGTCCGAATTGGCCAGGAAGCCGGTGCCTGGATCGATGGAAACGGAAACGACTGTCTCCGGTTTCGGAAAATCGACGACCGGCTTGGCCGCCAGAGCCGGGCGCATGAACCGTTCCCAGATCGGGGCAGCGACTGCCCCTCCGGTAAAACCTTTTCCCCCCGGCTTGGGCTTGTCATAGCCGACCCAGATGCCAGTAATTACCTGAGGGGTATAGCCGACAAACCAGGCATCACGATAATCATCGGTGGTACCGGTCTTTCCGGCGGACGGCCGTTCCTGGCTAAACTTTTTCAGAGACTTGGCGGTACCATACACCATGACATCCTTCAGCATCCGAGTCGTTATAAAGGCGGCAGCTGGAGAAAGTGCCGGGGCGACGGCCGGCGGATTTTCAGTCCAGTCGCGACGATTCTTGTCGTAGATACGAAGAATGGTTCTCGATTCGGGCCTGAGCCCCCCGTTGGCCAAGGGCGCGTATGCCGTTACGAGATCATGCAGGGTGACCTCCTCGGTCCCGAGGGCCAGGGAAAGGTCATTGGGTGTCCGTAACGACAGGCCCAGATTCCGGGCAAACTCGACGAAATACGGGACTCCGATCGACTCCAGCACCTTCACCGTAATGACATTGTTCGAGTATGCCAGGGCCTGCCTCAGGGTAAGCTCCCCATACTGCTCCCTGCCATAGTTGAGGGGCTTCCAGACCTGGTTGTTCCCCCTGTTGTACGTTGCCGGTGTATCATCCCAAAGACTTGCCGCGGTAATCCCCTTTTCCAATGCCGCGGCGAATATCAGCGGCTTGATGGCCGATCCGGGCTGGCGCCTGGCAAGGAAGGCGCGGTCATAGGAACTCTTCGTGAAATCAACGCTGCCTACCGCCGCGAGAACATCCCCCGTGGCGGAGTCAAGGGAGACCAGTGCCCCCTGAAGCTCGGGGGAAATCCGTTTGACCCCTTCACGCAGGGTTTTTTCCGCCAACTTCTGCAGGTTCAGATCCATGGCCGCGGTCACTTCCAGTCCGCCCTGATCGATGATCTGTTGCCCGTAGCGTTCGATCAGCTTGTTCCGGATATGGGCCAGGTAATGCGGAGCCTGCCCGGGCTGTATCACTGATACCGAACGGGTTCTCAGCTTTTGTTTCTGCCGGGCAGTGATCATCTTCAGGTCCTCCATGCGCTTGAGGACCACATCCCTCCGTCCCGTAACCTTGGCCGACTCCCCCAACGGGTTGTAGCGACCCGGGTTTTTCGGCACACCGGCCAACAGGGCGCATTCGGCGTCGGTCAGTTCCTCCGGGGCTTTATCGAAATAGAGCCGGGCTGCCTGTGCAATGCCCCAGGCACCATTCCCATAGTAGATTTCGTTGAAATACATCTCCAGGATCTGCTTCTTGGTGTATTTCTTTTCATACTCCATGGCCATCCGGGCTTCTTCGAGCTTCCGTTCGATGGTCTTCTCCCCGGAAAGATGCTTATTCTTGATCAGCTGCTGGGTGATGGTCGAACCCCCTTCGGCCAGCCGCCCTTTCACCACATCCTTCACCAGTGCCCGGGCAATCCCCCGGACATCGATTCCTCCATGCTCATAAAACCGAGCGTCTTCCACAGCCACGACGGCTTTCTGAAGGAAAAGGGGAATGCGGTCAATGGAAACCCAGTATCGTTTATCGGGCAGTAACCGGCCCGCGAACCGTCCCTGTCGGTCAAAGACTTTTATGGAAGAGTACCCGGACGGCAAAAGGGGATACGTGACGAATTGCTCCTGGGCCCGGACGGTGGTTACCAGGAACAATACAAGAATAAGGCAGAAGTTTAGGCTTAATATCAATTGTGTGCGGACTGAGGATAAAATACCCACGATAAATTATCTACTCCTTCTCGGAAGATTGAGGATGAGGAATGAGCACAGATATTCTGCATGCTGACGCAAAAGTCGAAGAGCCTGTCGGACTTGGGGTTGAATCTGTGACCGATCCCTGGATGATATTTCCATTCATGGTTCAAATTTTCAATGCAATTCTGCTTTGGCCATGGACATAACTGTGTTTTCTTTCATCAAGTGCAGCCTGGCCTGATTCGATTCCTTTCGTCCCATGGCCCCCATCCAGTTGGAATAAGCAGACGGAGCGCCGGTCATTTATCCATGAAGACCCCGCGTGGATCGGTGATCAGCTTGTCCGGAAGGGAAAAGGTCCTTTTGAAGATATTGAAAACGCCCTGGGACAGGGACGTGACCGGGATTGCCGTGACCGTCGGATTGTTCCAGGGCCCCCGTGCCTCGTAAAAGGTGACCAGGAAACTCTTGTCCCCGCCGGTCAGGATCCACCCAATAACGGGAAGGTGTCGCACGAACTTGCCGACGGTCTGAAGGGGCTGCACTCCCACCTTTACATCGAGTTCCTCCTTGACGAGGTCCGATTTCCCCACGACCGTCACGTTTATGGACGTGCTTTTCATGAACAGGTTATTGGTCACAGCGCTCCCTTCATTAAACGAGAAGCCCCCGGCGATGCGGTCGTAGGGCATCCCGGAGCTCACCATGTCAGGCAACCGGAAATCCAGCAGTTGAGAGACATTGAGGATGGAAAACACCTTGGAGAGGAACATGAATTTATTGATGACCCCCTTCTCCAGCTCTATTCCCAGGGAACCCTGGAGGGATTTTTTCAGCATTGTCCCGCTGTCTCCCCTGGCGGTCAGGTCCGCCAGGAGGGTCATGCGGCCGGTTATATCCTTTGTCACGCCTAATGCACTGAACAGGTTCGCGGCATCGATGGACTCCATCTGGCAGCTGGCTGTGTAGTGGGGCCCGTCGGAAGGACGGAAGTCGGCCGTCCCGTAGCCGTAGGTGACGCCGCCGAAGGCTTCGATCCGTGCCGAAGGGATCTCGAGCACCTTGCCAGTGTAGTAGAGGTGTGCCTGGAGTTCCTTGAGGGGGATTCCCCCCCCATTCCCCTGGCCGGCGGATGCGGGAGAGGAGATCGTCCCCTCTGACAGGGTTATGTCCGCCCCTCCCCGGACTGTTTTCTTCAACTGTTCCCGATGGCTCCCTCGGGCGCTCAGCTCCCCTTCCGCAGACAGGCGCCCGGTGATCTTATCCTCTCTTCCTGCCAGCGTCAGGAGCCGTGCCGCGTCCACTTGGTCCAGGCTGAATGTTGCCTGGTACAGCGGCCCCCCCGCAGCGGCGAAATCGGCTTTCCCGCTGCCGGCAACTTTGCCGCCGAACATGGTCACATCCATTGACCGGATATCCAGCCGGTCGTTATCCAGGGAAAGATCCGTAGCGAGTTTCTCGAAGGTGATGTCCCTGAAACTCCCCTTCCCGGCCGTTAC
This sequence comes from Desulfuromonadales bacterium, assembly GCA_003712145.1. GTDB lineage: Bacteria > Desulfobacterota > Desulfuromonadia > Geobacterales > Geobacteraceae > Geobacter. The sequence goes on along the minus strand of RHLS01000024.1, from coordinate 7,563 downwards.
CCGCGCCTGCAGCGCCACGACGCCGGGGGATTTCGTGTCCGTGCCAGCCCGTTTGAGCCGCGTCAGTGGCTCCAGGTCCTCCACCCTCACAGAGGGGAGATCCACCCTAAGGGTGATCTTCGGGTTATGCAGGTCCTGGACCTCCCCCTGCACTGTGAAGGGGGTGCGTTCCACCTCCCCTGACAGGGACCCGATGGTCAGGTTCCCCTTCTTAAGGTTGATGGTGCCGGAAAGGTCTTTCACCTGCGGAACGTCCCCCGGGGCATGGAAGCCCAGGTCCTTCAGGTGCAGGAGGGGGGATGCGAAGGCCAGAGCCACGGCCGGATCGGAGAAATTCGCCACACTCCCCTTGAGGGTGATGCTCGTATCCCCCACCCTGCCGGTCAGTTGCCCGGTTTCCAGGGAAGATTCCGTAAAATCGATCGTCCCGTCAATACCGCTCGCCGCTGCTATCTGCTCCGGCGGCCGCAGGGAGAACCCGGCCAGGGAGAGTGCCCCTTTCACCCTGACGGTGTCCCCTTGTGCGGGATTCCCCTTCCCGGTGATATCAACATGCAGCTTCCCGCCGGGGTGGAAGGTATTCAACTCGGGGAAGAGGGGCAGAGCCTGGGACAGCATGAACTGGTTGGTGCTAATGGCAAAGGTCAGGGGGGCCTCCCCCTCATACCGATAGGTGGCGTTGGCCGTCAGGTCCAGGGGGGGAAGCACGTAGTGAAGCTCCGTGAGCCGTGCTTCGCTCTTCCCGAGGCTGCCGCTGAATGCAACCCGGTTCGTAAGCCCGGCGGGCTTGTCCACCAGGCGCGGAATCCGATACGCCGCCCGGGAGAGGTCCCACGAGCCGGTGATCCGGTAATCGGCGGCAGTCCCCGTGCCCGACAGGGCAAGGGTTGACGGGCCGCTGAAGGGGAGGGTTCGGGGATCCTCCCTCCGGAAGAGCCAGGCCACTTCCGCCGGCGTTGGGGTCATGGTGATGGTCGCCGGATACTCCGACGGGGTGTCAAGGGGGTAGCCGGCGATCTTCCCCTCCAGGGTAAAGGGTGAGCTGCCGAATGTGCCGGTCATGCGATGCAGGGCGAAGTCCGTCCCCTTCATCTCCAGTTCACCGCTGATGGCGCTCAACTCCGGGACCTGCGGGCCGAGGGTCAGCACCCCCTTGTCCACCCGGGCGCGGACGAACAGGGCGGCGGCGTTGTTCCCCGACTCCATGTGGCGCAGTTGGCTCAACCTGCCGTCCACTTTTCCTTCCTCCAGCCTGAAGACCCCCCCCTTGATGCGCTGTTCGATGAAATCGGCAGTATCCCGGGGGATGACACCGAAGGGGATGTAGCGGCGAAACTCCTCCAGGGCAAAGGATGACGTGGTGGCGCGGGCCCGGATGCGGGGGTCACTGGTATGCATGTCCTCTAGGGCGCAACTCCCCTGGATCCGGAGCCCGTCCAGCGTCAGGTCCAGGGAATTCACCGTGAACCTGCGGGGGTCGTACCCCACGTCGCAGGTGAGCTGCAGCTCCTTGGGCTCAAGAGTCGCGTGGAAGACCTGGGGGTAATGGAGGCGGAGGTCCCTGACCCTGAGACTCCCCTTCGTGGTGAACTCTGCCAGGCTCCCCCTGATATCCCCTTCCAGGTCCAGGTACCCGCGGACCCTCTCAAAGGGGAGATAACGCCCGTAGTAAGGCCAGTAGCGGCCGGCATCAAGTTTCTTCGCGGCAAGGGCAAGGTCGACCTTCGCGTCCCCCAGCGGCTTTCCCGCCGACGGGATGCGGACGGTGCCCGAGAGGGAGAGCTCCGCCCCCCCGGCACTTTCAGGGATGAGGGTAGAGAGCTTGACGTCCGAGGTCGTCCCCCGGGCCAGGCTGCTCACGTTCAACTCCAGGTTCTCCAGGGTGGTGGTCAGGCCGGCTGGATCCATAAAGCGGTCCCTGAAGCGGATCAGCCCCCTTCGTATCCGGACGGCCCTGATCTGGACGTCGCTCCCCGAGGGCTTTGCCGTGAACAGGTCGGAGATGTTCAGGAGTCCCGCTTCGTCCCTGGAGAGTTCGAGCACCGGCCGCTCCATTTCTATTCCCTGCAGGCGCACCTGCTTGTGGAGCAGGGGAAGGAGGTCAAGGCTGAAGCTGAGCCGGTCCGCCGTCAAAAGGGGCTTCCCTCCGGTTTTATCGTCAATCACGATCCCCGTGAAAGAGAATATGGGGCCGAAATGCCAGGAAATGGAGGCTGACTGGCAGGAGACCGGTCGGCTCAGGGATTTCCGTGCCACGGAGAGGATCTGGCCCCTGTAGGCCTCCAGGTCCAGCAGGCGGGGAATGAGGATGGCCGCCGCAGCCGCAGCAAGGGCTAGTGCGACGAGAACTCCAGCGGCGCATTTTAGAAGGGACTTTTGCGTCATGGCACTGTGTATGGGCAACCCTGTCTGCTATTCCAGCTACGGTTTCCAAAGATACATGAACTGGCTCCCACCGAGCGCATCAAATCCACCCAGGAATTCCATCATGGCAGGCTCGTCGGCCGACCCGGCATAAATGCTCCCCTTGTAACTGCCGGGTCGAAAGTAGGCAACCACCCGGGCATCGGGATCGCCAATCCGCTCGCGCATCGAGGCGATGACGTCGTCCAGGTAGCCGACACGATCAATCAAGCCAGACTTCAGGGCATCACTGGCAGAGAACACGCGACCATCCGCCAGCTTGAGCAGATCCTCGCGCGCAATCCTGTTACCGGGCCGCCCCTGTACCATCGCAACGAAGCGTCCATGAAACTGATCGATGATCTCCTGCACCAGTCGCTCCTCGTCCGGTTTAGCACGCCGGAACGGTGAAAGAAGATCCTTTCTCTCCCCTGACTTGATGGTCTTCACCTCAACGCCGATCTTGCCCATCAGCCCCTCCACGTTGAAGGTCAGGAGCAGGACCCCGATGCTGCCGGTGACGGCCGTGGGATGGGCGGTTATTTCGTCGGACGCGGTGGCCACGTAATAGCCTCCCGATGTGCCGATCCCCATGATGCAGGCAGACAGCGGAAGATTTCGGCGCTTCTTGAACTCGAGCAGATCGTGGCGGATGATGTCGCTGGCCGTGACGGTCCCCCCTGGGGAATTAATCCTCAGGATCAGGCCAGCCACCTTCGGATCACGCTCTGCTTTCTTCAGCGACTCCCGCACCTGGGAGACCGTAGAAGGAGCTTCCCCTTCAAGTAGACCTCCCCCCTTGGCCTGCTCGCCGATGGTGCCGCTGATGTCGACGATCAGAATCTTCTTCGTTCCCTCCCCTTCCAGCACCTGCTCCGCCAAGGGCTGAGGCGCCCTCACGAGCGGGACGTCGACAAAAGCACACCCTGCCGCCATGACAGCGGTGAGGGAAATGAGCAGAAAACCGATGGCCCTCATAGTTTCTCCTTCCTGTGACGGCGTCTTGAAGGCAACGTACTGTGCCCTGTCAACTCCTGGCCTCGTAGCGGGATACATGAGCGGAGCAGAAAATCGTTACTCAAAATCCATCTCCACCCACACCGGACAATGATCGGAAGGCTTCTCCATGCCGCGGATCTCATAATCGATGCCGGCTGCGTGGCAATTGTCCAGCAGCGGCCGGGTAAGCAGGATATGATCGATGCGCAGGCCGCGTTTGGGCTCGGACTCGAAACCACGGCTGCGGTAATCGAACCAGCTGAAGCGGTCGGCAACATCAGGGTGCAGCACCCGGTAGCTGTCGTGCAGCCCCCAGGCCTGCAGCGTGGCAAACCACTGCCGCTCTTCGGGGAGAAAACAGGTCTTGCCCGTGCGTAACCAGCGCCTGGCATTTTCATCGCCAATGCCAATATCGGAGTCAACGGGAGCGACGTTGAAATCCCCCATCACCACCAGGGGAGCGGCGGGATCGCAGACCGTCTGCAGATGCTTCAGCATCTCCCCATAAAAGCGCTCCTTGTCTGGAAACTTGACCGAGTGGTCGCGGCTCTCACCCTGCGGAAAGTAGCCGTTGATGACCTGCAGGGGCGGTCCGTAAGGAAGGGTAAACGTAGCGCTGATGAAGCGCTTCTGGGCTTCGTCGCCATCGCCGGGAAAACCCGGTTGGACACTGAGAGGCACCTGCCGGGAGAGGAGCGCCACCCCGTGATGTGTCTTCTGGCCATGGTAGGCGACCTTGTAACCGAGAGCCTGAATGGCGGCGACAGGAAAGTCGGCATCCTGCACCTTTGTTTCCTGAAGGCCTATGATATCGGGCTGATGGCTGGCGATCAGGGCTTCGAGTTGATGGAGGCGGGAGCGCAACCCATTGACGTTGAACGACACAAGTTTCATCTCATTTCTCCAGAAAATACCATCGGGCCATGTGAATTCAGCAATTCCTCGGACATCCATTCATTCCTGCCACTTCCACTGTTCGAGCGAATTCCCTGGGCAAACACCATCACCACGTGCGTCAGAGGTCATCATACTGCGTTCCCATTGCCGCCTCAACCGCCCGGGCAACCGCATCCATGCAGGTGTGCGGCCCCCGATGGCACGAAATCCCCCGCAGACCGCCCACCACCTGATCCGGCGACATGCCGGCGGCAAGTCCGCAGGAAATCATCTGCGTCATGCCATCCATGACGGCACTGCCGCAGCCGCCAGCCTTGCCAAAGCGGCAGAAGATCTCCACCGGCAGACCACTCACCGGGTCACGGTTCACCGTGACGTAGAGCCTGCCGCAGTTGGTGGCAAGGGCGACGGTAATGCCCGGCAGGGCATGGGGACGTTCTGATCGATCGCTCACAAAAGAGGCCCCTTTCGGAAATCACTACTGTCTAGTATACCCTATCGGTACGACACAACACGTCAGTTACCGTAATTTGATTCGCGCCTTTCTTGCCGCGAATATATGCCATGGTATACTATTGGCAGTATTTAATTTAATGGAGGGCGGCTCCAGTGCTGATACGTGTTCAGTATGAAGACAGATCCTATGGCATGGTCGATGATACGGCTCTTGAATCCCTCATATCTGAAGACAGGATCCTGGGATTCCAGCGTTCCAGTGAATGGGTAAGGATTGGAGTGGACCCGGTGAGGTCTCACAGAATAGAAAGAAGACGTACAGGAGCTTTGATCAATATTTACGTGTGATCTTCTTGAACACAGGCAGGGCACAAAATTGCTCGAACCGATGAAAATGTATCGGGGAAGGCTGAAGGGAAGCGCGGAAACCGTTACGCATCGGAAATACACACGAAAAAGGGCCAGATTCTTGATCTGGCCCGCATACTTTCATGACGCGACAATATTCCCGGTTTCCGACCGGAGATCGAAAACCACCTTCACCTTCTTATCCCTCAGTTGCTGCATGACCTGCCCGACCTTATCGTCGAGCGTATAGCCGAAATCACTCAGGTCCGCCCACTCCCGCGTGACGAACTCCTTGATCATGGTCTCCAAGGTATTCGGGTCCAGCCGATCGAAAGGGATATCTACTCCTTCTTCCCCATGGTCAGGCTGTTTTTTCTGGGTCATCGTCCCCTCGTTGACAGGTAACACCATTATCCGGACGGGACGCTAGCGCCGGTCCCCCCCGAGCCTGAGCAGCATGAGGAAAAGGTTGATGAAGTCCAGATAGAGGGTGAGGGCCCCCATGATTGCCGGCTTCCTACCGCCCCCCTGGGCCGCCATCGCCTTAATCTTCCATGTGTCGTAGGCAGTCAGCCCGGTGAAGACGATCACCCCGATAGCCGAGATGATCCAGGAGACCCTGCTGCTGCCGACGAAGATGTTGACGATCGAGGCGATCACCACACCGATCAGCCCCATGAAGAGAAAACTCCCCCATGAGGTAAGATCACGCTTGGTTATGTAGCCGTAGCCGCTCATGGCGCCGAACATCCCGGCGGTGACAAGAAAGGTGGAGGCGATGGAGTCGGCGGTATAGACGAGGAAGATGATGGAGAACGTGATGCCGTTCAGCGCCGAATAGACGAGAAACAGCATGGTCGCCGTGGCGGCGCTCAGCCGGTTGATGGCACCGGAAAGGGCGATAACCAGGCCAAGCTCGCCGAACATCAGGCCGTAGAAGAGAAGCCGGTTGCCGGTGATGGCTTGCAGGAGAGCCGGAGACGAGAGTGTGACCACAGCCATCAGGGCGGTGAGGAGAAGGCCCATCCCCATCCAGGCGTAGACCTGGCGAATGAGGGTATTCTGGGCGGCAACAAGCTGGTCCCCGGTTTGGGGATAACTTATGTCGAACTGGTTCATCCTGTGCTCCTTTTCATCGAGGTAATGACGGATTTATGGTGGAGGGATTATGCCGGTTTGTCAAGACAATGACGTGCCAACATCAGTTACCTCCGTAACTGTGCAGGCCTGAAAGGAGAAGGTTGACCCCCAGGTAGCAGAAAATTGTCGAAGCAAAACCGCCTATCGAAAGCCAGGCAGCCCTTCGCCCGGCCCAGCCGCGCGTCAACCTGGCATGGAGGAACGCCGCATAGACAAACCAGACGATGAGCGACCAGGTCTCCTTCGGGTCCCAGCTCCAGTAAGTGCCCCAGGCGTAGTTGGCCCAGGCGGCACCGGTGATAATCCCGAGCGTCAACAGCGGAAATCCCACCATGATCGACCTGTAATTGATGTCATCGAGGACCCTGTCCGGCGGAAACATGGCAAGAATCCCGGTTCGTTTCCCTTTAGCGGCAATACTCGCCCGGGTTGTAATCAGGTACATGACGGAAACACCGCAGGCAACCGCAAAAGCTGCATATCCGAGAAAGCAGGTGATGACATGGTAGGTAAGCCAGTTGCTCTGCAAAGCCGGCACCAGGGGCTGAATGCCGCTGTCCAGGCTCAACTGCCCCCAGGCCATGCCCAGCATGGCAAAAGGGATGACGAATGCACCGATGACGCGATAGCGGTACTTGAAATCAATGAAGGCGAATGCGAGGACGATGGTCCAGGAGAAGAAAACCACCGATTCGTAAAGGTTAGACAATGGGGCGTGCCCCATCCCCAAATCATAGGATTCTTTCCACCGGAGCAGGATAGCGACGGTCTGTACCAGCAGGCCGCCAAATGCAGTATAGCTTCCGGCAGTACCGGCATGCTCATTACGTGATGCCAGATGAATGAAGAAACAGAGCATGGAAACCAGATATGCAAAGGTGGTTATGTTAAAAAGGAGTGAGCTCGTCATTGTTTTTCCTCCTTGCTCCTGATTTAAAGTCATGAGCAATCGACAAATATTCACTGACTTGCGTCGTTGAAACCAGGTGTATGCCAGCAGCAGCAAACAGCTTCCGGCAATCACCCAAATTACCGCCTGCCCGGAGTACGCCATAATCGACTCCTGATTACATCCGATGGCATATCCGCTGCGGCAGCTTCAACTCATCATCACGTATCCGCAGAGAAACCACATTTCTCAGTGCGTGATAGACGCGGCTGCGTTTGGCTCATTGTTTGATGTGCTGGCCTGTCAGTTTACGGTGCTCTTTCGTCTTATTCTCTCGATACATAAGTAGTCTTGACCGATGCGACTAGTCAAAAAGTGTAGCGCGCCCGGTACCTTGGACACAAGATAAGAGTCACGCAGCCATCTTGAGT
>RHLS01000023.1 GCA_003712145.1 Desulfuromonadales bacterium | reverse complement strand
GGGCGGGCTGGCGGCGGGACCGGGCAGCCTGGGGGTCGGACTGGCCCTGGTGAAGCGGTTCGTGGAGCTCCACGGCGGACAGATCTCCGTGGCGAGCCGCGCAGGCCACGGCAGCACCTTCACCGTGCTCCTGCCCAAGAAAGGTCTGCCTCCCCGTCTGGCCCGGACGCCGCGGGTGCTGGTGGCCGACCCCGATCCTGCTGTCCTGCACAACCTCTCCACCCTGTTGCGGGACGAGGGGTGCGAGACCATCACCGCTGCCGACGGCCGCGAAGCCCTCGACAAGGGGATAGCCCTCGCGCCCGACCTCTGCGTTCTCGGCCTGGCGCTCCCCGAGGTGGGGGGGATCGACGTCTGCCTGCGGCTCAAGGCCCACGAGCGGAGCAAGCAGATCCCGGTCATCGTCACCGCCGCGTTCCCCGACCGCTCGGCACGGATCAGGAGCGCCCAGGCCGGGGCCGACGGCTTCTTCGCCCTGCCAGCGGAAACAGGCGAGCTTCTCCTCAAGGCCCACAGCCTGGTGGCCCAGAAGCTGAACTACGACTTCCTCAAACGCAACTACGAGATCGCCGCCAGCGAAGCCTTCACCGACCCCCTCACCGGACTCTTCAACCCGCGACAGTTCTGGCTCAGCCTCGACCATGAGCTGGCCCGGGCCCGGCGCTACCGGCGCCCCTGCTCCCTGGCCATGATCGACATCGACCTCTTCAAGCAGTACAACGACCGGCACGGCCACCTGCAGGGGGACCAGGTACTGACGGAGGCGGCCGCCGTCTTCCGGAGCAGTATCCGCACGTCCGACATCGCGGCACGCTATGGAGGCGAAGAGTTCATGGTCATCATGCCCGAGACCGGACGGGACCTGGCCCTCCTTGCCGGCGAAAAGCTCCGGCGAGCCGTGGCGGAGTACCCCTTCCCCCACCGCGGCACCCAGCCGGGGGGGGCCCTCACCGTAAGCATCGGCATCGCCACGTTCCCCGAGGATGGAGCGAGTTCCCGGGAGCTGGTGGATGCGGCGGACCGGGCCCTCTACCGGGCCAAGGAGGGAGGGCGGAACCGGGTGGAGGTGGCCGGAAGATGAGACCTCTGACAGGGGCGATAACGGGTGGTATACTTACTGTATTACAACTGTCTCACGGAAAGGAGATGGAATTATGGCACGGGCTACCCACAAGGCCGGAGTGGAGGAGAAGGGGAAACGGACTACCCGCAGCGCCGATGTCTACCTGCCGAAGGAGGGGGAGTCGAGCCTCTGCAAGAAATGCGGTGCCCTTTACCAGAACAAGCGCTGGACCATGGACGAGGAGGAGTTGAAGAAAGCGAGCGCGGTGAAGGGCCTTGCCCAGGCGGTCTGCCCCGCCTGCCAGCGAATGGCCGACAGCAACCCCGGCGGAGTCATCACCTTTTCAGGCGCCTACCTCATGGAACACGAGGACCAGATCCTGAACACCATCAAGAAAATTGAAGCATCATCTCGCAGGAAGAACCCCCTTGCCCGGATCATGGAAATCAGCCAGGAGAAAGATATCCTGACCGTGGCCACCACCGAGGACCGGCTGGCCCAGAAACTGGGGCGGGAAATCTACAAGGCCCACAAGGGAGAGCTCCACTACCACTGGAGCCATGGGGAGAGTTTCGTCAGGGTGAGCTGGTCCCGGTAAGGGAACAGAGCGCGGCACTAGCAGGCGCCAGGAATATCTATCCGATTCCGTAAACAGGCATCCCGGAAAGGGAGGTCGGGGGGAGCCTGGATGGAGACCAGCCGACCGTCAGCACGGCTGAACGCCATGGCACGGCAGTGGAGCATCATCCGCGACGCCGGCTCGCCGCCATAGGTGGAGTCGCCGATGATCGGAAGCCCACTGTACGCTAAATGAACCCGTATCTGGTGCGTCCGGCCGGTGATGGGGCGGGCCTCCACGAGACAGGCCCCGTCACCCCGTGCCAGGAGCCTGAACAGGGTCCGGGAATCCCGGCCGGGAGAGGCCACACCATAGCGGGAAGTGCCGATCTTGGCCATGGGTGCGTCAACGGTCCATGATTCCTCAGGCGGAACCCCGGCCACCAGCGCCCAGTAAACCTTCTCAACCCGCCCCTCCTTCAGCTCCGCGGAGATGTGGGCCGCGGCTCGCCGGTTGGCGGGAAAGATCATGACGCCAGAGGTTCCCCGGTCGAGCCGGTGGATGACACGGGCCGGCTCCTGGCTGCCGCGGGAACGGAGATAGCAGGAGACGGCATGCTCCGCCGTCCCCTTGAGCTGGTAGGGCGTCCGCTGGCAGTTGATGCCGGCGGCCTTGTTCACCGCCAGGTAGTCGGCGTCCTCGTAGAGGAGGTCGTCGCGAGTGTAGGCAAAGTCGCGGTAGCCTTCCGGCTCCATGACGCCGAGGACTATTTCCTCACCCGGCCGCAGGCTGCGGGACGCAACCCGGACCATCTGCCCCCCCACGGTACAGCCCCCCCAGTCGATGATCTTCCGGACGCGCCCCTTGGAGAGTTGCGGAAAGAGCTTCACGGCCCCGTCGTCAAGCCGCATCCCCTCCTGTTCCTTACCAACCCGTGCCGTGAGGATCATGGGCGCATCGCGTTCACCCTGAAGAGGGCGATGATGGTCTTGGCATCCCTGATGCGGCCGTCGGCCGCCATCCGGAGCGCCTCCTCCAGCGGCAGCCGTACGGTCTCGATATCCTCGTAGTGCTCCGGATCAGCCTCCCCCTGCCGAAGGTCGGTGCCGAGGAAGAGGTGGATCACCTCGTCAAAGACGCCGGGCGAGGTTAAAATGGCTCCCATGGACTCCAGGCTGTCGGCGGAAAGGCCCGTCTCTTCCACCAGTTCCCGCAGGCCACAGGACGCCGGCTCCTCGCCGGGATCGAGCCTCCCCGCCGGGATCTCCAGCAGGGTTGCATCCACGGAAGGGCGGAGCTGACGGATCAGGGTCACTGTGCCGTCATCGTGGAGCGGAACCACCCCCACCCCGCCCGGGTGCCGCACCACCTGGAAGGTGTGCCAGCCCTTGTGGCCGATTCTCACATCCATCTGCTCGATATCCACCACCAGCCCTTCGAAAAGCATCTGCCGGTCTTTCGTCTCCATGGTTCCCCTCCTGCAAAGGTCCTCCGAGAATAGCATCTCGCCGCGGCCTTGGGAAGCGTCGCATGCCGTCTCGTGAGGGGCCCGGCAGGCCGAAGCGATTTCCCTCATCATTTGCACACGGAAACCGAAGAGATACAATAACGGAAACGAATCAAACCAGAACCGCGGGAGCACAATCTGAAACTGAGCCTCAAAACAAAGATCGCCCTCTTCGCCATGCTGGTCTTTCTCGCCAGTGTTCCCCTGGCGGCCCACTTTACCCTTGCCTTCTTCAGGACCGAACTGACCCGCACCGTTCAGGAACAGCAGGCGACCCTCGTGGCACGACTGGCCGAGGAACTGGACGGCAAGATAAGGGTATCCAGCGAAGCACTCATAAGCGCAGCCGGAAGCATCCCCCCCGACACCCTCGCCACGCCGGCCAGGGCCGAAGCCTTCCTGCGGGGTCTGCCCGCCCTCATCACCCTGTTCGACAACGGCATCTTCCTCTTCACACCCGGCGGCGCGCTGATCGCCGAGGCGCCCCAGCGCCCCAGCAGGACCGGGCTCGACCTCTCTCAGCGGGAGTATATCCGGCAGACCGCAGCCACCGGCAGACCCTACATCTCTGCTCCCTTCATCTCCAGCCAGCCCCACCACCACCCGACCATCATGTTCACGGCTCCGATCAAAGGCGACGCAGACACGCTGATCGGCATCATGGGGGGAAGCATCGACCTGCTGAAAAACAATTTTCTTGGCTCCCTCGCCGGGGCAAAGATCGGCCGCGGCGGCTCATTCTCCCTTTTCACCACCGACGGAACCCTGATCATTCCCCCCGAGCGGGCACGGATCCCCGGCAGCAGCCTCCCCGAAGGAATGGGAGAACTCATCCGCGCGGCAGCAGCGGGTGGCGTCGCCATGGGCGAAACCGCACACAGCGGCAGCGTGACGCTCTCCACCCTGAAGCGCCTCGACACGGTCTCCTGGATTCTGGGAGCCGATTTCCCCACAAGCGAGGCATACAAGCCGGTCCGACAGGCCGAGCGCTCGGTCCGGTGGGGGCTCGTGCCGGGAGGGCTCCTCATTGTCGGGCTCATGTGGCTCTTCATGCACCGGATGACCCGCCCGATGCTTTCCCTGACCGCGCAGATCAGGGACATCGAGCACAGAGGCACTCACCATGCCGTTCAGGTCCGCTCCGGGGACGAGATCGAGAGCGTCGCCGATGCCTTCAACAGCCTCATGAAGCGGTTGGGTGAAAAAGAGGATGCGCTGTACCAGTTATCGGTCCACGACGCCATGACCGGACTCTACAACCGGCTGTTCTTCGAAGGGGAGATGCAGCGGCTCGCCCGCGGCAGACACTACCCGGTCAGCATCGTCATGGTCGACGTGGATAATCTCAAGTGGACCAACGACACCCTGGGGCACGCAGCCGGCGACCGGCTGATCCGCATGGCGGCCCGCGCCCTCATGGACGCATTCCGGGCGGGAGACGTGGTGGCTCGGATTGGAGGTGACGAGTTCGCCGTCATCCTGGAGGAAACCGACGAAGCGGCGGCCGAGGAAGCCATTGCACGGGTGAGAGAGGTCATTGCCGCCCAGGATACCGATGGAGACGTGGTCCTCTCCCTCTCTCTGGGGGCGGCAACGGCCACGGCCGTGAACACCCTCTTCGATGCGTGGAAAACGGCTGATCAGCGGATGTACGCCGACAAGGCGGCCCGCAAGGCGGGGAGGAAAGACTAGCCCTCCCCGATCGCTATCGTTATGACGTGATGGTCTGCGAAGATCAACGCCCCGGCGGTGCAGGGATAGTGGGGTCAAAGGGCGGAAATCAGAGGGTGCAGCGGAGGAGTTTCTTACCGTCCCGGAAGAGGATTTCAACCTTGTTGGGCTTGGTGACGACGGTGACGAGACCGAGGCCGAACACCGGGTGGTTCACCAGGTTGCCGACCCGGAACGAGGCATCCATTGCATAGGGAATCGCTTCCTGGGGGTCGCGGCCCGCAACCTCCAGCTCCCACTGGCTCGGTCCCGCGGGTACCGGCTCCCGGCGCGGACGAGCGGGACTTGAGCTCTTCCCGGTCGACGCGGCACGTTCGGCCGGCTTCTTCGCTTCCTGGGGCGGATGGTAGTTGTGCTGGCCGTTGCAGGTGTTGCACTGGACCCGCACCACCCGCCCATCCACCATCGCCACGATGGTGTGGTTCAGCACCGAACGGCACTTGGTGCACCGGGCGTCGATGATATCTCCCGCCGAAAGTTTCCTGATGCTCATCTGATCATACCTCGCTTTCACAAACCAAAGGGAGGGCGTTTATAGCACTTTGCCCGAGCAGTGTCAAGGCCGCCACCCCGAAGCTATGGACCAGCCCGCGGTAACCGTGCTATGGTTGTCAGGACACGGAATACAAACCGCCGTAAAGCAGACGAGGAGTTTCACACACGATGAACGTTGAACAGATGAAGGCCGTCCTTCGGGAAATCCTGACCAAGACCGACCTCACCCCCTGCGTGGTGGGGCATCGGGGGGTGGGGAAGACCGCCGGCATTATCCAGCTCTGCCGGGACCTGGGGCGACGCTACGTGCCGCTTCGCCTCGGGCAGATGGAAGTGGGTGATCTGGTGGGGATACCGTACCGGGACGAGGACGTGATGCACTGGTCCCGCCCCTGCTGGTGGCCCACGGACATTGACCCGGAGACGGTCATCCACTGCGACGAACTGAACCGGGCCCAGCAGGAGGATACCCTCCAGGCCATCTTCCAGTTCGTGGAACCGCCGGCCGAGGGGAAGCGCCGGGCGCTCCACGTCCACAAGCTCCACCCCAAGCACAAGGTGGTGGTGACCATCAACCCTCCCGACGGCACCTACCAGGTGGCGACCCTTGACCGGGCCCTCATCGACCGGATGGTGATGCTCTACGTGGAAACCGACTACCACTGCTGGGCCGGCTACGCCGCGGCCCGGGAGCTGGACCCAGGGGTGCGCCACTTCCTGGCTGCCAACTCCGCCTTCCTCGCCAGCCAGGGGAGTCCGCTGCAGATGGACGCCGAGCCCACGGAGCGGGGATGGGAGATGGTGAGCATCCTGCGCAAGAACTGCCGCTTCCCCAAGGATCTGGAGATGGAGATCCATGCCGGCATCGTGGGCACGGAGGCGGCCATCGCCTTCCTGCGCTGGTGCGCCGACAATGCCCGCCGTCCCGTCACTGCCGCCGAGGTCCTGAACGGCTGGGACGACGTCTGCAACCGCCTGGAAGCCCAGCGCGACGACATGCAGGCGGTCACCATGGGCGACATGGTCACCACCCTTGCCGCCGACCCGACCCTGACCCGGGAACAGGAGGAAAACCTGGTGCGCTACATCGACATCCTCCCGCGGGACATGCGCTTTGGCCTCGTGAAGTCTCTCCTCAGAATCCCATCAATCGCCCAGGCCCTTTCACGGGATGACTATGATGCCGTGGTCCTGGATGCCATTCGGCAGATCAGCGCGGACGCCCGATGACCATCGCGCCCAGACAGACAACCCTTGCCAACGGCCTGCGCGTCATGGCCGTGGAGATGCCCCACCTGCACAGCGCCGAGATCGCCGTCTACATCCGGGTCGGAGGGCGCCATGACAGCCGGGAGAAAGCGGGGCTCGCCCACTTCCTGGAGCACATGCTCTTCCGGGGCACGGCCGAACACCCCTCGAACCTGGAACTGGAAGCAGCCTTCGAGGCCATCGGCGGCTGCATCAACGCCGCCACCGACGCCGAGACCACCTGCTACTACACCCGGGTCCACCCAGACCACGTGGCCGAAGGGATGCGGCTCCTCTCCGCCATGCTCCTCACTCCCACCTTCAATGGAATCGAGATCGAGAAGAAGATCATCACCGAAGAGGCCCTTGAGGACATCAACGAGCAGGGCGAAGAGATCAACCCCGACAACCTGGCAAGTCACCTCCTCTGGCCCGGCCACCCCCTCGGCATGCCGACCCTCGGCTACCTGGACACCATCGCTGCTTTTACCGTTGAGGACCTGCGGGATCACATGGCCCGCCACTACGTGCCGACGAACGCCGTGGTGGTGGCCGCTGGCCGGGTGGATGCCGACGCGGTGTTCGCCGCGAGCCTCCGGGCCTTCGGCGGGTGGCACGGCCCGACGGCCCCGGGACAGGCGCCTGCCCCCAACGGCCAGGCCACCGTTCAATCCCTCTACGTAAAAGATGCCGACAGCCAGGTGGACCTCCAGATCAGTTTTCGGGGCTTTTCACGCTTTGACCCCCGGCTGGTGCCCGCACGCCTCATCCGGCGTGTCCTCACCGGTGGCGGCTGCTCGCGGCTCCACCTGAACCTGCGCGAGCGGCTCGGCATCGTCTATTCGGTGGATGCGCAACTCGCCTCCTACGACGACACCGGCTGCTTCTCCATCGACCTCTCCACGGCGCCGGAAAACCTGCCGACAGCCGTCGCGGAGGTGCTCCGGGAGGTCCGCCGCCTCGCCTGCGAACCGGTGGAGGACGATGAGCTGGGCCGCGTTAAGCAGGGGTACTTCTTCGACCTGGACTACTGCCGGGACTCAACCTTTGACATGCAGGTGCGGTACGGGTGGGGTGAACTGATGGGGATTGTGAAAAGCATCGAGGAGGACCAGGCCGACGCCGCGGCGGTCGATGCCCGGAGAATGCAGGACGTGGCGCGGGAACTCTTCGCGCCCCAGCGGCTCAAACTGGTTGCGGTGGGACCGGTGAAGGCCGCCACGAAGAAAGCGGTGGCCGCTCTCCTCGCACATTATGAAAATGACTTCAAATGACTTCCAGTAAATCGTCAGAGCGGAACGCGGAAAAACGGAGCACATCGTTATCACCGTCCGTTTTATTCATCCTTTCCGCAGCCCGTTCGCGCGGGATTCTTACGGCGTTGTCTCCAGCACCCGCGCCCTGATCTTTCCCACGACCCCGGCAATGGCTACCATCTCGTCGGGGCTTTCCCCCTCCACCAGCTTCACATGGGTGGCATCCACCGGCATTTGGCCGAAGGTGGGGTCCACCTGCAGCCAGCACCCCTCGACGAAGCTCTCGGCCCAGCTGTGGTACACGAAACCTTTCCCCTGAAGGTAGACAAGCCCGGAGACGAACCGGGTCGGTATCCCCGCGGCCCGGGCAAGAGTCGTATAGAGCCGGGCATGGGACTGGCAGTTTCCCTTCCGGCTCTTGAGGATATCGAGGGGTGAGGGGCTGTCGGTGACAGAATCCTCCACGTAGCCGGCAACCCAGCGGACGAGACGTTCCACCCGCCTCCGGGGGGCTGTGTCGTCACCCGTGATGTTCTCGGCCCGGCCACGGATTTCAGGATTATCCACCGGAAGTCGATCGGTGGGCACCAGGAAACGCTCGCCCGCCCCCTCCTCCGCGCGGGACGCAGCGGGCTTCCCCGGTTCCACGGTGAAGATCACCCTGCCGTCGGCGGTGCGGCTGGCACTCTGCCCCCCACCCTGCAGGAGCGGCATGGCGGTCGGGATACCCTCGACCTCAAGCACAAGACGTGTGAGGTCCGCAGCGTTCGCCAAGGGGGGCTCCACCCGGACCAGGCTGAAGTCAAGGATCAGATCCCGGCGGGAGATGGCAGCATCGGCGATGAAGCGCCGGGCACTCCCCTCATCCTCGGCCAGAGTTTCCACGAGGCCGTCCCGCACCGACTCCTTCAGCGTATTCCCCGCCAGATCCACCCAGACATCATTGTCGACCATAGGATAGAGATCGTTCAGGAGCCTGATGGTACGGGTGCCGTCCGGCAGGGTTTCCGCTCCCGTCACGGTGATGGCAATCTCCCTGACCTTGATCGCCTCCACGTCGAGCATCTGGATGCGGTGGCGCCCTCCCGCAATCGCACCCTTCACGAGGGGGTAGTAGTTCAGGGCCGGCTGAGGATAGATCGCCCCCTTAACCTTGAGAAGTTTGTCTCTGGTGGTCCCGCCGGACGTCACGCTCACCTTCACCCCTTTGGGAGTCACTGCGCCGGCAAGCTTCAGGGGAGTGCCGTCCAGCACCTCTTCAACCTGAAACGACCTGAGCGACAGATCGCGGTTAACCAGGTACCGTTCCTGGGACGACGCCTCCCGGGAGAAGCCCATCACCACCATCCGGACGCTGGCTTCGACGGTAAGCTCGTAGCCGTCCGCCGTCTCGGCGGTGGTGATCTTCGAGAATCCGGTCCGCTCGCCCCCAAAGTAGATGCCGTACCACCGAACCCCGCTGGGAAGTTTTTCCAGGGGGGGCAGCAACGGCTTTGCTGCCGTCCGGGTAGCCGAAAACGCGGCACCAGTGACAGCGAGCAGGATAAACAGGCACACGATGACTCTAATCGTTGAACGCATGGCAGCGTGCTCTCCGAAAAAAAGACAGAGCAACGGTGCCGCCCGATCCATAATCCGGCGCTCCGTTGCTCCGCGGTTTACTGCGTCATGACGCTATTCGGTGAAGATCGGCTCCTTGGCCGCCTCGGGCCGTTCTTCCTTCCGGTCCAGCGCGCAGCGGTCCTGGGGAACAGCCTCTTCTTCGTCGGGCACTGTCGTCCCTTGCCGCTTCTGAAGAAGGGATACGAATTCGAGAAGCTCTCGCTTGCCGCTGGGGCTCAGCCGGCGAAACTCGGCGACAAGCCTGTGTTCGTCGAGGGTCAGATCCATCGGTCAGTCTCCTTGGGAGTAATTGCCCTGCGTGACCATTGTGGCGCAGCGGCATGAGAGGGTTATATCACAAAGCCGAAGGAGCCGCAATCGGAGCGGGGGGCGTGGAGCAGCCCGGGCGCAGGCTGCGCGAACTGCATAAAAATGCCTTCATTTTAGACGGTTACATGTATTTATTTACTTGCAGCAGTAACGCTATCGCGGTATAGTATATATGAAAAGAGTTGCGAGGGTCCAACGACCCTCATTATGCCCTAGCTGACTTTCCCTCCTAGTCGCTAGGGTGTTTTTTTGCTTGCGCCCTGTGTGCCACTTATGGCACACACAAACACATGCACATTCAAAGCCTGGCACTGCGTTAACCCTCCCCACAAAATCGAGCACGAGGAACCATGGAACCGATCGTCACCCTCAAGGAAAAGTGCCGCAAATGCTACTGTTGCGTCCGCAGCTGCCCGGTCAAGGCGATCAAGGTCGATAAAAGCTACACCGAGATCATCTTTGACCGCTGCATCGGCTGTGGCAACTGTCTCAGCTACTGCCCCCAAGGGGCAAAGACCATTGCCGACAAGGTGAGGGTCACCGAAAAACTCCTCACGTCAGGTGAAGAGATCATCGCCGTCCTCGGCTCATCCTTTCCCGCCTACTTCCACAACGTGGCCCCCGGTCAACTGGTTGCCGGGCTTCGAAGCCTCGGCTTTCGCCAGGTGCATGAGGGGGCCTACGGCGCCGAACTCATCGCAGGGGACTATGCCCGGGTTACGGTGGAGCGGGACCGCCCCCACATCACGTCCCACTGCCCCGCCATCGTCGACCTGATCGAGCGCCACTACCCGCGCCTCATACGCAATCTCGTGCCGGTCGTTTCACCCATGGTCGCCATGGGAAGATTCCTCAAGGGATCCCTGGGGCACCATGTGAAGGTCGTCTACATCAGCTCCTGCATCGCCGCCAAGTTCGAGACCCAGATCAATGAAACCCGGGGAGCCGTTGATATCGTCCTCACCTATCAGGAGCTGGAGGGTATCTTCAAAAGCCATCAGATTGCCCTGCCGTCTCTCGAGGATGAGCCCTTCGACGGGATTGGCCCGGGACCCGGCAGGCTCTTCCCCATTGCCGAAGGAACCTTCCGCGCCTTCGGCATCCCGTCGGACCCCCTCGACACAGAGGTCGTCACCGCCTGCGGCGAGGTGAACGTCATGGGAATCATTGGCGACCTGGCGGCGGGCCGGATCTCGCCACGGATCGCCGACCTGCGTTTCTGCTACGACGGCTGCATCGGCGGACCGGGGCGAAACCGCGACCTCACCGAGTTTTACCGTCGTAACCGGGTTATCGACCACTATCGGCGGGAAGCCCCCAGCCGCACCACACCACAGCTCCCCGGGAGCCTTCGGGAGGTCCCCTTCACAAGGAGCTTCACGAGCAAGTTCGCAAAGCTCGAGTCGCCCCGTGGGAACGATATCCGGAAGATCCTCAACGCCACCAACAAGTTCTCCGTCAAAGACGAGCTCAACTGCCGCGCCTGCGGCTACCGGACCTGCCGGGAGTACGCCGTGGCGGTCTTTCAGGGACTGGCCGAGATTGAGATGTGCCTTCCCTACAACCTCCAGCAGCTGGAGGAGGACCGGGGCCGACTGATCCAGAAGTACGAGCTGGCCCGCCGTGAACTGGAGCGGGAGTATGGCGACGAGTTCATCGTCGGCACCGACCGCAAGACCAAGGAAGTGCTCGACCTCATCAAGCAGGTTGGCCCGACCCCTACCACGGTCCTCATCCGCGGCGAATCGGGAACCGGCAAGGAACTAACCGCCCGGGCCATCCACCGCTACAGCAAGCGCAACGACAAGCCGCTTGTCACCGTCAACTGCACCACCATCACCGATTCACTCCTGGAAACCGAGCTCTTCGGCCACAAGCGAGGCGCGTTCACCGGCGCCATCGCCGACAAGAAGGGGCTCTTCGAGGCGGCCGACGGGGGCACCATCTTCCTGGACGAGATCGGCGACATCACCCCGAAGCTCCAGGCGGAGCTCCTGCGCGTCCTCGACATGGGGGAAGTTCGTCCCGTGGGCGGAACCGCCGCGAAAAAAGTCGACGTGCGCCTCATCGCCGCCACCAACAAGAACCTGGAGGACGGGGTCAAGGAAGGCTGGTTTCGGGAAGACCTCTACTACCGGCTCAACGTCTTCACCGTTACGATGCCCCCCCTCCGGAGCCGCGTGGAATCGATACCGATCCTTGTCCACCACTTCATGGACAAGGCGAGCACCAAGCTCAACAAGCGAATCGTCGGCATCGAAGACCGGGCCGTCAAGGCGTTCACCCAGTACACCTGGCCCGGCAACATCCGCGAGATGCAGAACGTCATCGAGCGGGCCGCGGTCCTGACCCACGACGACGTGATCCGTCTCGAAAACCTCCCCATGGCCCTGGCGGAGAACCTTGAGGACCGGACCGTTGCAACCGTCGACATGCGCGCCTCGTTCAAGGCGGAACGGGAGCGGCACGTGGTCAAACTGGAGAAAAAGCTCATCCAGCGGTACCTGGAAGAGTCCAACGGCAACGTGACCAAGGCGGCCAAACTGGCCAACATACCACGTCGGACCTTCTACCGGCTTCTGGACAAGTACCGTCTCAAGGAGCGTGACGCCCGCCTACCCCACGATGGCACGCCATGATGTGCACTTTTGGCCACTTTTGTGCCATCTGCGGCACACATGCGTATACAGAATATTTGATTAAAACAAACCAACGTTATAAAACGGCCTGATTCTGGTATGTTACGAAATCGCAACCCTCGCACTCCCTCTGGCACGCAAATGGCAATGTGTATTCACTAAACACACAACGGCACGAATACACACCACCATACACGGAGGAGAGCAAACCATGGGCAGAATGAGAGAAAATCCGCGCTACAACGTCATATCAATGAGGATCAGCGACGAGGAACGGGACCGGCTTCAAAAAGTGATGGAGCTCACCCACAAGAGCGTCTCGGACCTCATGCGTGAGGCAATGGAGCTCATCGCCAGCCGGACGGACCAAACCGACCAGGCTGACCAGAAGGCCGCATAAGAAAGGGGTCGCTTGCGCGACCCCTTTTCATTTCCCTCACTACGGCAGCCCAGGGGGGGAACACCTCCCCCGCGCCGCATCCCCTGCGTTTGGACCCTATTTCACCTTCCAGCTGGTTCCCTGGGGCGAATCCAGCAGAACGATATTCAGGGCAAGCAACCGGTCCCTGATCTCGTCGCTTTTCCCATAATCCTTCGCCTTGCGGGCAGCGTTCCGCTCCTCGATCATGCGTTCGATCTCTTCGACAGCCACCGGCAGTTCCGCCGCCTTGCGGCCCTGGAGCCGCTCCACGAAGGCATCGGCCTCAGAGGTGATGATGCCGAGCACACGGCCCACCTGGCGGATAGCATCCCGAGCCTGGGCCAGAAGCGCCCCATCACAACCCCCCTCCGCCAGCACCCGGTTCACCGCCCGCACCAGGTCAAAGACGTATCCCAAGGCCTGGGCCGTGTTGAAATCGTCATCCATGGCTTCGCGGAACCGTTCATCAAGCGTGCCGACCTTCTCGGCGAGCTCCTCGTCGGTCCGGCCGGCGCCGGCTCCCGCGGCAAGTGCGTCGTCGATCCCCGCCAGCGCCTTGTAGATCCGCTCCAGCCCCGCCTCCGATTCCTTAAGGTTCTGATCCGAGAAGTCAATGGGGGAACGGTAGTGAGCAGAAAGCAGGAAGAAGCGGAGCACCTCGGCATCGTACTTCTCAAGCACCTCCTTGATGGTGAAGAAGTTGCCCAGGGACTTAGACATCTTCTCGGCGTTGATGTTCACAAAGCCATTATGGAGCCAGTACCTGACGAAGGGCTTGCCGTTGGCCGCCTCCGACTGGGCGATCTCGTTCTCGTGGTGGGGAAAGACCAGGTCCTTGCCGCCGCCATGGATGTCGAAGGTCTCCCCCAGGAATTTCATGCTCATGGCCGAGCACTCGATGTGCCACCCCGGCCGTCCCTTGCCCCAGGGGGACTCCCAGTAAGGCTCGCCCGGCTTGGACCCTTTCCAGAGGGCGAAGTCCATGGGGTGACGCTTCTTCTCCCCCACCTCGATCCGGGCGCCGGCCTGCATCTCCTCCAGGTTCCGCTTGGAGAGCTTCAGGTAGGGGTTGAATGCCTCGACGGAGAAATAGACGTCCCCCTCCACATCATAGGCATACCCCTTGTCGATGAGCCGCTGGATAATCTCGATGATCTCGGCGATATGCTCCGTCGCCTTGGGCTGGTGGGTCGGCAGATCCAGCGCCAGCGCAGCCATGTCCCGGTCGAACTCGGCGATGTACCGCTCGGAGATGACGTTGTATGGAACTCCTTCCTGGTTGGCCCGGTTGATGATCTTGTCGTCGATGTCGGTGTAGTTCCGGACGTAGGTGACCTCGTATCCGCTGTGGCGCAGATACCGGTAGATCATGTCGAAGACCACGTTTGCCCGGGCGTGGCCGATGTGGCAGTGGTCGTAGACCGTCACGCCGCAGACGTACATCTTGACCTTGCCCGGCTCGAGCGGGGCGAATTCTTCCTTGCTTCCGGTAAGCGTGTTGTAGACGCGCAGTGCCATTGAAAACCCTTTCGTGACGCTATTTCTTGATCCAGGAGTCCCGCAGTGTCACGGTCCGGTTGAAGACCGGCGCCCCGGGCCGGGATTCCTTGAGATCGGCGCAGAAGTATCCCTGCCGCTCGAACTGGAAGCGGTCCTCGGAATTGGCCTGTGCCAGCGACGGCTCAAGTTTGCAGTCGGAAAGCACCTCCACCGAGGCCTGATTGAGAAACAGCTTCCAATCGTCTCCCGCGGGGTTGGGCTCGGTGAAGAGCCGGTCGTAGAGCCGAACCTCGGCTCTCACGGCATGCCGGGCAGATACCCAGTGAACGACCCCCTTCACCTTCCGCTCCGCCCCCGGCAGTCCGCTCCGCGTCTCGGGATCATAGGTGCAGCGGACCGCCACCACGTTCCCCTCGCTGTCCTTCTCCACGCCGGTGCACTTGACGATGCACGCGCCGCGCAACCGCACCTCCTGGCCCGGAACAAGCCGGTGGAATCCCTTGGGCGGCTCCTCCATGAAATCGTCCCGCTCGATGAAGAGCTCACCACAGAAAGGTACCGCACGGCTCCCCAGCTCTGGCTTCTGCGGATGGTTGGCGATGCTGAACTCCTCCGCCTGGCCGTCCGGGTAATTCTCGATGACGAGCTTCAGGGGGCGCAGCACCGCCATGGCCCGGGGAGCACGCTCGTTCAGGTCCTGGCGAACACTGTCCTCAAGGATGCTCATCTCGATCCAGCTGTCGCTCCGACCCACGCCAATGGTTTCGCAGAAGTTCCGGATCGCCTCCGGGGTGTATCCCCGCCGCCGGATCCCCATGATGGTCGGCATGCGCGGGTCGTCCCAGCCAGTCACGTCGCCGTCCTTCACCAGTTGCAGAAGCTTCCGCTTGCTCATGATCGCGTAGGTCAGGTTGAGCCGGGCAAACTCGTACTGACGCGGGCGGTTCGGCACCGGAAGATTGTCAAGGAACCACTCGTAGAGCGGCTTGTGGTCCTCGAATTCCAGGGTACAGATGGAGTGGGTGATCCCCTCGATGGCGTCCGACTGGCCGTGGGCATAGTCGTACATGGGGTAGATGCACCAGGCGTCCCCCACGTGGGGATGCGGCGCGTGAATGATCCGGTAGAGGACCGGGTCACGCAGGTTCATGTTGGGAGAAGCCATGTCGATCCTGGCCCGAAGAACCTTGGCGCCGTCTGCGAACTCGCCGGCCCGCATGCGACGGAACAGGTCCAGGTTCTCCTCAACGGAACGGCCACGATAGGGGCTCTCCGTGCCCGGCTCCGTCAGGGTACCGCGGTGGGCGCGGATCTCGTCGGCCGTCAGGTCGTCCACGTAGGCCTTCCCCTGCGCGATGAGGTGCTCGGCCCACAGGTAGAGCTGCTCGAAATAGTCGGAGGCATAGTAGAGATGCGCCCCCCATGAAAACCCGAGCCAGCGGACGCTCTCCTTGATCGACTCGATGTATTCGGTCTCCTCCTTCACCGGGTTCGTGTCGTCGAAGCGCAGGTGGCAACGGCCGCCGAACTCCCTGGCCAGGCCAAAGTTGAGGCAGATCGATTTCGCGTGGCCGATGTGAAGGTAGCCGTTGGGCTCCGGGGGAAAGCGGGTAACGATGGTCTGGTGCTTGCCGCACTTCAGGTCCTCCTGGACAATGGTGCGGAGGAAGTTGGATACGGGGGCGGATTCGGTGGTCATGGTTGCGGTCCTTTTCGAAGGTGCCGCCACAGGGCGGCGCTTATTCCTATTTACGAGCCATCAGCACCACCGCATACGCCGCAATCCCTTCGCCGCGGCCGGCAAAACCGAGCTGCTCGGTGGTGGTGGCCTTCACATTGATCTGGTCGATCTCGGCGTCCAGGTCCGCCGCGATGTTCTCACGCATCGCCTGGATGGAGGGAGCCAGCTTGGGACGCTGGGCCACGATGGTGGCGTCCAGGTTGCCGAGCCGGAAGCCATGCCGGTCAGCCAGCGCCATGACGTGCCGCAGCAGCTTGCGGCTGTCGGCTCCCTTGTACTGCGGGTCGGTATCGGGAAAGTGCTTGCCGATGTCTCCGAGGGCCAGGGCGCCGAGGACGGCATCGGAAATGGCGTGGAGAAGGACGTCGGCGTCCGAGTGACCGAGGAGCCCCTTTTCCCACGGGATATCGACCCCGCCGAGGATCAGCTTCCGCCCCTCGACGAGGCAGTGAACGTCGTAACCGTGTCCTATGCGCATTACAGCCGCTCCTTTAGAAACGCTTCCGCAAGGATCATATCCTCCGGCGTCGTGATCTTGATATTGCGGTAATCTCCCAGGACCACCCTCACCTGGCAACCGAATCGCTCGGCAAGCATGGCGTCGTCGGTACCGAGGAAGCGCTCCGCATCGGCCGCCTCGTGGGCCGCGCGGATGAGGCCGTAGCGAAAAGCCTGGGGGGTCTGGGCCAGCCAGAGGCTCTCCCGGGGTGGGGTGGCGGTGATGACGCCGTTTTCCACCACCTTGACCGTGTCCTTGGCCGGCACCGCCACTAGGGCGCCGTCCCCCTCGCGGGCGACAGCGACAGCCCGCTCCAGGATCTCGGGGGTGACGAAGGGACGGACACCGTCGTGGATCAGCACCACGTCGTCATCGGCGACGACACCCTCCATGGCCCGCAGGCCGTTCAGGACCGAGTGCTGGCGCTCGGCGCCGCCGGCAACAATCTGGCGGACCTTGGCGAGGCCGTGCCTCTCCACCACCTGCTCACGACAAAAGGGGATCTCGTCCTCGGGAATGATGACATAGATGCCGTCCACGAAGGACGTCCGTTCAAAGACCGTCAGGGTGTGGGCCAGGATCGGCTTGTCGGCCAACTGGAGGTACTGCTTGTTGATGGAGGCCCCCATCCGCTTTCCCATACCGGCCGCCGGAACCAGGGCGAAGACTGTCATGCGTCAACCTCGGGTGCGCCGCCGGGAGGGAGGCGCGTCATGGGCCGCCGGGCGGAGCAGAGCCCGCCTCGGCCGAATCTCAAGATTATACAAAAGGATGGGCAAAAGACCAGCCAAAAGTGTCAGCCGGCAAGGGTCTGGAGCGCGGCGGCAAGGAGTGGGATATCCACCTCCAGGAGGGTACGGACATCGAGGAAGAAACGCCCTTTATTGATTCGGCCAACGACCGGCACCTCACCCCCCCGAAGCCGCATCTCCATCTCCTGGGGCGCAAGCCCCTCGACATCGACGGCAACGAGGGTGGTCGGCAGTTCCAGCAGGGGATAGGCCCCACCACCCACCTGCGAGATGCCGTCGGCAAGAGCGAATGTGACCGTGGAGGGCACCGTCCGACGGAGCCGCCGCACCAGACTCCTGGCCCGGGCCTTCAGGTCGGGAGCCGAAGCGGTAAGCATCCGCAGGGTCGGGATCTCGGTCAGGGCCTGGAGTTCGTCCCGGTACAGACGAAGGGTCACCTCCAGGGCAGCCAGGGTGAGCTTGTCGATCCGCAGGGCGCGGAGCAGAGGATGCTTCTTGAGCAGCCCGATGAACTCCTGCCGGCCGACAATGATCCCCGCCTGGGGCCCTCCAAGGAGTTTGTCACCGCTGAAGGTGACCACGTCGACCCCGGCGGCCACGAACTCCTGCACCGTCGGCTCACCGCGGATGCCGAACCGTGAAAGGTCCAGGAGGCAGCCGCTGCCGGTGTCGGCCATGACCGGGATGCCGGCTTCGCGGCCGATGGCGACGAGGTCCGCGGCCCCCACCTCAGCCGTGAAGCCGACCACGGCGAAGTTGCTGGAGTGGACCTTGAGCAGCAGCCCCGTTGCCGGCGTCAGCGCCTGCCGGTAATCACGGGGATGGGTCCGGTTGGTGGTCCCCACTTCCCGAAGGATGGCGCCGCTCTGGCCCATGACGTCGGGGATGCGGAAGGAGCCACCGATCTCCACCAGTTCGCCCCGGGAAACGATGGCCTCTTTACCGGCTGCCAGTGCCGAAAGGGCAAGGAGTACCGCCGCTGCGTTGTTGTTCACCACCAGCGCCGCCTCGGCACCGGTCAGCTCGCAGAGGAGACGTTCCACGTGGCTGTACCGACTCCCCCGCTCCCCCTTCTCAAGATCGAACTCAAGGTTCGAGTACCCGAAGGCGATCTCCTCCAGCTGGGTGCGGACCCGTTCAGCCAGGGGAGAGCGGCCCAGGTTCGTGTGGATCACCACTCCGGTTCCGTTCACCACGCGGCGAAGACTCAGGGCTGTTGCGCGGGCTACTTCCCCCTCGACACAACCGACCACCAAGGCTTCCTCAAGCTCCTCTTCCCTCAGTGAGCCCGCACGGGCCGCGGCCCGCAAACCGTCCAGGGTGGCCCTGATCGCGGCAAGGACAATGGGCCGTGGATGCCGGGCAAGAAGGACACGGACCCCGTGCCATGCAAGAATTTTGTCCACTTTGGGTATGCGGGTGAAGATCGTCACGAAGGGGCCTCTCCTTGAGGTACGTCTGGCGTGCGGGCGCACTGAAGACCTCAGTACCAGATCGGCTCGGGACTGTCAAGGAAAGGGGAATCGCTCAGGAATACGGGAAGGTCAGAGATCCAGATGAAGAGCGGCGGCCCGCTCGGCGGGCTTCAGCGGGAGAGCTCCGTCGCCCTCCTGAACCAGCACCTTGCCGCCGTATTCGGCGTTTTTACGGACAAGGGTCTCGGCCTGGTCACCGTTACGGTTGCGGAACGCCTCGATGATCTTGTCGTGTTCCTCCACCGAAATCCTCATCCGGCCGGGAAGGCTCAGGGAGGCGTAGCGGAGCCGCTGGAACTTCCGCACAAGGTTGGAAACCAGATCATACAGCTTGTCGTTGTCGGCGGCCCTGAGGAATAGTTCGTGGAAGTCATTGTGGACACGGAAGAAGTGTTTGACATCTCCCTCGTCCGCCAAGTGGCGAAGCCTGTCATTGATGGCGTTGAGCCGCTCGATCTCCTTCCCGGAGAGCTTTTCGCAGGCCCGCCTGGCGGCGTACCCTTCAAGGATGCTCTTGATGGCGTAGAATTCTTCCACATCCTTGGCGGAGAAGGCAGAGACCACGGCTCCCTTGCGGGGAATGACCGTCAGGTATCCTTCGGACTCAAGCTGGCGGAACGCCTCACGGATGGGGGTGCGGCTGATACCGAAACGCTCGGCCAGATCGGGCTCCGCAACCTTTTCCCCGGGCTTGAGAGCGCCAGTCATGATGGCATCGCGAATGGTTTCGAGTATCTTTTCCCTGAGGGTCAGGTGCTTTTCCATCGGTTTCTTCATTGAATCACTCCGGTGGTGGGGCTGGCTTATTGTATACAGTATACATAGTTTGTCAAGCGGGAGTTAGTGACTCTTAAAAAAAAGAAACACCTGCGCGCCAACACAGTTACGCTCTTGCCAAGCAGGGGGCTCCAATAGTATCTTGGGCACGGAGCCAACGACCATGGACCCTGTGCGTCACCTCAAAATATCGATCCTGATCCTGGCACTTCTCATCTCGGGCGGGACGGCCGGCTACATGAGCCTGCAGGGATGGGATTTCCTCGACGCCCTCTACATGACGGTCATCACCCTCGGCACGGTGGGCTTCAGGGAGGTCCACGAGCTGGACCAGACCGGCAAGATCTTCACCATATGCCTGATCATCTTCGGGGTGAGCGTGCTCGGCTACATCGTCGGCAGCCTGGCCCAGATCATGTTCGAGGGGCAGTTCCAGCGGATCATCGGGAGGAAAAAGGTGGAACGGAAGATCGAATTGCTCAAGGATCACTACATCATCTGCGGTTTCGGGCGGATCGGCGCCCTCATCTGTCGGGAATTCGCGGCAAAGCCGATCCCGTTCCTGGTCATCGAGAAGCATCCGGAGGTCCACGAGAAACTCCACCATGAGGAGTATCTCCACATCCGGGGAGACGCGACGGAGGATGAAACGCTGCTCCGGGCCGGCATCAAGCGTGCCAAGGGGCTCATTTCCGTGGTCACCTCCGACACGGAGAACGTCTACATCACCCTCACGGCCCGGGGGCTCAACCCGGACCTTTTCATCCTGGCCCGCTCGGGGGAGGAAGGTTCGGATATCAAGCTGAAGCGGGCCGGGGCCAACAAGGTGGTCTCTCCGTACCTGATCGGTGGCAGCCGCATGGCCCAGGCCATCCTGCGCCCCAACGTGGTTGACTTCATCGAGATCGCCACTGGCCGCGAGCATCTGGACCTCCAGATGGAAGAGATCCAGATCCCCGAAAGATCGGCCTTTGTGGGAGAGAACCTGATCAGCTCGGGCTTTCGAAAGGAGACCGGCGTTATCATCGTCGGCATCAAGAAGGTTTCGGGAAAAATGGTGTTCAACCCCAACCCCCACACCAAGATCGAATCCCTTGACACCCTCATCGTCCTCGGTGAACCGACGGCCATCGCCAAGCTGGAGGAACTGGTTTCCTGCGACTCCTGCGCCGACTCGATCATCAGAAAGCACAAGAAAGAGCCCCATGACCATGCGTAACCGCGTCTATGCCCACATCCCCTTCCCGATGCTTGCGGATAACCTGCAGACCGTAATCGATCGAGGTATCAATCCGGAGATATTCTTTTCAGGAGACACCCTTGACACGCTTATCCCCGAGGAAGCGGGAGCCATAGCCGAAAGCCTCGGCGAGGCGGGACTCCGCTGCACGTTCCACGCACCGTTCATGGACCTGAACCCCGGCTCGGTGGAGTGCCTCATCCGGGAAGCGACCCTGCGCCGCTTCGACCAGGTCATCGACGCCGCCGCGATCCTCAGGCCCGACGTCATCGTCTTCCACCCGGGGTATGACCGCTGGCGCTACGGCGAGAGCCAGGACAAGTGGCTTGGCCACAGCATCGCCAGCTGGCGGCGGGTGCTGGAGCGGACCGAAACCATCGGGTGCATCGTTGCGGTGGAGAACATCTTCGAGGATGAGCCGTCAACCCTCCGTGCACTCCTTGAGGCAATGGATTACCCCCGCTTCCGCCACTGCTTCGACGTTGGGCACTGGAACCTGTTCCACACGGTGGGAATGGAGGAGTGGTTCGCGGAGGTGGGACGATTCGTCGCCGAGACCCACATCCACGATAACCGGGGAACCCGGGACGACCACCTGCCGCTGGGGGAAGGGGCCATTGACTTCGAGCTCTTCTTCTCCCTCATGGAGCGCTACGCGCCCGACGCCGCCTGGACCATCGAGGCCCACTGTCGGGCGGCCCTCGACCGGGCACTGACCAATCTGGGGAAGTACTACAGGTAGGGCGAAAAGAGCTTGGCCGCGCTGTCGCGGACCTTTTCGGGAAGGGGCCGGCCATCCATCTCGGCAAGAGTCACCTCACGCGACCGGGCAATGGCTCCGGCAACGTGGCGGGAGAGGGAGCCGGCAAACTGCCGATCGTAGACCTCCAGGTTGAGCTCGAAGTTGAGGCGGAGGCTGCGGGGATCGAGGTTGGCGGAGCCAATGAGGCTCCAGAGGCCATCCACGATGAAGAGTTTGGTGTGGACGAAGGGAGGGGGCTGGTAGAAGACCCTGATCCCCTGCTGGAGGAGTTCCCAGAGATAGGCCCTGCTGGCCCAGTGAACGTAGGGAAGGTTGTTCTTCTCCGGCAGGATTAGGGTCACCTCAACGCCGCGCAGGGCCGTGGTTACCAGCGCCGCCACCAGCGCCCGGTCCGGGATGAAGTAGGGGGTCATGATCTGCACCTGCCGGGTGGCGCAGGAAAGTGCCCCCATGAGGATCAGAAAGAGTTTGCGGAACTCCTTGTCGGGGCCGTCGCCGACGGCCCGGGCCATGGCCGGGCCAGCCAAAGCGAGCGGCGGGAAGTAACGTTCGTCGTCCAGGAGTTCGCCGGTCACGAAATGCCAGTCCTCCAGGAACACCCGCTGGAGCTCACCCACCACTGGCCCTTCAACGGCGAAGTGCATGTCTTTTACCACCGAAGACACAGGCCGCTCCACCAGGTGCCGGTCACCCAGGTTCATCCCCCCCGTAAATGCCTTCTCCCCGTCGATGATCAGAAGCTTCCGATGATTGCGGAGGTTCATGTAGAGCCCCTGCCTGAGCGGCAGGAAGCGGGCGAGCCTGATCCTCGTCCCGTCCATGAGGGTCCGTGCCCGGGGGAACGAATACTTCTCTCCCAGACCATCGATCATCACCCTGACATCGACGCCCCTGCCGGCCGCGTCGGACAGGGCGGCGATGAAACGGCGTCCGGCGCCGTCGGAGTCGAAGATGTAGGTGGAAAGGTGAATCGACTGCCGGGCCGCTGCGACCGCCTCCAGCATGGCGGGATAGGCATTTTCGCCGTCCTCCAGGGGAACAAGCCGGTTGCCGGCCAGGAGGGGGACACTCACCACCCGGTCGGCCAGACGGCGCAGCTCGCTCAGATACTCGGCTCCGGGAGGAAGCGCCGGTGCGGCATCCTGTGCGTGGACGGCGCGGAAGTGGTCGAGGCCGGCCAGGCGCCGGCCGCTTTCCTGCCACTTGCGGGCCCGGCTGACGATCCGGTTGACTCCCATGCTCCAGTAGAAGATGGGGCCGACGAGCGGCACCATGAGGCAGATGACGATCCAGCCGAGAGAAGAGCGGGGGTCCCGCTTCATGATGAGGGCATGCCCCGCGGACACGAGCGCAAACGCAGCCAGCAGCGCAACTCCCAGAAGAATGAAGAGATCGTCGACCATGTCACCTTGTACCGCAAAGCAGGGCTCGACTGCAACAGGAGGTTCGTCACGAACGCACTGAATCAAGGGTAGCCCGTCCCGGAGACCAGTCAACCTCCGGTGCATCCTTGTGCTTTCGTGAGGCATTCATCTATAATCAACCTACCGGCGGCGCGCCCGCCGGAATCCGGCAGCCGAAGGAACACAATGACCAGAGACAATCCCCGCCGCGTTGCCCTCGACATCCTCCTCAGGGTGGAGCGGGACAGGGCTTACGCCGAGCCCCTCATCGACCAGGCGCTTTCCCGTGACACCCTCCAGGGGCCCGACCGGGGACTCGTGACCGAGCTGGTCTACGGGGTGCTCCGTCGCCAGGGGACCCTCGACCACCTGATCGACGCCTTCTCAGCCATCCGGACCGGCAAGCTGGAGCGGTCGATCCTGATCATACTCCGGCTCGGGCTTTACCAGCTCTTTTTCCTGGACCGCATCCCTGTCTCGGCAGCGGTGAACGAATCGGTCTCCCTGGCCAAGACCGTTGCTCCCCGGGCCTCGGGGCTGGTGAACGCCGTGCTCCGCCGGGCCGACCGGGAACGGGACTCAATCCCTTGGCCGGACCGGGAGCGGAACCAGGTGGAGTTCATTGCGGCTCGCCACGCACTGCCGCGCTGGCTTGCCGAAGAGTGGATCGGCCAGCTTGGTGCCCCGGAAGCCGAGGCCTTGGCAGCGACCATGGCCGAAGCGGCCCCCCTCACCCTGCGGATAAACACCCTCAGGACTACCCGCGACGAATTCATGGAGCGGCTGGCGGCAGCGGGAATCGCAGCG
Organism: Desulfuromonadales bacterium; assembly: GCA_003712145.1. GTDB lineage: Bacteria > Desulfobacterota > Desulfuromonadia > Geobacterales > Geobacteraceae > Geobacter. The sequence goes on along the minus strand of RHLS01000023.1, from coordinate 39,881 downwards.
GCGCCGACCACCTGGGCGCCCCACGGCGTCCGCATCGGCTCACGGGTGGCCGTCCCGGCACTCCCTGGCTTTGCGGAAGGGCTCTTCACGGTGCAGGACGAGTCGTCGCAACTGGCCCCCCTCTTCCTCTCCCCGGCTCCAGGCGAGCGGATCCTGGATGCCTGCGCCGCGCCAGGGGGAAAGGCAACCTACCTGGCCCAGCTCATGGGAAACCAGGGCGACCTCCTTGCCTGCGACCTGTCGGGCAAAAAGCTGCAGCGCGTCACCGAAACCGCACAGCGCATGGGGATCACCATCATCCGGACCGCCGTTGGCGATGCGGCCAGACCGGCGGACATCCCGGACGGCCCCCCCTTCGACCGCATCCTCGCGGATGCCCCCTGCTCCGGGCTCGGCGTCATCCGGCGCAATCCCGAAGGGAAGTGGTGGAAGAGCCGGGAGGACATCGCCCGCCTGGCCGCAACCCAGCGCGCCATCCTCGACTCCCTTGCCCCGCGCCTTGCGCCGGGCGGTCTTCTCGTCTACTCCACCTGCTCCACCACCCGCGAGGAGAACGAGGCGGTGATAGACGATTTCCTTACTCGACACACCGATTTTGTGTTAGAAGACCTGAATACTCTTTTTCCCGGCTTCTCGGAGCTTATTGACGGTCGTGGCCTGTTTCGGAGCTGGCCCCACCGGCACGGCATGGACGGCTTCTTCGCCGCCCGGCTGAAGAAGCGAGACTGACGGAACTATTCTGAACATTGGAGGTTGCAATGAAGAAGATCGCCCCATCCATCCTCTCCGCGGACTTCTCCCGGCTCGGCGACGAGGTGCGGGCCGTGGCCGCCGCCGGGGCCGACTATATCCACGTGGATGTCATGGACGGCCACTTCGTGCCGAACATCACCATCGGGCCGCTGGTGGTGGAAGCGGTGCGGAAGGTGACCGACCTCCCCCTGGACGTCCACCTGATGATCGAGAACGCCGACTGCTACATCCCCGATTTCGCCAAGGCCGGCGCCGACATCATCGTGGTCCACGCCGAGGCAACGGTCCATCTCCACCGGACGGTACAGCTCATCAAGTCGCTGGGGAAAAAGGCGGGGGTCTCCCTCAACCCGGCCACTCCCCTCTCGGCCCTGGACCATGTCCTCGACGATCTCGACCTGGTGCTCCTCATGACCGTGAACCCCGGCTTCGGCGGGCAGTCGTTCATCGAGGCGTGCATCCCGAAGATCCACGCCCTGCGGGCCATGCTCGACCGGCGGGGGTGCGAGGCGGAACTGGAAGTGGACGGCGGGGTTAAGATCGACAACATCGCCCGGATCGCCCATGCGGGGGCGGACGTTTTCGTGGCCGGGAGCGCCGTCTTCAACAGCACCGACTATGAGGCAACAATAAAAGAGCTAAAGCGTCGGGCAAAAGAGCCGATACTGTAATTACACCGCACGCATCGCATGCACAAAGAGCGGTAGACAGATGCACGATACTGCACTCGACCAAGAGGCACTGACAGCGCGGATACGCACACTGCTGGCGGCCCGGACAAGGGTGCCGATGGCACCGGGTCCGGTGCCGGCCGCCGTCCTCCTCCCCCTTTTTTTTGAGAGGGGTGAGTGGCATATCCTCTTCACCAAGCGGACCGAGCATCTGAACCATCACCGGGGGGAGATATCCTTCCCCGGGGGGACGCGCCATCCGGAGGATGCCGGCCCCCGCGAGACAGCGCTGCGGGAAACATGGGAAGAAGTAGGGATACTGCCTGATGATGTGGACGTCCTGGGGATGCTTGACGACTTCTGGTCCGTCCACAACTACCTTGTGACCCCTGTTGTCGGGGTCTTTCCGTCCGGGTATCCCCTGCGAGTCAATCATGACGAGATCGAACGGCTCATTGTCACGCCGCTGTCCCACCTGCTCCGCCCCGAGATTTTCCGGGTCGAGGACTGGAGCTGGAAAGGGCGCACCCACCCGGTCTACTTCTACACCTGGGGAAGAGACGAGATATGGGGGCTCACGGCGGCCATTCTCAAGCAATTTCTTGATCTGGCATTCCTCCGCGAGGCGGAGTGACAAACCGGTGACCGCTTTTTATGGAGCACCCTACGGAACAGCCATGGCAGACATGACGAAAACAGTCCTGGTCATCGATGACTCGAGTACCCTGCGGGAGGAGATCCTCAAGATCGTGCGGGATGCCTCCCTCTTCGACACCTACCTGGAGGCCAGCGACGGGCTCGACGGGTTCAAGGTCCTGCTCAACAACAAGGTCGACCTCGTTCTCTGCGACCTGGAGATGCCGCGAATGGATGGTTTCCGCTTCCTCTCCATGATGCGGTCCAGGGAAGAATTCCACGATCTGCCGGTCATCATGCTGACCAGCCGCGAGGACCGCGACACAAAAATCAGGGGACTTGAGCAGGGGGCCTCCGACTATGTGACAAAGCCCTTCGACCCCGGCGAACTGGCGGCGAGGGTACGGGTCCAGCTCAAGGTCAAAGGGCTGCAGGATGAACTGAAGCGCTCCAACGAACTGCTCCGCAAGCTTTCCATCACCGACCCCCTGACCCACCTCCACAACCGCCGTCATCTCATGGAGATGGTGGAGCGGGAGTTCCAGCGGACCTCCCGCAAGGGGGGGCACCTGTCGCTGGTCATGCTCGACATCGACTATTTCAAGAAGATCAACGACACCTATGGTCACCAGGAGGGGGATCAGGTGCTCGCCATCCTGGCGGAGATCGTCACGAAGCGGCTCAGGAGCTACGACATGGCGGCCCGCTACGGCGGCGAGGAGTTCGTGCTGCTCCTCCCCGAGACCCCCCTCTCCGAGGCCCAGGCCATCGCCGAGCGCCTGCGGGTCGAGGTGCAGGACCATCCCTTCTCAGGCCGGCTGCAGCACCTGATCATGACCATCAGCCTCGGGGTGGCAACCTATCCGTCGTCCCGGGTGGAAAGTATCGATTCGCTCTTCAGGCAGGCCGATGAGGCCCTGTACCGGGCCAAGCAGGGGGGACGCAACCGGGTGGAGCTGATGGCGGGAGCCGGCGAGGAAAAATCTGCGCCGCACGACTCCCAGGTGCTGGTCACTGACTGAAAAGGTAAGTGGTGAACGGTCAAGCGGGGATGAAGCTCACTGCGCCGCGTCCCCGTGGGCACGGCAGAACAGATGCAATCCGCACCCGGCGCAGCGGGGGCGCTTGCGACAGTGATGCTTGCCGTGCTCCACGATGAGGGCATGGTATTCGTTGAAAAGAGAGACCTCTGACGGCAGGTTTTTCATGAAGAGGGCACGGACCTCTTCGTAGTCGGCCTTGTCAGCAACCAGACCGAGAGCGGCAAAAAGGCGTTTGGTGTAGGCATCCACCACGAAGCTCGGCTGCCCTCCCGCGTAGAGAAGGATCGAGTCGGCGGTCTCCCGGCCGATCCCCCGCACCCCGAGAAGTTCTTCCCGCAATTCCGGCCACTCCCGTGCAAACATCCGCTCGAGACTCCCGCCGTACCGATCCCCCAGGTAGGTCACGAAATCCTTCAGCCGGACACTCTTGACGTTGTAGTAGCCGGCCGGCCTGATAACCTCGGCCAACCGTTCCACCGGCACATCCCGCAGAGCCTCGGGGGAGAGGAGCCCCTCCCGCTTCAGGTTCGTGATGGCCTTCTCCACGTTACCCCAGTTGGTGTTCTGGGTCAGGATCGCGCCGACACAGACCTCGAAGGGGGTATCGGCCGGCCACCAGTGGCGGGGGCCGTAGGCGGCGTGGAGGATGTCGAAGATCTCCAGCAGGTATGCCCCGGGCATCAGGCCTCACCACTCCCCAAGATCCGTTCGTAGACCCCCCGTACGGCGGCGGTCACGTCCTCGTACTCCCGCATGAGGGCTTCGCCCGGATGCCGGAGCTTCGGATCGTAGCCGAGGCGGCGGGCCAGGGAATCCAGGTACTTCTGGTCCCCCGCCAGGTCGTTGATGGAATAGTCGTGGATGAGGCGGAGCCGGTTCTCCAGCCTCCGAAGAAACTTGTATCCCGCCTGGAGCGTGGAGAAATCATCCTCATCCAGCACCCGGCAGAGCCTCATGGCCTTGAGGGCGAGAAGCGTGTTGGTGCTCCGGATCTCGGGGAAGTCCCCGCCGCGGCAGAGCTGGAGGTACTGGACCATGAACTCGATGTCGACGATCCCCCCCCGGCCGGTCTTGATGTTGTAGCTTCCCGCCTTCTCCCTCGCCAGTTCCACCTCCATCCGGGTCCGTAGCCTGTGGATCTCACTCCGCACCCCTGCATCGGCGCCAGCGCCGTACACCGTCTCGCGGATCACCTCCTCGATGCCACGCCGCAACCGCTCATCGCCGAAGACCACCCTGGCCCTGGTGAGAGCCTGGCGCTCCCAGATCTGCGACTCGGTCCGGTGGTAGTCCCGGAACGACTCGACGGAGGTGACCAGCGGCCCGGCGTTCCCCGACGGGCGGAGTCGCGTGTCGAGCTTGTAGACATATCCTTCGCGGGTCGAGGTCGTGAGGATGGAGATAATCTTCTGCCCCAGTTTGGCGAAGTACTCGCGGTTGGTAATCTGCCTCTCCCCCTCCTCGGTCTGCCCCTGGTGGTCATAGATGTAGATGATGTCCAGGTCCGAGTGGTAGTTGAGCTCGTTCCCCCCCATCTTCCCCATGGCGACGATGGCGAAGTGGGCCTGCCGGAGATCGCCGTCGGCGTCCCGGTACATGGGCCTGCCGAAGCGGGCCAGCTCCTTCTTGGCCATGCGGCAGGCGGCGGAGAGACAAACCTCGGCGAGGCCGGTGAGCTGGTAGGTGAGCTCCGACTGCCCCAGCTTCCCGTAGATGTCGTTCATGCCGATCCGGAGGAACTCTTCGCAGCGGTAGCGGCGCAGGATGTCGAGACGCTCCTCGTAGTCGGCAGCCGTGTCCAGCATCCCGTTCAGTTCCGCCTCCATGGCCTCCCGATCCTTGATGTAGTTGGCGGCCGTTCGGGCAACAAGGCTGTCGAGGAGTTCCGGATGGCCGATGAAGATCTTCGACAGGAACTCGGAGGTGCCGAACAGGGAGACCAGCAGCTTCAGGATCTCCCGGTTCTCCGCCAGCAGCGCGTAGAAGGAGGAACGGGAGCCGACGGCGCAGAGGAACCGCTCCAGGTTGTTGAGGGAAAGGTCCGGATCGGGCGAGGCAAAGATCTCCTGGAGCAGCAGCGGCGATATCTTCTCCAGGAGCCGCCGGGCCCGCTCGGTCAGGTGGGCCCGCGGCGGGCCGTCACGCAGGAGGAGCAGGTTCGCGTAGGCAGCATCCACGTTCCCGAAGCCCCGTTCGGCCAGCATGTCCTTGATCATGTCCGGATCGGCGCTGCGGTCAAAGAAGTAGTAAATTTCAGGCCGAACCTCCTCCTTCAGCTTCTCGTCACGGGAGAGGAAGAGCCCGCCGTAGATGGCTGAGACGGAGCCGCGGTGGGACTCCAGCACCTCGCGGAACCGTTCGAGCCCGTTGGCCCGCAGGTAGCCGCACCGGCGGGCCAGCGCCTGCATCTCGTCGTCCTTGGTGGGCAGCGAGTGGGTCTGGCGCTCCTGGACCACCTGGATCCGGTGCTCAACCGTGCGCAGGAACCGGTAGGCGTCGGTGAGGGCCGACGCGTCGGAGTCGGTGATGAGACGGGTGTCCCGCAGGGATTCCAGCGCCTTGAGGGAATTGCGCTCCCTCAGGAGGGGGTTTTTCCCCGCATAGACCAGCTGGAGGGCCTGGATGAAGAACTCGATCTCCCGGATCCCTCCCCGTCCGAGCTTGATGTTGCACTCGCTCTCCTGGTGCCGGGCCAGGGAGGCGTCGATCTTCTTCTTCATCCCCATCATATCCTCAATCAGGTTGTAATCGAGGTACCGGCGGTAGATGAAGGGTTCGATGGCCGCCAGAAGCTGGTTCCCCAGTTCGATGGAGCCGGCGACGGGGCGCGCCTTCAGCATGGCGGCCCGCTCCCAGGACTGGCCCCAGTACTCGTAGTAGGTGGCGGCGGAGCGGAGCGAACAGGCCATGTCGCCCCCTTTCCCCTCGGGGCGAAGCCCCAGGTCCACCCGGAAGACGAAGCCGTCGGCGGTCACCTGGGAGACCGCCTTGCTGATCATCTCCCCGAGCTTCACGAAGAAGGCGTGGAGCGAAATTTTCCCCTTCGCCCCACCCTGTCCGTCGGGGACGCCGGTGGTCTCCCCCTGGTCCGAGGAATAGAAATAGATCAGGTCGATGTCGGAAGAAAAGTTGAGCTCGCGGCCGCCAAACTTACCCATCCCCAGGATGGTGAACTCCGCCTCCCGGGGGCCGTCTGGGGCCTCCATGAGGGGCCTGCCGTGCTCCTCCACGAGCTTGCGGCGGGAGACCTCGCAGGCCACTTGGAGGGAGGCGGCGGCCAGGGCCGAGAGTTCGGCGGTCACCTCCTCCAGCGGCGCGAGGCCGTTCAGGTCCCGGGCGGCAATCCTGAGGATTTCAGCGAACTTGAAGCGGCGAAGGAGCGGGAAAAGATTGGCGTAATCGGTTTCGGGCGTCACCTGGGAGTGGAGCAGCGCCAGCATCTCGGTCTCGCTCCGGCGGGTGTCGATCCCCTTTTTGACGAAGAGCTGGTGAAAATATGAGGGATCGCGGCAGAGGATGTTCACCAGGAACGGGGAAGAGCCGCAGAGTATCAGGAGCTGGGCGAGTCGTTCCTTCCGGGAGCAGGTGTCGAGCAGCTCATCGGACACGGCAACGCCGCTCACCCGTTCGAGGCCGTTCAGGGCCATGTCCGGAAGAGGAGTGACGAGGGAGGCGACAGTGATGTCGCGGACCAGGTGATCGGGAAAAACCTGCTGAAGCAGGCGGAGATTGGTGGCCGAACGGGCCGCGTAGGTGAACCCCTGCTCCGCGAGAAGTGTTACAAGGGCCTGGTCGCTGTCCTGCTCAGGGGAAGTGGCGAGGGTTTCTTCCAGGCAGCGAGGGAACTGATCGTTACGGGTCATGATTCCACGAGGGTCCGCAGCTCTTTGAGGAAGTCGCCGGTGACCACGCCTTTCTCGGTGATGATGCCGCTGATATACCGGGCCGGGGTGACGTCGAACGCCGGGTTGCGGACCCTGACACCCTCCGGCGCCACCGGGAACCCCTGCAAGTGGGTTACCTCCCGGGAGTGGCGTTCCTCGATGGGGATTTCATCGCCGCTCGCCAGAGTAAGGTCAAAGGTGGTGGTCGGCGCGGCCACATAGAAGGGGATGTTGTTCTCCCTGGCCAGGACCGCGACGCTGTAGGTGCCGATCTTGTTGGCCGTGTCGCCATTGGCGGCGATCCGGTCGGCCCCCACCACGCAGCAGGTGATCTCTCCCCGCTTCATGAAGAAGCCGGCCATGTTGTCGGCAATGAGAGTCACGGGGATGCCGTCCTTCATGAGCTCCCAGGCCGTGAGCCGCGCCCCCTGGAGCCAGGGGCGGGTCTCGTCGGCAAAGACCTGGATCTTCTTCCCCCCCTCGTGGGCCGCACGGATGACCCCCAAGGCCGTGCCGTAGCCGGCCGTGGCAAGCCCGCCGGCGTTGCAGTGGGTGAGGATCGTGGCCCCCTCGGGGATAAGCGTGGCCCCGTGGCGGCCGATGGCCTTGCAGAGCTCCAGGTCCTCCTCCTCGATCCGGATCGCCTCGGCCTTCAGGATCTCCCGCACCTGGTCCAGGGAGCCGCCGCAGTTTTCTGCGGCCACCCGCTTCATCCGCTCGATGGCCCAGAATAGGTTCACCGCCGTGGGGCGGGTCCGGGCCATGACGTCGCAGACGTTGTCCAGCTGCCGCAGGAACGACTCGTGGGTGTCGGCGATGATCTCCCGGGCCCCCAGGGCGATCCCCATGGCCGCCGCCACCCCGATGGCCGGCGCCCCGCGGATGATCATCCCCCGGATCGCCTCGGCCACGCTCTTGTAGTCGGCGTACTCGCAGTAGACCTCCTCGCCCGGAAGCCGGGTCTGGTCGATCATCACCACCTTGTCGTCGCGCCACTCTATGGTTCGAAAGGACATGGCTACTCTCCCTTGAGTTTCTTCATCAGCAACTCGTTCACCACCGCCGGGTTCGCCTTCCCCTTGGAGGCCCGCATCACCTGGCCCACGAAGAAGCCGAAGACCTTCTCCTTGCCGACGCGGAACTCCTCCACCTGACCCATGTTGGCGGCCATGATCTCGTCGATGATCTTCTCGATGGCGCCGGTGTCGGATACCTGAACGAGCCCCTTCTCCTCCACGATGGCCTCCGGGGTCTTGTCGCTGGACCACATCTCGTCGAAGACGGTCTTGGCGATCTTGCCGGAGATGGTCCCCTTCTCGATGAGGGCTAGAAGTTCTGCCAGTCGAGGGGGGGTGACAGGGCATTCTGCGATACTCTTTCCCGCTTCGTTGAGAGCACGAGTCACCTCGCCCATCACCCAGTTAGCAGCACTTTTCGCAAAAAGATGTTGTCCAAAGTCTAGTAAGTTGGCCGAGGGATTAGACTTTTTGTATTCTTGGAATTTATTGTTGAAGCCAACTGCAACTTGCTTCGCTTTTTCTAGAGTTTGTTCATAAAACTCGGCCATCTCCCGGGTTGCGGTCAGGACCTCGGCGTCGTAGTCGGAGAGCCCCAGCTCGGAGCGGTAGCGGGTGCGCCGCGCCTCGGGGAGCTCGGGGAGCGACAGGGCCACGTCGGCCACCCAGTCGTTGGAGATGACCAGCGGCACGAGGTCCGGGTCGGGGAAGTAGCGGTAGTCGTGGGCCTCCTCCTTGCCGCGCATGGATCGGGTCTCGCCGGTGTTGGGGTCGAAGAGGCGGGTCTCCTGGACCACCTTCCCACCCTCCTCGATCAGCTCGATCTGGCGCTCGATCTCGTACTCGATGGCCTGCTTCACGAAGCGGAAGGAGTTGACGTTCTTGGTCTCGGTGCGGGTGCCGAAGGTGGTGGACCCCACCGGCATGACCGAGACGTTGGCGTCGCAGCGGAAGCTCCCCTCCTCCATGTTGCCGTCGCAGATGCCGAGGTAGACCACGATCTGGTGGAGCTTCTTGAGGTAGGCCACCGCCTCGTCGGCGCTGCGGATGTCCGGCTCCGAGACGATCTCAAGGAGCGGCGTGCAGGCCCGGTTGAGATCCACGCCGGAGCTGCTCCCCAGGCCGGGGATGTCGCTGTGGACGAGCTTGCCGGCGTCCTCCTCCATGTGGATACGGGTGATGCCGATCCGCTTCGCCTCTCCCTCCACCTCGATGTCCAGATGGCCGTTCTGGCAGATGGGGAGCTCGAACTGGCTGATCTGGTATCCCTTCGGGAGGTCGGGGTAGAAGTAGTTCTTCCGGGCAAAGACCGACCGGGGGGCGATCCGGCAGTTGGTGGCGAGGCCCGCCCGGATGGCGAACTCCACCACCTTCTTGTTGAGGACGGGGAGGGCGCCGGGCATCCCGAGGCAGACCGGGCAGGTCTGGGAGTTGGGGCTGGCGCCGAACCGGGTGGAGCAGCCGCAGAAGATCTTGGTGTCGGTCTTCAGCTGGACGTGGACTTCAAGGCCGATGACGGCTTGGTAGTTCATGGAGATCTCCGGAGAGTTAGAGTTGGGCTTTGCGCTGGTGCCACGCCGTTGCCTGCTCGAAGGCATGGGCGGCGCGCAGGATCGTTTCCTCCCCGAAGGGGCGGCCGATGAGCTGGAGGCCGATGGGGAGCCCCGAGCCGCTCATTCCGGCGGGGACCGAGATGCCGCAGGTGCCGGCCAGGTTCACCGGGATGGTGAAGATGTCCGACAGGTACATCTGGAGTGGATCGCTCGTCTTCTCGCCGATCCGGAAGGCCGGGGTCGGGGCCACCGGGGTGAGGATGGCGTCGACCTTTTCAAAGGCCTTCAGAAAGTCCTGCATGATGAGGGTGCGGACCTTCTGGGCCTTCAGGTAGTAGGCGTCGTAGTAGCCGGAGGAGAGGGCGTAGGTGCCGAGCATGATCCGCCGCTTCACCTCGGCGCCGAACCCCTCGGCCCGGGTCTTGCGGAACATGTCGATGAGGTTCGCCGCCCCTTCGGCCCGGTGGCCGAAGCGGACCCCCTCGTAGCGGGCCAGGTTGGAGCTGGCCTCGGCGGTAGCGATGAGGTAGTAGGTGGCCACGGCATAGTCGGTGTGGGGGAGCGAGATGTCCACGAATTCGGCCCCGAGCCCCCGGTAGGTCTCAATGGCCTCGTCCAGGGCCCGCTTCACGTCCGGGTCGAGCCCTTCGATGTAATACTCCTTCGGCAGGCCGAGCTTCAGTCCCTTCACGTCGCCGGTGAGGGCCTTGGTGTAGTCGGGGACTGGCGTGTCGATGCTGGTGGAATCCATGGGGTCGTGGCCGGCCACGGCGCCGAGCATCAGGGCGCAGTCGGTCACGTCCCGGGTCAGGGGGCCCACCTGGTCCAGGGACGAGGCGTAGGCGATGACCCCGTAGCGGGAGACCCGGCCGTAGGTGGGGCGCAGGCCCACGCAGCCGCAGTGGGAGGCGGGCTGGCGGATGGAGCCGCCGGTGTCGGTCCCCAGCGTCGCCGTGGCGGTGCGGGCCGCGATGGCCGCCGCCGAGCCGCTGGAGGAGCCGCCGGGGATGCATTCCAGGTTCCAGGGGTTTTTGGTCGCGCCGAAGGCGCTCGACTCGCCGGAGGAGCCCATGGCGAACTCGTCCTGGTTGAGTTTGCCCACGATGACCGCGCCGGCCTCCTTCAGCTTTGCCACCGCTGTCCCGTCGTAGGGGGGGACGAAGTTGCCGAGGATCCTGGAGGCGCAGGTGGTACGGATTCCCTTGGTGACGAAGATGTCCTTGAGGCCGATGGGGATGCCGGTGAGGGGGGCGATGTCGCCGGCTGCGATCCGTCGGTCCGCGGCTTCCGCCGCTGCCAGGGCCTCCTCGGGGGTGACGGTGATGTAGGCGTTCACCTGCGGGTCCACCGCCTCGATTCGGGCGAGCATCGCCCTCGTCGCCTCCACGGAGGAGAGCTCCTTCTTTTTTAGCCGTTCATGCAGTTCGTGTATGGTCAGATCAAAGAGTTCCATGCGATCTCCGATGCGTGCAATTTCTGTGGTTTCCCCTACTTATCGGTCGGACTGCCGAGGGAGTTGTTCGTCACCGTGGCGTTCGTCTGCACCGAGCCGTGGAAGCTCGACGTGAAGCAGCCGCCGAGGGCCGCCAGCACCACAAGGACGAGAAGCCCGAGCAGTATCCGGTGCGCCGGCCTTCTCACTCGATCACCTTCGGCACCCGGAAGAACCCTTCCACCCGGTCGGGGGCATTGGCCAGGGCGTTCTCCACGCCGATGGAGGGGCGCACCGCGTCGGCGCGGAAGGCGTTTTCCACCGGCACCGCGTGGGAGGTGGGGATGATGCCGCTCGTGTCCAGCTCGTTCAGCTTCTCCACGTAGGCAAGGATGGCGTCCATCTGGCCGGTGAAGGTCTCCGTCTCCTCCGGGGTCAGCTCAAGGCGGGCCAGGAGGGCAACGGCGTCGACTTCGGCTTTGGTTATCTTCATGGGTGATCTCCGTCGGGGTGAACCTGGTGAAATGAACGGTATTTTGTAGCACGAACGGGGGGAAATGACAAGAAGAGGGGGAGGGCGAGGCCGGGCCAGATTCGGCGGCCGACAGGGGCCGCGGGCCGGGAACGGCTATGAGCATGGTAATGGCGGCAAGCAGCAGATTTCAGATCAATGGGAGGTACCTCGATTCATGGTTACACTACTTCAGTTCGCCTACAGCCGCCGCAGGTTTTCATCGACCATGCTCCGCAGCTGAGTGGCCCGTTCGTCAACATCACCGGCAAGCGGCAGGTAAAAGTACAGCTCAATTAGCGTGTCTCCGGTGACAAAATAGGCGTCTTCCCGGTAGTAGCCGGCAACTTCGTACCCGATTCTGTGGAGGGTGAATCCGTCTACGTTCTTCACCTCGGAAAATCTCACCGGGTGCCTGCTCCCAATCTCGGCGGCAAAGCCATCCCAGCCGGTCTCCGTGAACGATTGCAGACTCACCCCGGCAATATTCACGACCAGCAGGCAGTTATCGGGCGTTGTGGGGCTGGCAAGCAGGAGGTACTGGTCCCCGTAGACGTCGCGGATGGTGACGCATTGAATCGCCTCCTTGACGGTGAGGATTTTCCAGTCATCGGGCACGGCCATGGAAAAACTGTACTTCTCGTTCCGGCACCCGCTGCTCTTCGCCCGGACATCGCCCTTGGCAGCGGTCGCCCTGCCTTCCCACAGATACCAGCCGCCACCGGCAGCCCCGGCGAGCAGCAGCGCAACAATGATCATAGCGGTGCCGACGAAACCGATCCTCGCCGGCCGGCTCGCGGAGGAAGCTACTCCGCCGGCTGCCGTTTCCCGATAGTGCCGGTACCTGGCAACAAAGATCTGGCAGGAGCGACAGGTCTCGGCAGGCGGCTGGACGTGGCCGCATTTCGGGCAGGTCATCATCTCTTCTGATGTCGTTGTTTGCGCTACACGTTCTGCCACCGCGGGGGTGATTGCCGGAGTCACCGGGGGAGGCTGCTCTGCAACGACCGGCACGACAAAACTGCTATCCAGGTCCAAGCCGGAAAGCCTGGCCTTGAGCTGGACCCGCCATTCATGGCGTTCCGCTGCAGTCTCCCTGCTCAGGGGGAGAGAGCCGGGAACCGGAACAGAAAACGTGATTCGTGCACCATTCCTGGCAGGCATGGCAATGGCCTCTACCGTCTTCCGCCAAAGCTGCTCAAAGTGATTGGCGTTGCGCCGAGTCGTGACCCGAAGACAGCTTACCGTTACCTCGACCGGAGTGCCGGAATTGAACGGGGAAGGCATCTCTACGTATCCCCCCACAGCTCCGCCAAGGGCACAAGGAAACGGATCCATCCGCAGAATGAGCTCGCCGAATCTCCGTTTCTGAAGCGTTTTGCGCACGGCGACCGTCAGCAGCCAGACCCCCACAACCGGGAAAAGCAGGCCAATGACAGCTTTCCAGTTCCGACTGGCAAACACGTTGACAATACTGATCACCCCGATCGGCAGGGCGATGGCACCCCAAAATGCCGCAAAGATCAAGAAGAAGATATCCTGGGGGCTCTCGGCCCGGATTGCATTTGATTGCCAGGTCGGGTCTCCTCGCCAGCCTGCCAGCCCCCTCTGCTCGGCCTCCTTCTTGAGCCGCTTTTCCTGCATGTCGCGATGGATGGTAAACAGGGCACCGCCGCTGAGAGCGCAAAAAGCAAGGCCGAGTCCCGACACAAAGATGATGGGCATCCAGAGGGGAATAAAGGACTTTATCTCGGCCTGTGAAGGATGGGCGGGATCAAAGTATACGGGAACGGTCTGTCCGATGCCGTAATGCATGGAACTGCTGCTGAGCTGGGAACGGAATTCCACTGTCCTGCCATCGGGGGCAGTAAAGGTTACTTCCGGGGCGTAGGTGGTTGACATCGAAGTGCGGCCATTGCTTCTTCTCGCTCTGTCGGAGTCCATGTGATACGACACAACCGTTCCGACAGTGGTTTGAGCTCGCGCAATAAACATGGCGGTTTTCACCGCCTTGACCGGTGCATAGACCAGACAGCTGAGGCCTACCAGAAAAAACAGCAAGATAAACAGGTAGGCGAACCATGAAACAATGTCTAATTGCTTCGTGCCATTGGATGCAGTTACGGGAGTAGTCTCTGTGACATTCTGATTTGCAGCCGAAAGAGGATCGCCGGATCGCCCTTGCCAAGCCCAACGCCATGCAGTTTTTGCAAGGATTTCTCTGGCTAGAGGGTGATCCATGTCAGAGCATGAGATGTAATGGGATATCCTGCACAACATCGATGGGCCATTGCCGATGATTCTGTCAATAATCCAGCCAATGAAGCCAAAAAGGAGCAATCCGGATACGAGGTAGCAATAAGGGGGGGTGGTCAAGCCGCTGACTATCTGGTTTACTCCAGCGTTAGCCTGCGAGGCAATTTTGACATGTTCAATGACGTGCTGGATAACAAGAGGGGACGCAGGCCGATACATCAGGAAAACGATAGATCCGAGAATGCCGCCCGTCACGCAGAAGAACAGGCCGTACCGAGTATCCACGGTGATTCCTGCGCGTTGAATCTCGCTTCCCGTGTCGGCTGTCGCCGAGCCGTTCCTGCGACCTCCGCAGTTTCCGCAGATGTCCGACCCGTCAGCTATTTCCGTGATGCAGTCAGGGCATGTCCACACAATGTTGTCTCCGGAACAAGTCGTTACTAGTGTGACACTCAAGGGGTCAGGCCGTGACCTGCGCGGCGCTTCGCCGCATTACGCACCATGCGTTTCAATCGGTAGGTTCTTTCGATACCAGAGAAACAAACTACCAGGCCTTCAAGCCAAGAAACTCTCTTCCTTTCAAGCTGAGTCGAGGAATACCTCGATCCACCGTGATCATCTCCAACTTCACCAGGGCGCGGATAACATCGAGCGCAGAGGTCTTGCCGAGTGCTCTCATGCGAGACCTCGCCCGACCGGCATCCTTTGATGCCAGCGCCTGAAGGAGTTCCACGGAAGCGGATAGTTCAGACTCCTTTAATCCATGCCACAGCCACATGCTTCCGAAGATTTCGGCATACGATGCCAGAACCAGATGCGCGAGGGCCACGGCGAACCCCAGAGAAATATGGGCTCGGTCGATGTCGTCCTCGATGGTGAAGAAGTCATCGATGAGTATCGGCCCCGCGATCCATCCCAGATAATAGTCATCATGGGGCTCGTAGGCATGGCCGATACACCCCAGCATCGCCAGCGCCAGGAAAAGGTACATGGACCAGAAGTCTATCGGTTGCGTCTTGGCCAGTGCGGTTCCATGGGAGATGACGAGGAGTGCGCCGTAGAATGATGCTGCAACAACAAGCCAGCCATAATCGCTGCTCCTCCGCTGATAAACCGGCTTCGGCCTCAGAAAAAAGGAAGCCGCCATGAACCCGAGGGCGAGATTGACGCCGGTCACGACAGAGAACTCGTAACCGAAGTTGTCGATTACCGGCAGGTCGACAAAAGCGAGCGTGATCACCAGGACTATGGTCCCGACTGCGATGAAGATCGGCGTCAGAATTACCGTCAGAATTGCAAACACTGCAGCGTCGTGTCTCGCTTTATCGATTGTTTCCCTCAATTTGCTGCGGAGGACTGAGAGGTTTTGGGATGCTTCGAATCGTTCCGTCATGGCAGGCGTTATCCAATCATTGTCCTCGGGGAAAACCTGAATCGGTCTCTCACCCGCTTACTTCATCCCCGGCATCGCCGCCGGCACGGCCGTGTTCAGCATGATGTCGAACGCCTCCTGCTTCGTGAAACCCTGCTTGATGAGGGAGGAATAGAGATTCTTCTTGAACGCCGCCAGGCTCGCCGCCGTTTCCGGCTTCTCGGCAATCCTCAGCTGCGCGTCGATCATCGCCTCCGCCATCTTCCCCATCATCGGGACCATCGCCCCGAGCGACATTTCCATCAACTGCTTCACCTCCTCCGGGGAAGGCTGTTTGTTTTCCGCAGTTCCCTCGGCAAAAGACGTGGCGGCTACCGCCAATAAAAGCACCATGACGAGCAATTTCTTTATTTGCATTCTCCTTGTTGTGTAATCCGCGGAAAGATCTGCCGCATATTGCCGGCGTCTTCTCCGCTTCGTTGGTAAATTTGTTTTTCCAGCATGCTTGTCTGACTTGAATTGTCACTTGACGCTACTTCCGTTGTGCGTTAGCATTTTTCCCATGATCGCTTCGTTCCATGACAACGAGACGCGAAAAGTCTGGGAAGGCGTTTTTTCCCGCCGGCTACCGAGCCAGATTCAGGCAGTGGCGCGGCGCAAGCTGCGGATGCTGAACAACGCCCGCCGGATCGACGACCTTCGCATTCCCCCCCAGAACCGGCTGGAAAAACTTTCCGGTGACCGCGAGGGACAATGGAGCATCAGAATCAATGACCAATGGCGAGTCTGCTTTGTCTGGAACGAAGGTACGGCCAGCAGTGTAGAAATATGCGACTACCATTGAGGTGACACCATGAAAAAACTTCCCAATATCCATCCCGGCGAAGTGCTTCGTGAAGAATTCCTAATTCCGTTGGGAATAAGCCAGTATCGCCTGGCAAAGGAAATCGGAGTTCCTGAGCCGAGAATCTCCGCCATATGTAATGGTAAGCGGGCCATCACCGCTGACACTGCCGTCCGGTTGGCGCGGTTTTTCGGCACCAGTGCCGGTTTCTGGCTTGGCCTCCAGGGCGATTACGATACCGAGGAAATCGAAAAATCCGAATCGGAGAGCCTGTCTGCAATTCATCAGTGGAGCGCCAACGACTCTCATGCCTGAAAGGGAGTGAACGGGGCCGGGCGCACCAGCGGCGCGAGGTTTTTCCGCGCCGACTGCGTGCCGCCTCGTGGTTATACCTCGGGGGCATGATGTTGTTTATTATCGCTTATATCGCTGTCGTAGTGGTTCAGCTTACTGTCGGCAATACTCCATTCGCCGACTCCGTACTGATAGTTGAACTGCCAACAAAATCCGGTTGTTCTTTTTTGGTTGAGAATGTCCAGATATTCAACGACTCCGAAGCAAAACAGTTTGAAGTCTGGCCGGTCGAGCATTTTTCTTTCAGACTCAGTGAGCCACGGAGTGATAGTAGCTGGCCAAACCACGTCAGCGCCGATGACAACTCCGTCCGGGATCATAGATTTGGGTCTGGTGTCGATTTCTTGGGGGGGTGTGGGGTGGAATTTTCTTGTAACGTAAAGACTTTTCAAGATGGCTGGAGTCTTTCCGTGATTTTTGAGGTCAATAATTATTTTCCACTCTTCCATTCTTACAGCGGCGAAGACGTAAGCGCGTTCAATCATAGCAAGACAGTCGGCACTGTCTTGGGCGGCATTGGCAGCCTCCTTGGTGGCTCCGAGTGTTTTGCACAAGAACCACGCTTGAACGCCCATAGCAACGAATTGGAGGAACGCCAATATCGCAAGGTATCCGGTATATTGCGCAATTTTCTCGTTTATGATGATATTAGGGTCTTTTGGGGTCTTGTCGTTTTCACGATTATTGGGGTTGTTGGTGGTGGTTTGTGCGGCAGTCGTTATAGTCGTTTGGGTTATTTTGTTGTCGGATTTGGAGCTATAGGTTTTTTGTATTTCTGGCTTTTGTTTTTTGGTCCGGGCGCTGGTTGGCTGTGACTCCGCAACTACGTTGGTAGCTGATAGCAGCAAAATGAATAGAGCTAAGGGAATACGCATATAATATTTCTCTTGAATTAGAATTTTTCTGAAGGTGATTTCATTTGTTCTTTAAGTTTATTGATTACTGTTTTTGGGAATGTAAAAACAACAGCAATGCCTGCTTCATTTCCTTCTTCTAAAACTACCAAGTCCGCACTCCTTGCTGAGTCAGGTAGATTTACAACTAATTCTGGAATGCTTTTATATTTGCGCATTTTCTCTGTAGATGTCTCAATGAATGAATATATTAGACTGCCTTTTGTTAGATTGTCTTTTTCAAAGTTATTTATAATCGCGGCTAGGTCTGATCTAGTCTCAGCATTCTTTGCCAAATTTAATAAATCTAAGCTGTCATTATTACCTTTCATCGCGCACAATTTAAAATCTTTTGATAATGCAGCTACTAATTTTATGTAAATATCTTGTGCAAAGTCTTTGTATAACGTGACGGATTGGAGTTTCTTGTTGTCAAACGAAAGAGCTATTGTAAATTTTTCATCTAAAAACAGGATATCTTTTTTGCACATAGCTTTTTCAATACCAAGCTCCGCAGCGCAGTCATAGTATCCCGTTTTTTCTGTAAACTTGCTTTGGCACGCACCATATTCATAGGTTTTAAATAGTTTTTTACTGTTGCTGGCCGCTATCGCGGGAGAACAATACAGGGACGTAAAGCAGACGAGGAAGAATATTATTGCTTTTGTCATCAGTTTTCTCCTTGGTATAACTCGTTGTTGACCGGTTCACGCGCACGCGCGCGTGAACCGGTGATCCACCCTATTGGAACATTTCTCCTGAGAGCACCATTTCCGCCTAAGCCTCTTTAACCCCGCGGCCCTTCGCCACCAGCGCATTCAAATCCACCCCCGGCAAGAGCCGGGTCAACTGTCCCATCAGCCCGTCACCAGCTGTGCCGCCGCCGGAGACGAGCACGTCGGGGACGATCTTGATCTGGCCGTTTTCGATGGCGGCGGAGATCAGCTCGACGATCTTGATCTGCTTGATGGCATCCTCCCCGATGGCCTCTTTCTGCTTGGAGTAGGCCTGGGCGGTGGCGTCGCCGATGGCGGCGATCTTGGATGCCTCGCCGTCGCCGATGGCTTTCAGCCTCTTCCCTTCGCCGGTTCCCTCCAGGGCCTTGGATTCGGCAGTCCCCTCGGCCAGGGTTATCATCTCGGTCTTTTTCTGGGTGGCCACCTTGACGGCAATCTCCGATGCCACCAGGGTCGGCTGCTGGTCGGCGGTGGCGCGCATCTTCTCCATCTCGGTCCGCTCGGCCTGGGAGCGCTGCTCCATCTTGTACATCTCCTGCTGCTGCTCGGCGATGATCCGCTTGGTCTGGGTCTCCATCAGGTCTTCGGGGAGCTTGATCTGGCAGATGAGGACGGAAACGCACTCCACGTGGTAGCGCTCCAGGTCGATGCGGGCGCGGCTTTCCGCCTTGGCCTGCTCTTCGGAGCGGCTCTGGAGGAAGTTCATGGCCGAGGCGGTGGAGGCCTGGTTGCGGAAGGAGGAGTCGATCATGGGGTGGATGACGTGCTGGATCAGGTTGTCGATGGAGCCCACCTTGGCCACCATGTAGGGGGCCTGGTCGGGGCGGACGCGGATTACCACCTTGACCGCCACCTGGATCGGGAAGCCGTCCTTTGAGATGACGGTGAGCTGGTCGAAACGGGTGTCGGCCTGGTCGTCCCAGTCGATGGTGATGTTGGTGGTGTCGATGATGTAGGCCATGAAGGCCCGGCGGTTCAGGTAGTAGCGCCCCGGCCCTGCCACCTCCTCCTGGATGCCGCGGAACCCCTTGGGCACCACGTATTTCTCTTTCCCCTCCTCGATGGAGGCGCCGGTTTGGGATGAGCCGAGCCGTTTCTTCATTTCCTCGGTCGGGTCCTCCCCCACGTTGGAGACGATGACCCCTACCTGGCCCCGCTCCACCACGGCCACGTCGTCGATGGCCACGCTGAACATGAGGGGGTTGATATAGTAGGTTCCGGGGCGAAGGACATCGAGCTGCGGGCCCCGCTGCCCGTTTTTGGTGAGGAAGGCGGAGCCGTCCTGGTAATCGTTGTGGCCGGTGATGGGTGAGGCAACGTACTCCCGCTCGGGGAGCGGGATGCCGTCCAGGGCGGTCACGAGGCCGATCTTGTTGGCTTCGACCACCGCCGCCGGGGCGATCTGGATCTGGAACAGGTTCAGGTTGATCCGGTAGGTGCCGGGGAGGAGCACGTCGATCTGGGGCCCCTTCTGGCCGCCGTTTTTCAGGAACGCCTCGCCGTTCTCGAAGTTGGAATGCTCCGGCACGCTCTGGGCCAGGAGCCGTCCCATGGGGATGGGGGCGCCGTCCTGGGCCGTCACCATCCCCACCTCACCCTTGGCGATGACCACCGCCTTGTCCCTGATGATCTTGAACAGGTTGGGATGAATCCGGTAGACCCCCGGCGGCAGGATCTCGATCTGGGGCCCCTTCTGGCCACCGTTCTTGATGAAGGCCTCGCCGTCCTGGAAGGAGTTGTGCCCCTGCACCACGTTGGCGAAGATGCGTCCGGCGGGGATGGCCGAACCGTCGGACGACTCCACCATGCCGATCTCCCCTTCGCTGATCTTGGTGGCCAGGCTCTTGGTGACCTTGAACAGGTAGGGGTGGATACGGTAGTTGCCCGGCGGAATGATCTCGATCTGGGGCCCCTTCTGGCCGCCGTTCTTGATGAACGCCTCGCCGTTCTGGAAGGAGGCGTGCCCCTCCACGGCCCGGGCGAAGATTTTCCCCTCGGGAATGGCAGCGCCGTCCACCGACTCGACGATGCCGATTTCCGTGTCCTTGATCTCGGTGACGCTCCCCTTGGTCAGTTTGAACAGATACGGGTTGATCCGGTATTTCCCCGGCGGAAGTATTTCTATCTGGGGTCCCTTCTGGCCGCCGTTTTTGATAAAGGCTTCGCCGTCCTGAAAGGAGTTGTGACCGGCCACCACCTCGGCGAAGATCCTCCCGGCCGGGATGGCGTTGCCGTCCACCGATTCGATCAGGCCAATCTCGTTATCCAGGATTTCCGTGAAGACGCTCTTGGTCGCTTTGTAGATGAAGGGAATGAGGAAATGGAGCCCCGGGCCGAGGGTGCGGGCCTGGATCCCCACCTCGTTCCCCAGGGCCACCACCCGTCCCTGGGGCATCTTGCTGCCGAACCAGCGCCGCTCGATGAGGGCGATCTCGTTGCCGCCGACGATGACGACGGAGGCGTAGAGGAGGATGGCAATGGGGACCAGAACGGCAAAGTACCCCCAGTTGTTCATGACGACATTCAATAACATTTCGGCTCCTTTCGTGCTGCGGGTGTACGTGAGATAGGGGGCGGCGCCTCGTCGCTACTGTTCAAGACCCTGCGCCCGTGGGATTTTCGTTGTCATCAGCGTCGTTCGCCCGTATCCAACATGACTCCCATGGCGAGCGCCACCCGCGATCGATGCGGTTACTCGCGTCGGGGCTCATGTCGAAAAAACACCTTCGGGCAGGGCACCTTACTTACTTCCCGATTGACAAAAACAGTGTCTCTGAACGTGTTCCTCAAACTCCGATATCAAAGTCCTTATCGGCACTATTTTGTTTCAAGCGTCCAAGCAGCTCTGCTTCGTATTTACTCTTGTAGCCACCTGAAGAGCTTTTCTGGCTGCTCCCCATGAGGTAGTACAAGATCATTCCCAGAATTGGTATGAAAAGAACAAGAATCATCCAGACGGTTTTGTTTGAAGGGTTTTCAAACTCACTTCTCACGATATCGACGATAGTTGCTATCCAAGCTACCAAAATTGAGAGGCCAAGCAGCGCCCA
This sequence comes from Desulfuromonadales bacterium, assembly GCA_003712145.1. GTDB lineage: Bacteria > Desulfobacterota > Desulfuromonadia > Geobacterales > Geobacteraceae > Geobacter. The sequence goes on along the minus strand of RHLS01000023.1, from coordinate 18,876 downwards.
AAAGAGCATGAAGCCAGCGAACGTTGCAAAAGCATTTTTCAATGTTTGAGTAGATTGCGCCCTTGCAGTTGCTTGTTCATGCTTCATCGATTCTGCGGCTCGCTGTTGGCGCCCGAGGTTCTCTTGATAAACCTGGGACTGATATGCCTGTTGAGGGACTACCATTTTCTGCTGGGTAATACGTGGTGCAGCATCCCTTATTTGCTCCCTGTTCTCTGAATGTACCTTTTTGCGATACTTCTCCGGAACCGAGAGGGGATTATCCGTGTAGTGGACCCCTTGCGCATCTTCCCACTTGTAGACCTCAGCATGCGCTAGGGGTGTCAGAAGCAATAGAGCAATAATCGTTGGTAAGAATTTCATGCTAATACCTCGGAGCGAATTCCTGGCTTCGATACGATCCTCAAAATTATTGCGGCGCTAGGACTCAAACTGCACGCAGAAGCTGCCCGTTAAAGGAAGATTCTACGCACTCAACGTCTCCATTCCCCGCTAGTGCCTCTCCCCTTACTCCCGCACCCCCATCAGCTCTGCCATGAGCGCCGCGGGCCGGTCGGTGACAGGCTTGCCGTCGTGGTAGAAGGTGACCAGCTGCAGATCGCCCCCCTTGAACGCGCGGACAGCCACGTCGTCGGGGCTGAAGGTGGCCCGGCCGAGGGATTTCCTGGTGGGCCAGTCGATGCCGCTGTAGGAGAGGTAGACCAGTTTGGAGCAGTAGACCCGCTCCTTGGATTCCACGTCGAAGTTGAAGTCGTAGGGCTTGCCCACCTGGCGCAGGGCCTGGATGATGATCCGCCCCCGCTCTTCCCGGCCGGCGGCGATCTTGCGCAAGACTCCCAGGCTGTCCACGTTCAGGAAGTGTTCCAGGGTGTTCATCTCCACGCCGGAGCGGAGCGCCTCCACCACGAGGCGCCCCTCGCGGATCTCGTCGTGGTGGCGGGTCACCACCGGGTGGTCCCAGATTCCCAGCTCCTTCAGTTCCGCCTCGCCGCCGATCCAGACCGCCGCATGGCCCCAGTAGCCGGGAATCAGCTTGTCGGTGAGCCGGAAGGGGGTCTTCTCCAGCAGGATATCGCCGGCCATGAGGGTTGCCGAAACCTCCTTCGCCACGTCGCTCCGCCGGGCCAGCTTCCCCTTGCGGGTCTCCACGAGCCCCACGGTGTTGCCGAAGAGCATGCTGAAGAGGTTCACCCCGTCCCGCTCCAGGCCGGTGAGGGAGTCGGTGGTTGCCGCCCCCAGGAAGCCCAGCTTGCGGCCGATCACGTACAAGGGGGAAACCTTCTTGATCATGGCGTAGGAGGGGCTCTGGTTGATGAGCATGACGAGGTAGGCGGTGTCCGATTTGTCGCGGAGGAGGGCCGGATGCCTCTTCGACTCCTGTTCAAAGAAGGATATGGCCCGCCGGACCCGCTGCCGGTTTGTTATGGAGTTGTAGTTAAGGGTGACCTTGGAGAGGGCTGCCCTGGTGACGGCGTAGCCGGGGTCCTTTTCGTTGAGGGTGCGGCGCAGCTTGGCATCCCCCTCGAAGAGGGAGACGGCCAGGAGATAGTTGTCATAGAGGACCAGGGCCGAGGCGAGGGAGAGCATCACCCCCCTGAAGCGGGACTCTTCGGTGATGCCGGCCTTGTGCAGTTCCCCCTGCGAGGCATCGAGCCAGCATTCGTGGCTCTCGGCCACGGCCAGCATCTCATCCCGCAGGGCCAGGTGCTCCTTGATCCCCTGGTTCATGAGGGCGATGTCGTCGCCGCTGAGGGGCTTCCTCTGGTCCACCTTGGCGAGGACCGCGTTCCCCACCTTGATGGTCTCGGCCCGTAGGGCCAGGGCCCGCTCCGCCAGGGTCCGGAAGGACTTCGCCTCCTGGTCGAGGGAGTGCTCCACCGCCGCCCGACCTCCATTGTGGGTGGTGGCCAGGTGGTCGCGGCAGTTCATGGTTCGCCCGGCCAGGGCCAGGGTGGGAGCGAGCATGGCAAGCAGGAGGAGTACAATGGCGGTGATGCGCGTCATTCCGATCTCCCTTTAGGCAGACTGTTCTTATCTTTTCGGCAGATTGGCGGCATACTTGCGGATAAATTTCTTGAAATTGACCCACACGTCGTTGAAACCGAAGGACTGCATCTCGGATTCGGCGTCGGCGAGGGACCACCTCTCCACCTTCATCCGGTAGGCGGCCACCACGATGCCGGTCCGGTCCTGGCCGTGGCGGCAGTGGACAAAGACCGGCTGGTTGGCCGGATCGGCCATGAGGGCCACCACCCGGTCGACCTTCTCCGTGAGGCCGTCGCGGGACATGGTGATGGGGAGGGCGATGGCCTTCATCCCCGCGGCCTCCACCTGCCCCTGTTCGCTTTCGGTGGTGCGGAGATCGATGACCGTCCTGATCCCCAGTTTCCGCAGGGTCTCGTACCCCTCCGGCCCCGGCTGGGCGCCGCGATAGATCCCCGGCGTTACGCGCCCCACGTTGCTCAGCCCCGGCAGGTTGTAGATCCGTTCGGAGAGTCGTGCTTCCGGCGGAAGTGCCACCAGCGGAACCGGCTGTGGCACCGGTGCCGCACCGGCCGGTGGGACCATGGAGGGCGACACCGCCCCCGCCATGATGAGGTGACAGGCAACGATGGCCGTTCGATGAGCGGTCGATTTCATTTTCGCCCTCCGGCACTCTGCATTTACATTCATTGCACCATCCGCACAGTGTCCCATGACGGCTAGGAAAGCCCCGACGGCCGCTCCGACCAGGTGGGCCAGGGGTACCGGCACAAAGGGGGCGGTACCGGCGGCAAGGAGCGGTTGGCAGGTGTAAGCTTCCAGGAGGACCTTTGCTCCGACTCCCACCAGGAGAAGGAGGGCGGCCACCTGTTCCGGCCTGCCTCCCCGGAGCCACCGTCCGGCCAGAAGGACGATCGCCCCGCAGGCAATCCCGGAGAGCCCCCCGTAGATCGGGAGGTCCGTCAAGAAGAGGAACAGGGCCAGGCCCACGGCAAGCGGTGCGATGCACCAGAACCGGCGGGGGACCCCCGCCCCCTCCCGCCGCAGGAAGGTCTCGGTCAGGAGCATCGCCGCGCCGTTCCCCAGGAGGTGTTCCCGGGAGAAATGGACGAGATGTCCCGTCAGGAGCCGCCACACCTCGCCCGCCGCGATGGCCTCCCGGTCGTAGACGAGGAGCTCCGCCAGCGGCGGCGAGAGGAAGAGCGCCACCGCCGCGGCGGTCAGCCCGAGGGAGACCCACGGCACAGCCGTCATCACCGGCGCTCTTTTCTGCCGTACCATGCCACGATCCCCCCGGCGGCGACAAGAGTGAAAGCCGTTAATCCGCCGACGCTTCCGCCCCCCCGGTAGGTGGGGGAGGCAGTGACGCGGTACTCGTCGGGGGTCTCCTTGACCTTCTCCTTGAAGAGTTCCAGCTGCACCTTCAGGTTTTCCACCAGGTTGGCCGCCGCCTCGGCGAATCCCGACTGGGCGTCGAGCCGCAGCTGCTCGCTGAGGTTCACGGGGGTTGCCGCCCCCTTGATCTGGCTCGTGCCCGGGGCCCGGAAGAGGAATTTGCGGCTCGGGATGTGGTAGACCGCCGCGTCGAGCATGGTACTCGTGTCGTTCTTCTCTCCCTTGACCACGTAGGCCCCCACGAGGGTCCAGTAGGAGAGGGAGAGAAGCCCTTGGTCGGTATGCTGTACCTGGTCGTAGGAGACGAGGGCGATCACGTCGATCCCGTACATGGTCCTGATCTGGTCCAGGTTGGTGAAGCTTCCCTGGGGGGTCAGGTAGGGGGAGGGGATGATCTCGATGGACTTCACGAAGGGGAGCCCCTTGAACTCCTTGCCGATGCCTGTCAGGAGATCCATCTTCTCCTTTTCGCTCAACTGGCGCGTCGAGTACTGGGCACCGCCGGGGACGAAGGCGATCCCCACCCGGAGCGGGAGGGTGAGGTGGGCCACCGGCGCCGGCTCCACCATCTGCTGCTTGCCGCTGTAGAGATACTGCATGACGCTGCTTGCCTGGTGGGTGCTGCGGGTTGCGCAGCCGGCCGCGAGGATCCCGAACAGTACCAGCATTCCCGCCGCTATCCCGATTCTACGGTTTCTCATGGCTTTGCCTCCTTTTTTGATGTGAGAAATTCAGCTTCCCAGGGCCGCCTCCTTCACCCCCCGCAGGTCCAGCTTGCCGGTGCCGAGGAGCGGCAGGGCATCCACCGCCACGTAGCAGTCCCGCCCCGGTTTCCAGAGGTTGGGGAGGTCGCTCTCGGCCATGAGCCGGTGGAGGGACTCGGCGTCCCCCGCCTCCCGGGCGAAGACCACCACGAGCTTCTCCCCCCGCTTCTCGTCGGGGACGCCGGTGACGGCCACCACGCCGGTCATCCCGAGGGCGGCGTGGAGGGCATCCTCCACGGCCCCGTGGGGGACCATCTCCCCGGCGATCTTGCTGAAGCGGGAGAGGCGGTCGGTGATGTGGAGGAACCCGTGGTCGTCCAGGTGCCCCAGGTCGCCGGTTATGTACCAGCCGTCCCGGATGACCTCGGCGGTCTTCTCCGGCTTGTGGAGGTAGCCGAGCATGACGTTGGGCCCCTTCACGAGGATGAGCCCCGTGGTCCCCTCGGGGAGCGCGGCGAAGGTGTCGGGGTCCACGATCTTCACCACCTCGCCGGGAAGCGGGAGCCCCACGCTCCCCTCGCGAAAGCCGGTCTGGCGGACCCCGTCGATCTCCACGTCGGGGAGGGACAGGGAGATGACCGGCGAGAGCTCCGTGGCGCCGTACCCCTCCATGGGGCGGATGCCGAACTTCTCCTGGAAGGTGTCCGCCAGCTTGGGTTTGAGCTTCTCGGCGCCGGTGATGACGAGCCGAAGCGTGGCGAAGTCCTCCTTCTTGGCCCGGCGCAGATAGGCCATGAGGAAGGTGGGGGTGGCGAGGAGAAGGGTCGACTGCCGCTCCCTGACCATTTTGGCGATGGTCTCCCCATCGAGGGGATTGGTGTGGTAGACGGCGGAAAAGCCCGACACGAGCGGCAGCCAGAGGGTGCCGGTGAACCCCAGGGAGTGGAAGAAGGGGAGGGCCGAGCAGATGTTGTCCCGCCGGGTGGCGCGAAAGACCATCCGGAGCGCCTCCAGGTTGGAGAGGATGTTGTGGTGGGAGAGCATCACCCCCTTGGGCTCCCCGGTGCTCCCGGAGGAGAAGATCACCGTGGCGAGCCGGTCGGCCTCGAACCCCGCTGGGCGGGTGAACATCCGGAGGGGGAGGAAGCGGGCCTTCAGAAACGCCCATCGCTTGTCGCCGTCGGTCAGGCCCGCCAGGAGGTCCTCCACGTGGAGGGCGCCCGGGAAATCCGGCAGGGAGCCGAGCTTCTCCAGGAAGACCCGGGAGGTGATGGTGGTCCGTATCCCGCAATGGGCGAGGGCCGAGCGGATGCCGTCGGCGGAGGCGGTGTAGTTCAGGTTCACCGGCACCGTCCCGTTCAGGGTGAGGGCGATATTGACGAGGGCCCCTCCCACGGTGGGGGGGAGGCAGACGCCGACCATCTCCTGGCCGGCGGTCAGGGGCTTCAGTTTTGCGGCAAGGGCCACGGCCCCGGTAAGAGCCCTGCCGTAGGTCAGCTCCCGGCCGCCGGTGTCGGCCAGGGCGAGGCGGTTCCAGTTCTCACGGGCCGTCTCGGCGAAGAGCTCCCCCAGAGGGCGCCGGAAGGGCTTGCGGGCGTTGAACCAGGCGGCGGAGAGCTCCATCACCGACCGCCGGGTCTCCTGGGTGCTGCTCCCCGGCGGCAGCGGCGTGCCGAAGAGGACCGCGACCCGGTAGGGGAGGAGCGACGGGAAACGGGAGAGGAGCTTGCCGTGGGCGTAGGAGAGGATGCTCCCCCAGGCGCCGCCGATGTAGACCGGTATGATGGGGTGGCTGGTCCCCTTCACGATCCGCTCGAAGCCCCCCTTGAACTGGTTCAGCATGCCGTTTCGGGTGATGGCCCCCTCGGCGAAGATGCAGACGAGGTAGCCGTCGTCCAGGGCCTTGCGGGCGCTGGCGATGAATTCCAGAAGCCCCTTTTTCCCATCCCTGGCCGACACGGGGATCACCCCCATGAGGGCGCAGAGCTGCTTCAGGATCGGCGTGTTGTAGATCTCCCGTTCCATGATGAAGCGGATCCGCCGCTGCTGGGTGGCGATGAGGAGAAGCGCGTCGAGCCAGGAGACGTGGTTCGCCACCAGGAGCGCCCCCCCCTCCACCGGAACGTGGCGGTCGTCGATGATGGCCAGCCGGTAGCAGACCCGCATGGCCACCAAGGCGATGAAGCGCAGCAGAAAGTCGGGGAGGACCCGGAGGGTGACGACGGTGAGGATCAGGGTGATCCCCCCCAGCACCCCGAAGCAGCCGGCCGGCGAGACCCCCAGGGGACCGGAGAGGATCCAGAGGAGTCCCGATGCCAGGAGCACCCCGACCCAGCTGAGGAAGGTGGAGGCCGCCAGCACCTCCCCCCGGCGGTCCGCCGGTGCCCGGAGCTGGATGAAGGCCTGGAGCGGCACGATGAAGAGGCCGGCGCTCACCCCGAAGAGGGCGATGGCCCCCAGGATCGAGGGGAGGTTGGGGGGCAAGGTCGCCAGGAGGAGCGAGCCGAGGGTGAGCCCCGCGGCGCCGATGGGGACCACGCCGAACTCCACGGTCCTTCCCGAGAGCCGCCCCGCAAGAAACGACCCGGCACCGATCCCCACGGCGGCCGCCACGAAGAGGTAGCCGCTCTGCTCTTCGGTGAGGGAGAGGAGCTTCATCCCGTAGGGGAGAAGGTTCAGCTGGCAGAAGGCCCCCACGAAGAGGAAGTAGGCGGCGCCGATGACCGCCAGGATCAGATATCCGTCGCCCTTGAGGCTCCGGAGGGTGCGCCAGTAGACCGCCGGCGAGAAGGCCAGGGGGCGCTCCGGCGCGGCGGCGTCGGTCGGGGGTAGTGCCCGGGCCGCCAGGAGCCCCGCAACCGCCACCACCACCCCGGCCCCGAGGGCCACGCCGTGGCGCCCGCCGGCCGCCTGCACCAGGAAGGGGGCAAGGGCCGTCCCCCCCACGATGGCGAGGAAGGAGCACATCTCCAGGAGGCTGTTGGCCCGGGAGAGCCCCTCCCGCCCCACCAGCTCCGGCACTACCCCGTACTTGGCCGGGGCGAAGAGGGCGCTGTGGGTCCCCAGGAGGAAGACCACCCCGTAGAGGAGCGGCGGACTGGCCACCAGGAGGCCCGCCACGGCCAGGAGCGCGATCCCCACCTCAAGCACCTTGACCCCCACGACAATCCGCCCCTTGGGGAAGCGGTCCGCCAGGGTCCCGGCCAGGGCCGAGAAGAGGAGAAATGGCGCCACGAAGGCGGCGCTGCCGATGGCGGCCACCGTGGCGGCCTGCTCCTGGCCGTACCGGCCGATGAGGAAAAAGACGATGATCAGCTTGATGACGTTGTCGTTCAGCGCTCCCAGGGCCTGGGCCAAGTTGAGGCGGTTGAAGGCTCTGGGGAGCGGAGTGAGTCGATAGTCGATGGTGTTCATGGAAGCCTCGGAATGGTCAGTCGATACGCAAGAGCCTGGCGGCGTTCTGGAGCATTGCCTCCGGCATCCCCAGAGCCAGCTTGAGGGCCACGTCCTGGTCCCAGGGGTTGCGGATGGCGGCCAGCCGCCGTGCCGTGGAGAGTCCCAGTGAGAAGAGGTGGAACCAGGGGGAGGTGAGCCCCGTGGCCGGCAGGGGCATGTCGGTGCCGTAGAGGAGCCGGTCGTGGAGCTCCCGGTGCCCCAGGGCCCACTGGAGGTGCCCCAGCCGGTTCACCTGGGTGAGGGCCGAGATGTCGGCGTAGAGGTTCGGATACGCCGCGAAGAGGGGGAGAATCCGCTCCCGGTTCCGCTCGCCGCCGCTCGTGCCGCTGCTGGCACAGTGGGCGGCGATGACCGTCACTCCCTCCTCCAGCGGCAGGCGAAGCCGCGCCGGGTCGGCCAGGGCGTTGTCGGCCCCGGTGAAGGACTCCTCCCTGCCGGTGTGGGTGAGAAGGGGGAGCCCCAGTTCCGCAAGGCGCCGGTAGAAGGGGACGAGCCGCCGGTCCGCCGGGTCGGTCCCCTGGATGGAGGGAAGCCACTTCACGAGCACCGCTCCCGCCTCGGCAGCGGCGGAGAGCCGCTCCAGGGCATCGGGGCGCAGGGGATTGACGCTGGCGCCGAAGAGGAGGTTGGGATACCGGCGGCACTGGTCCGCCAGAAACTCGTTGGGGATGTACAGCTCGGTCCGCTCCCGGTCCAGCTCCCCCCGGGAATCCACGACCCCGTCCAGGGCCAGCACCACGGCGGCCTGGACCCGGGTCGAAGCCGCGAGCCCCTCCGAGACCCTTTGGAGAACAAGGCCGTCCCCTTCCCGCTGCAACTCGGTGTCGGTGACGCCGAAGGAGGAGAGGTAAAAGCGGTACTTCCAGCTCTTCCGCATCCGGGGGGATATGAAGCAGCCGCTCCCTCCGGCGCCGATTCCGGCGGTGTGACAGTGGATGTCGATGACGGTCATCTGTGGCTCCGGTGATTTCTGAGGCAATCCGCGACGGTCTTCACGGTCATGGCCCCAAAGATGGGGGTGGCGGCAGCGGCGCTCAACAGCAACAGGGCAAGCGGGGTGAACATGGCAACCTCCCGGACAATGAGTTCTGTCTAGGGGACTGCCGGATGTGTGCCAAGGCGTTTATGAATCATAACTCACCGTTGTGTCAACAGATTCCGACGCCTATGCCTTCGAGTCGGCAGATCTTTTCGTAAACATGATTGACATTTTATGTGCAGCCACTGTGCATAAAATCACCGTTGAACGGTTGGAATTTTAACCCTGATTTTCCGGAATCCATGGGTTTCATCGTTAAGCTCCGCAAATAACAGATTGAACAATCCCTGAAATACGGTTAATTTTGTAGCCCACTCTGAGGATGCGTCACGACGATTGCCATGTAGTCTCCAGGAGGGAGAGTATGTCGTTCATCGGAATACGTGGGGGTAATCCCAACAGCTCTGAACCCGCCTCGTTTAGTCGGTTTGTCCTTCCTTGTTGCCAATCACTACATATGCGCTGAACAAGATTATTGATCCATTTCTCAGCTCTCCAGCAGTTTGTTTGATATTCCTGAAAACGCTGAACGGGAGGAAAAGCATGAATGAAACGGAGGCAACAGAATACAGAACCGTGATCCTAGCAGGACTCTTGCACGACATTGGCAAATTCCTGCATCGCCGCAGGGGGCGCGGGGGAGGCAAACACCCCATTGTTTCGAGGATTTTCGTTGAAGATCACGTCCGTAGCCTTGGAACTTCATGCCAACTCGATATCGAACTGTTAAAGGTCTTGGTTCAGCGGCATCATGAATTCGCCAAAATGGACAGTGAGCTGCTTGTTCAGAGAATGCCCGAGGGGCGGGAGCGCGCCTTGGCTTATATCGTCAGCAGCGCCGACAGTGCTTCTTCCGGAGAGCGGGGCAAGGACGATCGCTCTTTGATCTATTTCAAAAAAGCCCGTCTCAATTCCATCCTTTCACGAATATCAATCGGGAAAGGTGATACTGATAAGTCAAAGTGGAAATACCATGAGATGAATTTCTTAGCCCCGGACAAGACGTTTCCAGTGGAGGGAGATGGGAGGTCCGTCCCCATTGCCTACGACCCTCTGATAGAGGGGTTTTATGAACAAATCGGCAAGTTGAAACCGGACAACTTCGACCGGCTCCTGAGCGGCTATCTTTCCCTTTTGCGTGAATTTCTCTGGTGCGTGCCAAGCGACACCCAACAACAATATCGAGAAATCTCCTTGTTTGATCATCTTTCCACCACCTCGGCCATCGCCGCCTGCCTGTATCGCTTCCATTGCGGCCCCCAAGACGAAGGCACGACGAACCTTGACGAAAACGATGTAAAGAATATAAAAACGGAAAAATTTCGGCTTGTTGCCGGCGACCTCTCCGGTATCCAGAACTTTATCTTCGAGATCGGCTCCACCAACCCGAAGAAGCTCAGCACGGTTCTTCGTGGCCGCTCCTACTACCTCTCCCTGCTTACCGAACTTGCGGCGCTCAAGATACTGCGGCGGCTAGACCTGCCCATCACCTGCCGGATCATGAACGCCGCCGGAAGGTTCGTGCTGCTGGTGCCGAATACCGATACTGTGATCAAGGAGTTGGCTAACGTCGTCAAGGAAATAGAGAATTTCATCTACGACAGGTTCCTCGCCAAGCTCGCCCTGAACATCGCATGGGATGTCACCTTGACAATGAACGACTTCAAGCCGGAGAAATTCGGGCTGAAATATCGGGAGATGGGCCAGGCGGTAGAAAACGCCAAGCGGCGCAGATTCGGCAACGTTATCAGCGAAGGTCGAATCGGCGAGGCAATGACGGCGGCCTGGGAAGGATTTAAGGCAAATGAGAAATCGTGCGAATTCTGCCGGGTGTATCCTAGGCAGACGGGAGACGAGCGGTGCGGCATCTGTCGTGACGCGGAACGGCTTGGCAAGGGGTTGGTGAACCCGCATAACAAGTATCTCCATATCTATGAGGGAAGTCATGGAGGAGATGCGGAACTGCTCGGTTTCACGCTCTCTTTTCAGAAGATAAAAGGCCTCGATTGGATTCATATGGACAAGATCAGTGACGACAAGGGTGGGGAAAGCCCTGGTCATTTTCAACGTTATCTTGCCCGTTATCTCCCGAAATCCGAGGATGGAGACATCGACACCGTGCGTGAGGCGCCTAAAGACGGAAATTCACTCTGCAGATATTGTGGTGACAGATGTTCACTTCACAACTCACAAGAAAACGGGGTGTTTATCCCTCGAAGAAAAGACTTGGTCAGAAACCAGCTATCCTTTCAGTGCATTTCAGCTTTCACCAAAAAGGCCAACGGCGGGAAAGGGGCGGATCATCTGGCGGTGCTCAATGTCGATCTTGACGACACCGGAGTCGTCTTCAGCCAGGGGCTCGGCGGCAAGTTCTCCATCTCCCGCTACGCCACCTTGTCCCGCACCATAAACTACTTCTTCACCGGCTGGCTCCCCCACATCATCAAACAGGAATACAGGATGTGTTACACCGTATTCGCCGGTGGGGATGACCTGCTGGTCATCGGTCCATGGGAACAGACGCTGGAACTTGCGTTCACGATTGCAAAAAAGTTCAAGGAATTCACGGGAGACAATCCCAATCTGACTCTGTCGGCAGGGATAAATCTCATCCGGCCAAAGAGCCCCATTGGACCTGCCGCGGCCCGCGCGGAAGATCTGCTGCAACGGTCGAAGCGTGATCCGGCCAAGAACAGCCTTACCGTTTTCGGCACCACTGTTGGTTGGGCAGCAACTGAAAAGCTCAGGCAGTTGAAAAACGTTCTCAACGATGAATATCGCAACGATAAATCCAAAGTCGAAGCGGCATTCCTCTATCGTCTCCTCAAATACCATGAGCTGTATCGGCAGACCAAGCAGGGGGACATACGAGGGTGGAAGTTCAAGGCAGCGTTGTCACGGGATATTGAGAGAAATATCATTCGAAAAAGCAATGGTCAGATCATCAATAAGAAATTGATTGACCAACTCAAGCCCCTGTATGCCGTCAACGACAAGGTCGATGAACATCTCATGAATAATCTTAAGATCCCCGTTTTCTGGACACTTTACAAAAACAGAGGAGGAGGCCGATGAGCATGGGCGATGCCAAGAGAAAAGCCGGTTTCAGAGAGAGTGAATCCGGTAGCAAGCCAGACAACAAAAGAAAAGACAGTGGGCGGAAGAACGAAACTGAAGAGGTCACAACACGCTCCATAATAGTCTTCCGTGACAATGGCAAGTTACGAAAGGAGCTTTTGACCAGCGAAGCCAAAGATTGGGCGGATGCTCTGCAACAGGTGAGCTCAACCCAGCTCCGAAATTTCTATAACGAGGTCAAAACACTTCAGTCACGAATCGAAGCGGCAAATAGCTTGGGAGAAAACGGATTCGACCGGCACGAAGCATTAATCGGACTATTGAAAGCCAAGGCGGCCTATGCCGTGGCTCGGAGTGAAAGCAGCCGAAGAAATGCCTATGAATGCCTTCAGGACATGATCTGCCAGTGCGTCGATTTGTCCAATACCCCCGAGGCGTTTGAACATTTCTGCATTTTTTTCGAGGCGGTGCTCGGCTTTCACAAGGGGAGGAGATGAAAATGATGAGATTTCTCTACCACAAGGAAATCAGTGGGATCATCAGATGTGAAAGCGGTTTGCGCGTCGGCGCCGGTAAGGGAGGCATCGAGATAGGCGGGGTTGATAATCCGGTTATCCGAAATCCTCTCGACAACTTCCCGTATATCCCCGGTTCGTCCCTCAAGGGGAAACTCCGTTCACTCCTGGAGTGGGATATCGATACTAAGCTTGATCATGATGGCGGAGTCCATACGTGCAAGGATAAAAATACGACATGTCCAATTTGCCGGATATTTGGTTCTCTGAATAACGGGAAATTCGGTCCGGCTCGGGGAATCTTCCGCGACAGCATGCTGACGGAAGACTCTCGGATCGAACTGCGAAAGCTGCAAGTGAAAAAAGGGCTTCTCTACGTGGAGGAAAAACAGGAAACGGCCATCGACCGTCTGGCGGGTAAAGCAAGAGGGCAAACATTGAGAACCGGCGAGCGTGTTCCGGCCGGTTCCGAGTTTTCGTTCCGCATAGACTACCGAGTATTCGACATGGGAAATGGGGACAATGGGAAAGTAGATGAGGAGAATTTTACCTGGCTCCTCCACGGACTCTGGCTTCTGGAGCGAGATGCACTCGGCGCATGCGGTGGAAGGGGATATGGGCAGATATCCTTCGGGGCCGAAGAGGGGGGCGATTTCAACCTCGGTGAAGTGTGGGTGGCCGTTGACGGAAAGAAAACCAAAGCCCGCCTCGTCGACCTGCAGGCGGATAATCCAAAGAGGAAACCGTCATGTCAAAGCTGACATGGACCATCACACCACAGTCTCCCTTCCGGACACCGCTCCAGTCGGACACCCTCTTCGGGCACATCTGCTGGGCAATCCGGTATGCCCTGGGGGAAGACCGCCTTGTTGCATTTCTCCATGCTTACGGTCCCGACCATGCGCCGCTCCTGGTTTCATCGGGCTGCCCCCGAGGTTTTCTTCCGATGCCGGTCCTGAAAAGCATCACAGTTGAAAAGGAAGAGACTCTTCGGGAAAAGTATTTCCCGAAGGACGAGAAACGGCTAGATTTTTATCGCGCCCTCAAGCGACTTTCGAAGACGCGCTATATCAGCCACCGCCTCTTTTCCGACGTTCGGGACAATCTGTCGGCATACGAAATCTATGACTTCTGTTTTTCGAAGGGACTGGAAAACAATCCCGACATCATCTTCTCCGACGAAGAACTACCCTTCGATGTGTCCGTGGAAACCTGGCACAGCGAGAAGAACCGCCTCACTGACCGGGCGGCTCACGGCAAACTCTACCCTCTGGAAGATACCTTTTTCAGGGAGGGGACAGCGTTCACCGTCTACCTGAGCAACGAATGCTTCACCCCCAATGAACTGAGTAGCATCCTCGAGTACATCGCCGTTGAAGGTTACGGTGCCGACAAGTCGGTGGGACGAGGAGCCTTTTCCTACGAACTTACGGCAGGATGGGATTTGCCGGCAGCAAGCGACCCCAACGGATATATGACCCTTTCCCATTATCACCCAACCACCGGCGAAACCGTCGACGGTTACTACGATGTCTCGACCAAGTTCGGGAAGCTGGGCGGGCATTGGGCGGCCGGAGTTGAGGGTGGTCCACACAAAAAGCCGCTGCTGATGTTCAATCCGGGGTCGTGCTTCAAGAGCGCCACGCCGAAAAGCTTTTACGGCGGCTTGATCAGGGGGGTACATGCCAAGCCGGAAGTGGTACACTACGGCATCGCCCTGCCGTTACCCGTGAGGTTTACATGATCGGCAACAGATTTGACGAAGTGTCCATAACCGCTGAAGTTCTCTCCCCCGTGCATATCGGTGACGGCGAGGAGTTGGATCCTCTGCACTATGTCATCAAGGACGGAAGGCTTCACCGGATCGCCCTCGAAGAGTGGCTTTCCGCCCAGGATGAAAAGAAGCTTGCCGAATTCAAACGCCTTACCGTCGGCGGCAACGACGGCGCTCTTACCGGCCTGCGCCGATATCTCCGCGATACCATCGACCTTGCCGCCCACGCTTACTGGAGCGCCCCGGTAACAGCAGCGGTGGCGGCACGATATGAAGATCGTTTCGACGCACCCGAGAATCGTCTCCCCATGCGCCCTTTCATCCGAAGCGGCGACCGCCCGTACCTGCCGGGGTCTTCAATCAAGGGGGCGATCAGGACCGCATATCTGCACAGCTTGACGACACCCCTCTCCCAAAACGATCTTCGTAATCTGAAAAAATCAAGGTGCGATATCGTCGAGGGGCGACTTCTGGGAGCGATAAGACCTCCAAAAAAAGAGCAGTTCGACATCGACAAGGACCCGTTCAGGGCCGTTCGGGTCAGGGATGCCTTTCTCCCCGACGATACGACCTGCTTCGCTGAAATTATCAACCACAAGCGAATCGAAGATCGGATAGACCCCATATCCGTCCAATTGATCCATGAAATCATAACACCTTTGGATGGACTGACTTTTCCTCTGTCTATCGGCGTCAACAGCCCCCTTTTGGATCACCCCAAATCAGGAATTGATGCAACTCACCGTCGTCTTTCGGTCAAGACCCTTCTGGAATGCTGCGACACCTTCTACCGGCAGGCCCTCGCTGAAGAAAAACAGCTCTTTCTGGAGAACGTCAAAAACAACGATGAACTCATCGAAGCCTACGACAAGATAGCCGGGCGTGCGCAAGGGGGCTATCTGCTGCGGCTTGGCTACGCCTCGGGAGTGGTCTCCATGACGATCAGGAAAGAGCTTCGGACAGCCAAGGAATACGGCACTTCCAAGCATCTTTACGAAGGGAGATTGCCTTTGGGGTTCGTTAAATTGACGATCGACTGATGAAGGGCGGGTCAATTCGTCACCCCTGCAATCCGCATTTCCCTTATGTTGGTGTGCGAGCCCGCACCATCCTGACAATTCCGATTACACGGAGGCGATACGCATCAATGCCGAGACTGAACGAACATCTGGACACCCTCCGCTGGCACCGCATCACGGCGGTGCTTGAAAACATCCGTACGGTGCCCGGCTACAGGACACCGGGCGGGGCAGTTATTCAGGCTATGGTAAAAGAGATCAATCTTGCATTGGGCGAAAATGAAGAAGCCCCCATTTTCTTTCATATTCGAGGAAAACAGTACAATGTTGAGGCGCGCCGAGGTGACCGCTTTGTGCTTGATGTATTGATATGCCGACGTGATGTCGTCTTTGCCGACACCTGGCGCCGCGCTTTTATTGACTATCTCCGCAATCCAATTACCGGCAGGAATTTCTCAATTAGCAGGGTTGGTCCCGTGGAAGAGCGATCTTACGAACTCCTCGCATCGGAAACCGGCCATTTGCCGACAGAGGGTGAATTGTGGCTCAGGTTTCTGACACCTCTCGCATTCAATCCGGAAAACGGCGCGCAGCACTCCATCACTCCGGCTCAGTTGATCAAGGGCCTGGAATCAAGGTTTGGCAGACTGGTCGCCGAGAACCTCCATTATGAGCAAGGAGATGATGATTTCAGATTCATCACCGACCATTGGCGATTTCTGGGGTACCCCCGTCCATCTCGATCCCAACCGGGGGCTCGGCAGGATATCAAGGGGTGTGTCGGCATGCTCGGCATTGCCGGGAAATTTGGAAACCTTCTGCCGTGGCTTATTCTTGCAAGTGAATTGCATGCCGGCGGAAAGATTACCCATGCCCGCGGCTATTTCACATTTGCGCGGCGGGGGCAGCCGTGGGATATACCGTCAGAAGAGGAGGCAGTTTGCTGACGGCTGTTCTTATCCCCTGGTAACAGGGATAGGCGACTACGCCGTGGTCTACGACATCACCTGCGACCGGGAACGGCGGCGGGTGGACAAGCTGATGAAGGGATTCGGGTTCCGGATTCAGAAGAGCGTGTTCGAGTGCCGCCTCGACCGACGGGGGAAGGCGGAGCTGATCGAACAACTGGGGAAGCTGGGGCTCAAGACCGGCTTTGTGAAGATTTACCGGCTGGAGTACAGCTCGAAAAACGAGGTCGTGGGTGACCGGAAAGGAGAGAGTATTGACGAGGGAAACGCCTTTGTCGTGTAGGTCGTTTGGAACCCCTGTGGATAACCTGTGGACAACTTTGTATCCGGGAGAGGTTCTGGATTTTCGCGTAAATTCCCTCCGATAATCGGGGGGATGCAGGGCAAGAGTCCGAAAGGACATTCTCAGTGCTGGGAACTGAAACACTTCCTGGCCAGCCTGGCGGACTGTCACAGTCCGAAAGGACATTCTCAGTGCTGGGAACTGAAACTGATAGGGGTTTGCTGTAATGAGGTCCACTTCGTCCGAAAGGACATTCTCAGTGCTGGGAACTGAAACGGTTCTGGACGGTTGTCAGGATTTTATCGATTGTCCGAAAGGACATTCTCAGTGCTGGGAACTGAAACCAATAATTTGAATGCTGCTCACCGTAACGGTCCGAAAGGACATTCTCAGTGCTGGGAACTGAAACCAGTCATGGGGGACGTATTTAAGGAGGTAGTGTCCGAAAGGACATTCTCAGTGCTGGGAACTGAAACTCTCCTGAACAGTAGCCACTTTTATCTTCCTTGTCCGAAAGGACATTCTCAGTGCTGGGAACTGAAACTGATAAGAACTATGCCGATTCAACCAGGAAGGTCCGAAAGGACATTCTCAGTGCTGGGAACTGAAACCTGGTGTTTTTGGAGACGTAGAGTGTTTGGATTGTCCGAAAGGACATTCTCAGTGCTGGGAACTGAAACCAAACCAATCGATTGCACGGTTTCCGTCACGGCAAAGTCCGAAAGGACATTCTCAGTGCTGGGAACTGAAACATTGTGAGATATACATTCTTTGGCAGGTAAGCGTCCGAAAGGACATTCTCAGTGCTGGGAACTGAAACCATTGTCTATGTTGTTCAACAATTGGTACGTCTGTCCGAAAGGACATTCTCAGTGCTGGGAACTGAAACCATATATTTTTCGAGACAGATGACCACTCGATGGTCCGAAAGGACATTCTCAGTGCTGGGAACTGAAACAATCTTTTTGGTTGCAATTCCATCGTAAGGGTCCGAAAGGACATTCTCAGTGCTGGGAACTGAAACAAGTAAACAGGGTAATCGCGATTCCGGAATGGATCGTCCGAAAGGACATTCTCAGTGCTGGGAACTGAAACTATCAGTAAATCCATCCCAGAGAGTGTCGATTGTCCGAAAGGACATTCTCAGTGCTGGGAACTCTACCTCTCATGAGCCAACTCAAAACCATCCTGACATCGGAACGCGACTTCTTCGCCAAGGTGGCCCAGGCCGCCTTCCTCAACCCCTTCAGCGAGAGCCGGGACGAGCTCGACCGCTCCCTGGCAGGGGCCGGCGTCGAGCGCACCGCCGCCCTTGACGCAGTCATCGCCCGGGTGGCCGACCGTTCCGCCCTCCTGCGGCGGGCCCTGGGGGGGAGCCTGACGCGGATACCCGCGGCGGACCGGGAGACGGTGCGGACGGTGCTCCTCTTCGACCTCTACCACCGGTTCTTGAACTCCTTCGACCGCCTCATCCGGGAGCAGTCGGCGGCCGGCGACATCCCCTGCCCCGTCCCCTTTGCCGGCGGCTTCATGGCCGCCTTCGAGGAGGCGGGATTCTTCGAGGCGGAGAGCCGCCGGTACATGGCCCTCTTCTACCAGCTCCGCCGGGCCTTCTATTTCATCCGCCAGGGTCTCGCCGGCTCCAGCCCCTCCCTTCGCCGGATGCGGGAGCACCTCTGGCAGACCCTCTTCACCCACAACATCCGGTGGTTCGACCAGTACCTCTGGGATCGGATGGAGGACTTCTCGGTCCTCATCCTCGGGGAGACCGGCACCGGCAAGGGGGCCGCGGCCACCGCCATCGGCCGGTCGGGCTTCATCCCCTTCGACCCGAGAACCGGCCGGTTCAGCGAGAGCTTCACCCGCAACTTCCTGGCGGTGAACCTCTCCCAGTACCATGAGGGGGTGCTGGAGTCGGAGCTCTTCGGCCACCGGAAGGGGGCCTTCACCGGGGCCATCGACCACCACGAGGGGGTCTTCAGCCGCTGCACCCCCCACGGGGCCATTTTCCTGGACGAGATCGGCGAGGTGTCGTTGCCGGTGCAGGTTAAGCTCCTCCAGGTGCTCCAGGAGCGCTCCTTCTCGCCGGTGGGGAGCCACCAGCGGCTCCGGTTCAGCGGCAGGGTCATCGCCGCCACCAACCGGGACCTGGCGACCCTGCGTGAGCGGGGGGAATTCCGGGACGACTTCTACTACCGCCTCTGCTCCGACGTGATCACCATCCCGCCGCTGCGGCAGCGGCTCCAGGAGCGCCCCGACGAACTGGGCGAACTGGTGGCGGGAATTCTCAAGCGCCTGACCGGGACCGCGCCGGAGCGGGAGGTGCAGCTGCTGCGCAAGGCCATCGAGCGGGAGACCGGGAAGAATTATCCCTGGCCGGGAAACGTGCGGGAGCTGGAGCAGGCGGTGCGGCGGGTGCTGGTGACGGGGCATTACCGGGGAGAGGAGAAGAGGGCGCCGTCCGGAGAGACGGAGCGGTTCCTGGCGGATGTGGCGGCGGGGGGGCTCGATGCCCAGGAGCTTCTGGCCGGGTACTGCCGCATCCTGTATGAGCGGCACGGCACCTACGAGGAGGTGGCCCGCCGGACCAATCTGGACCGGCGGACGGTCAAGAAGTACCTACAGCAGGGGAGTTAAGTACCTTGAAACTATCCCCTCCCCC
>RHLS01000022.1 GCA_003712145.1 Desulfuromonadales bacterium | reverse complement strand
GGCTTCGGCCCCTTCAACCCCGACTCCCCCCTCCTCATCCCCGCCACAAACGACGTGGCGTCGGTGGGGTGCTGTGTCACCGTCAGCGGCAGCGCCTTTGTGGGTGAGTGCAACAACAGGAAGATCAAGTGCTTCGAGCTCCGCGCCGGCATCGGCTTCCTCCCGGGCCCGGGCCAGATCGGCTTCAACCCGGCGGCCTACTCGACCCTCCTCTCGGGACCGGTCTGCTACACCGATCCGGACCCGCTGATCGAGGCCGGCAAGCGGGCCCAGTGGAACCAGGTCATCGGCAAGCCCCTGACCACGGCCCTGGTGGACAACATCGACATCCAGCTGGGCAACATCACCATCGAGGACCTCTGGAAGCTCAAGCCCTTCTGCTGGCCCAGCGACTCGGGGCTCCCCAGCAACGTCATGGACGGACCCTGCCCCGACCCGCACCACCGGTGCCAGAGCGGCAAATACACCCTGCTCCTTCATGTGACCGACACCCTGAACAACGACTACTACGACACCCAACACGTCTGGTTCGACAACAAGCCCCTCTCCGTGGAATTCGCCGGGCTCAAGGGCCTGCCGGGGTGCACCGACCTCCACATCGGCCTCGACACCCAGTTCGTGCCGCCGGGAGCACCGTGCAACATCCCGTGGCCCGTGGGGCTCCTGGGGATCGCCTACGACGAGTACATCGACGAGTCGGACCTGAATCCTCCCAGCGACAACTTCGACTTCTACATCCTCCAGGTAACCCGCCAGGGGGGCCCGACGGTCCAGATCCCCATCACGCCGGACCTCATCACCTATGGGCCTGACCCCTACAAGGGAACCAAGCGGGTGGGGGACCCGGGCACGCGGTGCGACCCGGTGCCGGCCGTGGCGGGATGCCCGCCACCGCCGCCAATCCCGCCCAAGTTCCATGACATCCTGACGCTCCTCGACCTGCGGATCTTCGACGCCAACTGCGCCCCCAGCGTACCGGCCCCCTACGTGATCCCGGCCGGCTTCCCCCTCAAGCGGGGTACCTGCTGCGGTTACGCGTTCCAGCTCTACGCCCGGGACAGGACCCGGAGCAACACCTCCTCCTGCCACGAGGCATGGACACCTCCCTGGGCAGTCTGCATCTGTAATGATCTGCCCGAAGGGGACAACAGGTAGGAACACAGACAACGAGGCCCGTCCTGACCGTCAACCGGCGGGACGGGCCGCCTTCAACAAACGATTCCCCGCACTCTCCTGCATCTCGTGCCTAGGAGTCTGTTGGACTTAGGAACTCGTAGCGAAAATTCGGATGGGCAAGGCCAGATTTTGTCGAATTGCAGGTCAACAGTTATTCTATTGACCAAGAAAGCGGCGAAATATGGACCGTCCAGACGGATTTGCAGCAGATTCACCCTAAGTCCGACAGACTCCTAAATGCGCGTACGACACGCCAGCCCGACAGCCCCCCCACAAACCAGGTAGGAAACCCCGGCCAGAACCAGCCAGTATTTGGGAATGGCACACCAGCGGGCAATGGCCGGCAGGAGCGTATGCCGTTCGCCCAGGAGCAGCCTGATCAGCGCATAGTTTTCCACCGCGTCAAGCACCACCGCGCCAACGACCCCCCAGGCAACAACAATTCCCACCTGTGCGAGCAGGGGAAAACGTCCGGCAAGCCCACGGGCAAGCAGCACGCAGCCCAACCCGATCGCGGCGCCGTAGGCTACCATGTAGAGGCAGTCGACCCCCAGGTTCAGGGCGGCGTACACCTGGGCACCATGATTCCACGAGGCGAGGATGGCCTGGGCGGCCGCAAGGGTCCCCGCAAACTGGAACGAGACCATGCCCATCGGCGAGGCGGGAGTAATCAGAAACCGGTTGGTCCCGACGATGACGGCCATCAGGGCAAAGGTCATGATAACTGCAGCCACCAGGACCGACCGTTGACTGGCAGGGTTCACCCAGCCAAAGGGGTGGGACGGCAACTGACGTATGGGGGTATCAGGACTGCGAATCACCAGTTTCAACCTCCGGTTCGGGGGAAATCGGCCGTCAATGATACCGGCCATGGGGACGGATGACAGACGTCAGAATAAGAAGTATAGCCGGTGTGCCAACACCTTCAACCCTGATGGGCCCCTCTACCCGAAGGACCGGATCAGCACCCCTTCGACCCCACCAAGTTCGGACTGTTACTCAAAAAACCACACCCCTGAGCTTGCATGACCCGATTCCCACCCTATACTTTTGCCATAACACAAGCAAAGGCTCAGGAGGAGCCGGCTCCGTGTACCATGCGGCAGGAAAATGTCAGGGACGACTTCAAGGCTCCAGCGCTCCATCCACCCATCCCGCACACATTCCTTTCCACCGCCAGGCTCACGGTGACCGCCATCCTGCCATGTCGCTCGATCACGATTCCGGGTGCTGACAAAACCGCTCCCGGGACAACACCACATCAGATGGAGGGATTGTATCGTCATGAAGCTTTTCAGGAAATGGACCGTCGCCCTGGCTGCCGGAGCCATCGTTACCGGCGTTGCCGTCGTGTCGCTGCCGAGCGCGGAAGCGGCCGCGGAAGCCGCACCGCAACCGTGGATGAACGTCCTACTCAAGGGGAAATTCGGTTTCACGGCGTGGCGCTCCTGCGTGCAGACGCTTTACGCACCGGGGTTCGAACCCGACTCTCAGGCCCTCGCCTGCGACAGTGAAAACATCACCTTCATTGAAAGCGGGACTCTCACCTTCAATGGTAACGGGACGCTTACGGCGAATAACATCTCCGTGACATCCATGGAACCCGGCAAGCTAACGGCCGGGGCCACGCCGGTACGGGCGGGGATCAAGTCATCATGCACCGGAACCTACTCGGTGATGGCCGACAGAAGCTTCAACGCCGAGATGAACTGCTCGGCCCCCCTGCCGGACGGGATTGTGCTCACCATGGGACCGTTCCGATATACCGGTCATATGGATTTTCCCGTTTCAACCCTGACCCTGAGCGAACTGGAAGGGAACGTCCAGACTCTCTCCCTGAAGATGGGAGAAACCCCGCTTCACCAGTTCGAACGCATCTGCACATCCAGCGGAACCCTCGTCCGGATCGGATACTGACACCGCATACACCTGGAGGACTCCCCCCATGGCAAAGCTGAAGATCTTCTGGCAGCCGGCCGGAATCACCCTTGACGGCATCGGCGCCAAGCGATACCAGCGGCACTCCGACGGCGACACGCCGATCGTCGCCACCTCCATCCGGATGCTGAGCGTCGACACCCCCGAGCTCCACTACCCCGGCACAAGTTCCCCCGCAAAGCACGACGCGAAGCTCGCCGACCTCGCCGGATGGCTCATGGCGGGAAAAGCTCCGGTAAACGGAGACCTTGCCGCACACCTGGCACCCCGCCTTGCCACGGGCGATGCCGGCACCCGCCACGAACGCCAGGGAGAGCAGGCCAGCGCAGCCTTCCAGAACCTGGTCGATACCCGCCTGCGCCGCCCCTCTGGCACCATGCGCGACCTCTTCGTGCGGACCGCCGACCAGCCCTTTGACGAGTACGGACGGCTCCTCGCCTACATCGCCCCCAATTATTCCACCAAGGAACTGGCCAGCATGAACCGGGAAGAGCGGGCCACCTTCAACCTGCTGATGGTCGAGTCGGGATGGGGAGCGCCCTTCATCATCTACCCGAGCATCCCCAACCAGGCCGATCTGGAGTTGTTCCACACAGCCGCCGACGAGGCGGTTACCCAGGGGAAGGGGGCGTGGGCCGACCCCCTCCTGCTGACCGGTTACGAGTTCCGGATGGTATACCGTCTCTGGGAGGTGACCAGCAAGCTGGAAAAAGGGGAAAAGCTCTCGGAGAAGGAACGGATCAGCTGGATCTCCCGCTGGTGCGCCGACATGACGACCGGACTCCTGTACGAACCCCAGGAGTACTTCCGCGTCAGACCCCAGGACCGGCTGTTCATCTGGCCCCAGAACATCAGGGCTGCCGTTGCCGCCCTGAACCTGATACCGGCATAACACAGCAGGCAGCATGGCTCCCGGAGCTCTCTGAACGGGAAGGAGGTCGCCATGGGGACTCTTGTCAAAGGCGTCGGACCCGTTTTGATGGTCCTCGTGTTCCTGACCGCGATCAGCGCGGCAGGTCCGGCCATCCTTGCCGCCGCGGCCGGCGAGCCCTCTAGCCAGGGGGTACGGGTGCGGGTTCTCCTTTCACCGGGCCGCCCTGAACAGAGTTTCGAGGTGTCGGCACAGACAGAACTTGACCGCCTCAGAGAGATTCTCACCGCGTCCTCTCCCGTCAGTCGTTCACACGGAACGACGGTCATCCCTTCGAATCAGAGCTACCGGGGGGTTGTGGTTGAAAACCGCCGACAGATCAAGGGAATTCCCGCCTGGCTCGCCGTCTTCCGGGGAGAGATCGAGACAAGGGACAAGCAGCCCCGCTTCTTCTCGGACACCGACAACTCGCTGGAAAAATTCCTCATTGAACTGGGGATGCAAAAAGGGGTTCTCGACAGGAAGATCTTCGACCGAATCAAGGAAAACAATCGGTAACCCTCACCTCTAGCCTTGCCCAAGCAGGTGCCACCCGATGAGCAGGATCTTCGTAAGCCATAGCAGCAAAGACCAGGAAATCGCAAAGTTGATCGGCACATGGCTCCTGGAACAGGGGCACACGTCCTACTTTCTGGACTTCGATCCGGAAAAAGGTATTGCGCCCGGCAAGCGGTGGGAAGATGAGCTCTACGGTCACCTTCGTCAGTGCCGCGCCGTTATCGCTCTCGTGTCCCCGGATTGGCTGGAGTCGAAGTGGTGTTTCGCCGAAGTTACCCAGGCTCGGGCAGCGGGTAAGCCGATATTCATCGCCCAGATAGTGCCGTGCCCCGCCGACGGGATCTTCAGCGACGTTCAGCACGTGGATCTGACGATGGATCCGGCCGAGGGGTTCCGGCGACTGGCGCGAGGTCTCAAGGAAGTCGGAATCGAACCGGGCGAGGCCTTTGAATGGGACCCATCCCGTCCCCCCTATCCCGGACTGCTGGCATTTGAGGAAAATGACGCGGCGATCTTCTTCGGGCGCGATCGCGACATCCAGAAAGACATCGAAGTGCTGGATGGCCTGCGGCGCAGGGGCGGACCGTCCTTTATCCTCTGCCTGGGTGCTTCCGGCAGCGGAAAGTCGTCCCTCATGCGAGCCGGGCTGATTCCGCGTCTGCGCAAGAACCGGGAGACATGGCTCCCCATCGCCCCCTTCCGACCCCAGGAAGACCCCCTGGAAGAGCTGGCGATCAAGCTGGCGCGAGCCTTTGAAGAGCTGGGTGAGCAGCGGGAGTGGAAGTCGATTTACGAGCAGTTGTTCGCCCCCTCCACCAGCCGCGACTGGGCCAGCACGCCAGACAGGCAGCCCCTTGCCGGGGAAGGGCTGAAGGATCTCGTCAGGGACCTTCGCGTCCTCGCCGGACAGGAGGAGGCGACCGTGCTGCTGGCTATCGACCAGGCCGAGGAGCTCTTCGGCTCCAGTGACATGCAAAAGACGCGAGCGTTCCTTCAGTGCCTGCGGGGCGCACTGGAAGCAAGCGGACATCGCCTGATGACCATTGCCACGATGCGCTCCGATTCGCTTGGCAGCTTCCAGACACACCCCGATCTGCAAGAATTTACCTATGAACCATTGGTCGTCGACCCGATCCCCCTTCGGGATCTGCCACAGATCATCGAAGGGCCGGCACACCTGGCCGAGATTACGTTGGAACCCGGATTGGTTCAGACGCTCGTCCAGGATGCCACGACGAGCGATGCGCTGCCACTGCTCGCCTTTACGCTGCGGGAGCTCTACGAGAGATACGGTCAGGACGGTCGGCTGCAATTCAAGGAGTACGAGGAGCTCGGCCGCCTGGAAGGGTCGGTGCGCCGTGCGGCTGATGCCGTGATCGAGGGGATGTCGCCGAGCCCGGAAGAGCTTTCAGCGCTTCGCGTAGCGTTCGTCCCCGCCATGGTCAGCGTGAACGAAGAAGGTGGCTTCATACGCCGCCGCGCCTCCTGGCTCGACTTACCCGCCCGCGCCCATACGCTGTTGCAACAGTTCATTGATGCCCGGCTTCTCGTCTCGCAGACCGAACGTGGCGAGCGGGTCGTCGAGGTCGCTCACGAAGCGCTGCTCCGCTCCTGGCCCCGCCTGAATGGCTGGTTGCGGGAAGACTGGGGCAATCTCCGGACTTTGGACGATCTTCGACACGCCTCCGAAGAATGGCAGACCCACAACCGGGAAGAAAGCTGGCTGGTGCATCACGGAGAACGACTCGCGAACGTCGAAGAGATGCTGCGACTGCCGCGTTTCGGGGAACGGGTGGGCCAGATCGCCAAGGAGTACCTTGATGCGTGTGTCGGAAAGCGCCGGGAAGAGCTGGAGCACGCCGAACGAGAGGCCCTCGCGGAACGAAAGCGCCTGGAGGCTGAAGCGAAGGCTACGCGGACACGGATAACCGCCTTGGCCCTTATCGCGGTGATCTCGGTCGGCGCCGCGCTGTATGGCTGGCATAAGGCCAGGGTCGCCCGAGAGCAGCGCAATAGGGCAATTATCAGTCAGTCCAAGGCACTCAGCTCTGTATCGCGTCAGCAGACCGACAACGGCCTCGCCACGCTCGGAATGCTGTTGGCCCTAGAGGCACTCCCCAAAAAGGATGGCAATGACCGGGCCTTTGTTCCGGGCGCTGAGGCATCGCTGCTGTACGCTCTGTTCGCGCAAAACGAAAGACGAATTTTGCGCGGTCACTCGGACGGGGTCAACAGGGTACAGTTCGCGCCGAAAGGTTCGCTCGTGGCTACGGCTTCGCGGGACCGCACGGCACGTGTCTGGAACGCCGAGACGGGCACGGCCGCCATAACGCTGAAAGGCCACGACGGGCAGGTCTACGGTGTGGATTTCTCCCACGACGGCAGGCGCTTGGTGACCGCTTCATCCGACAAGACGGCCCGTCTCTGGAACGCGGATACCGGGCAGACAATTGTCACGCTGCAAGGACACAGGGATCAGGTCAATTGGGCGGAGTTCTCCCTGGACAACCGGTTGGTGGCATCCGCCTCATCCGACAAGACGGCCCGCCTCTGGAACGCCACGACGGGGGAGTCGATTGTCATTCTGGTAGGGCACCAGGGAGACGTGTACCAGACGTCGTTCTCCCCGGACGGTACGCGCCTGGTGACCGCGTCGGCCGATCGGACGGCACGGCTCTGGGACGTCAAGACAGGGAGGGAACTCGCCACGCTCACTGGCCACGGCAATGAAGTCTACCGGGCCGCTTTTTCGCCCGACGGTCGCCGGATCGTGACGGCCTCCTGGGATCAAACCGCCCGGCTCTGGGACGGGTTCACCGGGAAGATCATCGCAACACTGTCCGGCCACCAGGGGGGCGTCGGTCACGCGGCGTTCTCCCCGGACGGCAAGGTGGTGGTCACCGCGTCGGCGGACGGCACGGCACGACTGTGGGACGGCGCCACCGGCGCTCTGCTTGGGGTCCTGAAGGGGCACCAGGGCCAGGTATATGACGCGCAGTTCTCACCCGATGGCCGATGGCTGGTGACCGCCGCGGACGACGGAACGGCACGGCTCTGGGATGTGGCCTCCCGCGAAACGGCCGCTCTCTTTCGCGGTCACATTGGACGGGTATGGTCCGCCCTGTTTTCGTCGGACGGGCGACGCGTGGCCACCGCTTCGGAGGATGGCACAGCCAGGATCTGGGAGGTCTCACCCTCCATCATTGCAAGGCATGAAGGTCGCGTCCAGAGGGCGATCTTTTCGCCCGACGGACAACGCCTTATCACCGTTTCGGACGACAGGACGGCGCGCATCTGGGACGCCGCTACCGGCGCCATGATCGCCGTGCTGAGAGGTCACGAGGGGGAGGTGGGGTACGCTGCCCTCTCGCCGGATGGCAAACGTCTCGTGACCACGTCGACCGATGGCACCGCACGACTCTGGGATACCGCCACAGCCCGCCTTCTCCATACCTTCAGGGGGCATACGGGCTTCATCAACCACGCCCACTTCGCACCCAACGGGCTCCAGGTCGTCACCAGCTCGGCGGACGGGACCGCGCGCGTGTGGGACGTTGTCTCCGGCGAGCCCGTCGCCGTTCTTCGCGGTCATCAGGGCGATGTCAACTTTGCCGTCTTCTCCCATGACGGACACCGTATTGCAACCGCCTCGAAGGACGGCACGGCGCGGCTTTGGAAGGCTGCAACCGGCGAGTTGATCGCCTCTCTGGCAGGGCATAGAGGCCCTGTTGTCTCCGTTCAGTTCTCCTCCGATGATACGCGGATGATCACTGCATCGTGGGATCGCACGGCACGCCTGTGGGAGGGTACCAGCGGAAAGCCGCTGGCAATTCTTGAAGGGCACACGGACGCGGTCCTGTCCACCGCCTTCTCACCGGACAACCGGCTCGTCGTCACAGGGTCGTCGGACAACACGGCGCGGATATGGGACGCCACCGCCGGCAAGCCGTTACTGGTCCTGCAGGGCCACGAGGGCGAAGTTCATGACGCTTCATTCTCCTCGGACGGGCGGCTTATCCTGACGGCGTCCGGAGACGGCACCGCCCGGATCTGGCACAGGGCCAGCGGCCTCTCCGTCGCCACACTCAGAGGTCATCGCGATCAGGTGGTGGGCGCCGCTTTCGCCCCTGGCGGGCGCAGCGCAGCCACAGCCTCCTGGGACAAGACCGCGAGAGTATGGAGGCTTTCGGTTGGAACCAGCGATGATTGGATTGGCTACGCGAGAGATCACGTTCCCCGTGGACTCACCGATGACGAGCGGCGGCTATACCTGGAGGAATGAATTGCGGAATTCGTGGTTCCTAAGGGGATGCTTTCTCACGACCATTGCGATCATGACGCTCCTGGGTGCCTGCATGACCCCCGCCGGGAAATTCGACCGGGCTGCAGCCACGATGTGGTTGCAGAGGGAAGAGGTTGTGGGGAAGGGGTTCCGGCATGTCGTCTATTGGCAGAATGGTGGGTCACATCAAACGCTTCACGTCTATCTGGATGGCGACGGGACCCCCATCATCGCCGGAAGGCCGGCGAACGATCCCACGCCTCGTAATCCTTTGATGCTCCGTCTCCTCTTCCTTGACCCCGGACCAGCGGTCTACGTCGGTCGTCCCTGTTACCACGGACCAGCTGCAACCGCAGGGTGCTCCAGCGACCTGTGGAGCACCGCCCGCTATTCCGAACTCGTCGTGTCCAGTCTGGCCGCCGCCATCCGCGGAATCATGACTGAGCGGGGTTACAATCGGGTTTCCTTCTTTGGCCACAGCGGCGGCGGCACGCTGGCGATGCTGCTCGCCGAGCGATTTCCCGAGACGAGAGCGATTGTCACGATCGCCGCCAACCTCGATATCGACGCGTGGGCGGACCACCATGATATCCCGCGATTGAAAGCCTCCCTCAATCCGGCACTGCGTCCGCCGATACAGGAGAGCGTGGTGCAGTTCCATTACGTTGGAGGCCGCGATCAAATTGTCCCTCCCCCCCTCATCAAGGCTGCCGTTAAGGGGGCGAATGCCCGGCTCATCCTTATCGACGACTATGACCACCTGTGCTGCTGGACCGAACGGTGGCCGGCAATCCTGTCGGAGGTCGCCTCAGCGGAGTGACGACCATCGCCCAAATCCTCCTCTTGAGTAAGTTCCCTTCGACTCCGCTCAGGGAACAATCGTGCGCTGAGCGAAGTCGAAGCGTGAATCAGTGAAATTATTCGCTAACAAGGCGCAACCCCTCAAGGGAAGCGTGGGTCGATGACTAAGAACTTACGTTCTAAAACGATACGCGGAGCCCGACCGTTGCGGCGTTGCTGTCGTAATACCTGTGTCCGAGCAAGGTGCGATAGTTGCAGAACACCTGGAAATCATTGGGAAGATACGCAACCACCCCCGCGTTGATCACGAACCAGTCACGATCCGGTCTTTCGGTTTCGTAGGAGAACCGCCTGCCTCGCGAGTCGCCCACAAAGCTGACATCGACAGTGCGTTGATCGTCCTCGAACTCGTGCATCCAGTCAACGCTCGCCTGCGGGACAAGTGCGCCGAAACCGGTCTTGAAGCCGACCTGAGTCTGCACGCCGACGGTGGACTGAAGTGAGTTTCTCTGGTCATTGTAGTAGGTGAGTTCGAGACCGGAAGACCCCGTCTCACTATAGGTGTCAAAACTGATGTGATCCCAGTCCAGGCCTGCGTGCGGGCTGATGGTGACATTGCCGACAGGGTAGTCATAGCCCGCGAGGGCACCGACCCGCACCTCGTTGGCATTGTAGTCGGCATGCTCGCTCCCGGCGAAGGGGAGTTGATTGCCTGGATTGCCAGCTTGAGTCCATGTCCATGTCGCTTGTCGATCACGGTCATACTGCTTGCGTGCATAGCCGGCCGTAACCTGCACGAAGGTCCGCTCGAAGGGGAGGAAGGAGCCGAAGGCGAGGATGTCGTAGGAATCATTCCCGAATCGCCCCCCTCCAGTATAGCTGCCATTTTGGCGGGAATAGCCGAGCGCAAGACCCGCCCCGACCCGATCGGTAAACAGATAATCCGCCCCCCCCGTCACCCGCCAGATGTCGGAATCGTAGCCGTCCTCGAAGGTTGTGACATCCCGGTTCAAGCTCTCATACTCGCCCGAAAGGAACAGGCTCAGTCCGCTGCCGAGCCTTGTGACGGCGTCCCCGCTTGAGGCTTGAACTTTTGGAGGCGCCGCTTTTTCACCACGCATCTCTCGCAAACGCTGCTGCACGATTTTCGGAAGCGTCGTCGGCGATGCGGCGCCGCCACCGGTCGAGGTCGAAGGACCTGCATTCTGATCCCGGTCGCAAATGCCAAGTAACTGCCCGGTAAGGAATTTACTGGCATTGCTGCGGTCTCCATCCAGGAGCTGCGAGCAGAACACCGCTGTGCTGGGGTCCGGCTTAAGCTGATTGTTGACCGCCTCGTCAAGTGTCTGGCAATAGCCGGCGACAGGAAGTGAGACTGAACCTGCCAGCAGCCCCCCGATGAGCACGTTCACGAGAGAACGGCATCCGCTTGCAGTCCCATGGTTTTGAGAGTTGTTTCTGATCACTGGTTTCCCTCCTTTCGACCTGACAAACAAAAACACAATAGATTCCATGAAATGGGCACTCCCCACCCCGCCACCGCGGAACCATGGCCGGCTGGCTCACCCACAAGACTTAACCAAAGCAATTCAGCGACTTACGAGATGGGAGAAGTATAACCCTGAAATCACCTTCGTCAAGAAGGGTGAATAAATCCTTAATTCCCGTGAGGTTCTCAAGAGCCTCAAACGTGGTCCAGCTGATTGAGCCATTGACAACGGCACATCCGGTGATACGTTTTTTACACATTAAAAGAATGTCTCAACCCCAAATAGGTTACTTGAACCACCAGTAGGAAACGGACTTCTGACTGGCCCTGACGGAGCATTTGCTCAACGTCAGGGAGGGAGTTGCCATGGACGGACCCGCCAAAATTCCCACGGTATCGCTGGTGGACAGCCTGATCTACAACCTTGTCCACGTGATCCCCTCCTACCTGCGGGGCATCTTCACCCCCAACCGGTTCTGGTTCACCTTCTGGACCAGGGTCCACCCCGATCCCGCCTCGGTCAAGTTCGTGACCCGCCTCAGGAAAAAGTACCGGAGCAACTACTGGTACCTCCATATGCTGACCACGAAATCCCTCGTGGTCCTGGACCCTGACGGCATCAGGCATGTCCTTGATCATTCCCCCGACATCTATGCCGATGCCAAGCTCAAGCGGACCGGCATGTCCCACTTCCAGCCCGATTCGGTCACCATTTCACGGGGGGACGAGTGGCGGGAGAGGAGGCGGTTCAACGAGTCCGTGCTTGAGACCGGCCATGGTCTCCATCAGTATGCCAAGACCTTCCTGGATGTGGTCCACGACGAAACCGCGACGTTGCTGGGACAGGCTGGAAACCAGCTGGTCTGGGAAGATTTCGCCGCCCTGTTCGACAGGATCACCATGCGGGTCATCTTTGGCTCCGGCGTCAGGGACACCTCCATGACCGAGGCCCTGCGGAAGATGATGCGCGAAAGCAACCGGGGCTTTGCGCTGAGCAAATCTAACTACTTCGACGACTTCTACGCCGCCATGCGCCGCAACCGTCAGGAGGCCCGCGACGGGAGCCTTGCCGCCCTCTGCAACAGCGTTCCCTCCACGGCACGGACAAAGGTGGACAACCAGATCACCCACTGGATGTTCGCCATGGGGGATACGCTGGCGATCAACACGGTCCGCGCCCTGGCGCTCCTCTGCGCCCACCCGGCCGCGGAAGAGCATGTACGAAACGAGCTGGGCACGGCAGACCTTTCGACTGCGGAGGGGATCAATCAGTTGCGGTATCTCGAAGGATGCATCCAGGAGGCCATGCGCCTCTGGCCCACGACTCCCATGCTCGTGAGGGAGACGGTGAAGGAAGACGTGCTGGGCGGTGCAACCATCCCTCCCGGCACGCAGGTGCTGATCATCAACAGCTTTACTCACCGGGACAGGGAGACGCTCCCCTTCGCCGACGCATTCTCCCCGGACGTCTGGCTGCGCGACAGCGTCGACTACCGTTTCAACCATCTCAGCAACGGACCCCAGGGATGCGCGGGCAAGGAACTGGCGCTGTTCATTGCCAAAGCGGTTATTGCCACCGTACTCACGGGACAGCGCACCAGCCTTGAGCGCCCTCCCCTGGATCCATCCAGGCCGCTCCCCTATCTGTACAACCACTTCCAGGTGCGGCTCAGGCGCAGTGTGGCGTGAGAACCGCCCGAAGGCATTGCCGAAAGAAGGGATACAACCATGAATCCAACAATCGCCAGATGGCTCGAAATGCCCCGGGAACAGCTCGACGAACTGTACAAGGAGGCGAAAGCGGGAACCGTCCCCACCGGAGACACCATCGGGACGGCCATCGTCGCGGGATCAATGCTCGCTAAGTTCTTTGCGCGGATCGCGCGGCTCTTCTTCTGGCAGGGAAAGATATTCGACATCTTCTGCCCGCCAGACACCGGGGTTCTGGTCAACAAGGTCACGCCGTTCAGCCTCACCTTCGTCGTGGCCAAGGTCTACAAGGACACGAGCTGGATGGACGGGAAGGAAACCATCGTCATCGACTATTCCCGCACGTCGTTCTTCGCCAAAAAAATCAGGGACGAGATCCGCGAAGTCGAGCCGGGGGTCTATCTGGGCAAGGTCTGGTGGGGTAATAAACGGATCCTGGATTTCGCCCTTGAGCAAGGGAGAAGGCCGTAGACCGTGAGGGGTGAGGCGTCCACTTCACCCCTCACGTGCTGACAGGGAGGCACCATGGCCGATTACAGCGCGGCATCGAAAAAAACCGTCGAACAGCGCGAGGCCCCCAGCCGGCGAAAGCCATGGGTCCGGCTGCTGCTCGCCCTCCTCATCACGCCGACCATACTCATGATCCTGTTCGGCATCTACCTGGTGGCCCGATTCGGCGGCGACACACCAGTGGTGTACGACAACATCGAGGAGCACTTCAAGTACGGCTCCACCGGGGGGGAACGGATGGCGGGAATCCCCTACTGGATCTTCCAGGCGCTGCCGCGACTCTTCCCCCACCACCTGCCGGGACCCGGCGGCTACAAGTCCCTTGGGCTCATCTTCGAGGAAGGGAAGGACCTGCCGGTGGGGATGTCGAAGCGGCACCACCTGGGGATGGACCGCACCTTCCTCAACTGCGCGGTCTGCCACGCGAGCACGGTGCGCGACACCCCCCAGTCGAAGCCGCGCCTCTATCTCGCCATGCCGGCCAACACCTTCGACGTGAAGGCGTTCCAGAGGTTCCTCTTCGCCTGTGCCCGGGATCCGAAGTTCAGCAAGAAGTTCATCGTCCCGGAGGTGCGGCGGATGCTGCAGGAGCGGGGCCAGGACCTGGACCTGATGGACCGCTACATCGTCTATCCGGCCGCCATCTGGATCGCCCGCGAGCAGTTGCTGGACCTCTCCGGACGGTTCGACTGGGCAGTGGACCAGTATGACTGGGGTCCCGGCCGGGTCGACACCTTCAACGTGGCCAAGATGCTCTTCTCCTTCCCCATGGACAGGATGGGAGACCATGAGCAGAACGCGCCGTCGGATTTCCCCTCCATCTGGTTCCAGGAACCGCGCCAGGGGATGCAACTCCACTGGGACGGCAACAACACCAAGGTGGAGGAGCGGAACAAGAGCGCCGCCTTCGGCACCGGCACGACGCCGCCGACCATCGACCTGGAGGCCATCGGCCGGGTGGAGAAGTGGCTCCTGAAGCTGGAGGCGCCCAAGTACCCCTACCCCGTCGACCAGGCGAAGGCCGCCCAGGGAGCCGGCCTGTACAAGGAATACTGCGCCGCCTGCCACGGCGCGGGACCCCGGGATTTCAGCGGCGCGTACGTGGGCAAGGTCACACCGATCGAAGAGATCGGCACCGACCGGCACCGGCTCGACTCCTACTCCTACGAGCTGGCCGTCAACCAGTCGACCCTCTACGCGGGCTATCCCTGGCGGTTCACCCATTTCCGCAAGACCTTCGGCTACGCCAACATGCCGCTGGACGGCATCTGGCTCCGGGCCCCCTACCTCCACAACGGCTCGGTCCCCACCCTGCGGGATCTGCTCGAACGGACCCCCCAGCGGCCCAAGGTCTTCTACCGCGGCTACGACGTGTATGACCCGGTGAAGGTGGGCTTCAGGACCGACGTGGCCGAGGAGGGTGGCAGGAAGTACTTCAAATTCGACACCGCCGTGCCCGGGAATGGCAACGCCGGCCACGAAGGGGAACGGTTCGGCACCGAGCTCGGATCAGGCGAGAAGGAAGCGCTGGTTGAGTACCTGAAGACGTTCTGAGCAGTGTTCACGGAGGTACACCATGGAAACAACGAAGAAGCCCACCAGGCGCTGGGTCACGATTCTCGTATGCCTCGCCGTATTCGTCGCCCTGGGCGCACTCTTCGGCTGGTACAAGTTCTTCCGGGAGGAACCGCAGCCCGACTGGGTGACCTCAACCCCCGAGATGCGCTTCAAGTACGGCTCCATCGGCGCCGAGCACGATGCCGGCATCCCCTACTGGATCTTCTACGTGCTGCCGCGGGTCTTCGCCGACAAGCTCCCCGGCCCCGGCGGACTCGCATCGTTCGGCGCCGTATGGGAACAGGGGCAGGAGTTGCCGGTCGGCTTCACCAAGAAGGTGATCGGCTTCGCGCGCGTCGCCAACAACTGCGCCGTCTGCCACACGGTCACCTACCGCACCAAGGCCAACGAAAACCCCACCGTCATCACCGCCGGGCCATCGCAGCTCAACGTGGAGGGGTTCTTCCGCTTTCTCATCGACTGCGCCCGGGACCCCCGCTTCAACGCCGACAACCTCATGAGCGAGATCAATCGCGTCACGGACCTCTCCTTGGTTGACCGTGCCATCTACCGCTTCGTCCTCATCCCGATCACCAAGAAACGGCTGCTTGAACGCGAGGCGCAGTTCAAATGGATCTACCGGCCGGATTTCCCCGACTGGGGCCGGGGCCGCGACGACGCCATGAACCTCACCAAATACTTC
The DNA here is from genome assembly GCA_003712145.1 of Desulfuromonadales bacterium. GTDB lineage: Bacteria > Desulfobacterota > Desulfuromonadia > Geobacterales > Geobacteraceae > Geobacter. Next base: position 48,415 of record RHLS01000022.1, on the reverse strand, counting down.
ATGATCAAGTTCCCCATGGACGACACCTTCGGCCCCACCGACATGCCGTCCATCTGGAACCTGAAGAAGTACGACCCGGCCAAGGGGCACACCCTCAACTGGGCCGGCGACAGCCACGACCCCTACTCGGTGGTGATCGACTCCGCCCTCGGCGTCCTGGGCGCCAAGCCCAAAGACAAGAGGGAATTCCTGGGGCAGGTGGACTGGCTGATCCAGTACCTGAGCGCCAAACAGCCGCCCAAGTTCCCGTTCCCCATCGACGCGCAGAAGGCCCAGGCGGGGAAAGCCGTGTTCGACCGGGTCTGCGCCGGCTGCCACGCCAGCGAAAAGACCGGCACCCGGCTGCCGCTCCCCGCGGTCAACACGGACCGCGGGCGGCTCGACTCGTGGAGCAAGGAGGCCGCCATCGCCTCCAACAAGGCGGTGCGCGACATGGGGATCGAGCGCAAGGGGCTCGTGGAGGAGAAGCTCCAAGGATACAACGCTGTCTTCCTCGACGGGCTCTGGCTGCGCGCCCCCTACCTGCACAACGGGTCGGTGCCAACCCTGCGCGACCTGCTCAAGCCGGCCGCGGAGCGGACCAAGGTGTTCTGGCGTGGTTACGACCTGTACGACCCGGTCGACATGGGCTTCGTCTCCCAGGGGCCCGAGGCGGAGCGCGCCGGAACAAAGCTCGACGTTACCACCAAGAGCGGGAGCAACCAGGGCCACGAGTTCGGCACTGACCTCCCCTCCGGCGAGAAAGAGGCGCTTCTAGAGTACCTGAAGACGCTTTGATGACAACGCTGCTGTAGGGGCGCTGCTTGCCGCGCCCCGTTCGGGCGGAGCAAGCGCCGCCCCTACAATTACCGGCGCAATAATTGAACCACAAGGAGATCTGCCATGAGACGAGAGACATTGTATGTTGCAGCGGGGGCACTGCTCCTCCTGGCAGGGTGCACCAGCTCACGGGAGGAACTGAAGGCCTGCGCCGAAGTGGTGAACAGCGGGTTCCGGCCCGTAGCCAAGGAACGCACCAGCAGGTTCCTGGGCAAGGTCCAGGAGGAGACTGCCCTCTGCCGTGGCGGCGAGAAGGCGGTGGCGTTCCGCGGCACCCCCTATGTGGACTGGGCCAACTACTGGGCCACCGGCGACGCCAGCACCATGTACCCCGGCACCACCGAGGTCGGCAGCCATCTCCGCCCCAATGGCAGGGGGATCGACGGCGCCCTCCTGGATCTGGAATACCAGCGGATGGAGCTGATCAAGTTCAACCTCTTCGACAACAGCGGCACCTACAAGGAATACGTTGTGGGGCGCGGCGGCGTGGCCGGCCCGGCCCTGAAGGTCTGGGACGCCATGCGGCTCCCGAAGGACAACCCCAACTACGAGGCCGTGGGGGGAGACGGTCCCCAGGTCTGCAAGGGGGATTTGATCCGCGCCCGCAATCTGGACGGGACCTGCAACGACATCAAGAACCCCCTCATGGGCTCCGCCGGCATGCCCTTCGCCCGCAACGCCCAGCTTGAGGCCACCTTTCCGGACCTGGGGAAGAACGAGCTGGCCCGCAACCGCCACGGCGACCGCCTGGGGCTCCTGAAGCCCGATCCACAGGTAATCAGCCGCGTTCTCTTCACCCGGCAGCAGTCCCACCCCGACAAGTGCGCCGAAGGGAACGGGCTCCCCGGCAACCCGGCCGAGGCCGACTGCGACTACAAGAAGGCCCCCTTCTTCAACGTGCTGGCCGCCTTCTGGATCCAGTTCATGACCCACGACTGGTTCTCCCACATGGAGGAAGGGCACAACCGCCCCGAGATGATGCCCGTGGGGTGCGCCGGCACCCCGGAGGAGATGGCCAAGCTCGGCTGCCGCCCCGATGACCGGATCGACCGGGCCTACATCGCCGAAGACAAGGACCCCGCCCCCTTCACCTTTATGGGGAAGGAGCAGCTCCCCCGGGCCTACAAGACCACCCGCAACACGAACACCGCCTGGTGGGACGCCTCCCAGCTCTACGGCTATGACGAGACCTCCCGCAAGCGGGTGAAGCGGGACCCCACCGACCCGGCCAAGCTCCTCCTCTCCCCCGTGGGCCAGCGGCCGGGTGAGGGCGAGAAGCAGGGCTACCTCCCCGTCCTGCAGCCCGGCGACCCCATGAATCCCCAGTGGGCCGGCCAGGAAGCCACAGCCTTCCCCGACAACTGGTCCATCGGCATGAGCTTCTACCACAACCTCTTCGCCCGGGAGCACAACCTCTTCGTGGACGCCTTCCGCAAGCAGGCCGCCGCCACCCCGGACGCCGACTCGGGACTCCGCAACCCCGCCCGCCCCGACCAGGTGATCCGCTACCAGGACGTCACCAACGACGAGCTCTTTGAGGCGGCGCGGCTCGTGGTCGCGGCGGAAATCGCCAAGATCCACACCATTGAGTGGACCACCCAGCTCCTCTACGACGAGCCCCTCTACCTGGGGATGAACTCCAACTGGCACGGGCTCTTCCGGGGCAAGGAGCTGGTCTCGGCGGCCCTGGAAAAGATCGTGGTAAACAACTTCGGCAAGTCCGAGAATGCCAAGAAGACGAACCAGTGGTATTCCGTCCTCGCCTCGGGACCGGGGATCTTCGGCCTGGGGAGCCGGGTCTACAAGGACGACGCCATATTCGCCCTCTACAACCCGAAGAAGACCGACATCTGGGACCTGAAAAACCCCGACCACGTTAACGGCGGCATCAACCACTTCGGCTCCCCCTTCAACTTCCCCGAGGAGTTCGTCACCGTCTACCGGCTCCATCCCCTGGTCCCCGACCTCATCGACTACCGGGAGTGGAACACCGACCCCAACGTGATCCGCAACAAGATCCCCGTGGTGGAGACCTTCCGCGGCAAGGCGACCCCGGCCATGGAGGAGCGGGGGCTGGCCAACTGGGCCCTCTCCATGGGGCGCCAGCGGCTGGGGCTCCTGACCCTCCAGAATCACCCCCGGTTCCTCCAGAACCTGACCCTGCCGCGCCTCCAGTCGGCCACCGGCAAGATCGACATCCCGGCCCTCGACATCATCCGCGACCGGGAACGGGGCGTTCCCCGCTTCAACGAGTTCCGCCGCCAATATGGACTCAAGACCCTCACCGGCTTCAACGATTTCATCGACCAGCGCCTCCCCAAGGATTCCCCCGAGCGGGCCGAGCAGCAGCGGCTCACGGAACTCCTGCGTGAGGTCTATGGCCAGCACAAGTGCGATGCCTCCAAGGTCATCACCTCGGCGCAACTGAACGACGACGGCTCCCCCATCAACGACTGCCTCGGCCACCCCAACGGCAGCATGGTGGACAACATCGAGGACGTGGACACCGTGGTGGGGTGGCTGTCGGAATTCACCCGCCCCCACGGCTTCGCCATCTCCGAGACCCAGTTCCAGGTCTTCATCCTGAACGCCTCCCGGCGGCTCTTCAGCGACCGCTTCTTCACCTCCAGCTTCCGCCCCGAGTTCTACACTCATCTGGGGGTGCAGTGGGTCAACGACAACGGCCCCGACGGGAAGAAGATGGAGAAGGGGAAACCCAACGGCCACGAGGAGGAGGTAACTCCCCTCAAGCGGGTGCTCCTCAGGACCATGCCTGAACTGGCGCCGGAGCTGGAGCATGTGGTCAACGCCTTCGATCCGTGGGCCAGGGACCGCGACAAGTACTATTCGCTTGAGTGGAAACCGCGGAAAGGGGCGGAAACGGATGGGGCATTCACGGCGGGGAAGTAATGGGGGGACGTTCAGTAATGCTTTGGTCTTCTGCTGGTAGGATAAGAACCTGAATCCGGCATTATCCGGTCAGGTTAATCATTGGTTGAAAAAATGAAAGGAAAATAAGAACAATAAAAGCAGGCAAGAAAGGGCCAAGAGGGGGGTGAATTCATTATGCTAACATTTCTTCCCTTAAGAGCCTTTTCCCATGGATAACGGTGATGATGAAAATCTCCGATTCTGATGCACGATAGACGATACGATAAGGGTCGACGATGATTTCACGAAAAGGAGACGCGGGGAATTCAGGAAGAGAACGACCTGAGGTCGGGAAGGTCATTAGTCGTTCCACAGAAGCGACAATTTTCTCAACCTGATGCTGTGCGTAAAAAGGAGAATCGATTGAAATGTAGTCGAAGATCTCTTCCAAGTCTGAGACGGATTTCTCGGACCAGATTATTGTCGCCATTTGCACGAGAGCCTCTTCACTGCCTCTTCATGAGAGAGGACCCGGCCTTCAGCAATGTCGGCTTCACCAGCTTCAATTTTTTCAAGGAGGTAAAGTCGATACATAACTTCTTCCGTATCGACCTGCTCTGGAAGGTCTTCGAGAAAGGTTTCCAGTTTCGCTTTGGTGATATTCATTTTGCCACCTCCGACAGCATTACGTTTCTAATGGTATACCGTAATCCTAAGCCTTAGTCACGTCGAAATTGCGAGGAGGAGTTGGCAAGTGTTCGAGGGAAAAAGAAATTTTCAATCGGGTAGCCGGGGGTTTTAGCCCCCCAGCCCCCACACCACCCGGCATGCGCTTGATTGAGGTGTCGAGGTGATTGAGGTGTCGCGTCTACACTCTTGACATTGTCAAATGTTAAGACGCGACACCAGTAGTTACGCCTTGGTCTGCCAGCAGACCGGCGGTCCGTGCAAATACACGGGCCGCGGGATGAAGGAATCCCACGCTCAAATTAATATCAGCGAGAAGTGTCGGATTGAGGTGTCGTGTCGGATTGAGGTGTCGCGTCTACACTCTTGACATTGTCAAATGTTAAGACGCGACACCAGTAGTTACGCCTTGGTCTGCCAGCAGACCGGCGGTCCGTGCAAATACACGGGCCGCGGGATGAAGGAATCCCACGCTCAAATTAATATCAGCGAGAAGGAATGGCAGGCCATGCTGGCGGACTTCCGCCGAGTGATGAACAACTACAGTGTGCCTGCGAAGGAACAGGCGGAGTTGGCAGCCATCGTCGTAAGCACAAAGAAGGACATCGTCGTCAGGAAGTAAGCGGCTGGCCTGACAAGACGATGGGGAAAGACAAAATGGCGTCCAACCATTGAGCAACAATTCTCAGAGCAACGAAAGGAGGCTGCCATGAACAAGGTCCTGACCTCAGGCTCGACAAGAAAGCAGTTGGTAATGGCATCTTTTCTGATTTTGGTTGTCCTGGTCCTGGTTCAGGTCCGGCCTGCCTCCTCGCAGGAAAACGACCTCTTTATCCCGGTGAGGGAGAGGGCTGCCGAGCTCCCCCCAGAGCAGCAATCGATCCTCGACCGGATAAAGCAGGAGAAAACCACGTCGCAAGTCAACATCGTGAGGATCAACCCGAGTTCACTCGAAAGGGACCAGGTGAATCTGAACCTCTTCGATAACGCCACCTTCAAGACCAGGAAGGGTGTGACCACCCGACGGGATGAAAAGGGGATGACCTGGACCGGCGACCTGACCGACTCGAAAGGCGATGCAACGTTCGTCGTGCGGGGTGACAGTGTTACCGGCACGGTCAGGTCCGATACGGGATTCTACCAGATCCGTCCACTGGGGTCGGGACTCCATGCGGTAATCGAAATCGATCAGAGCAAGCTTCCCAAAGAGCATCCTCCCAGCTTCAACAGGATCGAAAAGCAGAAGAAAACCATTCCGCCGGCCATGATGAAGAAAATGCGGGACGCCGGGGTCGCGCGGGACACGAAGGCGACCGTCGAGGTGCTGGTTGCCTACACACCGCTGGTCAAGGCGGCCACCGCCGATGTCGACGGCCTCATACAGCTAGCCATCGACGAGACCAACAAGGGCTACCAGAACAGCGGCATCAACGCCCAGCTCCACCTGGCCCACAGTTACGAGGTGAACGATCAGGAAACCGTCCCCCAAAACGCCGACCCCTTCGACGCCATCCTGACCCGTTTCCGGGAACCGGGCGACGGCAAGATGGATGAGATCCATGCCCTTCGCAAGCAGTATGCGGCCGACGTGGCTGTGCTCCTCATCAGCAGGGACGAATATTGCGGCCTCGCATCCGATATCATGGCAAAGGCTTCCAACGCCTTCGCCGTGGTCAGCAACCAGTGCGCCACCGGCTACTACTCCTTCGGGCATGAAATCGGCCATCTCATGGGTGCCCGACATGATCCGGCCAACGACAACACGTCGACGCCGTTCGCCTATGGCCACGGCTACCAGAACCTCGCCGGCAAGTGGCGCACGGTAATGGCCTACAACTGCCCGGGGGGATGCACCCGCGTCAACAACTGGTCCAATCCTTCGGTCAAGTACGGCGGCGCCCCGACCGGCACGGTCTCACTCAACGACAACGCCAGGGTACTGAACCAGACCACGCCGATTGTCGCGGCTTTCTATCCGGCCACGCCGAGTATTGACCTGAGCAAATTCAAGAACATGAAGAAACTCTGCCAGATCGTCGGCTGCAACGGCCCGTTCAAGCCGTGGCAAGAGCTGGTCAACCCCTCCCCCACGTTCCAGGCAGCCATCGGCGCGGGAGGAAGCAAGGCAGCAAAGCTTGGCGACATCAAGACAAAAGCCATCAACCTCTCTTCCCAGATGGAGAATTCTGACAAAGCCGGACAGGTGCAGATTGAGAAGAAGGCCTACAACCAGCTGCGGCGGCTTAAGGCTCTGAATGTCAAATAGAGAGTTGGAAAAGCACTAGCCCTGGATCAGCCACCCACAGGAGGTGGAAATCATGAGCATTTCATTCAAGTACACCCGGCTGTCAAAAAATGATGCCGCATGCCTGCTGGTGGACCATCAGTCGGGCCTGATCTCGCTGGCAGGACCCCGCCGGGGACGTTCCTTTCTTTTTTCTAAAGGGCCAATAGAAAAATAGAAAGGAACGTCCCCAAAACCGTCCCAAAGGGCCAATAGAAAAATAGAAAGGAACGTCCCCAAAACCGTCCCCAGACAGGATCTTACTAGAGCTCAAGCAAAGCATGAAGTAGCCATAGGGGAGCGTCATGAATAATTTCATTGATAAGGTCGAAACATTCATTGTTTGGGCTCTGGTACTTATGTTGCTGCTGGCGGTATTACTGGGCACCCTTGGACTTGGACGAACTCTTGTCGAAATAATCATCGATTCGCCCCCCTATCTGCTCATTGAACCGAAAAAGCTTTTCCAGTCATTCGGTCTGTTTCTCATTTGCCTGATAGGGTTAGAGTTGCTAAAGCTTTTGAAGTTTCACCTGTCACATCACTTCGTGAAACCCGAATTGGTTGTAGAAGTTGCCATAATCGCCCTTTGTAACAAAGTAGTCACCCTTGACCTCAAAGAAACAGACCACTTGTCACTAATAGGCCTTGCTGCAATGATTTTTGCCCTCGCTGCCGGATACTACGTGTTCAGTCGGTACCGTTGGCCTGAAGATGGACAATAATAGCAGTTAACTGCAAAGGGGCGTCAGTAGATACCCCGTCGGGGACGTTCCTTTCTATTTTTCTAAAGAGGGGCAATAGCAAAATAGAAAGGAGAAACAAACGGTGTCAGGTCTACACCTTGACGCATCAACCCGAGGAGAAACAAACGGTGTCAGGAGAAACAAACGGTGTCAGGTCTACACCTTGACGCATCAACCCGAAGCAATGTCAATGTGTAGACCTGATACCCTATTTTCTATTATCAGCCAATAATTGAAGCCCGGCCCAAAAGCAATTCCCCTGAGCTGCGCAGCGTAAAAGAGGAGGTAAATTCCTATGAGAACCTGGATCGGACGAAAAAAACTGGCATTCCTTCCGGTGCATCGGCTTAACGCGCAACCACCTGACGAGCCGGTGCCGGCGGACTGGCCGAGCGAGATTCTGCGGCGGGTCCTGTTCGATCCTACGCCGCCGACCGGAGCGGATCGATCGCTGCGTGCTTATATTCAAGCCGCGTCGTCGGGACAGGCCGATCTCGACGCGGTCGTGCTGCCGATGCAGGTCATAGACCGGCAGGATGTGCCTCCGAATGCTTTCGAAGCGCAATTCGGTGCGCAGTTACGAGAACAGGGTTTCGATGCCGCGGCGCTCGTGATGCTCGGTGGGCCGGGAGCCGGAACGGCCGAGTCTGTTGGCGGATTCTGGGCGCGGTTTGTCATGGCCGAAGGGCTCGGCGTCTGGGCCATGGAGTTAATCCACTGCCTGGCGTCGATTGACGACCTTTACACGTTTGGCGGAAACATGGGTGGCTTTGAGGAGATGGCTGGCGCTCTGGGCACTCATCCCTCGGCCTACACGAAGTCAATCGCCGGCTGGCTCGATGTGTCCGCGATCACGAGGCACACGAATCACACGGCGGCGGTGACCTACAATTTACACGCGATCGGTCTGGTGCAGCCGCCCCCGACCGGCAGAGTGGGAGCGGTTCGGATCGGTTCGCAGGTTCCCTATCTCATGGTCGAAGCACGGCTGATGAACGATCAGTTCGACGCGCAGATTCCCGCCCCAGGGGTGATCGTTTACCGGGTTCAGACGTCCAGCCCGCAGGGGACCGCGCAGAACCAAACGATGCCGCTCCAGCTATTGACGCTCAAATCCGACGGCAAGCCGACCGCGCTCAACGTGGGACAGTCGTTCACGGCGGGCGACCTAAAGGTAAAGGTGGTCAAGGCCCTGTCGGGCGGGTTTTCCATCAGCGTCGATGACTCGCTGAAGGCTATCGGATTCGTAACTTCGTATGAATCTGAACGCGTTGACCCTGATCGCCCACCAGGTCCAAGTAATCCGGTGATTCAAACCATCGAAATTGACTCGAAGCCGGGATTTATTTTCACCGCGACAGGCGGGCCGAGTTTTGCGGCGACTGTTAAGAATGCCCAGAAGAATCATCGGAAAGTCGAGATCACTTTCACCTCAACCGGGCCCAACTCCGGAAAGATCGTCAGCGTAAAGTTAAAGTAGACGGGAAAGGGGTCAGGAACCGAATCGACAGGGGAGACGTTGGGGGACGGGGAGACGTTGGGGGACGTAGTTCATTTGTTGATTAGCAAGGGACGTTATTCAACTAATCAACTGCGTTCCTCACGACATCCTAATGCCTTCGCCCTCTGAATGGAATTCCGGGGACACCATACAAAATGGACCTGAAACCCTACACAGAATTAAATATGGTGTCCCCAGAATTACCGGATCGATGTGCAGCGGCGTAGTTGAACCTCAGCGAACAGTGCGATGACCCCACATGCAGGCAAACTGTATTTCGCACTGATCGTGTCGGTGCTGCTGTCCAGTACCGCTGCCTGGATCATCGCGCGCCGATATCGACGCCGGATGCAGCAATTGATGCGCACGCCGCACACCGGAGAGTCGACAGGGCCTGTTGTGGAGGCGGCGGACCGTCGGGCGCCGTTGCCGGTTTCTCTCGCCGACAACCGCAGTGAGGGCATTCGGCTGTCCATGCTGCTAATGGCGTCGTCGTGCCTTATCGCGCTCTCGAGCTCCTGCATCTGGTGGGCGCTGGCGGTTCCCGGCGAGCCGCTGACGGCGAGGCGTGTAGCGGTCGTGGCGCTGCTGTATCTGTGGCCCGTGGCCCCTGGGCTGGCGCTGGTGTGGCGGTGGTCGCGCAAGCGCTTGCTTGGCACGATGCTGCTGTGGTGCGTGGTGCTCTTCGTTGCCCTTCTGTGGTGGATGAACGTGCGGCAGGCGCTCGGTGTAATGAAGGAAGACATCGCGCTGCCACTGGTGCTGCTGACCCTGGTCTTCCTGGGCAGTGCGACCCGCGCGATCGCGCCGTGGTTGCTCGTCCCAGCCGCTGTGCTGGTATCATCCGTGCTCGCGGGTCTCGATACGCTGACATACATGGCTGCGCGCGAGTCGCCATTGCTGAAAGCCTTGATCGCGCCGCTGGAAGGGCTGCCTGGGTGGAGTGGCGTTTACGTCGTGTTCGCTCTGTTCGTATTGCTGTCCTTGATCATTGCGTGGTGGCCGATGCGGATGTTGGGGCGTGCGCTCGGGCACGCGTATTCGCGTAAGTGGCTCTCCGAGTTGCTGGTCGTGTTCGCCGGTGTATGGGTTTTCGCCCTGACCGACCGCGCACTGACACTCTCCAGTTCCGCAGGTGCGGCAGCGTTCGCGATGTACCTGCCGCTGTTGTGGATTCCGGCAGTCATGTTGCTGGCGCGTGGCAGGCGGCGAACCGGGCGAGTGCCCACGCTCCTCGTCCTGCGAGTTTTCCAGCGGGACAAGGAGGTGCAGTCCCTGTTCGATTACGTCATCGAACGCTGGCGTCTGAGCGGGAACACAGTGATGATCGCCGGAACCGATCTCGCCGATCGCATTCTGGACGCCGCCGACATCTTCCAGTTTCTCGACCGACGACTGGCGGAGCGCTTTGTTGTCAGTCCCGCGGACGTCACGCGGCGCATTGCCGCGTTCGACATGGCGGCGGACATTGATGGTCGTTATCGGATCAACGAGTGTTATTGCCACGACACGACATGGCAGGACGCGCTGCAGGCGCTCATGCGCTACAGCGACGTGGTGCTGATGGATCTGCGCGGCTTCCAGGCGCACAACGCCGGCTGTCGTTACGAGCTCACCACGCTCGCGCAGGCCTCGCGCGAGCTACGCGTCGTGGTACTGACGGACAGTCGGACCGATCGCGCTGCGGTGCAAGAGGCGATCGCCTCCGGCCGGCAGGAGCGCTTCACATGGATCGAGACCTCGCACTTCAAGTCGGGCAAGTATCGTGAAGTCCTGGCGCGTCTGTTCGCCTGAAGGAAGTCTGGCCAGTCGATTGTCGTGCCAGTACGCTAGCATGGCGCTGCCCAACAACCGCATCAACCGGGGTGATGTTGTGACCGTTGGGTGACCGTTGGGGACGTAGTTCATTTGTTGATTAGCGACGTTATTCAACCAATCAACAATGTCCCCCAATCCGTCCCTGGAGATCATCCCTTCACCTGCGACATGAGCCTACGAAGACTTGGCATTCTATGCGGTATCCTGGGCCCGCTCCTTTGGCTGTCACTCATCGGCGTGGCGGGAGCCATGCGACCGGAGTTCAATCACATCACGCATTACATCAGCGAGCTTGGGGAACGAGGGAGTTCCACGGAGGTCATGATGCGATATGCCGCTTTCGAATTCACGGGCCTTCTGTATCTCTGTTTCGCCTCAGCTCTGTTGGCGACCTTCCGTAAAGAATGGTGCTCCACGCTGGCCGCAGGCCTCATTGCCCTTGAGGGGCTGGGACGGATAGGCGCAGGAGTGTTCCCCTGCGATCCCGGATGCGGGGGTTTCTCGTCGAACCAAGAAATACACCGACTGTTTGCCACTGTCGGCTTTGTAACGGGTATCCTGGCAGCAATCGTATGGGGCATCACCTTCCGGCGCCATGGCTGGCCGCGGCGTTGGACCTGGTACTCCGTCGGTACCGGCATTCTGGCACTGATTTTTCTTCTTCTCATGTCATGGAGTCAGAATCCTGTGAATACTCCAGGCCTGTTTGAGCACCTTGCAACAGGAGTCCTCTCGTTGTGGCTCCTGGTGTTCGCTGCACAGTTGATGCGTGCCTCAGAGCACCCTTTGTAGCGATCCGTATAGGCGGGCGGGGAACGTCCCCTCAAACCGCCTTAACGTTGTGCGCGGATGCACGTGGACTTAGAATTTCCCCCCAAGCGCGTAAAACGTAGCAACAAGGAGGTATCCCCATGACGACGCGCATCGCACTTTATGGCGGCACCAACCTCTCGCCGGAAGAAGTCCACTTCGTGCGCTTCCTGACCAGCAACCTCCTTGCAATTCAAGGTGTTATCATAATCAGTGGCGGGTTTAAGTCCTATATAGAGCATCCCGAGTGGGTCAGTGTCGATAGCGCGGTATTGCTTGAGGCCAAGCAACGCCTTCCCCAGCTCGAGGCTTTGAATCTGCGGTTTGAGACCTGGCTTCCCCTGGAGAGGCTGGATCGTCCTGACGACAAGGTCGAACGCTTTGCGGAAGGTACGGTGCACCGGATTCCCGGGACGGATCAGGCCAGGCGTTTCAACCTGGTGAAGGCGGCTGACGGGCTGGTGACGATTAAGGGGGAGGGGAACACGCGCACCGTGCTGGAGTTGGCACTTGCTCTCGACAAACCGGCGCTGCCTATCCCCTTTACGGGGGGGGACTCTCGGACCCTCTGGGAAAACAATCGCGCGGCGTTCCTCCATTCCCTCAATCTCCGGCCCGAGCTGATTGGTCGCCTCGAGGGCGATCCGCCGTCGCTGCCAGAACTGGAAGGGATTGCCAGGGAAGTCGCCCAGGCCATTTACAATGCGGCGAAGAAGCGCTGCCTGGTTCTGATGCCATTCGGTCCGGGGCATGATGATTTTTACCAGAACGTTCTTCGTCACGCGATCGAAGCAGCAAACTATATCCCCCATCGAATCGATATCGATGACTACGCAGGCAATATCCCGGCACTGTTTCTCTCCGCGTTGGAACGCGCCCAAACGGTTGTCGTTGACGTTACCGGCCTCAATCCCAATGTGATGTACGAGCTAGGCCAGGTCCACGCTCGCGGGATCAACCCCTTCCTCATTTTTCGTCGGAAACAATCCACGATCGACGTTGCTGCACTGCCGTTCTATTTGCGTCACGAGAAGCTGGTCAATGAGCAGAATGATGAAGACGGCCACCACAAAATCGCGGTCGCCTTGACGCAGTACCTCAATGCTGTCGCCAAGAATGCAGAGTAGCCCGCTTGTTGCACCTGCACCACAAACTAGTTATATCAATGAGTTGGACTAGCTGGACTGAACGGGGCGGGACCACGGGGGACGCAGTTCATTTGTTTATGAGCGACGTTATTCAACCAACCAACGCTGTCCCTGGACCGTCCCCGGGAAGTTCCCCGTGTATCGCTGGAACGGCAAGGCCTCCATCCGCCTCAATCCGAAGAAACGATAGGGGATCTCACATTCAGCCAGCAAAGCTCCCAGGGAGAACGCCCATGAAAAGCATGGCCATTGTGATTCGCGATGACGGGTACGATCGGCTCCTCACAGGCTTTGTCATGGCGTACACGGTGTGGTAGCAGCAAACAGTCCAGGCGTGTCCCCCTCTCCCCTGATCCCACCTCGTTGACAGGTTATTTCAGCCGGTTACACTCTGATACAGAGAATTGTTCATCCTTCCTGCCATCAACGTTCGGAGGTACCCCATGAGAACCCGCTTCCTCTCCCACCTCCTCCTTGCCCTCGCCCTGACCGGCTGCGCCGTGCAGCAGCAGGCCGGGCTCTCCGCCGACACCCTGGCCCGGACGGCATCCGCCGGCCCCCTCTCCATCACCGAGGCCCAGGTCATCACCGACAACGACGCGGCGTTTCTCTCCAAGCTCCGCATGGTCCAGAACGCTCAAAAATCCATCGACATGATGTACTACATCTATGCCGACGACGAGAGTTCGTCGGTGCTGACTTCCGCCCTCATGGACGCGGCCCGGCGCGGGGTGACGGTGCGGCTCCTCGTGGACTACCACGCCAACTACAAGCACCTCGACCTCTTTTCCCTCATGGAGAAGGAGGGGAACGGCAACCTCCGGGTGCGGTTTTACAACCGCCCGACGCGAAACATCATCAAGGATGCCGTCTACCTGACCATGGGATGCTCCCGGGACAGCGCGGCGACGAGGCCAGAGGAGTGCAGCGCCGAGAAGTTCGCCGCCATCGACAAGCTCTTCGCCGACGAGGTGATCGACGGCCGGCCGGCGGCAGCCCGCGATATCTCCAATATCGACATGGGCAAGTCGGGACTCTTCCTCTCGGGCCTCTACGCCAAGCGTGGCGACGTGATGGCCCTCGCCGTCCAAGGGGGCCAGGAGATCGATCTCCAGGGGATGAAAGGGGGGACGTCAGCCGCCACTCCCGAGCAGAAGGAACAGCTGAAGCGCCTCGGCAAGGTCTACTGGGAATCCCGAACCGGCGCGCCATTCCAGCGGATGGAGGCCAACGCAAAGCTCTTCTTCGCCTTCGCCCTCTACGGCGGCAAGCTGAACCCCATCAAGGAGACCGTCACCTCGCTCCTTCCCATCGACAGGAAATTCTCCGACGAGGAGGTGCGGGACTGGGACCACCTGACCGACTACCTCCACCACAAGCTCCTCCTGGCGGACCGGAGCGCGGTCCAGATGGGGGGGAGGAACGTGGAGAACTCCTACCACATGCGGCCGAACCCCTTTACCAGCAAGTACGTCTTCATGGACACCGACATCCGTGCCGTCCTTTCCCAGGGTGGTGACGGCATCGGAGAGGCCTTCGACGCCCTCTGGAATTTCGACATCATGGTGGCAACCCTGGCCGATGTGCGGCGCCATGCCCCCAACGACTTCGTCGTCAACCTGAAATATGCCGAGAAGGCATGCCGGGGCCTGGAAGGGAAAGAGGAGCGGGAGGCCTGCATCAGCAAGGAACAGCAAGTATCCGTCCACACCGAGGACGAGCGGATGGCCGACTGCCGGCGAACCATGGAGGAGAACGCCCGGGCCTACACCGAGACCTACCTCCCCACGATCCCCCGGCAGCCTGCGCCAGGCTTCGCCGTGGACGCCGGCAGCGTCCTCCTCTACATCGAAAACCTCCCCTTCAACCGGGAACTCCCCCCCGAAAAGCGGCGGCGCACCTACGGCGCCCCCGTCGGCGACGAGGCCGCCGGGGGGAAATATATCCATGACCTCTGGCTCCGGGAGATCCCGGCGGTCTGCGCGTCAGCCACACCGGAGGCCCCGAAGCGGCTCATCCTCCACAACGCCTATTTCTTCCCCCCCGCCAACCTCACCCACGAGCTGAGCCGGATGGTGAACGGCGACCTTGACTGCTCCAACGTGACTGTTACGGTGCTCACCAACTCCATCCAGACCACCGACCTGAACGTGGTGAACCTTGCGGCCCGGCACTCCCTCAAGGCATTCGCCGAATTCTACCAGCAGCAGAGCGACCCAGCGAAGCGGGCGAAGTTCGACTACTTCGAGTACCAGCCCCGTCCCGACTCCCCCCTCTCCCTCCACAGCAAGGTGTCGGTGTTCGGCGACGACATTGCCATCGGCTCGGCCAATGCCGATGTGCGCAGCTTCATGATGGACAGCAACAACGTCATGCTCGTCCGCAACGCACCGGGATTCGTGAAGGAATACCTCGCCTTCGTCCAGGAGATCCTCGACGACCCGGCCCGCTCGAAGAAGCTCAACGACTATTTCGCCGACACCCCCCGGGACACGATCCTCCGGGAAGACCTGGAGACATTCCGGCAGATCCTGGCCAAGTACGGTATCGACAAAAGGGTGGACGAGGGGCGGATGAAGGAGATCGAGGGGCGCTTCGTCCAGATGCTCAACGACGTCTACGACCTCACGAAGGGATCCCTGGACGCCGGCAGCGGCGCCGGCAAGCGGCGGGAAAACCAGAACAGGTTCAACGCGGAATTCAAGCCGATCTGAGAAGACCAGTTTTCCGGAGGTACTGTCATGAGAACATTCGCGAAGGGAATCATCGGCCTGACCCTCGCCGCCCTCCTGACCGGCTGCGCCGGCAATAAGCAGTACCGGGACTCCTACGAGCCCTGCACCACGGCCCAGGAAGGGCCGGAATGCAGCAATTCGTCCATCGAACAGACAAACGAATACCTCCTCGGATTCGTGGAGTTTGACGACCAGGGGTGGTTCTGGGACAGAAAACAGGCCGATGCGCTGATCGATCGCCTCCTCGCCAAGGACGTCCTGGAGTCGGGGCTCCTCATGGTCGTCTACGTCCACGGCTGGCAGCACAACGCATCCTTTGACGACGACAACGTGCAGTCGTTCAGGGAGACCCTCAAGCGGATCCATGCTTACGAGCAACTGGCCAGCCAGAGCGAAAAGCGTGCAGCGCGGAAGGTGGCTGGAATCTATGTGGGCTGGCGGGGGCTCTCTCTCAAACTGGGACCGCTCAAATACCTCACCTTCTGGGATCGCAAGAACACCGCCGACAAGGTGGGCCACGGCGCCCTGACCGACCTCATGTCGCGGCTGGAAACCGTGCAGGCATCCCACCTGAAGGTGTACGAGGCGGACAAGAGCCGGCTGTCCCAGACCAAGCTGATCGTCGTCGGCCACAGCTTCGGCGGACAGGTGGTCTACTCCGCCCTCTCCCAGATCCTCGTGGACCGCTTCACGGGGGGGATAGATGCCATGGCGCCGAAGACCTTCGGCGACCTGGTGATCCTCGTGAACCCGGCCTTCGAGGCAACCCGCTTCACGACCCTCCACGACCTGGCCGGCGTGAGAAAGTGGTACGCCGACGGGCAGCTCCCCCTGGTGGCGATCTTCACGTCGGAAACGGATCTGGCTACCAAGACCGCGTTTCCCGCTGGACGCCACCTCTCGACCATCTTCGAAAAATACCGTGACGGCGTGCAGAAAAAGGCGGACCGGCAGACCGTGGGACACTTCGAGCCGTACCGGACCCACGAGCTTCGCCCCCGCCCCGCGGCCGAGGCAGCAGTTCCCCAAGCCTCGGAGGCCGAACAGAAGGCGGCCGAGCTCCGGACAGCCAAATCGCTGCGGCAGCAGTGGATCGACCTCTCGTCCCGCAACGGATGGAACCTGGAGCTGGGGGGTGCCAGGCTCACGCACCTGGGGAAGTCGGTATCCCGCAACCCCTTGTACGTGGTGGCTGTGGACAAGGGGATCATCGACGGCCATAGCGACATTTGGAACCCCCGGTTCATCGACTTCCTGCGGCAGTTCATCCTGTTCACGACCATCGTGAAGGAGTGACCGGGGTAGTTTAGGCACTGAAGGTGAAGTTCATCCCGGCTCACCCCGTCAAGTTATCCACTATCCATCATGATCCAAGAAAGGCGGATGCAATGAGTTGGACTGCTGGTTATGTGACCGATATTTCCTATACCTTTGGCTATTACAGTGATCTCAACCCCCGCCGCATTCCTCTGGCATTCCTGTATAACGGCATCATCCCGCCCGAAATACGAACGGCCTGTGATCTCGGCTTCGGACAGGGGATATCGGTCAACTGCCACTGCGCCAGTCAATCCGATGCCGGTTGGTGGGGAACCGATTTCAACCCTGCCCAGGCGGCGTTTGCCCGGATGCTCGCCGATGCCGCCGGGTCAGGTGCCCATCTGTTCGACCAGAGTTTCGCCGAGTTCTGCACCCGAAGCGACCTCCCGGAATTCGATTTCATTGGCCTGCATGGCATCTGGAGCTGGATATCGGACGAAAATCGGGCACTCATTGTCGACTTCGTTCGCCGCAAACTGAAAGTGGGTGGTGTGCTCTACGTCAGTTACAACACCCTTCCCGGTCTGGCTCCCATGGTGCCGCTGCGTCATCTCTTAACCCGCCATACCGAGGTGATGGGAGCGTCCGGCCAGGGAACTGTCCGCAAAATAGATGCATCCCTCGATTTTGCCGAGAAACTCTTCGCTCTGAGCCCCCAGTATGCCCGAGACAACCCCCAGATAGTCGAACGTCTGGCAAAGTTCAAGGATCAAAACCGCCATTATCTGGCTCACGAATACTTCAACCGGGACTGGCATCCAATGCCCTTCGCGGACATGGCTCACCGGCTCGAACAGGCCAAGCTGACCTATGCCTGTTCGTCCCGCTATAGTGAGCTGATCCATGCGATGAACTTTACCGTGGAGCAACAGCAGTTTCTCCAGGAAATTCCCGATGCCTCCTTCCGAGAAACGGTACGTGACTATTTTGTCAATCAGCAGTTTCGCCGTGATTACTGGGTAAAAGGAGCCCTCCGCCTCTCCCCCCTTGAGCGAAAAGAGGCCCTGCGGAAGCAGCGGGTCATTCTTGCCGTTCCCCGTGAGGGAATAGCCCTGAAGGCTTGGGGAGCACTCGGAGAGTCAACATTGCAGGAATCTGTCTACACCCCTCTTCTGGACGCCTTGGCCGATCACCAGCCGAAGAGCCTTGCCCAGCTGGAACAGACAGTTAAAGAACACACCATCTCCTTTGAACAGATCGTGGAGGCGGTAATGGTGCTGGTCGGAGTAGATACGCTCATGCCGGTGCAGGACGAAAAAATCATGGCCAAGTCCAAGCCCCGCACCGACAAACTGAACGCCCAATTCATGGACAAGTCCCGGTCGAGCAACGATATCTCCCATCTGGCCAGCCCGGTAGCCGGAGGAGGAAAGTTCGTGTCGCGCTTCAGCCAGCTCTTCCTGCTCGCCCGGGCCAACGGCAAGAAAACCCCCGAAGAATGGGGGGCTTTTGCCTGGAAGGCCCTCGCTGATCAAGGGCAGCGAATTGTCATAAATAACAGAATCCTGGAAACTCCGGAAGAGAACCTCGCCGAGATGAAATCTGACGCAGAAATTTTCGCCGACAAGCATTTACCGGTCTTGAAGGCACTGGGGATCGCATAGAGGAACACGGGGTAGACGTAGTTGCCCAGGGTACTGGACGAGGAGGCACTTAGGTGCTCGGAACAGACAAAACCTGGTAAATCAGTTTATTCCAAGTCCCCTGCACGGAGGCCCGACCATGAAGGCAAGATTAATGAATGGTGGCGAGATTGACCTGAAGCAGGACACGATCGACGCTTTGAGAATGCGTCTACGGGGGGCATTGCTCATGCCCGGCGACAGCAGCTACGAAGAGTCCCGTACCGTCTGGAACGCCATGATTGACAAGAAGCCCGCTCTCGTCGTGCGTTGTCTCGGCGTCGCCGACGTGATCGCGTGTGTGCAGTTCGCACGTGAACACAACCTCCTGCTCTGCATCAAGGGGGGCGGACACAACATCGCGGGTCTGGCCACGGCAAACGGTGCGCTGATGCTCGACATGTCGCTCATGCGCGGCGTATGGGTGGACAAACAGAGAATGGTCGCCCACGCGCAGGCAGGGTGCCTGCTCGGTGACGTGGATCGTGAAACGCAGGTGCACAGGCTCGCCACCGTCCTCGGTTTCATCTCCCTCACCGGCATTGCGGGACTCACCCTGGGGGGTGGCTTTGGCTATCTGACAAGGCGTTGGGGATGGACGTCGGACAACGTTATCGGGATGGACGTCGTGACCGCTGACGCACGACTGGTGCATGCAAGCAGCGACGAGAACGCGGACCTCTTCTGGGGGCTGCGGGGTGGTGGCGGCAACTTCGGCGTCGTGACCGGCATCGAGTACGTGCTCTACCCTGTCGGCCCCGAAATCGTCGGTGGGATTGTGGCCTGGCCGGCAAGCGAGGCGCCCGGGGTACTCGCGCTGTATCGGACGCTCGCCGAGAAAGCCCCGCCCGAACTCACGCTCGTCGCGTTCATGCGACCGGCTCCCCCGGCGCCGTGGCTTCCGAAGGAGATGCACGGAAAACCGATTGTGGCGATTCTCGCCTGCCACAGCGGAAACCCCGAGGAGGGGGAGAAGATCGTCGCCCCGATCAAGGCGTTCGGCACCCCCATCGGCGACATACTCGTGCGCCGGCCGTACGCGCAGATGCAGACGCTGCTCGACGCCACGCAGCCGAAGGGGCGGCGCTATTACTGGAAAAGCGAGTATCTTTCGCGCATCGAACCCGAGCTGTGCGAGAAGGTCATCGAGCATGCGGCAAAGATCCAATCGCCTTACTCGGCCGTCATCCTGTTCCAGATCGAAGGTACCCTGAACACACTCGAAGACGATCACTCTCCTGTTGGCAACCGCGATGCGCGTTATGTGCTCAATATAGCGGGCTCGTGGGAACAGGCTGACCAGGACCGGTCAAACATCCAATGGGCGCGCAACGCGTGGCACGACATGAAATCGTTCTCGACCGGCGGCGCGTACATCAACTTCATGACCGAGGACGAAAGTCCCGAGCGCATCAAGGCGGCTCTCGGCAAGGGACTCGAGCGGCTCGCCACCGTCAAGACGAAATGGGATCCGGAGAACGTGTTCCGGACGAACCGCAACATCAAACCGGCTTGAAAAAAAGCAACGTGCCTGACGGTGCAAACTCAACCAGCCCCCAAACTCAGGACTGATTTGCGCCTTAAAGTGTATTCAAAGGTTTCGCCCCTGTCCCGCAATGAATGGAGAGCCTGCTGGAATGACGGAGGCAGACACGGATCAAGGAGGAAACAATGGACAACAATCCGGTGGGGTGGTTCGAGATTTATGTGCAGAACATGACCCGTGCGAAGGCCTTTTACGAATCGGTGTTTGAGGTCACGCTGCAAGAGCTGAAAAGTCCGGGAATCGAAATGTGGGCATTCCCCATGGCGACGGACCGGACCGGCGCCGGTGGCGCACTGGTGAAGATGGAAGGAGTACCATCGGGGGGAAACAGTACGATGGTCTACTTCAGCTGCAGAGACTGCGCGGTCGAGGCTTCCCGGGCGGCACAGCATGGGGGGAGGGTGCACCGAGAAAAGATGTCCATCGGACAATACGGCTTTATTTCCCTGGTTATCGATACCGAGGGGAATATGATCGGTCTGCATTCTCTGCAGTGAGCACTCATTTTGAAGAAGTATCAATCTTCCGCTTACCATTCTAAACATTCCCTACTCCTGCCCGCGGGGGTCCGAGGAAACCGCCACGGCGACCAGAACCCTCTCAGGGTTGGCGGAGGAGTTGCAGAACATCGTGGGGCTTTTCAAGCTGACGTCGCAGGGGCGCGCGAGCCGTTCAACCTGAAAACGGCAGGGTGTCGCAAGAGGTGTGTCGCAAGAGGTGTCGGGTGTCGCAAGAGGTGTCGCGTCTACACATTTCAGGTGTCGCAAGAGGTGTCGCGTCTACACATTTCACATGGTGTCGCAAGGGTATCGCAAGAGGTGTCGCGTCTACACATTTCACATTGTCAAGACTGTAGACGCGACACCAAAGCTACGTCCGCGACACCAAAGCTACGTCCGTAGAAAGCAGGTTTTGCGATATTCAACCAAATCGGAGCCAACCATGCGAGCGACCAAAACCGAAAACGAAATCACCGTGAAGGCCTACGCCGGTACCACTGGTGTCCTGCTTGCTTTCAACGTCACTGCAGCCAAACGCAAAGGCCTGCTCGGTTTTTCTCTCGAGCGCCTGAATCCTGCGACGAAAAAGTGGCAGTGGTTGACTGGGATGATGCCGTTTCCCGGTCAGCAACACGACCCCGGCCAACCGATTCCGACCGACGTTTCGCCGGTGCAGAAGTTTCGCTGGAGCGACTACCGCGTCCACGCCGAGACAACCTACCGCTATCGGGTGCATGGGATGTATGGCACGCCGAAGAACCCCGAGTTGCTCGCCGGTCCGGAAGTCGAGGTGACTACCTCCAGCAGCGATGAGGACAGTGTGCATACTGTGCTGTTCAACCGGGCTGCCGGCGCCAGCCAGGCTTTTTCGCGGGATTTCCCGAAGGCCGTCGCCCTCATCGAGGAGCGCCGCAAGCATGGTGGATTCGCAAAATTGACGGTGGATGAACTTGACAAGGCTGACCCCGGCTGCAAGGCATGGCTTACCCGCGGCGTGCTGCAGCAAATCCTCAGAGTGATCGAAGATGCTAAAGGGCCGGAATGGGCCCTCGACATCGCCATTTATGAGTATGAGTGGCACGAGATCGTGGATGCCGTGAACGCCGCATCCAAGCGGGGAGTCAACGTGCGGTTACTGTATCACGCCAAGAACGGTGACGATCAGACGGAAGTAAACGAGGGTAACGCCGCGCCGCTGGCCACTAAAGGCCAGGCAAAACCGCGGCGGACATCAGCTATTTTCCACGACAAATTCATTGTGCTCAGCACGGTGCACGCGACCGCCGAGGGTCTTGAGCGCAAGCCGGTCACCGTCCTCTGCGGCTCGACGAACTTCACCGAAAACGGGCTCTTCCGCCAGGCTAACGTGGTGCATGTGGTGCGAACCGAAAACAACAAAACCGGCAATCCCACGGCCGAGCACTATGAGCGCGTATTTGAGATGCTGTGGAACGGGGATGGCACGGATGCGACCCCTCCTGGCAAGACGAGGGATTGGATCAATAAGAACAACCCTATGGATCCCACAGAACCGTTCTTTTCCGGATTCTCCCCGCGCAGCGGCGAGAAAGACCTCAATGTTTTTGTAGACCTGATCGAAGCGGCCAAGAACGACGTGCTTTTTGCCACCGCATTTGTGTTGCCGAAAAAGATCGTGGACGCCCTCATCGGCAAACCCAACGACCCAATCCTCCGGCTCGGCATACAGAACAAGGACGACAACAAGATCGCCGGCTTTCACCGCGACCGCACCGCCCAATTCGTCGCCACCGCACTTCTCAAGTATGGCATCGAAGGTTGGATGCTGCCGGAGAGAAAACCTGGCGGATTAGGCGACATCCTCATCCACACCAAGGTGGTGGTGGTAGATTTCACGAGCGACACCCCGGTGGTCATCAGCGGCTCACACAACCTCTCTGTCCCCGCGTCGAGCAAAAACGACGAGAACTTTCTTATAATCCGGGGCAACACTGACCTCGCCGACAGATACGGGGTGGAAGTGATGCGCATCTACGATCACTACCGCGCCCGCTGGGTGGCGGAGCAAATGGCCAAAGGCAAATTCGCCGGCGGCGGGTTCCTGACACCCAACAACTCGTGGACCGCACGCTATTTCAAAAAAGGCTCGCTGCATTACCGTGATCGCCTGCGTTTCGTAGGCGCGTAAGCGCCGAAAACGGACACGAAAACCTCTCGCCCGCCCTTTCTGACTCTGCACCCTGGGGCTGCCTCCCAGGGTGCCGTTACCATAATGATTCCAGAACATTGCACTGCAACGCATCTGACCAGGCTCATTGCGGGCAAGCATTCATGAGATATGCTTTTACAATCCCGAAGCAGCTAAAACAACGATAGGACCGCGAACGAACGATACGTCAGGAGGGCATAATGACCATCAGTGGCACCGTCAACGCCATCCTCCGCTTCAACGTCGACCGCGACCCCGAGCGGCTCGCCCTCAAGTACCGGGCCATGCGGAAAAGCCCCCTCGGCTTCCTGCGTGGCACTAATCATCTCTTCTGCGAGACCGCTCCGGACTCGCCCCTGTTCCGCACTGTGCCCGCCGTCTGGTCGTGCGGCGACCTCCACATCGAGAACTTCGGCAGCTACAAGGGAGACAACCGGCTCGTCTACTTCGACATCAACGACTTCGACGACAGCGCCCTGGCCCCCTGCACCTGGGACGTCCTCCGCTTCATGACGAGCGTCCATGCCGCGGCAGAGTCCCTCGGCTTCGACTGTGACGCAGCGTCCGGCCTCTGCGACGGCTTCCTGGCTGCCTATATCGGCGCCCTGCAGGAAGGGAAAGCCCGCTGGGTCGAGCGGGCAACGTCCCAGGGGATGGTGCTCAAACTTCTAGAGGAGTTGACGCAGCGCAAACGCCGCGCCTTCCTCGACAGCCGCACCCTAAGCCACGGGAAGAAGCGGACCCTGCGCACCGACACCGGCAAGGCCCTCCCCGTCACCAGGGAAGAGCGGAAGAAGGTGGCCGCATTCCTGGCCCGATTCGCGACGCGGCAGCCAAACCCCGATTTCTTCGCCCTCATCGACGCAGCTCGCCGTGTCGCCGGCACCGGCAGCCTCGGCACCGAGCGGTTCGTCCTCCTGGTGGAGGGAAACGGCTCGCCGGACGAGAACTACCTCCTCGACCTCAAGCTCGCTTCCCCCTCCCCGCTTGCCAGACGCTTCGCCGCGCTCCAGCCCCCGTGGAAGAGCGAGGCCGAGCGGGTCGCATGGGTCCAACGCCAGATGCAGGCCATCGCCCCCGCGCTCCTGCAGCCGGTGGAGATGGAGGGACGCCCCTGCGTCCTGAAGGAGCTCCAGCCATCCGGCGACAAGGTGGAGCTCGACCAGTGGGACGGAAAGCTCGGACGGCTCCAAGACCTGATGACCACCATGGGGGAGATCACCGCCTGGGACCACCTCCGGGGAAGCGGCCGCAGGGGAGCGGCCATAGCCGACGAGCTTATGGACTTTGGCGAGGACAACACGTGGCCGGCCCCCCTCGCCGCCCTGGCGCGGGAGTGTGCCGCGCAGACCAGGCGGCAGTGGGATGAGTTCTGCGCGGGCTACGACGGGGGGAGATTCGGAATACGGTCGTGAAGTCGACACATCAGGCGGTAATTTTCAGGAATCAGCGGCATGGTGTTTTTCTCTGATTGTTCAGGGGGAACTGCTGGGCAACAATTCAACCATTCTCATCCGGCACCTTGACCACTTCCGTTTTATACCCCATACTTCGAGCATTAATATGCCCATATCAGCAGAACTGCTTCACGTTAATTCAGGCAGGGGGCTTTGAGTCAGCTACTTCTGGAACTCTCTATAGTTGAATGGCCATCATTTTAATGATCACAGACTAAATATCCATAGTGGCTGGATGACCGGTTCACGCGCGCGCGTGAACCGGTCAATAACATGTTAGCTTAAAAGGAGGCAACTTGAATAGAAGATACAAAAAGTTAGTTTCAAGCCTTATATTATTACTGGCTATATTTCTTTCTGCGTGTGGAAACATTGTGAGATATGACAGCAATTTTTGTGGAAAAATCATTGACAGAGAGACAAACGAACCGATCTCAGGTGTTGTTGTAATAGGTGATTGGGAGAATGTATCTCCAGGCCCAGGTGGTGCGGTACATACTGTTTATAAAGTCGCTGAAATAACAACGAATAATGCAGGAGAATTTTGTCTCAAAGGGCGTGGTTTAGTGTTTCTTGTTGATGAGCCAAGCATTGAGATCTTTAAGTCTGGATATAGCAACATTATTGATCCGTATTTCCCAAACTTAAAAGACCCTTCTCACCACAGAAATGATGAAATTGTTTGGGAAGGTAATAAAGCAATTATACGTCTCAAAAAATTAACAATAGAAGAAAGAAACGAAAGATATAAAGGTGTTAGTAAATTTGATACTTACATTGACCATGGAATTTTACCAGACCATAATTATAGTGTTAAAAGCAATGATGCTGTTAAGGCAGGACGTAAACTATTTGATGCTGAAGTAAAGAAAGAGATTGCTGAGGTGAAACAATATCGCGATCAGATGAATCAGAGTCAAGAGCATAGAACTCTTATTCCGATGTATGGCAGACCACCCTCCAGTTCACCATCACATATCGAAAAATTGAAGACCGAATAAGCTAACCAGCGGCAACAGCGGTCTCCGCTGACGCTCCGCCGCTGGTGCCTTGAGACGTTATGTGGAGAAAAATGAAAAGGATAATCATAATGTCAATCTTGGCTTCAATTCTCGGGTTGTTTGGTTGCAGCAAGACCAAAGCAGAAGATAAATGGACTGTTGCAACAGGTGATGATAACGGCAAGCCTATGATTGTTCGTTTTCGGGCGGATACTCCAACAGGTGTTGATACAAAGAAGTATCCGCATCTGTTGGCTATCTCATGGAAATATAAGCCTGAAAACGAAGGAGGCATGCCATCTGAAACTGACAATAAACGAATGGTATTACTTGAAGAATTACTGGACTCACTTGAGGACAAGCGTACTGCTTACATGACAGTTGCGGTAACTTGCAACGGAGTGAAGGAGTGGCAGTGGTATTCCAGAGACACTGAAGAAACCATAAACTTACTGAACTCTGCGTTGTCTGGACAAGCTCAATTTCCTATTGAGATTTCACTAGACGAAGACCCAAGTTGGTCTGCCTATTTGAAGTTTAAGAACGGCGCAAAATAGATCACATAACCACGTCCATGGACGCCGACCGCCCGAAAAACCTGGGCGGGCGGGTCATGGCTGACCCCGTTCTCCGGTCGCTGCGCGACCGAAGAACGGGGCCGCGAGCTGTGCCCAGCTCGTTATCGCATGTACCTACGCCATGCTTGTCACCGGTAATGCAATAATGGCCCAAAAGCGGGAATGAAAAGTGTACCACCCTGGGACCTATGGTATCCCTCACTCAAGAAGGGAGGGATGCCGATGATTTCCACGGAGGTGTACATGGACATTATTGCTTTGAAGCGCCAAGGTCACAGTCTTCGCTGGATTGCCAGGAAGCTCGGCATCCACCGTAAGACCGTCAAGAAGCACTTGGAGAACAATTCCTTTCCAGCCTACACCCGCAAGACCGCCAAGCCGTCGATCCTTGAGCCGTATCACCAGATTATCCGGGATTTCCTCGACGAGGACGACTACCAGGGCACCTGGATCTTTGATCGTCTCAAACGCATGGGATACGCCGGCAGCTATGACACCCTCAAGGTCTTCGTCCGCTCCATAAAGGAGCAGAAGTGCCGGATCGCCTACACCCGCTTCGAGACGGAACCGGGTCTCCAGGCTCAGGTGGACTGGGGTGATTTCAAGATCGTGGACAGCTCTGGTGCAACCACCACGGTCTACGCCTTCGTCATGGTCCTCGGTTTCTCCCGGGCCATGTATGTCGAGTTCGTCGAGCGCTGCACGATGGAGACCTTCATGGACTGCCACCTGCGGGCATTCAGACAGCTGGGCGGTGTGCCGGCCGAGATCCTTTACGACAACATGAAGCACGTCGTCATTGGCAGGGAAAACGGCAAGCCGGCCTTCAACGTGGAGTTCCTCCACTTCTCCAGGCACTATGGCTTCACGCCCCGGCTCTGCCCTCCCTACAGCCCCTGGGTCAAGGGAAAGGTGGAACGGCCCATGGACTACCTGCGGGAGAGCTTTTGGCGAGGGTACTCGTACCGCTCCCTCTCCCAGGCCAATGAGGATGTCGGCACCTGGCTGGCAGAAACCGCTCATCAGCGGATTCATGGAACCTACCGGCAACAGGTGAAGCTGCGGTGGGATCAGGAGGTTCCCCATCTGGGGCCGCTTCCGGCTGCCGATTACGACACCTCGCTCAAGTTTTTCCGCAAGGTGTACAAGGATTGCCTCATCTCTTTCGGCGGCAACCGCTACTATGTCGCTCCCCACGTTGTGGGAAAGCAGGTGCTCCTCAAGGTGAAGGGCGGAGTGCTCCGCATCTATCACGACGCCGACCTGCTCGGCACCTACCAGATTCCCGAGGGCAAGGGTCAGGCTATCGGCATCCCGCCACGACCATCCCGAACCCCACAGCAGATGCCACGCTACGGGCGGGATAAGGGCAAGGCAACCCGAGGGCTCACTACTCGCACCCTTTATCCCGAGGTCTATCGCCGCCCCCTTGCCGAGTATGATCGTTACGCCGACGGAGGTGCCTCATGGAGCAATTGACCTTTGACCGCCTCCAGGACAATCTGAAACGGCTGAAGCTCTTCAAAGCGGTGGAGATCCTCGACGATGTCGCAACGCTTTCTCAGGCCAACGGTGGCTCCTATCTCTCGTTTCTCGACCAACTCCTGGAAGAGGAGGTGGCGGCCAAGGACAAACGCCGCGTCGATACCGCCATGAAGATCGCGGGGCTCCCCATGGCAAAGACCATCGAGGAATACGACTTCACCTTCCATCCCCATCTGGACAAGAAGTCGGTCATGGAGCTCTTTGACCTGACCATCCTCAACAAGCACGAGAATGTCATCTTCCTGGGGCCGCCGGGAGTGGGCAAGACCCATCTCGCCATCGCCTTGGCCATCAAGGCCTGCTACCACGGCTTCAGGGTCTATTTCACCACCATGCACACTCTCATCGCAAAGCTCAAGGAGAGCCAGGCCAAGGGCAAGGCCTATCTCAACTCCAGCCTGGTCATCGTCGATGAGGTCGGCTATCTCCCGGTCACCAGCCAGGAGGCGTATCTTTTCTTCCAGTTCGTCACCTACCGCTACGAGAAGAGCTCGACCATCATCACCTCGAACAAGAGCTTCTCCGACTGGCAGGAACTCTTTGGCGATCCGGTCATCGCGTCGGCCATCCTTGATCGGCTTCTGCATCATTGCCGGGTGATCAATATCAAGGGGCACAGCTACCGGCTCCAGGGCCATGCCTTCGCCAAGCAACTCGCCCAGAAAGGAGGTGACTCTACGATTTCGGCTTCCCCTGATTGAGAAGTTCTCTCCCAGGGAGTGGTACACTTTTCAATTCCCGTAACTGGTACACTTTTATGTTCCCATTGACAATGCTGGCAGCAGAGAGCGCCGGTCTGGGCACTTGCATGATCGGCTGTTCCGCGCCGATTCTCGCCCGCAGCAAGAAACTGAAAAAGAAATATCACATTCCCGAAGGGCATACACCGGCTTTAGTCTTGATTCTGGGGTTCCATAACCATCCGCATATAAAGGTAATCAAACGACGATTCCTATCGGTTGTATACCAGTAGAATCAGACTGGAAGGAAAAGGCCTGGGGTCTTGAAAAGTAAGATTTTGGGGGGAAAGTGATATTTCAAGACCCCAGGCTTGACTGCTTTTTACTATTCTGAGAACAATACTTTTTATTGACCAGGAGGGCGGGGAGCGGAAGGTGCGGCATACGGCCTGGAACCGGTCGATGCAGGCGCAGCCCCTGCCTGCAGCCATCCCCGCAACCGGATTGTAACATCCTGCCCCGCCGCATCTGTGATATCGTGCTGTCACACCAGCAGTTTTAACGTGGCCGCGCAATCAGCTGATCCCAAGGTGAACGGCGTGTCTGAAGAGTTTCCCCAAAAAATAAGTGAACTTTCACCATTGGATTCCGGCAGTGCCGGTGAATGGATCGCGAGCATCGATCTCGTGCCTCTGATCGGGCATTGCTGCACGGTACCCGACGGGAAAACCATTGAGCAGGTCTACGAAGAATTTCAGCACCACGAGCACGAATTCATGGCGGTCGTCGATGACGGTTGGAAGGCGCTTGGCATCTGCTCGCGGGAAGAGGTCGGAATGCTGCTCGGCCTGCGTTTCGGCTGGGAGTTGTATGCGCGGGCGAAAATCGGCGACCATCTTTCAGCGCACGCCACGCTGGTAACGGTTGGCGAACCGGTAACCTCGGTGCTCGAACGGGCGCTCTCCCGCGGTGACCAGTTCTTTTTCGACGACGTGGTGCTGGTGGATCCCGGCGGCGTCTGCCGGGGGCTGATCCCGATGAAGACCCTGATCCAGTTGCAGCACCGCTTTCTCAGCGACACCATCACCTGGCTCGACCGGCAGCGGCGGGAGATTGAAACCCGCCAGCGCCGGATGGAAGAGGATCTGGAACTTGCCGGCAGACTGCAGCAGACCATGTTCCGCCATCAGTCATACCCGTTCCAGGATGATGGCGCAGATGGGCCGACCCCTTGTCGGCTCTATTTTCATTACCGGCCGACCAGCCAGGTCGGGGGCGATTTTCTCCAAACCCTGACGCTGCCCGGCGGCCAGGTCGGGGTGCTGCTCTGCGATGTGATGGGGCACGGCGTGCGCTCGGCGCTGGTGACGGCGATGGTGCGCGCCATGGCGGAGACCCACATCAGGTCCGCCGGTGATCCGGGCGAGTTTCTCACCCTTCTGAATCGTGATCTCTCCGTCATTCTCGGGCAATCCGACGGCCAACTCTTCGTCACCGCCCTGTTCCTGCTGATCGACGTCGGCGGGGAGGTGCACCATGCCGTGGCCGGCCACCACGACCCGCTGCATCTCAGGAAACAGGAAGGCGACATCCGCCCGCTCGCGGCGGCACCAGGCACCGACGGCCCGCCCCTGGGGGTCATCGCCGATTTTGCCTACGGCACCACGGTCTCTCCCCTTGCCAGCAACGACCTCATCCTGCTCTATACCGACGGCGTATTCGAGGTGTTTTCCCCGGAAGGCGAGGAGTTCGGTCAGGACCGCCTGCGTGCCGCTCTGTATGAACTGCGGGAATTGGCCATCCCGGACCTGTTCGACGGCATCATGGCCCGGCTGTCGCATTTTTCGGGAACTGCCGTCTTTCCCGACGATATCTGCATGATCGGCATCGAGGCGAAGTGAGGTACATTACAGTAGAGGGCATAAGGGTCAACTCTCCATTTTCCATTTTTTAAAGGATTTCCCAACCACGTAAATGCACCGGCCTGAATCCGCCGGTGATTTCCGGCCCCGTTGGACAGAAGTAAAAATCAAAAAGAAAAATAACAAAGGGAGGTTGAATGGTGCCGAATATTTGGTGGTGTAATCAGGGAGAAAGCTGGTCAGTAGAAAGAACCAACAACGTAGTTTGTAGCAGTGCAGTCACGACGAACCTAACTTTTCGTGAGACAGTTGGTCAAGTACGGAAAGGGGACGTCTGTGTTCATTACAAAAAAATGTATATCGTAGCATTGAGTCAAGCCGAAGAAGATGGCAAAGCTTGCGAAGTTCCATTCCCTAGTTATGGAAATGGGTGGATGTTTAGGACAGACTACTTTGATTTGAAAACACCTATTCATCGTGACCTAATAAATGCTGATATTGCAAAGTTAACATTGAAAAATAGCCCAATTTTAAAAAGTGGACGGGTAAGATATGCCTACTTAATACCGTTTTCAGTAGATGGTCTAAAGATAATTAAGGCTGTTTCTACTGAAACTTGGCCTATATGGGCCCTAGTGTAATTTTTATTTTAGCGATATCAATTAACCAAAGGAGAGAACATGAGATTATTACTGTGCGGGATTATTGGAGTAATGGTTTTATCAATCACAGGATGCGTTGGAGCAGGGCTTCAACTGAGGCCAGAGGAAGTTCAAGAATTGCAAGCCATGCCAAAAAAACTTAGAGAAGCTAAAAGAAATTCTGCTGTTAAATGCCCAGATAAAGCGACATGCGATAAAGCATTCAGTCATACAAAGATATTTATACAAAATTTTTCTGATATGAAGATACAGCTTGCAGATGAAACCCTTATTACAACCTATAACCCAAGAGAGTTGATGAATATTTCAATCGATGCAACAAAAACCCCTGATGTAGGTGATAGTTCAATCATATCAATAGATGTCAAATGCCGAGAAAATGGTATGCCTATAGTGTCACATCATTGTGGGAAAAAATCGTTAGTTATTTACGACATGTATAAAACAAATATGACAACTAATATGAAAAAATGAAAATGACATTAGATACAAAATTACTCAAACATGCGCTCAGACCGTGACCGGGCGATGAATCAGTTCGGCAGGTCAAGCGCAGCCCCGTTGGCCAACACAAGGAGATGATTATGAAAGTGCTTAAGATGATATTCGTAGTTTTACTGCTTCTCACGACTTCTAACGTTGCAATAGCTGAGGACAAGGTTGAGCTATCTAAACAACTAATGCAGGTTCTCGGTTTTGATTCAATGCTTGAGTCAGTAAGAAAAGATACGGCCAAAATGATCGATGAACAAATGAATAGCATCATCGGTCAAATGAGGAACTCTTTCCCCAACATGCCTGATGACGTCATGAAAGAATTTGAAATTGCTGCCCAAGGTTTCGGCAACAAAATATCAATTTCATGGAAGCCTTCAGAAGCAGCAAGAATTTATTCGACAACCTTGGGTGATGGACTCCCCGAAAAGGATATGCGTGCAGCAATTGAGCATTACAAAACCCCTAAAGGTCAACAGGAACTCAAGGTTATCAACGAAGCAGCAACAAAAATGAACGCCTACATTATGGGAAGCATTAAGCAAGAGACAGACCTAGCAATGAGAGATTTCCTTAGAGAAGTGACACAAATTGCTGAGAGAGCGCGAAAAAGACAAGTTCAGGCCAACTAAGCGTGGCAGACGGTCTCCGCTTCGCTCCGCCGCTGCACTTTCAGCCGTTGCTCCATGAAACGGCAAAGCCTACGTACGTCTCACCCCAAAGAAGCGATAGAGGAATCATTTTCCTTTTAATCAGATAGCAGGACCACGGCAACGCCAGAAGTGATTTTTTCTATCCCTCTGGCGTATTCTTTTTTCAGGCACCCGGCTCGCGCCTCAAACGGCCCATAATATGGGGCTGTTACGCTGAACACCTCCACGGTGGCCCGCCTGACACAACCACTTCTGTATGCCCCCCCTATACAATGGCTTCCTTTCCCCCAGACGCCACATCCGCTCCCGAAATAAAATACTTAATATTTTCAGCATATTACACAATGAATATCTTTTTTCTAATTACTGGCACACCGGATGCAGTAATAAAAACAAAAGCAACCGGTTAACCCCGGAAATCCAAGGAGGATGCCATGAAAGCCATAGCCAACGCACTGATCGTTACGATAGCCACCACCTCTTCCGCCTTTGCCGCCAGTGGCGCGGCAACCGACGAAGGCGGATTCCTTACCCCCCTGTTCCTGGTGTTGGGTGCCGCCGTCATCGCCTTCCAGGCTGTCCCGGCAGCCATGCTGTTCGGTTCGATGCTGAAGGGGCTCTTCTCCGCCAAGACTGAGGAAGGGGCGAACGCCCGGTAGGACACGAGGATCACCAGAGGGAACAACCCGGTCTGAGACCGGCACAATACACAGGATACGAAAGGAGACAGTCATGAGAGCGAGAACGGCAGCCAGCACACTGGCAATGGTACTGGGGAGCGTGACGACGGCTCTGGCGGCATCGGGAGCTCGGGAAGACAACAGTGGCATATTTGCATGGATATTCCTCGGGTTCTGCGCCCTGATCATCGTGGCCCAGATGGTTCCGGCAGTCCTCACCATGATCGGTGCAGCCAAAGGGGTGCGGGAGAGCTTCGGTCACAAAGCGGAAGTGAAGAGCCACTGAGGCAGGGTAAACTTCCCCCGCAGGAAGGACAACCACCGCGACGCCAGGAGAACCGGGCGACCGGCGCGAGAGGATACATGGAGCCCATAAACGAATGAGGCCGTCCCCCACCCATGGGAGACGGCCTTTTTGTTGTGAGTCTGCCACACGCAAGGAACCGGCTCAGGAACTCCCTGCCGGCTTGCGCCGGACCGCCAGGAGCGCCAGGCCGCCAAAGAGGAGGGCGATGCCACAGAGGGCCAGGGGGGTGAGCCGCTCGCCCACCACCGCAACGCCGAGGATCGCAGCGGTGAGGGGTTCAGCAAGGGAGAGGGTGACGGCGGTCGCCACCGGAACCGTCCTGAGCCCCCGGGCAAAGAGCTGGTACGACAGCGCCGTGGCGATAAGCCCCAGGTGCATGGTCACAAGGAAACCTCGGGGATCCATGACCCAGGAGAGATTCGCTCCAACGAGGAGCGGCGCGAGAATGAGGGCGCCGAGACAAAAGGCAACCGCAACCACCGCGTCGGGTGACCGGCCGTCAAGGAGGACCTTGATCGCCAGGGTGTAGGCCGCGTAGGAGGCGCTGGCGCCGAGGGCGAGGAGAATGCCGACGGGGTTCACGCTGATGCCGCCCCCCGCCACCAGTAGCAGGCTGCAACCGGCAACGGCAAGGAGCGTGGCCGCTGCCCAGCGCAGGCCGGGGCGCTCGCCCCGAACCAGGTAGCCGAGGATACCCGCGAACACGGGTGAGCTGCCGATGCCGACCATGGTTCCCACCGCCACGCCGGTCCTGGCCACGGCGGCGAAAAAGGTGACCTGATAGGCGGCGATGAAGATGCCGGCGCAGGCCGTGGCCACCAGCGGCCACCGGCCGCCGCCACGCAGGCCGCCCCGCACGACCGCCACAACGAGAAGCGCCAGCCCCCCCACAGCCAGCCTGAGGGCTCCCACCGTTGCCGGGCTTGCCCCCACCGGCGCCAGGGCCTGGGAGGTCCCGGTGGTTCCCCAGAGGACAGCCGCCGCCAGAATCAGCCACACACCGCCCGCACCCCGTCCTGTGGTCTCCGCTCCTTCACCCATGCAGTCGTCCCGCTCCTTCCATGCCATCGTTCCCTTCAGGGCCGGAGGCAATACTACACGGACCGGTCCCAAAGCGCAAGCAGCGGCCCCTGGCCGCCGCGGCCATAACAATCTTGACATTCACTTTCAATTAGCTATACTGGTATCAGAAAAACCAATCACACCAAGAAAGGGGTGTTGAATCATGAGACGTCAGACGGAACTCAGGACAGTATCCCGCAAGGAACAGGGGAGCACGGTGGACGTGAAACGGTCCACGGGATCCGACACTCATGAAACGAAGTCCCTGACGACAAGGAACAACACGGGCGGGAGAAGCGAGACAACCATCCTCGCCCCCATGCGTGAAATGGAGCGGTGGATCGAAGAATCCTTCAATAGGCCTTTCCTGGGCTTAAACTGGAATCCGTTCCGCACCATCCTCCACGACGTCGGTGTTTCCGGGGAACTGATCCCGGCAGTCGACATGTTCGAGGAGGAAGGAAACCTGATCGTCAAGGCCGAACTGCCCGGCATCACCCGTGAGGGACTTAACCTGCGTATCGTTGATAACGCGCTGATCATCACGGGCGAAAGAAAGACCGAGGAGAACATCGAACGGAGCAACTACCTAAGACTCGAACGTTCCCACGGCTCTTTCAGCCGGACACTCAACCTGCCCGACGGGCTCGACACAGAGCACATAAAAGCCACCTTCAAGGATGGCGTGCTCGAAGTGAGGATACCGAGAACCGCATCCTCCAGTACCGTGCGGCAGATCACTGTGGAATGACCAAACAGTCACTCCGCGAGTACAACAGGCTTTCAAGCCTGGAGGGGAAGCTCACCACAGCCTCCCCTTTTTCGTGTCATCCCCTTGCGGCGCACGCGGCCAAAGCGTACAATCGGCCCAGTCATTCCACTTCCCCGCGGCAAGGAGAATACCCCATGTCCAACCTGGCCCTGTTCCTCCTCATGATGTGCGGCGGTGCCGTGCTGGCACTGCAACCGTCCATCAACGCCCGGCTCGCCCAGAAGGTTGGTATCCTCGAAAGCTCCTTCGTCTCCTTCACCGTGGGGACCATCGCCCTCGCCGTGACGATTGCCCTCTTCGGCCGCGGCAGCCTGCGAGGGGTGACTGGCGCAAGCTGGTGGGAGCTTACCGGTGGCCTCCTCGGGGCGGTCTTCGTCACGCTCACGATCATCGTGGTGCCGCGCATCGGCACGGCCGCGGCCATGGCCGCCATCATCGCCTCCCAACTCTTCACCGGCCTCCTTATGGACCACTTCGGACTCTTCGGCTTCCATGGCGCCCCCCTCGACGGTAAGCGGATCACCGGCGTCCTTCTCCTTATGGCAGGAGCGGCGCTGGTTTTCCGGCGCTAGCCACTTCGCCATGGACCGGCACACGCACGAAACAGCCAGCATCCGCACCATCGCCCTCTTCGAAGCGACCAAGGGGGCGCTGGTCATCACTGCCGGCCTCGGACTCCTGACCCTCATCCATCGCGATATCCAGGGCATTGCCGAGGAGATCGTCCGGCATTTTCACCTGAACCCGGCGAGCCGCATTCCCCGCATCTTCCTGGAAGCGGCCGCGGCCGCGGACGGTGGCCGTCTCTGGCTCCTGGCCCTGGGAGCTTTTGGCTACGCCATCCTCCGTTTCGTCGAGGCATGGGGGCTCTGGCGCGCCCGCCCCTGGGCAGAGTGGCTCGGCATCGTCTGCGGCGGCATCTACCTTCCCATCGAGATCTACGAGCTGTTCGTCTCCGTCACCCCCATCAAGGCCGGCACCTTTGTCGTGAACCTAGCCGTCGTGGTTGTGCTGGTCCGTGCACGCCTCTTCGCCAGACGGCACCTCTGCTCCTGACACCCTCTGGACAAAATTACACAGCCAAAAGTACACAATTGAGACAAAAATACACATTGATTCGCCGCCACTGCAGCACCCCAAAGACCCTGCCACCCACACATTAATAAGCATAATCGCACTGTTACACAGCACCCCCCCGGAAGCAACCAGCCTCCACACATATGGTATACGCATTGCATTAGACAATTACAATTTAATTACACTAATGCCGCGTGTTTCAAGGCGTACGATTCGGCCGCACCAGTCCGGCGCCAGTGGTCAATCGTGCGTGCAACATCGTCCTGCTCTTTCATAAATGCACCCAATAGAATCTCGATAGCCTCATCAGAACCCGAAACCATGGTGGCCGAGCGCACTGCTGTAACCATGAGCGCCTGTGCCCACTGCGCAAAGCCGCCAATTTACGCGGCCGGAGGGAGGAGAAAATGAAGCGAGATGAGTTGGATTGGCCCAGTCAGCAGCTAGGCGGCATTTCCCGAAGAGATTTCATCAAGTTCTGTTCCGTCATGGCCGTGGGGATGGGGCTCCCCCTCAGTGCGGGAGCCAGCATCGCCCAGGCGGTTACAAGCCCACGGCGCCCGCCGGTGATCTGGCTCTCGTTCCAGGAATGCACGGGGTGCATCGAATCGCTGCTCCGCTCCACCCACCCCACGCTGGAAAACCTTCTCCTCGACCTGATCTCCCTCGACTACTCCGAGACCCTGAGCGCCGCCGCGGGTCACCAGGCAGAAGCCGCCAAGGCCCAGTCGATCCAGGAGAACAAGGGCAAGTTCATCCTCGTGGTGGACGGCGCCATCCCCACGAAAGACAAAGGGATCTACTGCAAGATCGCCGGCAAGACCGCCCTGGAGATCCTGCACGAGACGGCCCCCCACGCGGGGGCGATCGTGGCCATGGGCTCGTGCGCCTCCTGGGGCGGGGTCGCCGCCGCTGGCCCGAACCCCACCCAGGCCAAGGGGATACCGGAACTACTCCCCGGCAAGAAAGTCGTCACCATCCCCGGCTGCCCACCAAACCCCTACAACCTGCTCTCGACCGTCCTCTACCTCCTCACCTTCAAGAAGCTCCCCGATCTCGACCAGAAGGGGCGGCCCAAATTCGCCTACAGTCGCCTTATCCATGAGAACTGCGAGCGGAGGCCCCATTTTGACGCCGGCCGGTTCGCGTACGAATTCGGGGACGACTCCCATCGCAAGGGGTATTGCCTCTACAAGCTCGGCTGCAAGGGGCCCGAGACCTTTGCCAACTGCCCGACCATCCTCTTCGGCGAGGCCGGTTCCGGCAGCTGGCCGGTGGGGGTGGGACATCCCTGCTTCGGCTGCACCGAAAAGGGGGTGGGCTTCACCATTCCGCTCCATACCCTGTCAACGCCGCAGGACCTCACGCCACCCGTCTTCTTCGGGGAGGCGTTTCCCAACACGCCAGGGGTTTCGCCCGGCATCAAGTCCCTGGCCGCGGGCTCCTCCGGCCTCGTGATGGGGGCCGCCGGCGCGGCGGTGCTGACCAGCCTCGGGAAGAAAAGCACCGATGACCGGACCAGGGAAAAGGCTTCACCCGAGGCCAAGCCCCGCGCCGCCGGAGCGGCAGGCATCGTGGTGAACGACTCCGGGGCGGCGATGCTGACGGTCGACGAACAGGACGCGAGGGACCGGATCAAGGAGGGGTAGCCATGGCGATCAGCAGACGGGATCTTCTCAAAGGCGTCGCAAGCGGAGGGCTCCTCCTGGCGTCCGGCATATCGCCCGTTGAAGCGGCCATGTCGAACGAGCTTCCTCCCCAGGCGGTCGGCATTCTCTACGACGCGACACTCTGCATCGGCTGCAAGGCCTGCATGGTGAACTGCAAGCAATCAAACTGTCAGCCCGGGGGCGCCCTCTATCGCGAGGGGATGAAATCGCCCCCCTATGAAAGCAAGGGACCAAAAGGGAACGAAGGGATCTGGGACGCACCGCAGGAGCTTTCGGGAAAGACCCTCAACATCATCAAGGTTTACAAGAACGGCACCGGGGAGAACAAGGATAC
Source organism: Desulfuromonadales bacterium (assembly GCA_003712145.1). Classification (GTDB taxonomy): domain Bacteria; phylum Desulfobacterota; class Desulfuromonadia; order Geobacterales; family Geobacteraceae; genus Geobacter. The sequence continues at coordinate 10,985 of RHLS01000022.1, read as the reverse complement.
GGCCGTCAACGGCTACGCGTTCTTCAAGCAGCAGTGCCTCCACTGCGTCACCCCCGCATGCGCGTCGGTCTGCCCGGCCGGGGCCTTCAAGAAGGACCCGGAAAACGGAGTCGTCTCGTACATCGAAGGGAAGTGCATCGGCTGCCGCTACTGCCAGCTCGCCTGTCCCTTCGGGGTTCCCCGCTACGAGTGGGACGCGGCCTGGCCGGCGGTCAGGAAGTGCCAGCTCTGCAACCACCGCTACAAGGAGGGGAAATTTTCGGCCTGCGCCGAGACCTGCCCCACCGGGGCGACCATCTTCGGGAAGGTCCGCGAGCTCCGGGAGGAGGCCCGCCGGCGTCTCGCCCTGAAACCAGGGACCGAGTACGCATTCCCGATCCAGACCCTCGCCTCGCGGGAGAAGAACCGGCGGCCGGTGGCGAAGTATGCGGACGGCGTCTACGGTCTGAACGAAGCGGGGGGGACCCAGAACATGATGCTCTCGGGGATATCCTTCGAGCTTCTCGGCTTCAGCAAGGACATCAGGAAATCCGCCCTTCCCGACCTCACTTGGGCCTACATAGCAAAGATCCCGTGGGTATTCGCGGGGGTCTTCCTCGGCGGGACCACGATCTACAAGATCACCCACCGCGGGGACAAGGGGGACAGCCATGATTGATGTGGAAAAGTATGTGGGCCCACGACTGGGCGGGGTCATCAGGAAGCTGATGAATACCGAGCACAGCGACCATCTGGGCATAACGATGAAGACGCCGTTCACCCTGGTGCTGGTCGTCCTGATCTGCGGTGCGGCGGTGGCGGCCATCTACCGGCTGATCTTCGGCATCGGCCCTGCGTCCAACCTCAGCGACCTCTGGCCGTGGGGCCTGTGGATCGCCTTCGACGTCCTTGGCGGGGTGGCCATGGCCGCGGGCGGGTTCCTCATCGCCGCGGCGGTCTATATCCTGAACTGGAAGAAGTACAAGTGCATCTGCCGGGCCTCGATCCTGAACGCATTCTTCGGCTATCTCCTGGCGGCCATCTCCATCTGCCTCGACATCGGCCGCTCCTTCGTCATCTGGCACCCCATGGTGATGTGGCAGGTCAACTCAATCATGTTCATCGTCGCCATCCACGTGGTGCTCTACACCTCCACCCTTGCCACCGAATCGAGCCCCATGGTGTTCGAGAAGCTCGGGATGAACAGGGCGCTGGACAGGGTCAACCGGCTAATGGTCGGCATCGTCCTCTTCGGCGTGCTGCTCTCGCTGCTGCACCAGTCGTCGCTGGGTGCGGTCTACCTGATCGCGCCGGGAAAGCTCTCCCCACTCTGGTACAGCACGTATCTCCCCTACATGTTCCTCGTGTCGGCGATCATGATGGGGATCTCCATGGTGAGTTTCGAGACGCTCCTCACCGGCAAGGTCTTCAACCATGAGCCCCCCCGGGAGGTGGTGCTGGGTCTGGCGCGGGGGGTGCTGATCACCGGCGGTGTCTATTTCGCCATGAAGATCGGGCACCTGATTACGGGCCCCGGCTTCGGTGCGGTGCTGGACGGGAGCTTCCTGGGGAACCTCTGGCTCCTTGAGATGGCGGTGGGGGTAGTGCTGCCGCTGGTCCTTCTCTCCTTCCGCTCCGTCAGGACGAATTTCGACCGGATCTTCATGGTCAACATCCTGGTGATCGTCGGGGTTCTCCAGAACCGGCTCAACGTGGGGATCTTCGGGGTTTCGGAGTTCGCGACCCGCGCTGGCGGCGACTACTTCCCGTCGACCATGGAATGGATGCTGACGGTGGGGATGATCGCCTTCGCGATCCTGGGGTTCAAGGTCTGCGCGAAGTACCTGAACCTCTTTCCCGAGACCCATCATTAACATCCTTGACTACCAACGGAGGAACGTATGGCAAAGCGAATCAGCATTGATCCGGTCACGAGGATAGAGGGGCATCTGAGAATAGACTGCGAACTGGACGGCGGACGGGTGAGCAAGGCATGGTCATCGGGCCAGATGTGGCGGGGAATCGAGCTGATCCTGAAGGACCGGGACCCCCGCGAGGCCTGGCTCTTCACCCAGCGGATCTGCGGGGTCTGCACGACGGTCCACGCGCTGGCGTCGGTCAGGTCCGTGGAGAACGCCCTGAACCTGGAAATCCCCCTGAACGCGCAGTACATCAGGAACATCATCATCGCCGCCCATGCCATCCACGACCACATCGTCCACTTCTACCACCTCTCGGCCCTGGACTGGGTGGACATCACCTCCGCCCTGAAGGCGGATCCGAAGAAGACCGCCTCCATCGCCCAGAGCCTGTCCAACTGGCACCTGAACAGCCCGCAGGCCTTCAGGGCGGTACAGGACAAACTGGCAGCCCTTGTGGGGAGCGGGCAACTGGGGATCTTCTCGAACGGCTACTGGGGCCACCCGGCCATGATCCTCTCGCCCGAGGTGAATCTCCTCGCCGCGGCCCACTACCTCCAGGCCCTGGACATCCAGCGCAAGGCCTGCACCATCGTCTCCATCCTCGGCTCCAAGACCCCCCATATCCAGAACCTGGCCGTGGGCGGCGTGGCCAATCCCATCAATCCCGACAGCCCCTCGACCCTTACCGTGGAACGGCTCTACTACGTCAAGAGCCTCATCGATGAACTGGGCGATTTCGTGAACAACGCCTACTTCGTGGATGTCTGCGCCATCGGGGCCTTTTACCGGGAGTGGACCGCCTACGGCGCCGGCGTGACCGATTACCTGTCGATTCCCGAGTTCCCCATGGATACGAAGGGGACCCTGTTCGAGCACCCCGGCGGATACATCCCCGGCGGCGACATCAGCAAATACCGCCCGATCAAGAGCTTCCAGGACGAGTACTTCACCAAGGGCGTCCAGGAGAGCGTCAAGCATTCGTGGTACGAGGGGGATGGGACCCGCCACCCGTGGGACGGGGAGACCGAGCCGAACTACACGGATTTTCAGGATAACGGCAAATACTCCTGGGTAAAGGCGCCCACGTTCCACGGCAAGCCAGCCCAGGTGGGGCCGCTGGCCAACGTCCTCTGCATGTATGCCGCCGGGCACGCCCCCACCGTGAACTATACCAACAAGGCCCTTGCCACAATGAGCAGCCTGGCGGGAGCAAAAATCCCCATAACCGCGCTCCATTCGACGATCGGCCGCCATGCGGCGCGGGCGGTGCGCGCGGCGGTAATGCACGAAACCCTCCGGAAGCAGTGGCAGGCCCTCATGGACAACATCGCAAAGGGGGACACCCGGACCTTCAACCGCCCGGAATTCCCCAAGGGCGAGATAAAAGGAGTCGGACTCCACGAGGCCCCGCGGGGTGTGCTTTCCCACTGGATTGTCATCAACGGCGGGAAGATCAAGAATTACCAGGCCGTCGTCCCGAGCACTTGGAACTCGGGTCCTCGCAACGCCCAGGACGACCCCGGCCCCTACGAGGCATCCCTGGTGGGCAATCCCATCGCCGACCCGGAAAAGCCCCTTGAGGTACTGCGGACGGTCCACTCCTTCGACCCGTGCCTCGCCTGCGCCATTCACCTGGTGGACGCGGAAAACAGGGAGATTGTGAAGGTAAAGGCATTCTAGCGCGGAGATGGCCACGAAGACTTCGAAAGGGCGACCATACCATGAACACTCTCGTGCTCGGCATCGGCAACCTGCTTCTTCAGGACGAAGGCGCAGGAGTAAGGGCGCTCGACGTATTCGAGCGGAAATACGGGACACCGGACGGGGTCGAACTCCTGGACGGCGGCACGAGCGGCATTGAGCTCCTGCAACACCTCCAGGGCAGAGACCATCTGATCATCCTCGACGTGGTGAAGAGCGGCAATCCGCCCGGCGCCATCGTCCGGCTGGAGGGGGATGAGGTGCCGGCCCTGTTCCGGAAGAAGATATCCCCTCACCAGCTCGGAATCTCGGACGTGCTCGCAGCGGCCCACCTGACCGACAGCATGCCGGGTAACGTGATCCTCTTCGGCATCGAACCCCAATCGATGGATACCGGGCTTGAGATGTCGGACGCAGTCGGCCGGAACATGGGAGAGCTGGTCGACCAGGTGGCCCGGGAGCTGGTTTCCCTCGGGCTGGACGTGCCGGCGCGCGTGACCACGGTGCCATGAGTCGGCACCTCGGGAGCCAGGCGCACAAAAGCCCGTCAGCATTCACTGACGGGCTTTTGTCATTTTCCGACCTGAAGATTCGCTCCTACCCGCCCCCGCCAAGCACCCGGTACAGCGTCACCAGATTGGCCAGCCGGGAAAGCCGCGCGGTGATCAGGTTCTGCTGGGCGCCGTAGAGGGAGCGCTGGGAGTCCAGCACCTGGAGATAGCTTTCGACTCCTTTCTCGTAACGGGCCTGGGAGAGGCGGTAGCTTTCGCCGGTGGCGTCGGTGAGAGACTGCTGGGCCGCCACCTGGTCGTCGATGGTCCCCCGCTGGGCAAGGGCATCGGCCACCTCACGGAAGGCGGTCTGGATTGCCTTCTCGTACTGGGCCACGGCGATGTCGCGGTCCACCTCAGCCACCTTGAGGTTGGCCTGGTTGGCTCCGGCGGTGAAGATAGGGAGGGAAATCTGCGGTGCGAATTTCCAGACAAAGGAGCCCGACGAGGTGAAAAGTCCGCCCAGGTCGTCGCTGCCGACGCCCACGCTTGAAACCAGGGTGATGCGCGGAAAGAAGGCCGCCCGGGCCGCGCCGATGTTGGCGTTGGCCCCCTTCAGCAGGTTCTCGGCCTGGAGGATGTCGGGTCGGCGCAGCAGCACGTCGGACGGCAGGCCGGGCGCCACGTCCTTCATGGCGGTGAGGTTTTCGGTGAGGGTCGCGGGAAGGAGTTCCGCCGGCACCGGCGAACCGACCACCAGGCTCAGGGCATTTGCGTCCTGGGCCACCAGGGTCGTGAAGCGGGCGATGTCCACCCGCGCCGCATCGACGCTGGTCTGGGCCTGGTGGAGATCCAGGGCGGAGGAGACGCCGTGTTCGAAGCGGCTCTTGGTGAGTTTGAAGGATTCCTGCTGGCTCGCCAGGGTCTCCTGGGCAAGCTTCAGCCGCTCCCGGTCCGCGGCGAGGGTGAGGTAGTTGACGGCGACCTCCGAAACCAGGCTGATCTGGACGCTGCGCCGGGCCTGCTCCGTGGCCAGGAACTGCTCCAGAGCCTGGTCCTTGAGGCTCCGCACCCGGCCGAAGAGATCCAGCTCGTAGGAGCTGACGCCGAGGCCGACGTTGTACTGGTGGATGTTTTGAGGCAGACCAGTGCCCGAGAAGTCTTCGGCAATACGCTGGAAGGTGCCGGCGGCATTGGCGTCCACTTTCGGGAAGAGATCCGAGCGCCGGATCTGGTACTGGGCCCGGGAGCGTTCGATGTTGAGGGCGGCGACCCGCAGGTCCCGGTTGTTCTCCAGGGCCAGGGCGATGAGCTTCTGTAGCTTCTCGTCAACGAAGAACTCCTGCCAGGGGATGTCGGCCACCGCCGTGTCGGCCTTGCCCCCCTCCCTGTAGGCCGGACCGCTGGGCCAGGTGGCCGGAACGGGGGCTGCTGGCTGCTCGTATTTGGGGGCCATTGTGGCGCAGCCGGTCAGGCATAGGAATACCCCCAGAGGAAGACACAGGGCTGTTGTCCGACTCATGTCAATGTACCTCCTGGGCGTCGGCAGAAGCGGTAACGGGTGCGGAAGACGGCTTCTTCGCAAAGAGTCGGGAGACCAGGACAAAGAAGAACGGAATAAAGATCAGGTCGATGAAGGTGGCCGAAAGCAGTCCGCCGGTGACGGCGGTGCCGATGGCGTTCTGGGCCGCGGCCCCGGCTCCCTTGGTGAGGGCCAGGGGGAGGGTGCCGAAGAAGAAGGCCAGGGAGGTCATGATGACCGGGCGGAGCCGGATCTTCACCGCTGTCAGGGTGGCGTCGATCAGTTCATGCCCCTGGTGCATCTGTTCCTTGATGAACTGGATGATCAGGATGGCGTTCTTGGTGGAAAGTCCCACCGTTGTGAGCAGGCCGATCTGGAGATAGACGTCGTTGGGGAACATGCGCAGCTTCACCGCCGCCACCGCCCCCACCAGACCCAGCGGCAGCATCAGCAGGTTCACAAAGGGGATAGTCCAGCTTTCGTACAGCGCCGCCACGGAAAGAAACACCACCAGGAGCGAGATGGCGTAGAGTGCCGGTGCCTGGGCTCCGGCGTTCTTTTCCTCGTAGGAGAGGCCGGTCCATTCGTAGCCGATGCCGGGGGGCAACTGGGCCACCATCTTCTCCATCTCGGCCATGGCCTCACCGGTACTTATTCCCGGCGCGGCCTGCCCCAGGATCTCCACGGACGGAATGCCGTTGTAACGCTCCAGGCGAGGTGAGCCGTACTGCCAGCGGGCGGTGGCAAAGGCGGAGAAGGGCACCATTTGGCCGTCCTTGTTCCTGACGTACCAGCTGTTGATATCCTCCGGCAGCATCCGGTACTTGGCGTCGGACTGGAGATAGACCTTCTTGACCCGGCCGTTCTGGATGAAATCGTTGACGTAGGAGCTCCCCCAGGCGGTGGCCAGCACACTGTTGACATCGGCCAGGGAGACCCCCAGGGCGCCTGCCCGCACGTCATCGATGTCGAGCTTGAACTGGGGCGAGTCATCCTGCCCGTTGGGGCGTACCGCCACCAGCTTCTTGTTTTTCATGGCCATGCCCAGCAGCTGGTTGCGCGCCTCCATCAGCTTTTCATGTCCCACTCCGCCCCGATCCTGCAGTTGAAGGTCGAAGCCGTTGGCCACCCCCAGTTCAAGCACAGCCGGCGGTGAAAAGGCGAAGGCAAGGCCGTCCCTGAACTTGGAAAATGCGCCCATGGCCCGGCCTGCAATGGCAGCCGCCTTCAGATCCTTGCCCTTACGAAGGTCCCAGTGCTTGAGTCTGACAAAGGCAAGACCCATGTTCTGCCCCCGCCCGGCAAAACTGAACCCGGCCACGGCAATGACCCCTTCCACGGCCTTGGATTCCTTCTCGAGAAAATGCTGTTCCAGCTGCCGCATGACCTGGATGGTCCGCTCCTGGGTGGCACCGGCCGGCAACTGGACCTGACAGATGATGAAGCCCTGGTCCTCATCCGGCAGGAATGAGGTGGGGAGATGCAGGAAGAAGAAAGCCATGGCGGCCACAATGGCGCCGTAGACCACCAGATAGCGCACCGGCTTGCCGAAGGAGCGACCGACGATCCCCTCGTAGTTGTGCCGGCAGAACTCGAACGCCCGGTTGAAGTAGCGGAAGAACCCGGCAAACCAGCCGGTCTCGCCGGCATGGTGCCCCTTTTCAATCGGCTTGAGGATGGTGGCGCACAGCGCCGGGGTCAGGATCATTGCCACCAGCACCGACAGGATCATGGCCGAGATGATGGTGATGGAGAACTGGCGGTAGATGACACCGGTGGAACCGGGGAAAAAGGCCATGGGGAGAAAGACCGCCGCCAGCACGATGGCGATGCCCCAGAGGGCGCTGGTGATCTGCCCCATGGACTTGATGGTGGCTTCCTTGGGGGGAAGCCCTTCCTCGGTCATGATCCGTTCCACGTTCTCCACGACAACAATGGCATCGTCCACCAGAAGGCCGATGACGATAACCAGGGCGAACATGGTCAGGGTGTTGATGGAGAACCCGCTGGCCGCCAGCACCCCCATGGTCCCCAGCAGCACCACCGGCACCGCGATGGTGGGGATCAGGGTGGCGCGGATGTTCTGCAGGAACAGGAACATGATGATGAAGACGAGGAAGACCGCCTCGACCAGGGTGTGCACCACCTCTTCGATGGAGATCTTGACAAAGGGGGTGGTGTCGTAGGGATAGACCACCTTCATGCCGGGAGGGAAATATTTCTGAAGCTCCGCCATCTTGGCCTTGACCCGGTTGCCGGTCTCCAGGGCGTTGGCCCCCGCCGCCAGACGAATGGCCATGCCACCCAACGGTTTTCCGTTGTAGTACGATTGCACCTCGTAGTTCTCGGTGCCGATCTTGCTCTCTGCCACATCCCTGAGCTTGACGGTGGAGCCGTCGCTGTTGGTGCGCAGGACGATGGCATCGAACTGCTCGGGGGTCTGCAGCAGGGCTCGGGCGTTGATGGTGGCATTAAGCTGCTGACCCTGATTGGAGGGGACGGCACCGAACTGTCCGGCCGACACCTGGACGTTCTGGGACTGCAGAGCGCTGATCACATCATTGGTCGTCAGGTGGAAGTTGTTCAGTTTGGCGGGGTTAAGCCAGATCCTCATGGCGTTCTGGGTACCGAACAGCAGCAGTTCGCCGACCCCTTCCACCCGGCTGATGATGTCCTGGAGGTTGGAAACCATGTAGTCGGTGAGGCCATTGCGATCCATGGAGCCGTCTTCCGACACCAGGCCCACGATCATCAGGAAGTTCCGGGTGGACTTGACCACGGAGATCCCCTGCCGCTGCACGATCTGGGGCAGCAACGGCGTGGCCAGCTGCAACTTGTTCTGCACCTGCACCTGGGCGATGTTGGGGTCGGTGCCGGCCTTGAAGGTCAGGGTAATGGTCACCGCCCCGGCCGAGTCGCTGGTGGACGACATGTAGATCAGATTATCGATGCCATTCAGCTTCTGCTCGATGACCTGGGTGACCGTATCCTGCACGGTCTGGGCCGAGGCTCCCGGGTACGTGGCGTTAATGGCGATCTGGGGCGGCGCGATGGGGGGATACTGGGAGACGGGCAGCTTCTTGACCGACAGCAGACCGACCAGCATGACCATGATGGCGATCACCCAGGCAAAGATGGGTCTGTTTATGAAAAACCGGGACATGGAGGGGCTCCTTTACTTTGTGGCCGCGGCGGGCTGGGGAGCAGCGACGGGAGCCGCCGCGGGCTTTGATCCGAACGGCACGGCTTTCACCGCCGTGCCCGGCTTTGCCTTCTGGATCCCTTCCAGGATGACGCGATCACCCGCTTTCAGCCCTCCGCTCACGAGCCAGCTCTCCCCAACGGTCCGGACGACCGTGATGACCCGCGGCTCCACCTTGTCTTCGGCGCCCACCAGGAGGACCAACGCTTCCCCCTTCGAATTCCGGCTGACGCCCCGTTGCGGCACCAGGATCGCCTGTTCATTGACCCCCTCCTCGACAATGGCCCGCACGAACATGCCTGGAAGCAGGGTCTGCTTCGGATTCGGGAAGACCGCCCGCAGAGTGATGGAGCCGGTACTCTGGTCCACGGTAACTTCCGAAAACTTCAGGGACCCCGGCTGCGGATAGGGGGTGCCGTCCTCCAGCAGGAGCTTCACCCGGGCCTGGGCGGACCCGTTGTTTTTCAGCAGGCCGCTGGCCAGGTTCTGCTTCAGCTTCAGCAGCTCAGCGCTGGACTGGGTGACATCCACATACATGGAGCTGAGCTGCTGGATGGTGGCAAGGGGAGCCGCCTGGCTGGCCGTCACCAGGGCCCCGTCGGTCACGGTGGAGCGGCCGATCCGGCCGGAGATGGGTGCCGTCACCTTCGTGTAGGCCAGGTTGATGCGGGCGGTCTCCACCGCCGCCTTGGCTGCGGCCACGTCGGCCTCGGCCTGCTTGAGGGCGGCGCTGGCATCGTCATGGTCCTGCTGGCTCACGGCCTTGATCTGCACCAGGTCCCGGAAGCGCTCCTCCTTGAGACGGGCCGGTATGAGATTGGCCTCGGCCCGGGCCTGGGCCGCCTTGGCGCTGGCGAAGGCCGCCTGGTAGGTGGCGGGATCGATCTGGTAAAGGACCTGACCGGCCTTCACGTCGGACCCCTCGGTGAAAAGGCGCTTCTGGACAATGCCGCTCACCTGGGGACGCACCTCGGCAATCAGATTGGCCGACGTCCGGCCCGGCAGCTCCGTTGTCAGGGCCACCCGCTCGGGCTTGACGACAATCACCCCCACTTCGGGAGGTCCGCTCGGTGGCGGGGTGGCTGCGGTTTTCTTGTCGCAGCCGGCCACCATCAGGGCGGCGGCCAGGAGTCCCGCTGCGGCAATCAGTCGTGCTCTGTACATGCTTTGCATAGACACCTCTTCACTATGATCAGAATGAATGTTCATTCCCGTTATGAATCAATTTATCTGGGGAGACACCCCTCCCCTACCTTCTGACCGCATCCCAGCAGGCCTCGATGGTCCGGGTGATGAGGACATCGTCCAGGGCGATGAAGCCAAGTATGTGGTCCCGTGCCACGGCAAGGATGGGACCCAGGGCAAGGGCGAAGAGGACGGGGAGGGGGAAATCCTTCACCACCCCCTGGGCGACCCCGCTCTCGAAAAGCTCCCGGTAGACAAAGCGGTCTTCCATTTTCCCCAGGAGCCGCTCCCGACGGAACTCCACGCCGTAGGGGGAGTTGTGAAACTGCTCCACGAACCTGAACTCGAGGGAATTGTTGATGAAGTACCGGAGAAGAGCCGTACTGAGATGGAGGAAACGCTCCCTGACCGGCGCCTCGGGGACGTATCCCTCCATAATGGCAGGGAAGGATCTCCCTTCCACCTCCCGGTAGAGCTCCGTGATGAGCAGATCCTTGTTCTCGAAGTAGCGGTAGATGGTCCCCGCCCCCACCCCCGCCCGGTCGGCGATCATGGCCATGGGGGCACCATGGAAGCCGTGCTCGGCTATAAGTTCAAGGGCGGCGCGGACGATCTCGTCACGCTTTTCCGGCTTCGCCATGGGTTACCTCTTGCTATAAACAGAATGAACGTTCATTCCGCTTATAGCAGTGGACCCACGAGGCGTCCAGTTAATTTTTTTCAGGGAATGCCCAGCCCCTTTCCCCGCGGCACCGCCGCCTCGCACGGGACGCGGGTCTGGCAGAGCCCGCAGCCGGTGCAGAGGACACCGTAACGCTCGCCAACCGCGGCCGGTATGGCCCCGTAGACATAATCCCGGCACCTGCTCTTGTCATGGCCGTTGAAGGTGATGGCCCCCACGGGGCAGCGGCCGATGCAGACGCCGCAGGTTCCGTCGCGATGGTAGAGACAGTTGTGGAGATGGGTCGGGGCGGTGCGGGGGG
>RHLS01000021.1 GCA_003712145.1 Desulfuromonadales bacterium | reverse complement strand
CCCCCCACCTCGAAACTCCTGAAGATATGTTCGAGCTCCTCATCCCGTATCCCCCGTCCCTGGTCGGTAACGGCCAACTCCAGGTACCGTTCGCCGTTCCTGGTGGTGGCGGACTCCTTCAGGGAGATGGAGACTCTCGACCCTTTACGGGAGAACTTCAGGGCATTGGTGGCCAGTTCCTCGATGATGAAGGCGAACTTCCCCTCGTCGGCCGTGACGGTGCAGCCGCCGCCTGCGCAGCGGGCTTCAAGGGTCACACCCCGTTTGGCCGCGTCGTTCCGGAGCCGCTCCACAACCCGGTCAAGGGCCTCCTGTACCGGGAATTCCCGGGGGAGGAAAATCGCCATCCCGAGGTCGCTGCCGCAGAGATCAAGAACCCGCTCCAGCAGCTTCTGGAGCCGTTTGCCCCGGGCAATGATGGTTTCGAGGCAGATACGCTGCTCGCGGTTCACTTCGCCCATGTCGCCGTCCCGCAGGCAGGAGGCGAAATCGACGATGTGGTCCAAGGGGCGCTGGAATTCCCGCGACATGTGGGCCAGGAATTCGGACTTCACCTGACCGGCAATGAAGAGACGCTCGTTGGCCCGCTCAAGCTCCTCGGTACGCTCGGTCAGGAGTCGGCGCAGGAGGTCAAGCTCCCGGGAGCTGACGATTTTCCGGGGCCGTGCCATGGAGGGCTCCTCACGCCAGGGGCCAGCGGGTGGTGTGGGGGTCGAAGGTGGACTCTTCGTCGACACGCCGGCTATGGCTCCGCAGGATGGCCCGAGCCGGCGCCCCATCTCCCTCCCTGATCTTCAGGGGGAGGCAGATAAGCTCGTACTCGCCCGGCTCCACGCCGTCGAGGTTGATACTCTCAAGGATGACGACACCGGCATCGAGCAGCAGCCGGTGGACCGTAATGCCGCTGCTGAGACCCTCGATGGAGAGGTAGTCGATTCCCACCAGCCGGACTCCGGCTTCCACGAGGAAGGCGGCACCATCCTCGGTCAGGAAGGCGTACTCGTCCTGGAAACCCGGCTTGTCCCAGAGGAGCGCGTTGTCGGTCTTGAGGAGCAGCCGTTCTTCGCCCCGAACCGGCAGGCGGACCAGCTCCCGTCGGCCGATCTGGCGGACGCCGTTCAACTCCACCACCCGGCACCGCCCGATGAGGAGCGACGGGGGGAGATGGTCCACGGTGGCGCCGACGTCGCGGCAGTGGCGCGGCACGTCCAGATGGGTGCCGCTGTGGGTGGTCATGGTGATGCGGGAGACGTTGGCCGTGTCCCCCCGGGCGATGCGGGTGACCGGTTCGATGGCGACCGCCGGGTCGCCGGGGTAGACGGGAAGATCGGGGGAGAGGATTACGGAAATGTCGTGGAAAATCATGGCGAACCTCCGCTGCGTGGGGAGTCAAGGACAAGTATACACGCGGCGGAGGGTTTTGCGAGGAGTCGGTGTCAGGACATGCCGAGATGGGCGTGGAGCCGCTCCAGATCCTCGCCGTTGAATCGGTACATTTCGCGGCAGAGCTCGCAGGTCACCTCGGCTCCTCCCTGTTCGTCCCTGAGGGAGGCGAGCTCGTCGCGACCCAGCGACAGGAGGACCCGCTCGATCCGCTCCCGGCTGCAGGAGCAGACGAAGGCCAGCGCACGCTTTTCGAGGGTGTCGTAGGGGATGTCGGCAAAGAGGTATTCCAAAAGCCCCTCGGGGGTGGTCCCCTGACGGAGGAGCTCCGAGACGGGGGGCATCTGGCCGATGCGGGCCATGAGCCGGTCCACCAGCTCATCGTTATGGGGCGGGAGGGACTGGATGAGGAAGCCCCCGGCCACGCCGACGGTGCCGTCGGGTTCCACGTAGACACCGAGCCCCACCGCCGATGGTATCTGTTCCGACTCGGTCAGGTAGTAGGCCAGATCCTCGGCGATCTCGCTGGTGTAGAGGATGACCGTGCCGTTGTACGGCTCCTTGAGCCCCAGGTCCTTGGTGACGGTCAGAAGTCCCGCGTTGCCGACCGCTCTCCCAACGTCCAGCTTGCCGTCCTCCCGCACGAGGTTCACCGCCGGGTTGCCGACGGTCCCCCGCACGGCGCCATTGGCGTCGGCCTCCGCCAGGATCTTTCCGAGGGGGCCGTTTCCCTCGAATCGAAGCGCCACCCGCTGGCCGGTCTTGAGGAGCGCCCCCATGAGCGCTCCGCCGGTCAGCGCCCGCCCCAGGGCCGCCGATGAGGTGGGGAGGGTGCCGTGGCGGCGGCAGGCGTCGCCCGTGAGCTCCGTCGTCACGCAGGCCAGGGCCCGGACGCTGCCGTCCCTGGAGATGCTGCGGACGAGGTAGTCGTTGAATGCGGAATCGCTGTTCATGTCTCAAAAGCCTTTCACACCCACGCCTGTGGGGCTTCTACACCAGCCCCGTGGTGAAGTTGAATTCGCTGGTTCCCGGTATCCTGTCGCCCCGGGCGAAGGCGTCGAGGATGGGGCGCCACTGTTCCCGGGGGGCCTGGGAGAGGTCTATGACGAAGGAGCCGCACCCCATCTCCAGGAGCCTTGACCGGAAGTGGGTAAGGGAAAAGCGGGTTGTCGGGGTGATGGTGGTCAGGTCGCCCCGGACCGCCACTTCGTACTCGTCCCCCCGGTCGGAAACCACCGGCGCGTCCCCTTTTGCTCCCTTGATATCGATCCGTGTGGTCATGGCCGGCACCGCGCCGTAGACCAGCACGCTTCGCCTGACCGGCACGTCGGCCGCCAGGAGCGCCGCCATGTTCCCGGCGTCGTCCTCGATGTAGAGGGTGGCGGCCGTTGCCCCCAACTCCCGCCAGGAGAGGAGCGCCTGACTGTTGACGGAGAAGAGTCGGAAATCGGTGGAGATTTCCACGTCACGCCCCTTCAGCATGGCGAGGTGGGAGAGGTTTGCCAGCTCGAAGCGCCGGAACCCCTGCTCCACCAGGGTGCTGATCGCCTCCGTGTAAAAGGGGATATCGGCGTCGAAGATGATGAAGGGGATGTGCCAGGTAACCCGTCCCTCGTCCCCCCGGAGCTTTCGTGTCGATTGGGGGAGCTGGTGGAGGTTCGCCCGGGAGACCGGGAGGATGACGGCGTCGACCCCTGGCTGGCGGAGGATGGCGACGTCGCGCAGCTGCTCGATTCTGACCGTCACCTCGGGCCGCGCCGCGCGCCGTACCGGCCCCGGCTGGACCAGGGCCGCCAGTGCCCGCCGCCGCGCCTCGGCGCGCCGCTTCGCCACGCCGGCCACAACCTGCTCCCCAAGCTGCCGGTAGAATTCCCGGCGGACTTCCTTCAGCCGGGCCGAGGGGATCAGGACCGCCGGGAACCCGGGGGCCTCCAGGGAGCGGAGTTCGAAGGGGGTGTCGCCGGTGCGGGAGAACTGGGCGTTGAGCACCCCTGCCATGTCCGCGGTACGGGAGGGCTCCAGGTCGCCCAGGGGGAAAGCTGCATCGCAGGATGCGCCGCCGGCCCGGGCTGCTATCCGCAGCGTCCCATCCTGGAGAGAGAGCGCCAGGTCGCAGGGGATCTTGCCCGGTTTCACCGCCTCAAGCCGCTTCAGGCATGCGTTTTCGCTCATGGTAAAGGCGGTTTCGGAGGAGACCTTGAAGACCGCATCCCCGACCTTGAAGGCGAAGGGGGTGGTGACCGTGACGAGACTCCGCTCCTTGGCCGATTTCACCCGCTCCTTCCCCACGACAATCTCCTTCACCGTGAAGGCTTTTCCGGCCATGTCGCTCCTGGGTTGGACCCGGACCCGGTCTCCCACGAAGAGCCGGTCCTTGGTCTCGAAGGTGATCCGGTCTCCCCGAATGGCCTTGATCTCCCCCAGGAACCGGCCGGTGGCGCCGCGCAGGGTCGGGATGGCGATGTCGCCGGGGGTGCGGGAGGCGAGGAATCCCTTGGTCGGCACCCGGCCGAAGGAGAGCTTCAGGAGTTCCTTTGCCTGGGCCGCGGCGTCGGCCCGCTTCCGCTCCGGGGCGTCCAGGATGAGCCGGTAGGCCTCCACCACGCTCGCCACGTACTCGGCCGACTTCATCCGCCCCTCGATCTTGAGGGACGCGACCCCGGCCGCGGCCATCTCCGGGATCAGGTCAATGGCGGAAAGGTCGTTGGTGGAGAAGAAATACCCCTCCTTTCCCCGGTGGCGGTAGTGACGGCGGCAGGGCTGGGCACAGCGTCCCCGGTTGCCGCTGTGGCCGCCGAGGAACGAGGAGAAGTAGCACTGCCCCGAGATGGCGAAGCAGAGGGCGCCGTGGATGAAGCACTCGATCTCGGCGGTGGATTCGCGGCAGATATGGCGGATATCGTCGATGTGGAGCTCCCGGGCCAGTACCACCCGCTCGAAGCCCAGATCCTCCAGCATCCGGACCCCGGGGAGGTTGTGGATGGTCATCTGGGTGGAGGCGTGGCGGGGAAGCCCGGGGAAGTGGTCGCGGATGAGGCGCGCCACCCCCAGGTCCTGGAGGATGACCCCGTCGGCCCCCATCGCTTCCAGAGCGGAGAGGGTCTCCACCAGGCGGGGGAGCTCGTCCTCCTTGACCAGGGTGTTGAGGGTTATGTAGACCCGCCGGTTCAGGCTGTGGGCGTAGGCCACCATCCGCTCCATCTGGGAGAGAGAGAAGTTCTTGGCCTTGGCCCGGGCCGAGAACTCCCGAAGGCCCGTGTAGACTGCGTCGGCACCCTTCTCCATGGCGGCGAAGAATGCCTCCAGGGAACCGGCCGGGGCGAGAAGTTCCGGTTTTTTCGTTTTTTCATGAGGTTGGAACATCCAACCAGACTACCCGAAGCGGGGGGAGGAGGTCAAGCGGTAACCCCCCGCCGGGCGGCCGCTTTGCTCTTGTACCGGCACCGGCGAAGTGGTATAAGGAGCCGGTTAATCAGCCAATCGGACCATCGGGAGAATCATCGTGACACAACAGCACGGCGGAGAATCATACTGGGGCGGGATCATCAAGTCGATGGGGCTGGTCTTCGGCGACATCGGCACGAGCCCCATCTATACCCTCACGGTCATCATGGCCCTGACGAAGCCCGATGCGGAGCATGTGCTCGGCATCCTCTCCCTCATCGTCTGGACCCTCATCATCCTCGTCACCGTTGAGTATGCCTGGCTCGCCATGAGCCTCGGCCGCAAGGGGGAGGGGGGGACCATCGTCCTTAAGGAGATCCTGGTCCGGCTCCTGAAGTCGGGCCGACAGGTGGCCTTCGTCGGGCTCCTGTCGTTTCTCGGCGTCTCGCTGCTGCTGGGCGACGGCATCATCACCCCGGCCATCAGTATCCTGTCGGCCGTGGAGGGGATGCGGCTCATCCCCGGCATGGAGGACCTGGCCCAGGGAGTACTGATCCTGGTGGCTGCCATCATCGCCGTCGTCCTCTTCATCTTCCAGTTCAAGGGTACCGACAAGGTGGCCGGGGCCTTCGGGCCGATCATGGTCGTCTGGTTCGTTGCCCTCACGGTGTCGGGGCTGGTGTCGATCATCGGCACCCCCGCGGTGGTCGAGGCGGTCAGCCCCCACCATGCCATCCTCTTCCTGAAGCACAACGGCCTCGCCGGCTTCTTCGTCCTCTCCGAGGTGATCCTCTGCGCTACCGGCGGCGAGGCCCTCTATGCCGACATGGGGCACCTGGGGAGAAAGCCGATCATCCGGGCCTGGTACTTCGTCTTCGTGGCCCTGGTCATCAACTACCTGGGGCAGGGTGCCTTCATCCTCCGCAATCCCGAGGCGAAGAACATCCTTTTCTCAATGGTGAAGAGTCAGGTCCCGCTCCTCTACATCCCGTTCCTGATCCTCACCATCATGGCCACCATCATCGCCTCCCAGGCCCTCATCAGCGGGGTGTTCTCCATCGTCTACCAGGGGATCACCACCCGTATCCTGCCGCTCATGAAGGTGGACTACACCTCGACCCACCTGAAGTCGCAGATCTACATCGGCTCGGTCAACTGGTCGCTCCTTGTGTCGGTCATCTTCATCATGATCCTCTTCCAGAAGTCGGAAAACCTGGCCGCCGCTTACGGACTGGCGGTCACCGGCACCATGTTCATCACCGGCATGATGATGACCATGATCTTCTCCCGCACCACCAAGAAGTGGAAGGTCCCCATCGCTCTGGTGGTCACCGCCATCGACCTTGCCTATCTCATCGCCAACCTCCACAAACTCCCGCACGGGGGGTACTGGTCCCTGATCCTCGCCTCGATCCCCCTGGCGGTGATGTTTATCTGGACCCGGGGCCAGCGGGCGCTCTACAAGGCGCTCAGGCCCCTGGATCTGGAGACCTTCCTCCTCTCCTACGAGCAGATTTACGGCAAGGGGCACAACATCCCCGGCACCGGCCTCTTCTTCACCCGGGAGGCTCCGGTGGTGCCCCCCTATGTCATCCACTGCATTATCCGCAGCAACATCATCTACGAGCGTAACGTCTTCGTTTCCCTCACCCGCACCGACGAGCCCTTCGGTGTCAAGACCACCCTCACGAAGGGGCTCGGCACGGGACTCGACTCCTTCGAGATCCGGGCCGGCTACATGGAGCTCGTCGACATCGAGAAGCTGCTCAAGAAGAGCGCCATCCAGGAGAAGGTCATCTTCTACGGCATCGAGGATATCTCCACCAACAACCCCATCTGGCGCGTCTTCTCCACCATCAAGCGCCAGACCGCTAACTTCGTGCAGTTCAACAAGCTCCCCTCCAGCAAGCTCCAGGGGGTTGTGACGCGGGTGGATATGTAGGCGGGCCGTTGACGATGCGGTGCGAACTTTGGGGAGCGCCTCGCCCGACCTGCTCCGCCAGTCATCGGAATCCCTGGCGGGAAGAATCGAAACGCACACCATCGGCGGTCTCACCATTCGTGATGTGGGCATGGCAGCCCATGACGTCCATTGGTTGCGGGGAGGCTTTCCCCTTGCCTTCCTCGCCGATAGCGATGCCGACAGTGTTGTCTGGCGGAAGAATATCATTCAGACGTTTCTGGAGCGGGACATTCCCTCCTTCGGCATCCGCACACCCGCTGCAACACTCCTCCGGTTTTGGACCATGCTCGCCCACTACCACGGGCAGGTCTGGAATGCCGCTGAGCCGGCACGTTCCCTCGGCATTGGCGAAACATCGATACGCCGCTATCTGGACCTTCTCGAAGGGGTTTTCATGATCCGGCAGCTTCAGCCCTGGCATGAAAACCTGAAGAAACGCCAGGTCAAGGCACCCAAGGTCTATATCCGCGACAGCGGCCTCCTGCACCAGTTGCTGGGCATCCGAACCCTGCCTGAGCTCCTGTCCCATCCGAAATGCGGTGCCTCGTGGGAAGGGTATGTCATCGAAGAGGTCATCACACTGGTTCAACCCGATGAAGCCTACTTCTGGGCCACCCACGCCGGCGCGGAGCTTGACCTGCTGCTGTTCAAGGACGGACGCCGCATCGGCATCGAGATCAAGCGGGCCGATGCTCCCCGGCTTACCCCGTCCATGCGCGCGGCCTTGGAAGATCTGCGGCTCGATCGGCTGATGGTGGTCTATCCGGGAGACCAGCGCTATCCCCTGGCGGAGGGGGTGGAGGTGGTGCCGTTCACGGAGTTGGGGTCAGGACGCCAATCCATAGTCTGAGGAAAATCACGATGGGTGATTTCACGTGGTCCAAGAGAGAGAAGAGGTTGCTCGGCGGGCCTTTGACGGGGCCTATCGGCGGGAGTGCGCTGCCATCCTCAACATGGCACGGACCATGGCATCGTCGGCCAGGGAACCGAAAGACCTCTGGCGGATTCACGAATTCCTGAGCGAGCAGCGGATTGCCACCGATAATAAATACGATTACCGGTACTCGGTGCTTGTGTTGGTGTTCGCCCGTCTTGTCCGGGAGGGATGGCTTTCCGCAGAGGAACTGGCTGGGCTTGGCGAGGAAAAGTTGGAGAAAATCAGGATGATCTGGAAAGGGTACGAAGCCGTTGCCGGACGACGAGCCCGGTAACGAAAGCGGTAGAAGGGGAGGAAGAGAGAGGGGGGAGGATCACTCCTCCCCTTTAGGGACGACCACCGGCTGCACCCTCAGCCGCTTGTAGTAGAAATTCTGCCCGTAGAGGACAGCCGCTGGGTTGTGACCCGTGACCCGGTCCTTGCAGACGAGGGTGGTGACCGGCGCCGCGGAGTGCTTGGCGAAGAGCATGTCGTGTCCCACGCAGAGGCCGACGATGATGTTCATCTGGGTGCCGCAGCGGTTCAGGATCTCCGCCTGGGCGATGGGGTTGCAGGCCGGCTCGAAGGTGCCGGGGCGGACCTTGTCGCTCTCCTCCAGCCCCAGCTCCAGCTTGTCGATGCTCCCCGATTTGCAGCAGACACTGGCCGGTTCCAGCCCCTGGGCCTCCAGAATGGTAACGAGCTGTTTCGTCTCTTCCAGAAGGCCGATGCAGGTGGCGATGCCGATCTTTGTCCACCCCATCAGCTTCGCCAGGGCAATGGTGTCCTCCACCCGGGTCCAGCGGGCCACCACGGCGTCGCTTCCGGGCATCTTCTGGTAGCAGAGACCCTCCACTTTCGCCGCCATGCGGGCAAGGCGGGCATCGTCCCCACTCCCCCGGTACTCGGCGAAGCTCTCGTCGATGATGTCGGGGGCGGTCTTCGACGGGCAGTTGGCCGGCTGGCCGGGGCGGTTTTCCGGACTGCTCCAGCAGTTGGTGGTGCCGCTCTTCTGCCAGACGGCGCTGCAGGCGGCGCAGGATGGGGGCGTTTGGGTGTCGGCCATGGTCACTGCTCCTTCATGAGGACATAGGGGCTGATGATGAGGGTGCTGAAGCGGGCGGCACTGTTGGCGTCCCAGGCTGCTATCTGGCTGTCGGTCGGCTTTGAGAGATTTCCCGCTTTGATCCAGGCTTCCACTGTGGCGGTGTCGTCCCGGGCGATCCGCTCTCCCACCGCTGCAATTTCCAGTTCCGGGGCAACGACAATAAGACCCCCTCGCTCAAGGTGCGCCCGGAGCCAGCTCCACTCCGCCACATCCACCTGAAGCGCCAGTTCTTCCTTTGTTGGTTTCACGTCTCGTCTCCTTCAACGTTCATTTGTCCGCTGGGCAACCTCAACAGGATACCAGCATTGGGCAAAAAATCAAAAATCACGAGCTCGGCTCATGGGTCGAACTCCGGCAGGTGCCGCCGGTGCTTGAGGGGGAGGTTCTGCCGCTGGAGTTTCGGATTGCGGCGCTCCGCGATGGCAAGGTGGTCGAAGTAGCGCTGCCAGAGGTCCCGGAAGAGCTCTTCCCCGGCGGAGAGGGGGAGGGGATTGGTCACCTCAAGAGAGGTCTCGGCCCACTTCCGGCGAGCCGGGTCGAAGACGACCGCCTCTCCCCGCCGCGGGTCGTGGATGATCCAGCGCTGGTCGGCAAAGCGGGCCGCAAAGTGGGGGGCGATGAGGGGAAGGATCCGGTGGTCGGGTTCGATGGCGGCGTACCAGACATCGCCATCCAGGTGCTGGAAGCGGACGAGCCCCTTGTAGCGGTGGGCCTCGCGCCCCACGGCCCGGGCCAGCTTCCAGACCGGTATAACCTGATCGTGGGCCAGCATGGCGCCGAACCGTGGCCCCATGGCCAGACCCAGTTCCAGGTAGCGGAAGAGGAGGATTTCCCGGCCGGGCTCGCCGGCATGGAAGGCGTAACGGAGAGTCTGCAGGGCGCCTGAGGGTAGGGTGCGGCCCATGAGGCGGTAGAGTTCCTCGGCCTGGTCCCGGTCCGTCTCAACCTCCTCGATGGCGGCGAAGAGCCCCTGCTGCTCCGGTTCCCGGTCAACGATGGCATCGGGGGTGACGCCCCGCTCCCGGGCCAGGGCCGCTGCCGTGAGAAAGCCGACAAAGGTGCCGTCGTAGCGGAGGATCACAGCTCCCCCGTGATGGTGGATTGGATGTCGATGGCCGGTGCGGCGTCGAAGAGGGAGGGCTGGCTCCAGCGGGGACTGGGCGCGGCCCGTTCCGTGAGCCGCGCCCGGAGTCCGGCGGCGTCAGGGGAGAGATCGGCGCCGAATCGTCCCCGGGCGGTGAGGAAATAGCGGGCCCGCTTCATGACCACCCCAAGCCGCGCCAAGTCCTCCAGGGAGAGGTGCCCTCCCCGCCGGGCCCCGACGATCCGCTGGGCCGACCGGACCCCGATCCCCGGCACCCGCAGGAGAAGTTCGAGGGGGGCCCGGTTCACCTCCACGGGGAAGAGGTGGAGGTTCCGCAGGGCCCACCCCGCCTTGGGGTCCAGGGCAAGGTCCAGGTTGGGGCGCTCCTCGTCCAGCAGTTCCCCTGCGGCGAAACCATAATAGCGCATGAGCCAGTCGGCCTGGTAGAGGCGGTGCTCCCGCACCAACGGCGGGGTGCCGATGACGGAAGGGAGCCGTTCGTCTCGGTTCACCGGGATAAAGGCCGAGTAGTAGACTCGCTTCATGGCCAGGCGCCCGTAAAGCCCGGCGGCGAGCGACACGATTTGGAGGTCGCTCTCCCCGGTGGCGCCGATGATGAGCTGGGTGCTCTGCCCCGCCGGGGCGAAGGGGGGGATCTTCCGGGAGACCTTTCGATCCTCCTTCGTCTGGACGATCAGCTCCCCCACCCGTTTCATGGGCGCCACGATTGCCTCCCGGCTCTTGTCCGGGGCCAGGAGTTGCAGGCTCTCCCGTGACGGCAGCTCCATGTTGATGCTCACCCGGTCCGCCAAGCGCCCCAGCCGCTCCACCAGCAGCAGGTCGGCGCCGGGGACCACCTTCACGTGGATGTAGCCGTTGAAGCGGTGCTCCTCCCGCAGGATGCGGGTCGCCTCGATGAGGAGTTCCATGGTGTGGTCCGGGTCCTTCACCACGCCGGTGGAGAGGAAGAGCCCCTCGATGGCGTTTCGGCGGTAGAAGCCGATGGTAAGCTCCGCCACCTCGGCGGGGGTGAGGATCACCCGGCGGGTGTCGTTGGAGCGGCGGTTCACGCAGTAGGCGCAGTCGTAGATGCAGGCGTTGGTCAGGAGGATTTTGAGCAGTGACACGCAGCGGCCGTCGGCGGTCCAAGAGTGGCAGATGCCGCACTGGGCGGCGTTGCCGATCCCCCCCTTGTTGCGGCGCGAACTGCCGCTGGAGGCGCAGGAGACGTCGTACTTGGCGCCGTCGGCGAGTATTTCGAGTTTTTCCGCCAGGGTTAGTTCGGGCATGGTGACACGGTACCGCTGTTGAGTGACACAATACGTCGCGCTGCTACACGCCCCGCAGCAGCCACCACCAGACCGGGAGGGTGATGAAGGAGAGGGGGATGCCGATCCCCACCATGAGGGCCACCAGGGGCGGGTTGAGGCGATGGTCCACGGCGATGATCCCGGCGGAGATCATGGGGGCCATGGCCGCCTCGAAGAGGGTCACCTGCATGACCGGGCCGCTCCCTCCCAGCACCCCCACGAAGAGGAGGGCGATGAGGGTCGGCCCCAAGGCCAGTTTGTAGAGGAGCCCCAGGGAGAGGGGCTTCAGCTCCCCACGCATGTGGGAGAGCTGGAGCTGGAATCCCACCGATGCCAGGGCCAGCGGCGTCAGGGTGTCTCCCACCTTCTGGAGAACCGTCACGGCCACGGGATGAAAGGGGACCGGCTTCAGGAGGAGCGCCAGCACCAAGGCCTGGAACGGCGGGAAATAGAGGATCTTCCGGGTGATCTGGCGGACGGAGACATCTCCCGAGGAGTAAACCGTGGCGGTCAGGATGCCGAGGGTGGAGAGGACCAGGAAGGAGCCCAGCTGGTCGGCGATGAGCCCGATGCCGAGAAAATCCTTGCCGTAGTAAGCCTCGATCATGGGGAGCCCCACGAAGGAGGTGTTGCCGAGCCCTCCCACGAGCATGAGGGCCCCCACCGTCTCCCGGGGGAGGGAGGCCAGGCGCCCCAGGGTGCGGAAGATGAGGAATCCCGCGCCGAAGAGGAGCCAGGCCATGGAGACCGTGTAGAGGAGGGAGAGGTCGAGGCGGAGGTTATGGATATGGAGGAGCGCCACCGCCGGGAGCGAAACGTGGATGATGAAACCGTTGAGGGCCGCGGGGGTGTTGTCGGGGAAGCGGCCGGTGCGGCGCAGTATCATCCCTGCCAGGAAGCAGACGACAAGAAGGACTATGTTGGCCATGGGTCAGAGGGTTATTTCCCGGCTCTCCCGTTCAATCTTGTCCACCACGCAGTAGATTCCCCCGTCCTTAATCCCCGGCTTGAAGCAGCCATTGCATGAGATGCAGCGTGCCCGGCTCTCGTCCCCCGACTCCCAGCGGCGGGCAAGGTCGAGCTCCCGTATGAAGGGGCGCGAAAGGGCAATGTAGTCCGCCTCTTCCCGACGGATGATCCCCTCCACGAGCTCAAAGGAACGCATGCCCCCCACCACCATGACCGGGCAGGAGACGGCATTCTTGATCCTATAGGCCAGCGGCAGGTTGTAGGCTTCCTGCTCACGGGTTTCGATCCCCTGGCGGACCGAAATCCGGTCGCCGGAGGCTGGGGTGCCGCTGCTCACCTCGATGGCGTCGATTCCCTCTTCGTCCAGCATCCGCGCCACCTGGACCGCTTCCTCCAGGTCAAAGCCCCCCTCCAGGTTGTCGGAGCCGCTCAGCTTCACCATGACCGGGAACTCCTTGCCAACCGCATCGCGCACGGCCCGGCAGATCTCCAGGAGAAAGGCGGCCCGGCTGGCCAGGTTGCCGCCGTAGCGGTCGGTGCGGTGGTTGGTGAGGGGAGAGAGAAACTGGTTGACGAGATAGCCGTGGGCAGCGTGGATCTGGATCGCGTCGAAGCCCCACTCCCTGGCCCGGCGTGCCCCGGCGGCAAAGAGCGCTACCAGTTCGCGGACTTCGTGTTCCGGGAGTTCCCGGGGGAGCTCGGGAAACTGGTCCACCTTCAGTGCCGACGGCGCCACCGGCTGGCAGCCGGCCGCCTTCGACATGGTCTGTCCGCCGCAGTGGACGAGCTGGAGGCAGATTTTTCCCCCCTCCCGGTGGACGGCGTCGGTCACGAGCCGCGCATCGGCGGCGAAGGAGTCGTCGTGGGCACCCAGCTGGCCGGGGAGCTGCCTGCCGTCGGGGCGGACAAAGGCGTAGCCCGTGATGATGAGCCCCACACCCCCCCGGGCCAGGGTGCCGCAGTAGGCGGCCAGCTTTGTGGTGGGCCGGCCATCCCCGCCGCACATCCCTTCCCAGGTGGCGGAACGGACCAGGCGGTTCTGGAGGACCAGGTGGTTGATCTTCGTCTCGTCGAATACCTTGCGCATTGGCTTCCCCCGTCAGAAAATCTCGTAGAACTCCCCTGTCCCCAGCTTGTGCACCTTCATAAGGTTGGTGGAACCGCGGGCCTCCACTGGCATCCCCATGGTGATGACCACCACGTCTCCCTTCCGGTAGCCGGCCGTGAGCAGCGTCGATTCCACGGCCCGGATCTGCTCGTCGGTGCCGGTCATGGTGCTGATGGGGAACGGCTTTACCCCCCAATAGAGGGAGAGGCGCCGCCGGGTCTCCAGGGACTGGGTGAAGGCAAGGACCGGCAGCTGCGGGCGGTACTTGGAGATGCGGGCTGCCGTGCTTCCGGACTGGGTCATGACGGCGATTGCCTTGGCTTTCAGGGTGGTGGCCGCGTAGCAGGCGGCCTCGGCCACCGCCTCGGCGATGCTGGCGCTGTGCCTCCTGTGGCGGATACCGTTCTCCACCTGGGTGTAGCGCTCCACGTCGAGGGCCACCTTGTCCATGGTCCTGACCGCTTCCAGGGGGAACTGGCCCGAGGCGGTCTCCCCCGAGAGCATCACCGCGTCGGTGCCGTCCAGAATCGCGTTGGCCACATCGGAGGTTTCGGCACGGGTCGGGCGGGGGTGGCTGATCATGGACTCCAGCATCTGGGTGGCGGTGATGACCGGCTTCCCCGCCTCATTGCAGGCCCGGATGATCTTCTTCTGGAGGAGGGGTACCTTCTCGGCGCTGATCTCAACCCCCAGGTCACCCCGTGCCACCATCACCGCGTCGGCCACCTTGAGAATGCTCTTGAAGTTGCGCAGGGCCTCGGGCTTCTCGATCTTTGCCACCACCGGCACGTGGATGTCCCGCTCGAAGAGAATCCGCTTCAGCCCCTCCACGTCCTCGGCTGTTCGGACGAAGGAGAGGGCGATGTAATCGACCCCCTCGGCCAGGCAGAACTCCAGGTCCTGCAGATCCTTGGCGGAGAGGGAGGGTGCCGAGACATGGACCCCCGGCAGGTTGATCCCCTTCAGGTCCTTGAGGACCCCCCCCTCGATCACGACGCAGCGGACCGTGGCGCCGCTGATCGACTGGACCCGGAGCTCGATGAGCCCGTCATCCATGAGGATACGGGAGCCGGGCTTCACATCCCGCGGCAGCGCCGTGTAGATGGTGGAGATGAGAGCGGGGGTGCCGATGACTTCGTCGGTGGTGATGTCGAGGGTCTGCCCGGTCAGAAGCTGGATGGCGCCGTTCTCCATCCGGCCGGTCCGGATCTTCGGCCCCTGGAGGTCGCCGAGGATGCCGATTTCCTTTCCCCGCTCCGCGGAGAGCCGCCGGATGGTCTTGATGACATCGCGGCGCTGGTCGTTGGAACCGTGGGAAAAGTTGAGGCGGAAGAGGTCGGTTCCCGCCTCCATGAGCTTTTCGATCATCTCCGGCGATGAGCTGACCGGCCCAAGGGTGGCGATGATCTTCGTCTTGCGCGGTGATGTGTCCATGGTACCCGTTGTCTTCTTCAATGGTGGAATCTCCCCACTCTTCCCTTGTGCGCCGGTGTCGGCGTCTTGTGGCACTCGAAGCAGGCGAGCTCCTCCACCTTCCGGAGATCAAGGGTGGACGACGGTTTCACGGGCTGGGGCATGGAGTACTGATCGGTCTGGAAGTAGGGGCGGTCACGCTCGTCGGACAGGTAGGCGGCCTGGTAGGTCACCTGCCAGTTGGCGGAAATGGGGACCGTATGGCACTGGTCGCAGCCTCCGGGGGGCGGAATGCTCTTCCAGGCCATGAACATGGCGCAGCCGTAGCTGAAAGGGATGGTGCCCGCAAGCAGAAGCAGCAGGAGCGTTTTGCGCATGGAAGGGACTCCTTGGTGGTGGTTCAAGTGGCGTAAACGATGCCATCTAGCATAGCACAAAGGGAGGGCATTACAAACCCGAATGACTCCGGATTCTTTGGGGTATTGCACTCCCGGCAGGATGCTTGACCTTTTTCAGCGAATCCTATACGCTCGATTTTACGATAATGGTGCGTTTCGGCAGTTTCCTCCCTTTCTTCCGCCCCACCATTGAGACCATTTCATCCCACACGAGACAGAGTCCGCCGAGCATGCAGCGCGACATCCCCCGTCCTGACGGGCGACGAAGATCGGCGGCATCGGGGCGGACAATCAGGAGGCGACCTCAACCATGTGCACAACGTGCGGTTGCGAGACCGAAACCCACCATCATCACCATGAGCACGGCCATGCCCACGGCCACAAGCACCATCATCACCACGAGCACAACGAGGCTGCGGACCGGGCGGCTAAACGTATCGCCGTGGAGACCGACATCCTCTCCCGGAACAACCGTTTTGCCGCGGAGAACCGGGCTCTCTTCGCCGAGAAGGGGGTCTTTGTCCTCAATCTCGTCAGTTCCCCCGGCTCCGGCAAGACCACTACCCTGGAGCGGACCCTGAAGGACCTTGCGGGCACGTACCGCTGCGCCGTCGTCGAGGGCGACCAGCAGACCGACAACGATGCCGTCCGGATCGCCGCCACCGGCGTGCCGGTGAAGCAGATCAACACCGGCGCCGGCTGCCATCTGGACGCCCACATGGTGGCCCACGCGGCTGAAGGGTTCGACATCGATCACCTGGACCTGCTCCTCGTGGAGAACGTGGGGAACCTGGTCTGCCCCGCCTCCTTCGATCTGGGGGAGCACCACAAGGTGGTGGTCCTCTCGGTTACCGAGGGGGAAGACAAGCCCCTCAAGTACCCGAACATGTTCCATGCCGCCGACGTGATGCTCCTCAACAAGGTGGACCTCCTCCCCTACGTCGACTTCGACGTGGAGAAGTGCCGGGAGATGGCGCGCCGGGTGAGTCCGGACATCACCATCTTCGAGATCTCCAGTCGCACCGGGGAGGGGATGGATGCCTGGTACGGCTGGCTCGCCGAGCGGATCGCCGCGGTAAAGGGGTAACCCTCCGTATCGCTCCATGACTGACGTCAGGCGAATCAGGATAACCATCGAAGGAATCGTCCAGGGGGTCGGCTTCCGCCCCTTCGTCTTCCGTCTGGCCGAGCGTCACGGGATGACGGGGTGGGTGAGGAACACCACCGCCGGCGTCATCATCGAGGCTGAAGGGGACGCCGGGCAGTTGGCGGCCTTCGCTGCGGGCCTGGAGCGGGAAGCGCCCCCCCTGGCGGTCATCGCCGGCGTTGCCACCGCTGAGGTGCCGCCAGTCGGCGACACCGCGTTCACCATCCTCGAGAGCGAAGGGAGCAGCGGCACGGTGCGTGTCCCCCCCGACGGCGACGTCTGCCCCGACTGCCTCCGGGAACTCTTTGATCCGGCGGACCGCCGCTACCGTTATCCCTTCATCAACTGCACCAACTGCGGCCCCCGCTACTCCCTCATCACCGGCATCCCCTACGACCGCCCCAACACTACCATGGCCTCCTTCCCCCTTTGCGCAGCCTGCCGGGCAGAGTACGAGGAGCCCCGCGACCGTCGCTTCCATGCCCAGCCGGTGGCCTGCCCCGCATGCGGACCGCGGCTTTCGCTGGTGGACATGTCAGGGGACGGCGTTCCCGGCGATCCCCTGGAGATGGCCATCGCGTTGCTGGAGAAGGGGAAGATCCTGGCCGTCAAGGGGATCGGCGGCTACCATCTGGCGGTGGACGCCCTGAACGACGCCGCGGTTCGCGAATTGCGCAGCCGGAAGAAACGGGACGAGAAGCCCTTCGCCGTCATGGCGCCCGATCTGGAGGCCGTGCGGCGCTTCGCCCTCCCTGACGCCGTTGAGGAGCGGCTCCTGGCCGGCCCCGAGCACCCCATCGTCCTGCTGCGGAAGCGCCCCGACAGCCCCATGGCGCCGCTGGTGGCCCCCACCAACGGCTATGTCGGCACTATGCTTCCCTACACGCCGCTCCACCACCTGATCCTGCGCGACCGGTTCACCGCCCTGGTCATGACCAGCGGCAACCTCTCGGACGAGCCGATCGCCTACCGGGATGACGACGCCCAAGAGCGGCTGGCGGGAATCGCCGATTACGTGCTGCTCCACGACCGGGAGATTCATACCCGCACCGATGACTCGGTGATCCGGGTCTTCCGGGGGAACCCGCTCTTTCTGCGCCGCTCCCGGGGCTATGCGCCGCGGGAGGTGAGGCTGCCGGTGGCGGCGCCGAACATCCTGGCCGTGGGGGCCGAGCTGAAGGGAACCGTCTGCCTTACCCGGGGGGACCGGGCCTTCATGAGCCAGCACATCGGTGACCTGAAGAATGCCGCCACTCTCGCCTCCTTGGCGGAGACGGCCGGGCATCTCCAGCGGCTCTTGGAGATCACCCCAGAGCTCGTGGCCCATGACCTCCATCCCGACTACCTCTCCACCGCCTTTGCCGAGGAGATCGCCGATCTGCCGAAGGTGGCCGTGCAGCACCACCACGCCCACCTTGCCTCCTGCATGGCCGAGAACGTTCTCGACGGCGAGGCCATCGGCGTCATCTTCGACGGCACCGGCTATGGCACGGACGGCACCGTCTGGGGGGGAGAATTCCTGGTGGGGGGCTACGGCGGTTACCGGCGGGCCGGCCACTTCCGGCAGGTGCCGCTTCCCGGCGGCGACGCGGCGGTGAAGGAGCCCTTCCGGATGGCGCTGTCCCATCTTCATGACGCCTTCGGGGCCGGGCTCTTCGACCTGCCGCTCCCCTGGCTGGCGGAGATCGGTCCGGCCGAGCGGAAGCTCTTCCTCCAGATGCTGGAGCGTCGCATCAACTCACCCCTCACCTCCAGCTGCGGCCGGCTCTTCGACGCCGTGGCGGCCCTCATCGGCCTGAGGGGGAGGGTGAGCTACGAGGGTCAGGCGG
Source organism: Desulfuromonadales bacterium (assembly GCA_003712145.1). Lineage (GTDB taxonomy): Bacteria > Desulfobacterota > Desulfuromonadia > Geobacterales > Geobacteraceae > Geobacter. The sequence goes on along the minus strand of RHLS01000021.1, from coordinate 50,776 downwards.
CTATCGAGCTGGAGGCCCTGGCCGAGGAGAGTGTCACTGCCGACGTCTACCCCTTTGCCGTCTTCCGGCGAAACGATAGTGCCGAGGTCGATTTCCGGCTGATGGTGCGGGCGCTGGCGGAGGACGTTGCCACCGGCCGCTCCCGGGCGGAGATGGCACGGGCGTTCCATGCCACCATCGCTGCAGCCGTGGCGGACGTCTGTGGCCAGCTTCGCGAGGAAACGGGGCTCGACCGGGTGGTTCTTTCAGGGGGAGTGTTCCAGAATCGGCTCTTGAGCGAGGGGATTTGCGATATCCTCTCGGAGAATGGCTTCAGCGTCCATACCCACCGCCTCGTCCCCCCCAACGACGGAGGATTGGCCCTGGGGCAGGCGGCTGTCGCAGGATACGCAGCACGAAAAGGAGAATAGAACTATGTGTCTTGGAGTACCCATGCAGGTTGTCAGTATCGGTGACGGTGACATTGTCGCCGAGATCGACGGGGTGAGGAAGGAGGCGAGCCTCATGCTCCTCGCAGAGGAGGTGAAGGTGGGGGATTTCGTCATCGTCCATGCCGGTTTTGCCATTTCGAAGCTGGACGAGGAGGATGCGCAGGAGACGTTGCGGTTGATGAGGGAAATCTTCCGTCCGGAGGACATGGCGTGAATTACCAGGACGAATTCCGCGACAAAACTATCGTGCTCGGCTACGCCGCCCGGATAAAGGAACTGGTGGCGGACCGCACGGAGCCGATGACCTTCATGGAGGTCTGCGGCACCCATACCATGTCCATCTACCAGTACGGACTTCGCAGCCTTCTTCCGCCGCAGGTGCGGCTCATCTCCGGGCCGGGCTGCCCGGTCTGCGTCACCCCCAACGACTACGTGGACCGGGCCGTGGCCCTCTGCCGGCTCCCCGGGGTCATCGTCGCCACCTTCGGCGACATGGTCCGGGTTCCCGGCTCGTCCTCCTCCCTCATCGAGGAGCGGGCCAAGGGAGCCGACATACGGATCGTCTACTCCCCCCTGGATGCCGTGGCCCTGGCGGCCAGGAATCCGGACAAGAAAGTCGTCTTCCTGGGGGTCGGTTTCGAGACAACAGCCCCGGCCATCGGCGGGAGCATTCTCGCCGCGAAGAAGCAGGGGCTCGGCAACTACTTCGTCCTTCCCGCCCATAAAACGATCCCGATCCCGATGGAGGTCCTCTCCAGCGATCCGGAACTGCAGATCGATGGCTATCTCTGCCCGGCCCACGTGAGTGTCGTCATCGGCGCCGATGCGTACCGGTTCCTGGCGGAAGAGCGTGGGGTTCCCTGCGTGGTCACCGGTTTTGAGCCGGTGGACGTCATGCAGGGGGTGGCGATGCTGGCCCGTCAGGTGGTGGAGGGGAGGTCGCAGGTGGAGATCCAGTACAGCCGCGTGGTGAAATGGGAAGGGAACCGCAAGGCCCAGGAGGTCATCGCCGAGGTCCTCACCCCCTTTGACGCCCCATGGCGCGGCATCGGTGTCATCCCTGGCAGCGGCCTGCGGATTGCCGACGCCTACGGGTTGTTCGATGCCGAAAAGGCGATTCCTGTCGAGGTGGAGGAGACGAAGGAGCACAAGGGATGCCTCTGTGGCGAGATCCTCAAGGGAAAGGTGAACCCCTTCGACTGCCCCCTCTTCGCCAAGGCCTGCACCCCCGAATCCCCCGTCGGCGCCTGCATGGTATCCTCCGAAGGGACCTGCGCGGCGGCGTACAAGTATGGCCAGTAAGAATCCGTTTCACCAATAAACAGATGTAGGAGAACCCTGTGAACAAAGACCTGATCCTCCTCGGCCACGGCAGCGGCGGGAAGCTCTCCCACCAGCTCCTCGACGACCTGATAATCCCGACCCTCTCGGGCATCCCCCTTGCCGGGCAGAACGACGCCGCTGTGGTTGAGCATGGCGGGCAGCGGCTCGCCTTCACCACCGACTCCTACGTGGTGGATCCCATATTCTTCCCCGGCGGCAACATCGGGAGCCTGGCGGTGAACGGGACGGTGAACGACCTGGCCATGATGGGGGCGCGCCCCCTGTTCATGAGCACCGGCCTCATCATCGAGGAGGGGTTCAGCCGAACGGAACTGGCCGAGATCCTCGCCTCCATGCGGGAGGCGGCCGACGCCGCCGGCGTCCGGATCGTCACCGGCGACACCAAGGTGGTCCCCCGGGGGAAGGCGGACCGGATCTTCATCAACACCTCCGGCGTCGGCGCCATCGAGCACGGTTTCGCCATCTCCGGCGCCGGTGCCCGGCCCGGCGATGTGGTCATCATCAACGGCACCATCGGCGACCATGGCATCGCGGTCATGGCCAAGCGGGAGGGGCTGGAGCTGGAGACCGACATCCGGAGCGACTGCGCGGCCCTGAACGGTCTGGTGGCGGAGATTATCGCCGAGGGAGGCGAGGCGGTCCATGTGCTGCGAGACCCCACCCGGGGGGGCGTGGCCACCACCCTCAAGGAGATCGCCCTGCAGTCGGCGGTCACGGTCACGCTGCGAGAGGAGTCGCTCCCCCTCAACGGTGCGGTGAAGGGGGTCTGTTCCATTCTCGGCCTCGATCCCCTCTACGTGGCCAACGAGGGGAAGCTTCTGGCCGTGGTGGCCCCGGAGGCCGCGGAACAAGTCCTCGTCCGGATGAAGAATCACCCACTCGGCCGTGGCGCCGCCTTCATCGGCAAGATTGCCGACGGCGCCGGCCGGGTGCAGATGGAAACCGCCGTTGGTGGCATCCGGGCCGTTGAGATGCTGGCCGGCGAGCAACTGCCCCGAATCTGCTGATGGGGTGTTCAGAAGTTTGACGCGCCGTGACGGAAATCGGCTCATTTTGACAACATGCCGCCCGAAATTCCTCCCTTGGTGCCGGCCATAGCCGTACTTCCGTTGACCGCCCTGCTGGCACGGTTCGTGATTGGTACTGCCGATACGCTCCCTGCGGGGAGGTAAACGTTTCAGCGGAGTGTCGGCATGAACCAGAATGGATTGCAGCGGCAGGGGCCTGATGTCGGGCCGGTAACTCTCATGCTGGTGGGGGGAGGCATCCGTTATCACGCCTTCATCGGCGCGCTCAGGGCTCTGGAGGAGCTGGGCATCACCGTCGGCAGGATCGTTGGCGCCTCCACCGGCAGCGCCGTGGCGGCCCTTTACGCCGCCGGTCTCTCCCCAGAGGAACTGCACCGCCTTGATCTGGGGCTCGATACGGTCGCATTCCGCGACTTCGCACCCCGTGGCGCCTTTACCGGCATGGGGCTCTGCAGGGGTGACGTTCTGGAGGAGTGGCTGGAGACGGAACTCCAGGGGAAATGCCTGGGGGACCGGCTCCGGGTACCCCTCTCCATCATTGCCACCGATATCCAGAGCTATTCCCCCTGTCTCCTGTCGGCCGACAATGCCCCGGACCTCCCCATCTCCCGTGCCGTCCGCTTTTCCTCTGCCATTCCCCTCGTCTACACGTGCAAGCGATTCGTCAACCGGGGGAGGGAGCATGTCTTCATCGACGGGGCGCTCATGGCGAATGTCATCGAGAGCCAGTTTGCCGACGCGGGCCGGACCCTCGTCATCAAGACCTTCTCCAAGCGGAGCCTGAATCAGCACACCCCGTCGGTCCTCAATCTGCGGCGCTACGGTGCCGACCTCCTCGCCCTGTTCTACAACGCCATGGACCGGGAGTTCCTCAAGGGGGGGCGATGGAAGGACACTATCACCGTCCATTGCGGCACGGTCCCACCCCTCAGCTTTTCCCTCTCCGCCAGCGACAAGACATTCCTCTACGAGCAGGGATATCACCAGGTCACCAAGTTTCTCCGCTACAAGTGGGGATTCTGACGGCCTGGCCGGGTCGGATGTTTGCCTTGTCTTTTTCGTCGGATTTCTGGTAGGATAGCCGGAATTCATGGGCGGCGGTGTTGGCTGCTGTGCCTGTGCGCCCAGCCTGCTGATATGGCTAAAGGTTTTGTCGGAACGGTCGATACGTACTGTAATGCAGTCATTGACCCTGGGAGGTTGTACCGTGGAGAAGAGAAAATTCGAGCGTGTTGATCTGCGTACCGAGGCGGTGATCTGCCACCGTGGCGTAACGTTCAAGGGAGAGGTCGAGAACCTGAGCCTCAAGGGGCTGTTCGTGAGGACCGACAAGAAAGTTCCCCTGAATGAGCAGGTGGATGTCTCAATGTTTTTCTACGGTTCCGCCTCGGAGCTCTCCTTCAGCCTGGAGGCGAGCGTGGTGCGGGCAACCGATGAAGGGATCGGCCTCAATTTCCGCAAGATCGACATCGATTCCCTCGTCGGTTCTGATATGACGGTCACCTCCAGTGGCAGCGACCGGAAGCATGTAATCGAGGAGTTCTACGGCTTTTTAGAGAAGAATGACGAAGGTGAGGAGGAGCCGAAGCTCGCTCCCGCACCCGCGTCGTAGCCCGATTCAGTCGACCGGGTTACCTTTGGTCACGGCGTCGAAGACCGAGATGAGGGAGTCGGGGGTATAGGGGCAGGTGCGGCTCTTGACGGTGCCGTCGGGTTTCTCCTGGTCCCAGTAGATAACCTCCTGCCCTTCCCTGGTGCCGCGCGAAACGCCTTCCGGGTCGAACTCCTTCAGGGCATTCCACATCTGATCCATGGTGAGGAGCTCGAACCCGGCGAACTCCTCGTCATGCTTGAGGTTCGCGAGGAAGGAGTCGATCAGCTCGAAATCGACAAAGTCGTTTTCCTTCCGCCACCACCTGACGAAGTGCTGATCCCCTTGTTTTTCGGCTTGGATTTGCTTTTCCAGTTCACGTCCAGTCATGTCGTCTTCCTCCCCTTTTCTGCTGTTGTCGCCCGTCGGGCGCGTCCGTTCTTTTCCGCTCTTCGCAAAAAGGTGTGGTCGGTTGTCCCCGCTGATGCCCGGTCTGGGCGGCGGATGGGATTTTTGTAATGTATACACTAGTGTAGCATGCAACGGCAAAAGGGGAAGGGGAGCAGAAATCCCTGGGTTGGCGGATGGGGGCCATGGACGAACTGCATGACGCGTACACGTTGTTGAACCTGAAGCCGGGTGCGGCCCCCGACGCGGTCAAGCGGGCGTTCCGCGAGCAGGTGGCGGCGTGTCACCCCGACCGTTTCGCCGCCGATGCGGCAATGCAGCTGCGGGCCGAGGAGATGCTCCGGCGCGTGATCGAAGCCCACCAGCGGATCATGGCCCAGCAGGCGTCGTCCGGGGAGCGGGGCGGTGGTGCACATGTACGGATATTTTTCGAGCCGGGGTGGCACGGGAGTTGGGGCGCCTTCTTTGCGGCGACACCCAATCTGGTCTTCCTCGCCTTGTGTCTGACCTGTGCCCTCCTTGCCACGAACCGGTTCGGCATGTCGGCGCGTGCCGCGACATTCACGGTCGAGGTGGGACTGATCCCCCTCTTCTTTGCCCTGGCGTTCAACCTGACCGCACGGAAGAGCCCGGTGGTGAAGAATCTCTACCTGGGGTTTTCCCTTCTTGCCCTGATTGTCGTGGTGGTTGACGGCGCCGTGTCGGTGAATGACCAGGGAGATGTTGGCGGGGACCGCGAAAGGTCCGTTTACGACAGCCCCGGCGGTGAGTCTGCCGGTCACCGGAGGCGTGACACCTTGGGCATGCCTGGATTTGCCGCCGAGGGGGCGTCGGAATACCGGACAACGGCACCCCGCGCCCCGTTGGCGCCACGGGCACCGGCAGCACCTGCCGCGCCTCTGGCACCGGTGGCGCCGGTAGTCATGCCGGCCCGGTGAACGACGGGGAATCGTGGCCACGCGAACGTGGCATCATCGCCACCTTGGGTAACGGTAGCGCTCCGGTGGCTCTGGAGGAGAAGGTATGGCGGTAAAACTTGGAGAAATGCTCGTCAAGGCGGGCATGATCACCCCGGCCCAACTGGACGAGGCTTTGAAGAGCCAGGTCATCTTCGGGGGGCGTCTCGGCACCAATCTCATCGAGATGGCGTGTATCGACGAGGATGGGCTGGCACAGGTCCTGAGCGAGAAGCTGCGGGTTCCCCGTGTCGATCCGGACGAACTCATGAATATCTCTCCCGACCTCATCGCCCTGGTTCCCCGCGACATGGTGGAGCAGTACAAGGTGATCCCCTTGCGGTTAGAGGGCCGTCGGCTCTTTCTTGTCATGGCCGACCCCTCCGACCTGTCGGCCATGGACGAGATTGCCTTCCGCACCGGCCTTGTCATCCTGCCGATGGTCGCGCCAGAGCTCAGGCTTATCTTGGCCATGGAGAAGTATTACGACATCAGGAGGGAGATGCGTTTCATTCCGGTGTCGAAGGAGCTTGGGGGGAGACGTGCCTGCTCCTACCGGTCGAAGCCAGCCGACGTGCTCCTTGCACCTCGGGATGTGGTCGATTTCGCGGCCATTCCCGGTGAGGCCGACGAACTGGTGCCGTGGAATGAGGACGCTGAGCCTGAAGCCAGGATCGCGGCGGCAGAGCGCTATACCATCGATGCGCTCTCGCAGGAGTTGGCCGACGTACGGGACCGGGACGCGGTTGCCACGGCACTGGTCAGGTTCGTTGGCCAGGAGTTCGACCGGGCGGCGCTGCTGATGGTCATGAATGACTGCGTAACGGGGTGGGAAGGGATCACCGGCGGTGAGAAGATCGTCCGGTTCCCGGAGTTGCGGATCGGGCACGACGAACCATCCGCGGTGCAGACGGTCATCAGGAATAAGAGCGTCTATCTGGGGACTGTGGTCGCTACGCCGGCAAACGAGCGGCTCATTGCCGCCCTTGGTGGCGGAGAGATCGAGGGGCTGCTCCTCGTTCCGATGCAGATGAACCGGCGGGTGGTGACCATCCTCTGCGCCGCCGGACCACTGGCGCGGCTCGGAGCCAGGATGGGAGAGTTTCAGAAGCTGGCCCACAAGGGTGTGCTGGCCTTTGAGGTCCTGATCCTGAAGAACAAGATTCTCATGACCTGAGTGGAACGGTCTCTTCCTGCATTTCACGGGGTTGTCTGTGGAGCTTTGCCGAGGCAACGTTCAGAGAAAGGGCGAGGAGGTGGCTGTTGACGCCTCGGGAACAGAGAAGCAGAAGAAGCGCGTCTGCCACTGGCTTCACCAGGATGCGTCCTTCGCTGAAGCGGAATTCGGCCACGTCCCCGCCGCCGTTGCCGATTCCAAGGGCAAAGGCGCCGTCGGCAAGTTCCGCCGCCGTTTCCTGCAACATCTTCTCGTCGAAAAGGGGAGGGAAGGCGTGGGCGCGAACAGTCCCCGTCAGGTCGCAGAGGAGGCTGCCGATAACGCCGGGAGTGCCATTAAGCTGCTCAAGGACCCGCTCCATGTCAGCTCCCCCGCCGGGCGCCGGCGACGGCACGGCGAATTCCCTCCTCGACCACGCCCGGCGTGCTTTCCCCTGTGGCGGCGACAGCCAGGTAATGGCGCTTTCCCGTATAGATGAAGAGATGCTCGCGGCTTCCTTCCAGTATGGCAGACGTGGCTTCCTCCAAGCCGAGGCACCTGCCGAGACGACTTCCCAGGTTGGCCAGGTAGAAGCCGCGGGCAGCCAGGACCTCGGTCTCCGGCCTCCGATCGCCCACCGGCACGCCGTTGCGGTCGATGAGCAGCGTTGCGGTCACCTCCGGGATGGTCCTCAGCCGATCAGTTAACCCGCTCATGCCCTGCTGCTCGCCCTTGCCACCACCGGTTGTTGCCGGTGGAGACGCCGGCTCTGGATCGCGCCGTTCGTCCATGAGCCGGTGGGATTCCAGGAGAAGATGGCGCCAGCTCTTGTCGATGCTGTGGCACGTGGTGGTTACCTTTGGATGGACGGCGAAACGCCCGCCGGGCCAGCGCATGATCAGGTGGAAGGCTTCCTCGCCGGAGGCCTTTCCCTTCTCCGCGTGAATGATGTCTCCGTCGCGGAAAAAAATCGCTCCTTGCCGGCCGCCGAACTCAACGGAGATGCAGCCGGTGAACCGGTTGTTTCCCTTGAGCTGGATCAGATCGGCGAGGGGAAGTCCCACGACTTCCCCTTCGAATCCATCGTATCGCTCTCTGCAGACAGCTTCCTGCGTCATGCATGCCCTCCGTGGCGGCGGCCGCTCGCCTTGCGTGGCGGCATTGATGTAGTGGTGATCGGGTGGTCTCCCCGGCGGGAGAAGTGCCTGTATAACTCATTTCTATCAATATTGCAAGGATGCCGGCAATCTTCTTGTGTGCGGCCTGCTGGTTAGCAGTACAGAATCACTATTGTTTTTTTGTTGGGCAACGCGCTGGTCTTTCTGCATTATTTGTGGGCAAAACGGCTTGGCGCCATAGTATAGAACCTTGGTTTATTTTGTTCGCCATGCACGGCCCGGCATGTAGCGTGGCCACCAGGGCCGAACCAGGAAAACGGTTGTGATTTTTCAGTGAAACCGGTACGCTGAAGCAGTTGTCACCGGGCATGGTGACAACGTAATTTTTCAGGCAAGGAGTAGCGCATGAACGTCGTACGCAAGCTTTTCCTCACCCTCTTCTTCGCAGCGCTTCCCGTTTACGCTCTGGCCTTCGGGAACATGCCCGCGGGAGGCGGCACTCCTCCGGGGTCGGTACCCCTCGCGGGTAAAGTGGTGGAAACCCATTCGAGCGGCGGGTATACCTATATCTGTCTCGAAAAGGATGGCAAGCAGGTCTGGGCCGCCATTCCGGAGAGCCCGGTTGAGAGGGGGCGCGAGATATCCCTCAAGCCGGGCATGGAGATGAAGAACTTCGCCAGCAAGGGGCTGAACCGGACCTTCGAGAGCATCTACTTCTCCGAAGGCCTCGCGGTGCAGACCGCAAGCACCGAGGGGAAGAGCTCCCACGGCAGCCAGGGGGGGGTGGTCACGCCGTCCGAAAAAATTGCCGTTGCGAAGGCTGCCGGCCCCAACGCCTACACGGTGACCGAGATCCACCAGCAGAAGGGTAAGCTGGATGGGAAGACGGTGGCCGTACGTGGCAAGGTGACCAAGGTTTCTTCCGGCATCATGGGCAAGAACTGGATCCACCTCCAGGACGGCAGCGGTGATGCCAAGAAGGGGACCCATGACCTGACTGTCACCTCGCAGGATCTGCCGGCCACGGGGGATGTGGTGACCGCGAGCGGCACCGTCCGCAAGGACAAGGACTTCGGCGGCGGCTACAAGTATTCGGTGGTTATCGAGGACGGCGCGATCAAGCACTGAGAACCTGGCTGAGCCGATGATCAGGGAAGGGGGGGCCAGCGCCCCCCTTTTTGTCTGGACGACTCGACACGCCATCACCCCTCGGGTATCCTTCCCCCATGACTGCCATTACTGTTGTTGCGTTTCTGTGTACCCTCGTCGCCGGCTTCTGTCTGCGCACCCTGAACCTGCGCCACCTGAAGGCCAACGGCGCCACGGTCCCTCCCGAATTCGAGGGGGCGGTGGAGCCGGAAACCCTCCGCCGGGCTGTTGCCTACACCATTGACCAGAGCCGCTTCGGGCTCGTGGAATCCCTGTTCGACAACGGCCTGCTCCTGCTCTTCCTCTTCGGCGGCGTCATGGCGGCCTATGACCGCTGGATCGGCTCTCTCACCGGCTCCCCCGTTCTGGCCGGTGTCCTCTTCTTCCTTGTCCTGACGCTGGTCCAGACTCTTCTTGGCATCCCCTTCGGCCTCTACGAGACCTTCCGCCTGGAGAACCGCTATGGCTTCAACGCCATGACGCCGGGCCTCTGGTTTTCGGACCTGGCGAAATCGACCATGGTTTCCGCTGTCCTCACGGGGCTTCTGGTCTTTGGAGCCTTTGCCCTCATCGCCTGGCGTCCCTCGGCGTGGTGGCTCTGGGTCTGGGGATTCTTCGCCGTCGTCTCACTCTTTCTCATGTACCTCTCCCCGGTGCTCATCGAGCCAATGTTCCACCGGTTCGAGCCGGTGCGGGAGGAGGGGCTTGAGGCCGAGATCAAGGCCATGGCCGAGAAGGCGGGGCTTTCGGTGAGCCGGGTCATGCAGGTGGACGCCTCCCGGCGCAGTCGCCACTCCAACGCCTACTTCACCGGCATCGGCAGGGTGAAGCGGATCGTTCTCTACGACACCCTCATCCGGCAGATGACCCACCGGGAGATCCTGGCGGTGCTGGCCCACGAGATCGGCCACTGGAAGAAGGGACACATCCGCAACCGGCTCATCATGACGCAGCTGGGGGCGTTGGCCACCGCGTGGCTCGCCTGGCGTCTCACCGCATGGGACGGCCTCCCCGGCATCATCGGGCTCGCCGATGCCTCCCTGGCCGCCCGGTTCGTCATTCTCGGCTTCCTGGGGTCAATCGTTTCCTTCCCCCTGACTCCCTTCTCCAGCTGGCTCTCCCGCCGCCACGAGCGGGAGGCGGACCGCTTCGCCACCCAGATCACGGGCGACCCCGAGGCACTCGCCTCGGCCCTGGTGAAGCTCTCCACGGAGAACCTCGCCAACCTCCATCCCCATCCTCTCTATGCGGCATTTTACTATTCGCACCCCCCGGTGGTGGAGCGGGTAAGGGCGCTCAGGGCGATGGCGGCCACACCACGAACCCTACACTGATTACAGGGACAACCCCTGATTCGTTCAGATCGCCTTGCGCCATGCCAGCCGCCTCTCCAGCCAGCGGGAGAGGGACGTGAAGGCATAGCAGAGGACGAAGTAGACGAAGGCGATGAAGATGAAGATCTCGGTGGGATAGGCCATGGTCCGGTTGTTGATCTGGGTGGCCACGTGGGTCAGTTCGGAGACACCGACGATGAACGCCAGGGAGGTGTCCTTGATGAGGGATACGAACTGGTTCACGAAGGAGGGGATCATGTTGCGAAGCCCCTGGGGAAGGACGATGTAGAGCATCACCTGCCAGTGCTTGAGGCCGGTGGAGATGCCCGCTTCGGTCTGCCCCTTGGGGATTCCCTCGATCCCCGCCCGGACGATCTGGGACATGTAGGCGGAGGTGAAGAGGGTGAGCCCGGCGATGACGGTCCGGCTCTCGGGGACCGTTTTTCCCATGAGGGCCGGCATGAGGAAGTACATCCAGAAGATGACCATGAGGAGCGGCATGCCGCGCACGGTGTTGATGAAGAGTACCACGGGGTAGCGGATGACCGGGTTCTTCACGATGCTCAGGATTCCCAGGATGAGTCCGCCGAAGAAGGAGAGGATGCAGGAGACCACGGCGAGGTAAATGGTAAGCCCCAGGCCTCCGAGGGGACCATGGGGGAAGCGCCCGATCATGAAGTAGACGAAGTTGTCCGCAATGACCTGAAAGTTCAAGAACTCGCCCATGTCAAGCCGCCCGCTGCAGGTTCAGGACCCGGGTGTTGTAGAGGTGGACCAGCGCCGTGATGGCGACGGAGATGACCAGGTAGACCAGGGTCGCGGCCGTGAAGGCCTCGAACCCCTTGAAGGTATAGCTCTCCACCTGCCGGGCCTGGTACGTGATCTCCATGACCCCGATGCTCATGGCCAGGGAGGAGTTCTTGGCCAGGTTCAGGAACTGGTTCACCAGCGGCGGCACGGTGATCCGCACTGCCTGGGGGAGGATGATGTATTGCATGGACCGCAGGTAGGAGAAGCCGGCGCTGCGGGCCGCTTCCATCTGCTCCTTGGGGATTGAGAGGACCCCGGAGCGGATATCCTCGGCGATGAAGGCCGACGTGTAGATGGTGAGGGCGATGACTGCGGCGGCGAATTCGAAGTTGGTGGCGTTGAGCCAGTCGTTCACCGCCTGGGGAAGGATCTTGTAGGAGCCGAAGTACCAGAAGAAGATCTGCACCAGGAGAGGGGTGTTGCGGAAGAATTCGAGGTAGGCGTGGGCGAACCAGCGCACGGGCTTCACGTGGCTCATCCGCATCACGGCGATCAGGAGCCCCACCAGGAACGCCAGGACGATGGACACGGCCGAGAGCTGGAGCGTTACCTTGATGCCGGAGACGAGCCACTCGAAGTATTTCCCGGATGTGACGACTGACCAGTCGAATTGGTAGCTGAGCACGCGAAATCCTCACATCGTGGTGGACGGGGTGGCGAGGGTGAATTCCCGCCACCCCGACGGCGTTGGAGATGGTTACTTGTCCGCTGTTATCTTGAAGTTCCGGTCAAGGTGGAACTGGGTGCTGGGCCCGAACCACTTGTCGAAAATCTTCTTGGCTTCGCCGCTCTTCTCCATCTCCAGGATGGTCTTGTTGACGAAGTCGACGAACGCCTTGTCCCCTTTTCTCATCCCGAGACCGTAGGGCTCGTCGGAAATCTGGAGGCTCGGGATCTCGAACTGGGCCTTGTTAGGGGCCTTGGCGAGGATGCCGGCCAGGATCGCCTCGTCGGTGGTTACCGCGGCAACCTTGCCCTGCTGCAGGGCCAGGAATGCCTGGGGATAGTCGTCGAAGGAGAGGACCGTGGCGGTGGGGATCGCCTTCTTGACGTTCTGCTCCGAGGTCGATCCCTTTGCCGTGCCGATCTTCTTGCCATCAAGGTCCTTGAGGCTCTTCACGGACCCTTTCTTCACGATGAATTTCTGGCCGGTGAAGAAATAGGTGTGGCTGAAGTCGATCTGCTTCGCCCGCTCCGGGTTCTTGGTCATGGTGGCGGCGATGATGTCGATGTTCCCCTCCTGGAGCTGGGGCATCCGGCTCGCCGAGGTGACCGGCTTGAGCTCCACTTTCACCCCGAGCTTTTTGGCGATGGCATTCACGAAGTCGATGTCGTAGCCGACAATCTGGCGGCTCTTCTCGTCGATATAGCCGAAGGGGGGGAGCGAGTCCTTGACCCCGGCCACCAGAACTCCCTTCTTCTTCACCTCAACCAGCGTGTCCGCCGGCGGAGCCGCCAGGGCCGCGCCCGTCATGGCCACCAGAGCGGCCGTCACTACACCAGCAACAAATGTTCTCATCAGTGCCTCCTTCGTGTGGTGGTGTCTCCCCGTGGGGAGCATCAATGCATCGGCGACAAGAGCTGCTTCAGGAACTGCTTCGCCCGGTCGTGCCGCGGGTTCTTGAAAAACTCCTCCGGCTGCGCCTCTTCCAGGATCACGCCGTGGTCCATGAAGGTGATCCGGTGGGAGACCTCCCGGGCAAACCCCATCTCGTGGGTGACGACGACCATGGTCATGCCGCTCTGGGCCAGATCCTTCATGACCGCCAGCACCTCGCCGATCATCTCCGGGTCCAGGGCCGACGTCGGCTCGTCGAAGAGCATGATCTTGGGCCGCATGGCCAGGGCCCGGGCGATGGCCACCCGCTGCTGCTGCCCCCCCGACAGCTGGGACGGATAGGCATCATGCTTGTGGGCGAGCCCGACCCGCTCCAGGAGGGCCATGGCCTGCTCCGTGGCTTCCTTCTGCGCAGTTCCGCGAATCTTGACCGGGGCGAGGGTGATGTTCTTCATCACCGAGAGGTGGGGGTAGAGGTTGAACTGCTGGAAGACGAAGCCGATCTCGGCTCGAAGCTTGTTGATGTCGGTCTTCGGGTCCGAAAGGTCCATGCCGTCCACCACGAGCTGACCCTGGTTGATCGGCTCCAGCTGGTTGACGGTCCGGATGAGGGTCGACTTCCCCGAGCCCGAGGGGCCGCAGACAACCACCACCTCGCCTTTGGCCACGTGGAGGTTGATATCGTTCAGGACGTGCAGATCCTTGAACCATTTATGGACACCCGTGAACCGGATCATCGGCTCCTCCTGCATTGTGTAGGGTTGAGCCCCATGGGCGGCTCAGTGGTCAGGCCATTGTAGCCATTAGAATGAAAAATGCAACGATGGAGTATACCGTTGTTTGATCTGCTCGAACACGTCCTCACGGAAGGAGCGGTTTGTCCAGGGTTCCGCGTATCGGGAGCCTGTATTGGCCGGGAGTGACGAGGTATTTCGTCATCAGCGCGAAGATGACCCTCTGCCGGTTGAGGAATGCGGGCTGGGGCATCAGTTCCAGAGTCAGATCGAGGGGGGATGCGCCGAGGGGGGCAGCCAGCGGGAATCCTCCGGCAAGGCGGATGTAGATGCCTTCTCCCTGGAGGGCGACACTGTCGAGGGTCGCCCTGCCGTTCCCTATCCGGACCTTTCCCCTGACCCTGTCGTAGGTGGCGTCGGGGATCGGCGTGCCGCCGAGCTTCACGCTGCGGACATCGGCCCCGTTGACTTCCAGGCGGATCTCGCCGGTTGCCCGCGGACCCGTTCCCCGGAAGGTGGCGTCGGCCGCGAGGATCCCCTTCACCTGAGCATCGGCCACGGTCCGGAAAAAGGGGATGTCGTCCAGGCGGATATCCCGGGCCTCGATGTGTGTCGCTCCGTCTCGCTCCGCCGTGCCCGCGATCCTGCCGGGGCCGAGGGCGCCGTCGAAGAGGACGACCCCCTTGCCGGTCAGGAGCGGGATGATCGCGATCCGTGCCCGCAACCGGTCGAGACGCAGGAGCACCCCCCGTCTGTCGGCGAGGGTCACTCCCCCGGCGGCTATGCCGAGGGGAAAGGTTTTCCCGAACCCTGAGGAGTGGAAGGTGTACCCCTCCGCGGCGAGCCGGCGGATGATGACTCCCTCGATCTCCCGGGAGGGGACGAGGATGACCGTGAACGCCAGGATGAGGAAGATGCATGCAAGGGCGCCGCACCCTCCGTACAGGAGCCGGCGTCGGGTCATCGCGTCGCCGGGGCCGGCCGCAGGAGCGCCACCGTGAGGGTCAGGTCCAGGCGGGAAGGGTCGTCGAAGCGGGTCCGGATGAGGGCCTTTCTGACGATGACCGGCCTGGGACCCTTTTCAAGGCGGTGCAGCAGGTTGACCGCCTCGTTGGCGGTGAGCCCGTCGATTTTCACCTCGGCGGCATCCTCCACGAATCCGCCCCGCTCTTCACCCTTCATGGGGGTGATTCGGCCGGACTTTCCCTTGATGCCGATATCCTCGATGATCCTGGCCGGCGAGTCGCTCCCCTGGGCGGCCGCAAGACGGTTCGTGAGCCGCTGGGAGGCGGTCCGGGCCTCGATGATACGGGACTTGAGGGCCATCATTTCCACCAGGTCCGCCTCGCGGCGAAGGCGCTTCTTCTCGAGCAGGGCGATCCGGTCCGAGGCCAGGGAGAGGAGCACTGCCAGGGCGAGGGCGGCAATCACGGCATAGCCCCAGCGGAGCCTGGTCTGCCGGTCCAGGGAGTTCCAGCCGTTGCGGAGCAGGTGGATTTGGTTCATTTCGCCGCCTCCTTCAGACTCCCCCGGATGGCAAAGGTAACGCTGCCGTCCGGTTTCGAGGTGATCTGTCCCACATCGACGGAGGCAAGGCTTCCCCCCAGGCGGCTTGCGTAGTCGTTCACCACCTGGGCCGACCGGGCATCCCCCTTGATCCGCACCTGGCTGCCGTCGAGCTCCACCTCGAAGAGGCCGGCAATGTCGTCTCCCTTGGCCTCAGCCAGCTTCCTGAGGGTGGCGAGGGCCTCGCTCTTTCCTCCGGCTGCCCCGAGCTTCCTGAGTTCCGCCCGCATCTCTGCCGGCTCGTCAGGGCTTTTCTTCCTGGCGGGGAATACCTCCCGGTAAATGGCGCCGATGGCCGTGTCGAGGGAGGCCAGGTCGCGCTTCACGAGGGTGTAGCGGACGGCGGCGTCGGCGGCCAGGAGAACCACCAGGAGCCCGGCAAGGGCAAGGGGAATGCGAAGACGGCGCTGCAGCAGCTCCCGTCCCTTTGTCCAGGCCAGCTCGCCGGAGCGGAGATCAACCGCCTCCCCTTGCGCGACGGCTTGCGCCAGCGCCCAAGCCCCGGCGTGCCGGCGCGCGGCCGACTCGTCCCCGCCGAAGGCGGCGGCGAGTCCGGGGGGGACGGGAAGGGGCTCGACGGTTGAGGCGACGACACTCTCCGACGTGCCGATGCCGCAGGTCCGCTGCACGGTGATACCTTTGCCGGCTTCAAGCAGCGCCAGGGTCTGCGTCACCTCGTCGCCGCCCGCCACCGCCCGGAAGAAGAGCGGTTCACCGTCCCGGTAGACGGCCATGGCGGCGCCGTCGGTAATCGCCACGGTCCCGGCGCTTTGCGGCAGGATCTCCCCCCAGTGGAGGGGCGCGGCGGTGACCACTTCGGGCTCAACCCCGGCTTCGGCGGCGCTCCGGATCAGTGCCGCCAGCTCCCGCTTCCTCCCCCAGACGGCCAGCACCGTGCTCCCCGCGAGGGGGAGACCGGCGAAGACCAGCTCGTCGGCATCCAGGGCGGTTTCTCCCCTGAGCTCCAGCGGGAGCAGCTCCCGGAGCTTCTGCCGGTCGCGGATCGGCAGTTCCAGCTCCCGCATGAAGAGATGGGCAAGCGGCAGAGCGAGGATGCAGCGGCAGTCGTCGCCGGTGGGAGGGGCCATCTCCTGCAAGGTTGCGGTAAGTTCGCCCGCAGCGGCCTGCCGGCGGTCCGCCCCCTGGAAGACCAGTTCGCCCCGCCGGGCCAGGAAACGGCTCAGGGTCACGGCAGAACCGCTCCATTCAATCACGAGGTAGGTCATCAGTACTCTCTCCAGTAGAGATAGGTCGGTTGCGCTCCGTCGATTGTCACCACCGCCTCGACGATCCGCTGCGCCTCGCCCACGGTGGCCGTGGCGACGAGCCGGTAGATGGATCCCTTTACCCCGACCCATCCCGGATCGAGCCGTCCGGCGATCCGCTCCATACCCGGGATCTCGCTGAGCTGTCCCAGGCTCGTGAAAGGCCTGTCGCGGCGCCGTTCGACGATGGCCCGGGCCAGGGCCTGGGTCATGTCGTCGTCGAGGGCCTCAAGCACCGGCGACGGTGCGGTGTTGATGTTGATGGTGGTCCCTGTTCCGTAGACGGTGGCGCAGGGACGAAGTTTTGTCATCACGGTCGTGGACGATCCCCTGACCAGCCCCAGCTCCCCGAAGGTCTCGAAGCGGCTGTTCCGGGAGCTGTAGGGGGAGGGGAGGCCCCGGTACCAGGCAGACTCAGCGCCGTCGGGGCGGGGGGTGTCGTCGGTGTCCACCCAGTCGGCCAGGGTGTCGTGAAGGGCCGGGGAGAGGCCGAGGAGCCTCAGGAGACGCCGCTCAACCCTGTCGTTGAAGTCGTAGGGGGCGCCGTTGGGCTGGGTGACGGCGTTCAAGTTGAGCTTCCCGTTTTCCTCCTCCACGGTTACCGACACCGCTCCCTTCTCGTCCTCCACTACCAGCGGATTTGCCAGGAGGCCCATGAGCTCGGTCTCCTTGCCGGCGGCCCGCAGCTGCCGGAGATAGGCGACCCCGCCGGCGATTCCCCCCTGCGCCATGAGGCTCCCCTGCTGCAGGTTCACTCGGTTGCGGTGGAGGGAGGTGTCCACGTAGACGCCATGGATGAACTCCACCGCCACCGCCACCAGGAGCGCCGTGACCACCAGCGTCAGGATGAGGGCGAATCCCCTCTGGTCCTCCCTCACGGCTGCACCATCGGTTGTGCGAGGGTGCTGAACTCGGCGCTCGTTTCCCCCTCCCTCAGGGTCAGGGTGATTCGGACCCGCCGGGGGAGCGTCGGGTTGAGTTCCGTGTTCCAGCTCCGCACCCAGCTGCTGCCGTCGTAACACTCCACCAGAAACCCTTCGATCTCCTCCATCTGGGGGTACGGGATCGGTTTCACGCTTGAGAAGGGGTCGGTGGCCTCACGCGTGAGGTAGAGGGAGCGCTCCCTCTCCTTCATGGCGTACCGGACCGCCAGGAGGTCCGAGGCGGGGTAGCTTCCCTCGCCGGCCGGAGGGGCGATGGTGGTCAGCGCCAGGGTCGATGCCGGCTTGCCGAAAATGTCCCGGTCCTCCACCACGAAGCTGAGCCGGGTGTTTCCCTGCCGGTAGATTGCCCCCGCCACTTCCCGACGGATTAGGTCGAGGGTCCCGTGCAGCTCCCGGCGCTGCTCCCCCCCCTCCGCGGACCGCTCCCGGGCGCGGACCACAGAAAAGAAACTGCCGTAGAGGGCGGCGCTGACGATGGCGAGGAGAAGGAGCGCCACCAGCGTCTCCAGCAGCGTGAAACCCCTGGTTCCCGTGGCCGGCCGAAGGGGGCTATTTCGCCACGTAGCGCACAAGTGCAAGGCTCCTCTTCTTTCCTTCCCATGCGACAGCCAGGGTCATCTTCCGGAGGCCGGGCACCTCCGTCGGGGTGGTCGTAAGCTCCCAGCTATAGGCGGGACGGGACGGGGCGAAGGTCCCTTCCTTCTTCTCGGGGAGTTCCGCTTCCGTGCTGAGTTCGTCGATTTTCTGCCGCGCCAGGAGGATGGCGACCCCCTCGTCCCGGTCCCGGGAGATGATGGCCAGATGGTGGTTCACGGCGGCAATGACCGTGGAGACGACGCCGGCAATGATGGCCAGGGCGATCATCACCTCCAGGAGCGTGAACCCTTCCTCGCTCGCGGACGTGCGCGTCACGGCGCCTCCTCCCGGTACCCCTCGGCCACGGTCACCGTGCCGGACGAGGGGTACGCCAGAACGGTCATCATGGCGTCGTCGCCGTTCCGCAGGTGGATCATCGTGAATTCGCCAAGGCCGGCCACGCCGAAGGGGATGACCGCCTCGCCGGCCTGGCGCTTTCCGCCCCGTGGGGTGATGACGCTTGCCACGGTGATCCCGTCGGCAAGGAATGGCCGGCGGAGCAGCTGGTCGTCGGGAGTTTCCTCGCTGCCGTCGGGGAGCGTCCGGGTGACTGAGATGGCATTTCCCCCAAGCTCCAGGCGCATTCGGTACGTGGTCTTGGTGGTGATGGCGCGGTCCTGCAGGAAGCGGATGGTGGCCGCCAGCTGCCGGGCCGAGCGGCTGAGCTCCGCCGAGCGGCTCACCTGAAGCCTCGGCAGCACGATGGCCGCGGCCAGGGCGAGGATGGCGATCACCACCACCAGCTCCATCAGGGTGAAGCCGGAATTACTGGAGGTTCCAGCTCTCGATATCCGCATTCTTTCCCTCGCCCCCCTTTACGCCGTCGGCGCCGAGGGAGGAGAAGTCGTAGTCACCGTGCTCGCCGGGCGAGAGATAGATGAAGTCGTTCCCCCAAGGGTCCTTGGGCACCCTCTTGCCCTCCAGGTATCCCTCGGGCCGGTAGTTCCTGGGGATAACGCCGACGGTCGGCCTGGCCACCAGTGCCGCCAGCCCCTGCTCCGTGGATGGGTAGGCGCCGTTGTCGAGCTTGTAGAGCTTCAGCGCCGTCTCCAGGTTCCTGATCTGGACCTTGGCGTCGGCCACCTTGGCGTCGTCGGAGCGGCCGATGATCTTTGGCGCCACCAGCGCCGCCAGGAGCGCCAGGATGGCGATGACCACCATGATCTCGATGAGGGTGAAGCCGCGGCCGTCGCGAGCTGTTCTGTTCATGGGCACAAACCTCCGGATGTCATCAACGGATAAGCTGGTTCAGTTCAAAAATCGGCAGGAGCACCGCCAGGACCACGAGCCCCACGGCCGCCCCCATGGCGAGGACCAGGAGCGGCTCCAGCAGGGCCATGAGCCCCGCGATGGCCGTTTCGAACTCCCGCTCGAAGGCGTGTCCCGCCTTGGCGAGCATCTCTTCCAGCGTCCCCCCCTTCTCGCCCACGGCCACCATGTGGACCAGAAGCGGCGGAAAGAGGCCGGAGGCACGCAGGGCCTTCGAGAGGCTTCCGCCCTCGGCCAGTTCCGCCGCGATGCCGTTGAGCGCGGCGCGGTAGACCCGGTTAACCGCCACTTCCCCCGTTATCTCCATGGCCCGCATGACCGGCACGCCGCTGGCCAGGAGCAGCCCCAGAATCTTGGCGAAACGGGAAAGGATCAGCTGCCGCAGAAGTCGGCCCACCAGGGGGAGGCGGAGGATCAGCCGGTCTCGCCGGAGCCGGAAGGGTTCGGTGCGCATCAGCCGGCGGTAGAGCAGGGCCGCGCCGGCCACCAGGGCAAGCAGCAGCCACCAGAAGCTCCGCAGGAACAAACTCGCCTTGATGAGGGCGATGGTAATGAGGGGGAGGGCTGCTCGGTTGTCCTGGAAGATGGCGACGATTTTGGGGATGACGAAGGCGAGGAGGAAGAGCATCACGGTGCCCCCCACCACGGTCATGAGGAGGGGGTACGCAAGGGCCGCGCTCACCTTGTTCCGGATGGCCCGCTGCTCCTCCAGGAAGAGCGCCAGCCGCTCCAGCACCGCGTCAAGGGCGCCGCTCGCCTCACCGGCCGCCACCAACGCCACGTAACTCTCGCTGAAGAGCCGCGGCTCCAGCGCAAGGGCGCGGGAAAGGCTCCCCCCCTCGGCAAGACGCTCGCGGACCCGCCCGAGGGCCTTCTTCAGCTCTCCAGGCTCCTCCTGCTCCCCGAGGGTGGAGATAGCCTCGAACACCGGCACCTGGGAGCCGATGAGCGTTGCGAGCCGCCGCGTCAGGAGGGAGAGTTCGGCCAGGCTGGTGCCTTTTCCGAAGATGAGCCGCGACGGCGCTGCTCCCGTTTCGTCGGCTGGGTCCAGTTCCCGGGGGAAGAGGCCGTCGCGCTTCAGCCGAAGCCGTGCCTCCTTCAGGCTCTCAGCCTCGACGGTGCCGGCGGTCTCCCTCCCTCCGGTCGTGTAGGCGCTATACCGGAAGGTCGGCATACTCCTCCTGCGTCACCCTCAGCACCTCCTCGATGGTGGTGATTCCCGCGGCTGCCTTGGCGAGGCCATCCTCCCTCAGGGTCCTCATGCCCTTGGCGGTGGCGTACTCCTTGATCGCCCCCGCCGGAGTCCGCCTGATGATCATGGAGCAGACCTCGCCATCGATCGGCAGAAACTCGTAGATGCCAGTTCTACCCGCCATGCCGATGCCAAAGCAGCGGTCGCATCCCCGGCCCCGGTAGAGGGTCGGCGGAAGGGGGATGCCGGCGTACTCCCGGTCGGGGGCGTACGGCTCCCGGCAGTGAGGGCAGATGCGGCGCACGAGCCGCTGGGCCAGCACCGCCGAGAGGGACGAGGCGACCATGAACGGCTCGATCCCCATGTCGATGAGCCGGCTGATGGCAGTGGCCGCATCGTTGGTGTGGAGGGTGGAGAGGACCAGGTGACCGGTCAGCGATGCCTGCATGGCGATCTCCGCCGTCTCGGCGTCGCGGATCTCCCCCACCATGATGATGTCGGGATCCTGCCGCAGGATGGAGCGCAGGCCGTTGGCAAAGGTGAGGTCGATTCTGGGGTTCACCTGAATCTGGCCGACTCCCTTTACCTGGTACTCGATGGGGTCCTCGATGGTGATGATGTTCTTCTGTGGCGCGTTGAGGTGGTTGAGGCACGCGTACAGGGTGGTGGACTTGCCGCTGCCGGTCGGCCCCGTGACGAGGATGATGCCGCTCGTCCTTCCCAGGAGCCGCTCCGCAGCCCTGACCCCTGCTTCCGTGAAGCCGATGTCGGCAAGGGAGACGAGCCCCTTCTGCCGGTCGAGAAGCCGTAGCACCACTCGTTCGCCGAAAAAGGTGGGGATGAGGGAGACCCGGATGTCCACGTCCCGGCCGGCGACGATGACCCGGATCCGGCCGTCCTGGGGGAGGCGTTTCTCGGCGATGTTGAGCCCGGCCATGATCTTCACCCGCGACACCAGCGCCTCCTGCACCACCTTCGGGGGGGAGAGCTTGGGATAGAGGATGCCGTCAATCCGGAACCGGACCTCCAGTTCCCGCTCGTAGGGCTCGATGTGGATGTCGCTGGCCCGCTCCTTCACCGCCTCGGCGAGGATAGAGTTGAGAAGCCGGATCACCGGCGCCTCGTCGGTCAGATCCAGAAGGTCCTTCGGCTCCGAGAGGGCGGTGGCGATGACCGACAGGTCCTCCCCCTCCAGTTCTTCCACGACTTCCTGGGCCGAGCTGCCGAGCCGCGCATAGAGCCGGTTCACCGTGTCGAGGACTACCCGTGGGGAGGTGGCCACCGTCTCCACCGCCATGCCGTAGACCCCCCGCACCTCGTCGATGGCGGCCAGGTCGGCCGGATTGCCAGCGACCACCACCAGCTTGCCGTCCCGTTCCTGGAGGGGGAGCACGAGCCGCCCCCTGGCGAAGGAGAGGGGGAGCCGGGCAAGGAGCGCGAGGTCCGCCTCGCCGTCCTCGATCTCGGCCGTAAAGGGGATGCCGAGTCGGGCGGCCATGGATTCTACGTCATGGGTATCAGTCATGGTACCAGCTTCAGCTCTTGCAGGAGGCTGAAGGATTCATCCCGCTTCAGGGCCTCCCCGAACTTCCCTTTTTGAGCTTCGGACACCTCTGTCATTTCCTGGGCCCCGCGGATGATCCGCGGCGTCAGGACGATCATCAGGTTGATCTTCTGCCGCTGGGTCGTCTTGGTCTTGAAGAGCCACCCCAGGATCGGGATGTCCCCCAGGAGCGGTATCTTCCTGATGCTCTCTGTGTCCCGGTCCTGGATCAGGCCGCCGATCACCACCGTTTCCTTGTCCTTCACCGCCACCGCGGTCTTGGCCGAGCGTTTTCTGGTGACCAGGTCCGTCGCCTGCCCCTTGTCCTGTTTGACATCAGAGATTTCCTGGTAGATGTCGAGCTTCACGAACTCTCCTTCGCTGATCTGGGGGGTGATCCGGAGGGTTATGCCGGTGTCCTTCCGTTCCACCGACTGCTGAGAGAGACCTGTGGAACTCAGGTTGGTCTGGGTAATAAACGGGACGTTCTCCCCGACGAAGATCTCCGCCTCTTTGTTGTCGGAGGTCAGGATGGTAGGGGTGGAGAGGACGTTGATGGTACCGTCATCGACAAGCGCCTTGAGGATTCCGCCGATTTGGAGGTTGGAGCCTGTGGCGAAACCCTTCAAGACGGTGAAGAGGAGCTGTGACTGGGGGGTGCTGCCGGCGGCGATGCTGAAGGGGTCGAAAATTCCGGCACCGGCGGTGTTGCCGGTGATCCCGCCGCCAGACACCGTCGATTGGAGGCCGATCTCCGAGAGCCTGTCGATGGCGACCTCGGCGATGACCGCCTGGACGAAGACCTGGCGGCGCCGCTTGTCCAGCTTCTGGATCACCTGGAGAAGGTTCTGGTAGTCGGCCGGGGAGGCCATGATGACCAGCGAGTTGGTGGCCTTGTCGGGGGTGATGGATATCTTGTTGCTCTCGAAGAGGGGCTGCTGGGAGGGGCTGCCCGCTCCCGCCTGGGGGGTCGGGGCGGCCGTCGCGCCTTTCACGATGCCGTCCAGGACCTTTGCCACGTCGGTGGCATCGGCGTTCTCAAGGTAGTAGACATTGATCTTGCTGCTGGTGGTGGGCGGGGCGACGTCCACGAGGGCGATCAGCTTCTTGATGTCCTCCTTGTCTTTATCGGTGCCAAAGACGATGAGGGCGTTCAGCCGCGCATCGGGAACCACGAGGCTCCCCGGCGGGGACGATGCGGCTCCCTGCCCGGGCTGAACCGCGGCGCGCGGTGCCCTGTCCCTGCCGCCGAGCCAGTCGCGGACCACTGCCGCCACGTTGTCGGCCGAGGCATTCTTCAGGAAGACGATCTCGGCTCCTTCCCGCTTCAGGGGGGTATCCACCAGGGTAAGGATTCCCATCAGCTTTTCGATGTTCAGGGCCGAATCGACCACCAGCAGCATGTTGCTTGCTCCCAGGGATGCAAGGTAGCCGTCCTTGGAGACTATGGGCTGCAGCAAGGAGAACGCATCCTGGGCCGAGATCCGCTCCAGCGGAATTACCCGGGCCACATAGGCATCGTTCACCGGCAACCGGTCTTTCTCCGTGACGATCCTCATTCCCGACTGCTTTGCCGCCGCCGTCGGGACGATCTTGTAGACCTTGCCCGCCGGCAGGACCGTGAACCCTTTCAGCTCAAGGACCGAGGTGAAGACGTTGAACGCCTCGTCGGGGGAGAGCTTCGAAGGGGAGTAGACCGAAATCTTGCCTCGTACCCGCTCGTCCATGACGATGTTCTTGCCGGTCAGGTCGCTGATGAACTTCACCATGGTGGCGATGTCCACGTCGTTGAAGTTGAGGACAACTCCCTTGGCGTGGGCAGGAAGCGGGGCGAGGAGGGCCAGGGTGAGGGCCCATGCTGCTAGGAGATACGGGATAGAGTTCTTCAAGGCATTCCTCCGCGGGAGGTTCAGGCCGTCTGCATCGGCGACGGGACTCTGAGTCCGCTGTTATCGTATGTCATAGGTAAACGTTGCCGGTTGGCCGTCCCTGAGGAGATCGATCCTGATCCGGTTTTGCCCCTTCAGGGAGGCGAGCGTCTGAATCGCCCGTTCCGGCGAATCGATGGGGAGTTCGTTGATCCGCAGCAGCACGTCGCCGTTTCTGATGCCGACCGTGGCGAACACTCCCGACGGCTTCACTTCCGAGACGCGGAAACCCTCCACCTTCCCCTCCTTCAGGCTCGGCAGAAGGCGCGCGTCGGTCATGGCCTGGCCGATGTTGTCGAGGGCCGCGTTCAGGAGGCGCTGGTCGATGATGGCGCTTCCTGTGGTCATCTGGGTTACAGGGTGGCCTGCTGGTGAGGGTGGAGGCTCCACAGGTATTGCCGTGGGGGTGAGGAGTCTGATTCTCCGGTTGCCGGCGAGAATCTCGACGCTCTCCTTCCGCACGCTGACGAGTCGTCCTGCGCCGAAGACCTGGTCTCCCGGGCGGAAGACCCGCTCCTCCGGGGGGGCAGAGCGCCGGATGAGGGCAAAGGTTTCGCGGAACGAGCCCCGGGCTGTCCCCACAAGAATCAGATCCCCCTGGGCGGCCGCTGGCCCTCCGGCGGCAGGCGCGGACCTCGCTGTCACCGGCGTCAGGGCTCCTTGTGTCGCCTTGCCGAACAGTCCCCGGTCCAGAATCGGTGCGAACGAGGCCAACTCGTCGTTCGTGGCGTCGGCTCGAGGGGGGGATGGCGTTGCCGCGGCTTTCGGGTAGGATCGGGAAAGTCGGTGAGTAACAATGCCGGCCGCGAGGTGTGCCGCTGCCAGGGAGTTGAGGACGAGCAGCAGTATGGTGAGCAGGTAAACCTTCTTCATCAGGCATCGTCCCTTACTGCGGAAATGGTGCCATACTAATCGAATGGTTCGCGGCGTTGCAAGAGAAATAAGGGTTTGCCCCCCCCGGCGTACCCCCCGTGCGACCACTCCTGTCATGTGCGACAGGCTGGCGCGGGTTGACAAACCCCCGGGGGGTTATTAGCATGTAAGTGATCATTCTATCAATGGAGGTCCCCATGAGACTGGTTTCTCAGCGATTCCTCGCAACTCTCGCCATTGCCGCCTGTCTGGCGCTGCTTGCGGTCGGGGATGCCCCGGCAAAGGTCCTGGCACCCGATTTCGTGGCGCTGGCCGAGAAGCTCAAGCCGACCGTCGTCAACATCAGTACGTCCAAGAACCCGGCTCCGCGGCGCCCCCAGCGGCGTTCCCCCTCACCCGATCCCTTCCAGGACTTCTTCGAGCGGTTCTTCGAGGACTCTCCCCGGCGTTCCCAGCGGGAGCGGAGTCTCGGGTCCGGATTCATCATCAGCGATCAAGGGTTCATCATCACCAACAACCATGTGGTTGCGGGTGCCGATGAGATAAAGGTCCGGCTATCCGATGGGCGGGAGTTCAAGGCCGAGCTGAAGGGAGCCGACGAGAAGCTCGACCTGGCCCTCATCAAGATCGACAGCAAGGATCAACTCCCCGTGGCGGTCCTTGGCAACAGTGACGAGATCAAAGTGGGTGAGTGGGTCATGGCCATCGGCAACCCCTTTGGTCTTGCCCAGACCGTCACGGCCGGCATCGTCAGCGCCACCGGGCGTGTCATCGGCAGCGGCCCCTACGACGACTTTATCCAGACCGACGCATCCATCAACCCGGGCAACTCCGGCGGACCCCTTTTCAGCGCCGAGGGGAAGGTTATCGGTATCAACACCGCCATCGTGGCGGGGGGGCAGGGGATCGGCTTTGCCATTCCCGTCAACATGGCCAAGGAGGTCATCCCGCAACTTGAGGAGAAGGGAAAGGTGATCAGGGGGTGGCTCGGGGTAACGGTGCAGCCCATTACCCCGGATCTGGCCCGCTCCTTCGGGCTCGAAGGAGAGAAGGGGGCGCTTATCGCCGATGCGGTCAAGGATGGCCCTGCCGCAAAAGCGGGGCTCAAGAGCGGCGACATCGTGCTTGAGTTCGACGGCAAGAAGATCCGCGAGATGAACGAGCTGCCGCGGGCCGTGGCCGCCACTCCCATCGGCAAGGCGGTTACGCTGAAAATCCTTCGTGACGGCAAGCCCCAGGACGTCTCCGTCACCATCGGGCGGCTGGCCGAGTCAGGTGACGAGGCAGACCAGAAAGCCGCTGATGACAAGATGGGCCTCACCGTGAAGGTGCTGAACAAAGAACTCGCCTCCCGCATGGGGCTCAAAGAGACTCAAGGGGTGGTGGTGACGGGTGTCAAGTCGGGAAGTGCTGCCGAAGAAGGAGGAATTCTTCCGGGCGATATCATTCGCGAGATCGCCGGCCGCACCGTCAGCAGCGTCGAAGAGTACGACAGGGCGGTACGTACGCTGAAGAAAGGTGACGTCGTCCGTGTCCTTGTTCGGCGAGGCGACGGCAACTATTTCATCGCCATACGGGTTGAATAGCAGGGAGATTTGCTCACATGAAGGGGTGCGGTCACGGCGGCTGCGCCCCTTTTTATCTCAAGGGAGGAACTTTGATGAACATAACCACTGTTGCGGCCGATCCGGCTGTCCACCCCTGCCCGCTCCTCGTGCTTGGCTGTCTCGAAGGGCGCTACATGGACGATGTCCTTGTCCGCCGCCTCGACGAAGCGCTCCAGGGGGGGCTCGCGGCCCTGGCCGAGAGCGGAGAGTTTGCCGGTAAACTCAATAAAACCAAACTTATTCACACGATTGGCCGCCTTCCGGCGCAACGGCTCCTTCTCGTGGGGCTGGGGAAGGGGGAGGAGCTGACTGTTGACAGGGTGCGCCAGGCGGCTGGCACGGCGGTGAAAGCTGTCCGCGCAGCCGGTGTCACCCGGTTCTCATCCGTGCTCCATCGGGCGGCGGAGGCTGACCACATTCTAGATGGTGCCGTGGAAGGGTTTCTCCTCGGTAGCTATTCGTTCGACATCTATAAGACCGCACAGCCGGAGGAGCCAACGGTCGCCGAGTTGGTCATTCTCGCCGCCGACGAAGGGGGGAGGGAAGCGGCGGAGCGCACGGCGAGCGAGCGCCGGACCATCTGTGAAGCGGTTGCCTTCGCGCGTGATCTCGTTTCCCATCCCGGCAACGTGGCAACCCCCTCCTACCTGGCGGACAGGGCCATCGAGATGGCCGGACGTCTTGGCATCACCTGCCGCGTTCTCGACCGCGAGGAGATGGAGCGTCTCTCCATGGAAGGGGTGCTCTCCGTTGCGAAGGGTTCCCATCAGCCGCCACGGTTCATCATCATGGAGTATCTGGCGGGCGATCCGAAGACGAGGCCGGTGGTCCTCGTCGGCAAGGGGGTAACCTTCGATTCAGGCGGCATATCCCTCAAGCCCCGGGAAGGGATGGAGCAGATGAAGGACGACATGGCGGGTGCCGCTGCCGTTATGGGAACCCTCAGGGCTATAGCCGGGCTCGGCCTCCCGGTCAACGTGGTGGGGCTCATCCCTGCGGCGGAGAACCTGCCGGGGGGGAGTGCCTACAAGCCGGGAGACATCGTTCGCACCATGTCGGGCCAGACCGTTGAGATCGTCAATACCGACGCAGAAGGGCGGATGCTCCTCTGCGACGCCCTCCACTACGCCCAGCGCTACAAGCCTGCGGCGCTCATCGATCTGGCGACCCTCACGGGGGCCTGCCTCGTGGCATTGGGGAACGTTGCCTCCGGCATCATGGGGAACGACCCCGCTCTCGTGAAGGCCCTGCGCGCTGCAGGAGAGATGACCGGAGAGCGCCTTTGGGAGCTTCCCCTGTGGGAGGAATACAGCGAACTCATGAAGAGCGACATTGCCGATATGAAGAACGCAGGCGGCCCCCATGCCGGTACCATTTCAGCCGCCTGGTTCCTCCAGCGCTATGTCGGAAAAACGAAGTGGTCCCACATTGACATCGCCGGCACAGCCTGGGAGGATAAGGGCAAGCCGTACCTGCCAAAGGGTGCCACCGGCGTCGGTGTGAGGCTGCTCGTCGAGTATCTCAAGCGATCGGTCAGCTAAGGGCTGACTGCGAAGTGAATAAATAAAAAAGGGTGTGTCCTGCGGGGACACACCCTTTTTTATCAGCGAACAGGTCGCGATTACTTCGCAACGTGCTCCATCGCCTTGAGGACAACGTCCTTGTAGGGGTTGGCGAACAGGATGATGAGGCAGACGACCAGTACGTAGATCGCCAGGGACTCGATCATGGCCAGACCGATCATCATGGTGGTCAGGATTTTGCCGGAAGCGCCCGGGTTGCGGGAAACGCCTTCAACGGCGCTCTTGACTGCGAGACCCTGGCCGATACCGGTACCGAACGCACCGATCGCCATCCCGAAACCAGCTGCCAGCATGCACATCGTAAGAAATTCCATCTGTACTTCCTCCTTGTGTTGGGTCTTATCCTAAACAGTATAGGATTTGTATAATACGTATTCCTAGTGGGCCTCTTCGAGAGAGCCCTGGATGTAGATCATGGCGAGCAGCATGAACACGAACGCCTGGATAAAGGAGACAAGCACACCCATCAGCATCATCGGCAGCGGCACCAGGAACGGCGCCAAGGCGAAGAAGATCATGAGCACCAGCTCGTGGCCGTTCATGTTGCCGAAAAGACGAAGCGAGAGCGAGAGGGGACGGCTCAGGTGGCCGATGATCTCGATGAAGAACATGAGCGGCGCCAGCCACCAGATGGGACCCATGAAGTGCTGGAGGTAGTGAAAGCCGTGCTTCTTGATGCCGACCGCATGGGTGGAGAGGAACACGATGATGGCGCAGGCTGCGGTCGTGTTCAGGTTGGCGGTAGGGGGGAAGAAGCCGGGGATGAGACCAATCAGGTTCGACACGAGAACGAACAGGGCCAGTGTCGCGATGAGCGGGAAATAGGGTTTTCCTTTCTCGCCCATGGTCTCCTCGACCATGTTCTCGATGCCGCCGACAACAACTTCCATGAAATTCTGCAGCCCGGTCGGCACCGCCTTCAGCGCCTTGGTGGCCATAAATGACAGGATCAGCAGGAACACGATGATGAGCCAGGTGTAGGCGATGGCGTCAGCGCCAGCTTCCGAGATGTGGAGCGGTTCGAGAAGTTTTCTGAAGAACTGCAGGAACAGCAGAGGGTGGACCATGACCTATTCTCCTTTATCCGCAAGCATGTAAAGCGAAAGTCCTGAAATGACGATTACGAGCACTGAAAGCCCGACCAGCAGGCCGATGATGTCGATCTTAGCGTGAACGATGAGCACATACAGTGCAAGTGCCATGATGGCGAGCCGGAGCAGGTAGCGGACCTGTGCGAATCGCCCCGCCTGGCTCGGCTGGAGGCCAAGGGCGCGCACCATGACGCTTTTCAGCCAGTAATAATTGCCGAGGGCGAGTAGCCCCCCGGCGAGGATTCCGCCGGCGAACCGTCCGGAGCCAAGCAGCGCCCCTAGTACGGTCAGGATGCCGAGTAGTGCCCAGCTGCTCGTGGTTACGGCAGCAAAGAGCCGGTCATCGGGTATCCTTATCCTCATCCCGTTTTATTTCCCTGCCGGCTATGATGTAGATGTTCCGGAAGCCGGCGGCGATACCAAAGAACAGAAATATGAAAAAAAACCACGGATGCGTTCCAAGCCATTTGTCAAGCCATCTGCCGGTGACGACGCCAATGATGATCGCCAGTGCCACCGAAATTCCCATGCTTGAAACAAGACCAACGGTCTTTATGATGCCCCGCTTTTCTTCGTCCATAGGGTTGGCCAGGGGCTTAGTTGAATGTGGTTCAAAAACCTAGGCTTAATACCACACCCGCTGCAGCACTGTCAACTACCTTTCGGTATCTCGCCTACAGTTTCCCGAAGCAGATGCGTGCCGCTTCAATGGTTTTATTAATATCCTCTTCGGAATGGGCGATGGAGACGAAGGCTGTCTCGAATTGGGACGGCGCCAGGTATATTCCCTTCTCGAGCATGCCCCGGAAGTAGCGGGCGAACGCCTTGGTGTCACAGGATGCTGCGGAGTTCCAGTCGTACACCTCACCGCTGGTGAAGAAAGCGCAGAACATACTTCCCACCCGCGTGGAGTAGATGGGATATCCCGCATCCCGCGCAGCCTTGGCAATACCTTCAGCAAGGGACCTGCTATTGTCTTCGAGCCTGGCGTAGAAGCCTTCTTCCTGAAGTAGGGAGAGCGTTTCGATTCCCGCCGTCATGGCCAGGGGGTTGCCGGACAGTGTCCCTGCCTGATAGATGCCTCCGGCGGGGGAGAGTTGCTGCATGATCTCCTTTTTCCCGCCGAAAGCCCCCACTGGCAGCCCGCCTCCGATGATCTTTCCGAGCGTCGTCATGTCGGGCGTGACCCCGTAGAGTTCCTGTGCTCCGCCATAAGCAACCCGGAAGCCGGTCATGACCTCGTCAAAGATCAGGATGATCCCTTCGTTGGTGCAGATCGTCCGCAATCCTTCCAGGAAGCCGTCCCGGGGAGGGATGGTGCCCATGTTGCCGGCTATCGGCTCCACAATGATACAGGCTATTTGCCCCTCGTTTTCTGCCACGAGCGTCTTGACTGACTCCAGATCGTTGAACTGGGCGGTAAGGGTGTGTCGGGCAAAGTCCTTCGGCACTCCCGGGGAGTCGGGAACGCCGAATGTTGCAGCCCCCGAGCCAGCCTTAACGAGGAGCGAGTCGGCATGGCCGTGATAGCATCCGGAAAATTTAAGGATCTTGTCCCGCCCGGTATAACCGCGGGCAAGCCGGATTGCGCTCATGGTTGCCTCAGTGCCCGAGCTGACCATGCGGACCATTTCGATAGCGGGAACTGCTGCAATCACCATTTCAGCCAAGGTGATTTCAAGTTCAGTCGGTGCGCCGAAGCTGCTGCCCTTTGCGAGGGCCTGAGTGACTGCGGTGACTACCCTTGGGTGGCAGTGGCCGAGGATCATCGGCCCCCAGGAGCCGACGTAGTCGATGAAGTCATTGCCGTCCACATCACTGATTCTGCTGCCAGAGGCCTGCTTAATGAACAATGGGTCGGCTCCCACGGATCTGAATGCACGCACGGGGCTGTTAACCCCGCCGGGGATGCATTTCTGGGCTCTGGCAAACAGTTCGCTGGAGTTACTGTAAATCATGGGCATGATCCCTTTCTGAGTGAAATTTGTGTGAAATATTAAAGGGTTATTAACATATGCCGCTGGGGGTGTCAAGGGGTAAAAATAGCGAGGTAGCTGTAGACAAAGCGACAAAATTTTGCATGAAATCGATGGATTAGGGTAATTGGATTAAAACTTTTTTTTTCTTGACAAAGTTTTTCAAATGCCTTAAGTTCCCACCAAATTGTATACAGTATACGTAAGCACGAAACGTGGCTTTAGGCGCGGTCTGAATCGCCGCGAAAACAGCACGAAACAAAAAAGTCATTAACCCCAGTATGGAGGCAATAAACATGCTCGGCGCCTATCTCCCCATAATTGTTCTGGTGGCAGTAGCAATGGCCTTCGGGCTCTGCTCGCTGATCTTCTCCTCCCTCATCGGGCAGAAAAAACCAAGTGCTGTAAAGCTTGCCCCTTATGAGTGTGGCTGCGAGCCGGTTGGGTCGGCGCGCGAAAGGTTCTCTGTCAAGTTCTACATAATCGCCATGCTCTTCATTCTGTTCGATATTGAAGCGGTCTTCCTCTATCCGTGGTCGGTCATCTTCAAGCGGTTGGGGATGTTCGGGGTGATGGAGATGGGCGTCTTCATCGTCATACTTTTTGTGGGTTACATCTATGTCTGGAAAAAAGGAGCCTTGGAATGGGAGTAGATCAGCCGTTGGGAGATAACTTCATAACCGCGTCCCTGGACGGTCTCGTCAACTGGGCGAGGAAGTCCTCCATTTGGCCGATGACCTTCGGTCTGGCCTGCTGTGCCATCGAGATGATGGCCACCGGGGCATCCCATAATGACTTGGACCGCTTCGGCATAATCTTCAGAGCCTCGCCCAGGCAGTCAGATTGCATCATTATAGCCGGTACCGTAACCAAGAAGATGCTGCCGGTCATTCAGACCGTGTATGAGCAGATGCCGGAGCCCAAGTGGGTTGTGGCGATGGGGGCGTGCGCATGTTCGGGTGGTGTGTTTGATACGTATAGTGTTGTGCAGGGGATCGATACAGCGCTTCCGGTGGATGTCTACATTCCGGGCTGTCCGCCCCGGCCGGAGGCTCTGCTCTACGGTCTTCTCAAGCTTCAGGATAAGATCATGAAGGACAAGAACTCCTTCGGTTCTTCTGTCGGCCTTGGCCAACGACTTGAGTCGGCGGCGTGACCATATCAACTAGGTAAGGGGAGCCAACGGTTATGGCTGAAACTAATCGCGCAGTAATAAAGCTCAGGGAAAAATTCGCCGCTTCTGTGTTGGATGCAAAAGAGTTCCGCGGAGAGGTAACGGTTACGGTGACGCGAGAGAGCATTGTCGAGATATGTAGCTTCCTCAAGTTATCGCTTGGCTATGATCTCTGTACAGACGTAACCGCTGTGGACTATCTGGGGAAGCAGGATCCGCGTTTCATGATGGTTTACAACCTCTACTCAATCCCCAACAAGGACCGTCTCAGGGTCAAAGCGGGTGTTCCCGAGGCCGACTGCACCATAGATACGGTGTCTAGTGTCTGGAAATCGGCAGACTGGCTGGAGCGCGAGGTTTACGATCTGATGGGTGTCAGATTCAACAATCACCCCGATTTGCGGCGCATCTTGATGACCGATGACTGGGTCGGCCATCCGCTCCGGAAGGATTATCCACTGCAAGGGCCTGACCGTGAACCCTACAAGGGGCGGTTGTCCTAGTTTGTCGGTAAGTCGAACGAAATTAACCTACTTCAGAGAGAAGGATACAGAGGCGCGCAATGGCTAGCACTGAGATCATGACAGTCAACATGGGACCGCAGCATCCGAGTACCCACGGCGTTCTGCGGATGGTCGTCGAACTGGACGGTGAAATCATTCAGAAGATTACGCCACATATCGGGTATCTGCACCGTGGTGTGGAGAAGCTCTCCGAGCATCGGACGTATCACCAGGCGATCCCCTTGACCGACCGACTCGACTACCTGGCACCGATGAGCAACAATCTTGGTTATGTGCTCGCAGTGGAGAAGCTGCTGGGCATTGAGGTTCCTGAGCGCGCGCAGACCATACGGGTGATCCTTGCTGAGCTGACCCGTCTCAAGTCTCACCTCGTCTGGATCGCCTGTCACGCCCTCGATATTGGCGCCATGACCGTGTTCATCTACGCCTTCCGGGAGCGTGAGTTGGTGATGAGCCTTTACGAGAAAATCTCTGGCGCCCGGATGACCAGCAACTACTTCCGTGTGGGTGGGCTCTCATCGGATGTCTATGACGGATTCGAAAAAGACGTGCGGGAAATTATAGACACGTTCCCCGGTCATTTTGATACCTACGAGGGGCTTCTCACAAAGAATACCATCTGGCTGAACCGTACTGTCGGCAATGGCGTGATCTCAGCCGAGGATGCCATCGACTACGGTATCACCGGCCCTGCTTTGCGCGGGTCGGGTGTAGACTGGGATCTTCGCCGCGACAACCCCTATAGCGGCTATGAGAAGTACCAGTTCAAGGTTCCTGTAGGAGAGAAGTGTGACACTTTTGACCGCTACAAGGTCCGGCTGGTTGAGATGCGCGAAGCGGTCAATATTATCCGTCAGGCCCTTGACTCCCTCAAGCCTGGTCCGGTGCTGGCAGATGCGCCCCAGGTGACCTACCCGCCAAAGGAAAAAGTCTACGATACCATCGAGGGGTTGATCCATCACTTCAAGATAGCCAGCGAAGGCTTCCCTGCTCCAGAAGGGGAGGTGTACCAGTCGGTGGAAGCACCTAAGGGAGAGCTTGGTTACTATATCGTCAGCGACGGCGGGACTAAGCCGTACAGAATGCGAATACGGCCACCTTCATTCGTCAACCTGGGAGCCATAGAAAAGATGGCAAAGGGCTCTATGCTTGCGGACCTGGTTGCTGTCATCGGTACCCTGGACATCGTGCTTGGTGAAATCGACCGGTAATGCCACTGCGACAAAGGAGAGGGAGTAATGAGCAACGCTCCGGCCGAAGCGACAACTGTTGAGGAAACGCCTGCTGAGGAAATAGATCTCGGGCCAGCGAATCATATCATTGACAAGTACCTGACCCTTCCAGGCAATCTCATGCCGGTTCTGCAGGGAATACAGGACGAGTATGGCTATGTGCCAAAGCCGACTATCGATCTTGTGGCTGATCGCCTCAATGTCTATCCCAGTCAGATATTCGGTGTACTGACGTTTTATGCGCAGTTCCATCTCAAGCCTCGCGGACGTTTCATAATCAGGGTCTGTGTCGGAACCGCATGCCACGTCCAAGGAGCTCCTCGCATTGTTGAGACCTTCTTTGACAAGCTGGGGATTGGCCACGCGGAGACTACTCCTGACCTTCGCTACACCTTTGAGAAGGTTGCTTGTCTTGGCGCTTGCGGCATGGCTCCCTTGGCCATGGTCAATGATGACACCTTCGGGAAGATGACAGTGCAGAGGGTTGAGCAGATCATTGTGGAGTATAACCAGCGGCCGATGAAATAGGACCGATCCAACCATTCACATCAGAGGATAGAGCGTTATGGGCGAAGCTATAAAGATTCTGATTTGTCAGGGGACCGGTGGTGTGTCGGCCGGAGCTAAAAAGGTCGAGGCAGAGTTCAGCCGGATTATAAGCGAGAAGGGCGTAAATGCTGTCGTTGGCAAGCGATGCGATGTCATAAAGACTGGATGTCGAGGCCTCTGTGCCAATGACGTACTCGTAGACATAGTTGATTCGGAGTTAGGTCGGATTACCTACGACTTCGTTCTGCCTGAGGAAGTTGAGAAGATTGTTGACGAGCACATCATCAACCGTGCCCCGCTGGAAAAGCGTAAGGCGAAGCCGTATTATAACACCTTCGTCGATGCCCAGATGCGGGTGGTCATGACCGGGTGCGGTCAGATCGATCCTGAAAGTCTGGATGCCTATCTTGAGGAAGATGGTTTCAAAGCCATCGAGAAGTGCGTCAAGGAGATGAACCCGGCGTCGGTCATCGAGGAGGTCAAGAAGTCAGGCCTCCGCGGTCGAGGGGGGGGCGGCTTTCCCACCGGAATGAAGTGGTCCTTTTGCGCAGCGACGCCTGGAAAACTCAAATATCTGATCTGTAATGCCGATGAAGGGGATCCCGGGGCTTTCATGGACCGTTCGATTCTCGAAGGCGACCCTTACTGCATCATTGAGGGGATGATGATTGCGGCGTATGCAATTGGCTGCACGAAGGGCTATGTTTATGTCCGTGCAGAGTATCCGCTGGCCATTGAACGTCTTCAGCTAGCCCTTGATGTCTGCTATGAGAAAGGGTATCTCGGGCATAATATACAGGGATGGGGATTCGACTTTGACCTGATCATCAAAAAGGGAGCTGGTGCCTTCGTCTGCGGTGAGGAGACGGCCCTTATGGCCTCCATCGAGGGCGAGCGCGGCATGCCTCGTCCCCGGCCACCATTCCCTGCTGTTAAAGGTCTGTGGGCTAAACCGACCAACATCAACAACGTAGAGACGTTTGCCAACGTTCGACACATTATCAATAAAGGAGCTGAGTGGTATGCATCCCTCGGCACCGACACCACAAAGGGAACCAAGATCTTTGCCGTAACTGGCAAGGTCAAACACACGGGACTTGTTGAAGTTCCGGCAGGCATGACGGTTCGCGAAGTTATTTATAATGTTTGTGGCGGCATAGCCAACAACCGTAAGTTCAAGGCGGTTCAGGCTGGTGGCCCTTCGGGCGGTTGTATCCCTGCCGAGGTTCTCGATACACCAGTAGACTACGATTCGCTGATAAAAGCCGGCGCCATGATGGGATCGGGTGGACTGGTTGTCATGGATGAGACCACCTGCATGGTCGACGTGGCACGCTTCTTCCTGACGTTCACCAGAATGGAGTCTTGCGGGAAATGCGTACCCTGCCGAATAGGCCTCAAGGTCATGCTTGATATCCTTGAGAGAATTACAGAAGGGCGAGGTCAGGAGGGAGATATCGAGGCTCTTCTTGAGATGGGCGCAACGATAAAGAAAGCGTCCCTCTGCGGCCTCGGACAGACAGCACCGAACCCCATTCTCTCTACAATTCGCTATTTCAGGCACGAGTACGAGGCTCATGTAACCGATAAGCGTTGCCCGTCCAACTGTTGCAAGGAGTTGCTCCTTTGGCAGGTGATTGAGGAGAAGTGTGTCAAGTGCGGTGCGTGTCTTAAGGCGTGCCCGTCTGATGCGATCATCTGGGAGAAGGGCCAGGTTGCCATCCTGGACAAAGAGAAGTGTACCAAGTGCAAGTCGTGTTATGACGCCTGCCGATTCATGGCGATTGAGTAGCCGCTCGACGAGCTAATTTCCGAGGTTATACAGAGGTCACGATGGTAAATCTCACGATTGACGGAAAACAGGTAACGGTACCCAAGGACGCTACCATTTACGATGCGGCAAAATGTGCCGGCATCAAGATACCCATTCTCTGTCACGACAAGAAGCTCCATCCCTTCGGCGGTTGCCGCATGTGCCTCGTCGAGGTTGAGCAGATGAAGGGGCGCCAGATACCTGCCTGCACGACCCCGGTGACCGAAGGGATGATCGTCAGTACCATGACCCCTGAAATTATCCAGGCACGGAAACTGGTTCTAGAGCTTCTGTTGCTTAAGCACCCCATAGACTGTCCTGTGTGCGACGCGGCGGGTGATTGTGATCTTCAGAATCTTACCTACGAATATGAGGTTAACGCCAACCGTTTCCAGGACGAGAAGTTCCAGCATCAGATCGACTACGAAAACCCTCTCATAGAGCGTGACATGAACCGTTGCGTGCATTGCGGCAAGTGCGCACGTATCTGTGATGAGATCGTTTCCTATGGTGCCTACTCGTTTCTCAACCGTGGTCTTGAGGCAAAAATCGGGACAGAATTCGACGGACCTCTGAATTGTGAGTTTTGTGGATCCTGCGTGTCTGTTTGCCCAGTTGGAGCTCTCATAAGCCGGCCCTTCAAGTTCAAGGCACGTTGGTGGTCACTCAATAAAGTTAAGACGGTATGTTCTTATTGCGGCACGGGTTGTCAACTAACCCTGGGAGTTAAGGATAAGAAGGTTCTCACCACTGTCTATGACGAGAACCAGGGATTCCATAACGGTCAGCTGTGTACTAGAGGCAGGTTTGGCTATCAGTTCATCAATAGCGACAAGCGGCTTACGACGCCATTAATAAAGAAAAACGGCAGACTCGAACAAGCCAGTTGGGACGAAGCACTTGGGCTGGTACGTCAGAAACTTTCTGAAGCTAAGATTTCCGGTGGATCTATGGTCGCCGGTCTGGTAACCCCGCGTCTTACCAACGAGGAGCTCTATCTCTTCAAGAAGCTATTCAATCAAGGGCTTGGTTCCGACAACATTGATCATTCCGCTGGCTATGCGCATGAGGCGTTAACGGCAGGGGCTGCAGAATGTCTTGGCTACCCTTCATCACCGTCAACTATTGCCGATATTCAGGCAACTGATCTGCTGTTGGTTGTTAAAACTGACGCATACGACACACATCCGGTCCTCGGCTTTGAAATCAACCTGGGAGTTAAGCGTAAGGGGGTCAGTCTCCGTATTGTGTCGGATAAGAAGGGCAAGCTCTCGCGACTCCCCAACGCCACTACGTATATCCATACGCCCGGAAGCGAGGTCGTCCTTTTCAATGCCCTTGCAAAGGTAATCGTTGAAGAGGGCCTTTCAGACAGCTCCGCTGATTCACTGCCTGGCTATGCCGAATTCGTACAAAATCTTGCCGGGTACGCGCCAGCTGTCGTCTCTGGACAGTGTGGCATGTCAGCTGACGATATTACAGCCCTTGCCCGTGAGTATGCCAAGTCAGATAAAGCGCTCATCATGCTTCCCGTCGGCATTGGCTATCCTGGCCACGGGAAAGCTCTAGCCCAAGCAGTTATCAACCTTGCACTTCTTGCGGGTAAGGTTGGCAAGGAAGGATGCGGCGTCCTGATTATGGGTGAGAAGAACAATAGCCAAGGTGCTGCAGATCTGGGTATTCACCCGGTGGCTGGCGGTCGCAATGCTGTCGGAATTATAGATGGTTGCACATCCGGAGCAATCAAGACCCTCTATGTGGTTGGAGAGAATCCCGTCGTCTCTTATCCGAACCGGAAGAAAGTTGAAGCTGCACTTGATACCGTCGAGTTCCTGGTAGTTCAGGACCTGTTCCTGACGGAAACGGCCAGCAAGGCAGATGTTGTTCTTCCCGCCTGTTCCTTTGCTGAGAAGAGCGGGACCTTTACGAGTGTCGGAAAGGCTGTTCAGAGAGTCCGGAAGGCAATCCCTTCGGTTGGCATGGCACGCAGCGATTTTGAAATCTTCAATACTCTGTACTCTTCCGTTGGCGGTGAGGCGTTCCAAGGGGTCGATACAGCCTTCACCGAGATTGCGGCGGCGGTTCCCTCGTACGCAGGCCTTACCCTAGAACAGTTGGGTGAGGACGGCGCGATTTATCCGGTGACAAACAAGCCACGGTTCATTCCGGTGGCTGGAGGCGCTCAAGAGTCGTCAGCAGGAGCGATGGCCCTTGTAACTGGCAGCGCTCTCAATCATTGCGGCACATTATCTCTTTACGGCGAAGGACCCATGTATGTCTGTCCGGAAGGGTACATAGAGCTCAACAGTGGGGATGCGAAAAATCTCGGTGTAGAAGAAGGCCAGTGCCTAACGGTTAGATCTTCCTTGGGCGAGGTTAGGTTAAAAGCAAAGGTAAGTATGCGGCTGCCTGCCGGTGTTGTCTTTGCACCATATCATTTCTCTGATATGTCCATAAACGGGATCACCGACGGATCATCTGTTGCATGGGTAACTATCACTAAGTAGTAGATATAGAGGAAAAGCTCACTCACAACACCATCACATCAAGAGGGGAAGAGTGCAAATGGGATACGAAATTTTGGGATTGCCGATGGCATACTACATCGCCATGGTGCTCAAGGTGCTCGTGGTGTTCGTCTTCGTACTGCTGACCGTGGCATACGCCACCTATGCTGAACGTAAGATTATCGGCCACATGCAGGTGAGGTTAGGGCCGATGCGCACTGGTTGGCACGGTCTCCTGCAGCCGATTGCGGATGGCGTTAAACTCTTCTTCAAAGAGGAGATTATCCCCTCCCAAGCGGACAAATTCGCTTTCTTGATTGCGCCACTCATCGCTCTAGTGCCGGCATTCATCGGTTTTGCCGTCATCCCCTTCGGTGAAACAATAGAGGTGGGTGGCTACAAGATTCCGCTGCAAATTGCTGCATACTATGACACGGCAGCAGGGAAAGTCGTTGACGTCAATGTTGGTGTGCTTTACATACTCGCTCTGGCATCAGTTGGTGTGTATGGCATTGTGCTGGCAGGCTGGGCCTCAAACAGTAAGTACTCTCTGCTTGGAGGGCTGCGTTCCTCCGCTCAGATGATATCGTACGAGCTGGCAGCTGGCTTGGCCATCGTTTCGGTCTTTATGCTCTCGGAATCCCTGTCACTGCAAAAGATAGTGGCTGATCAAGCAAATGGTGCCTGGTATGCTTTCAAGCAACCAGTGGCGTTCATTCTCTTCTTTATCTGCTCCCTTGCTGAAATCAACAGGACTCCCTTCGACCTTCCCGAAGCAGAAACAGAGCTAGTTTCCGGTTTTTGTACCGAGTATTCGAGTATGAAGTATGCCATGTTCTTCATGGCAGAGTATGCGAACATGGTAACGGTCTGCGCAGTAACCACAACCCTCTTCCTGGGTGGTTGGCATGGGCCTGGATTCCTGCCGGGGTGGGTCTGGTTCATTGCCAAGGTCTACTTCTTGATCTTTACCTGCATGTGGATCCGTGCAACATATCCACGATATCGCTATGATCAGTTGATGCGCCTGGGGTGGAAGGTGTTTCTGCCACTCACGCTTCTGAATATTGTTGCTACAGGATTATTCGCATCATTCTAGTTACAACTTCATTACGAGGTTACACGCCATGATTATGCCGTTGATTAATGGTCTCAAGATCACGCTGAAACATATGTTCATGAAGCCGGTCACTCTGCAGTATCCCGATGAGCGTCCGACTCCTTCACCTAACTACCGAGGTTTGCATGCACTGAAGGTGTCACACAGTAAGGCAAAGTGCGTTGCCTGCTACCTCTGCCCAACGGTTTGTCCTGCAAAGTGCATCACCGTAGAGGCTGGCGAAGACATGAATCATGACAAGTTTGTAGAACGTTATGAAATTGACATGCTTCGCTGTATCTTCTGCGGTTACTGCGTTGAAGCTTGTCCTGTCGATGCGCTGAAGATGACCGACCAGTTTGAATTGGCCAACTATAAGCGGGAAGACTTTATTTTCGTAAAAGAGAGACTCTTAGAAAAGTAATAAAAGGAGCAGCAATGGAAACGTTCTTCTTCATGATCGTGGCAGCGGTTGCCATCCTTGCCAGTATTTTGGTCATAACCTGCAAGAACCCGATCAATAGTGCGCTCTCACTCATTCTGACCTTCTTCTGCCTGGCCACCTTTTACGTGATGCTTGATGCTCCGTTTATGGCTGCCATTCAGGTCATCGTGTATGCCGGTGCGATCATGGTTCTGATCGTGTTTGTCATAATGCTCTTGAATCTGCGCACGGAGACAGGAAGACGTACAAAGCACACAGTGCTCATCGGTAGCCTGGTTGGGATATTTTCACTTATTCAGCTTGTCTATATCTTCAAGCACAGCTCGCTTACCGGCTCAAAGGGAGTCCTTACGCCTGAGTTGATTCACAAGGTAGGGAATACTGAGATAATCGGAAAGGCGTTGTATACCGACTTCCTTCTCCCGTTTGAATTGACGTCTATACTGCTCTTGGTCGCAATCATTGGGGCAGTCATCCTCACTAAGAAGAAAATCTAACGGACAGGGGTTAAGCTCATGGTCTCTTTGCACAGTTACTTGATAGTCAGCGCAATACTCTTCTCCATCGGGACCATCGGTGTTCTTATCCGGAGGAACGCGATCGTCATCTTCATGTGCGTGGAGATGATGCTGAATGCGGTCAACCTGACTTTTATCGCACTTTCCAAGCATCTCGGTAACATAGACGGCCAGATCTTCGTTTTCTTTGTCATGACCGTTGCTGCTGCCGAAGCAGCTGTGGGGCTCGCGCTCATGATAGCCTTCTACAAGAACCGCGAGTCCATAGACGTTGAGGATATCAAGCTCATGAAGCTCTGATGTGGGCTGAGCTTTCGCGCCTTAGAATTTCTTGCCATTAAAGGAGTCAGGAATGTTCGAGTACGTATGGCTGATACCCCTTTTCCCGCTGATTGGCGTCGTCATCAATGGCCTCTTCGGGAAGAAGATCAAGAACGAGACTGTTATCGGTG
This sequence comes from Desulfuromonadales bacterium, assembly GCA_003712145.1. Classification (GTDB taxonomy): domain Bacteria; phylum Desulfobacterota; class Desulfuromonadia; order Geobacterales; family Geobacteraceae; genus Geobacter. Next base: position 9,373 of record RHLS01000021.1, on the reverse strand, counting down.
GTCTCGGCGCCCTGATGGTGTTCGGCTCGTTCCTCGTGTCGTGCGGTATCTTGATGGAACTACTCTCGAAGCCGGCTGAGGAGCGGTCATTTGAGAAGGTTATATTCACCTGGATCCAGTCTGGACATTTCAAGGCCGACATCGGATTTCTCATTGACCCCCTTTCAGCCCTCATGATCATGGTGGTTACCGGCGTCGGATTTCTGATCCATGTGTATTCAATTGGATACATGCACGGAGAGGAAGGGTTCTACCGCTACTTCACGTATCTTAACCTCTTCACCTTCTCCATGCTGCTCCTGGTGCTTGGCAACAACCTTCTATTGATGTTTGTAGGCTGGGAAGGGGTTGGTCTTTGTTCCTATCTCCTGATCGGCTACTACTTCCACAAGAAGTCTGCGGGCGATGCCGGGAAAAAGGCTTTCGTCATGAACCGGGTTGGCGACTTCGGGTTCCTCTTGGGTCTCTTTACACTCTACTGGTACCTGGGGCACTCCCATAACGTCTGGACCATCAACTTCCGAGAATTGGCTGCAAGTTCCCACCTGCTACCCGTTGGCGGGGTTGTAACAGTCATTACCCTCTGCTTCTTCCTTGGCGCTACCGGTAAGTCTGCCCAGATTCCACTCTACACTTGGCTACCCGACGCCATGGAAGGTCCTACGCCGGTTTCAGCGCTCATACATGCTGCCACAATGGTTACTGCTGGCGTCTATATGATTGGACGGATGAACTTCGTCTACATCCGCTCACACGAGACAATGATGGTCGTTGCACTCGTTGGTGCTGCAACGGCAATATTTGCAGCAACTATAGGTACGGCTCAGAACGATATCAAGCGTGTTCTTGCCTACTCGACGGTTTCCCAACTTGGTTTCATGTTCCTTGCAATGGGAGTTGGTGCGTTTACAGCTGGTATTTTCCACCTGATGACACATGCCTTCTTCAAGGCCTGTCTGTTCCTTGGTTCCGGTTCGGTAATTCACGCGATGCACCATGCGCTACATCACATACATTCACACGATGACCCTCAGGATATGAGGAACATGGGCGGACTCAAGTCAGCGATGCCGATTACCTTCCTCACGTTCCTTGTGTCGACTATAGCTATAGCCGGTATTCCTGGTTTCTCCGGATTCTTCTCAAAGGACGAAATCCTGTGGCAGGCCTTCGCCAATCCTCTGCATGGTCAGCTAAACATGATTCTTTGGGCAACAGGAGCGGTAGCCGCCGGATTCACTGCCTTCTACATGTTCCGCCTTGTCTTTATGACTTTCTTTGGTGAGTGCAGGATTAAAGAGAAAGCAAAGAGCCATCTTCACGAGTCCCCCTTTGTTATTACCTTCCCCTTGATCGTGCTTGGTATCTTGGCCGTGGTTGGCGGTTACATTGGTATACCGAAGTTCATTGGTGATGCTCTAGGCGGAATACCCAACTACATGGAACACTACCTTGAGCCGATTTTCAAGGGCTCCAATGAGTTCATGGCTCAGCAGCTCCACCATGCTGGTGGACATCATAGTGCAGCGTTGGAATGGGGTCTTATGAGTGTTTCGGTTGTCATTGCGGTGATCGGCATATCCATTGCCTTCTTCCTCTACGTGGCGTCACCGTCTTTACCTGCGAAAATTACAGCAACCTTTCCGGCTCTTCACAGGGCGGTATACAACAAGTGGTATATTGATGAGCTCTATGACTTCCTCTTCGTAAATCCCTGCAAAGCAATGGGTAACTTCCTCTGGAGAGGGTTCGATGTCGTAGTTGTCGACGGCCTGGTCAATGGCGTTGCCACGGTCGTCAAAGGGTTCGGTGGCATTCTTCGTAACATCCAGACCGGTTACGTTCACAACTATGCCCTCAGCATGGCCTTGGGCGTTGTGTTTATCGTGGCGTTCTACATCTTCCGCTAACAGAGACTTAATAGGACTAAAGGAGCAGATTCATGAGTCAGTTTCCGTTAATCAGCGTGATGACCTTTCTTCCACTACTGGGGGTCGTACTGCTCTTCTTCGTCCCCAAGCAGAGCCACTCGGTACAACGGATGCTTGCGTTGCTGGTGTCCATCGTCACCTTCGTTGTGTCACTGCCCTTGGTGACAGGATTTGAGAAGAATGCAGAATTTCAGTTCATGGAAAAAGTACCCTGGATCGCTGCGGGTCCGTTCCAGATGAACTATCACGTTGCGATAGACGGTATAAGCATCTGGCTCGTTATTCTAACGACCTTCATCATGCCGATCGCTATACTCTCTACTTGGACCGCAGTCGAGACCAAGGTGAAAGAGTATATGATTTGCCTCCTGCTTCTCGAAGTTGGCATGCTCGGGGCCTTTGTTTCACTTGATCTCTTCCTGTTCTACATTTTCTGGGAGGTTATGCTTATCCCGATGTACTTCATCATCGGGATCTGGGGTGGCAAGAACAAGATTTACGCCGCAGTTAAGTTCTTCATTTACACCATGGTCGGTTCTCTCCTGATGCTGGTCGCTCTGGTCACCCTATACTTCAAGGCGGGTGGCGGAGACTTCAACGTGCTCCGGTTCTATGATTTGACACTCGATCCGGCTACCCAAACCTGGATGTTCCTGGCGTTTGCACTTGCATTTGCCATCAAGGTGCCGATGTTTCCGCTTCATACCTGGTTGCCGGATGCCCACACTGAGGCACCCACCGCCGGTTCAGTCATCTTGGCTGCAGTCCTCCTGAAGATGGGAACCTATGGTTTCGTAAGGTTCGCCATGCCTCTTTTCCCTGAGGCCACAGACAAGTTTACGCCGCTTATTGCAGTTCTCTCTGTGATCGGAATTATCTACGCCGCCCTTGTGGCAATGGTTCAGGAGGATGTTAAGAAACTGGTTGCGTACTCCTCTGTTGCTCACTTGGGTTATGTAATGCTCGGTGTCTTTGCGCTTAATCAACAAGGCCTTTCGGGTGGAATGCTGCAGATGCTCAACCACGGCGTATCGACCGGCGCACTGTTCCTTATCGTCGGCTTCATTTATGAACGCCGGCACACTCGCCTTATAACCGACTTCGGCGGCTTGGCAAAGCAAATGCCGGTTTTTGCTACGATCTTCATGATTGTTACGCTCTCTTCCATCGGCTTACCTGGTACCAATGGTTTTGTTGGCGAGTTTCTTGTGCTGCTGGGTGCCTATGAGAGCGAGTTGCGTTGGTACGCTATCATCGGCACGAGTGGCGTCATTCTCGCGGCGGTCTATATGCTTTGGATGTTCCAGCGCGTCATGTTTGGTGAGTTGACTAATCCCAAGAACCAGACGCTCACTGACCTGAATGCTCGAGAAGTAGTAATCATGCTGCCTCTTGTAGTGTTAATATTTGTCATGGGGGTCTATCCCACTCCTTTTATCAGCACAATGAGCCCATCGCTTGAGAAACTGATAGTACACGTCAAGTCCAAGCAGACTGCCAAGGTACAGCTCCCGCAGATGCAGGCACCGCAGGTTATGCCAGCAGCAGTTGCACCTGTTGAGCACAAGTAACTGTCTCAGAAAAGCCACCGGAGGGAACTTAGATGGAAACAATAGCAATTCCTGCCATTAACTTCGCGCCGATCATGCCGGAGGTCATACTCTCGATCTTTGGCATGGCGCTGCTCCTTCTGAATGTCTTTGTTCCGAGTGAGCAAAAGTCTTATCTGGGATATCTGAGTATCGGCGGCATTCTGATCGCCGGTATCTGGGTCCTCAACGGCTGGAATGCGCCGCAGGCAGGTTTTAGCGGTTCGGTACTCCAGGACAACTTCGCGATCTTCTTCAAGGGTATTTTCCTTCTTTCCGCTGGCTTGACCATCCTGATCTCTGATCATTATTTCAAGCGTGAAGATTGCAACCTTGGTGAACTCTATCCTTTGCTTCTGTTTGCAACGGTAGGCATGATGTTTATGGCAACCGGTACCGATCTCATGACCATCTTCCTTGGGCTGGAGGTGCTCTCCGTATCGCTGTACGTACTGGCTGGGTTCAATCGCGCGAACCTTAAATCGAACGAGGCTGGCCTTAAATATTTCCTCCTCGGCGCCTTCTCAACGGGATTTCTCCTTTATGGAATGGCGCTAACCTACGGTGCGACCGGGACCACCCAGGTTGCAAAAATTGGAGAATTCATATCACAGAACGGTGCAGTCGCCCAAAACCCTATGTTTTTGATTGGCATGCTCCTCATGGCCGTTGGCTTTTCCTTCAAGATCGCAGCAGCTCCCTTCCATATGTGGACTCCTGACGTGTACGAGGGTGCACCGACCCCAATGACGGCTTTCATGTCCGCTGGTCCTAAGGCAGCTGGTTTCGCGGCGTTCATGCGGGTCATAATCATCGCTTTCCCGGCCCTTAAGTCTGATTGGTCCTCCTTGCTGTGGGTTCTTGCTGTTCTGACCATGACTATCGGCAACCTTATTGCCCTTAACCAGGACAACATCAAGAGAATGCTTGCTTATTCGTCTATTGCTCACGCAGGCTATGCTCTTGTCGGCTTCACTGCTGGCAACGCGGAAGGTACTGCCGGCATTCTCTTCTATATGCTGTCCTATGCTTTCATGAACATCGGTGCCTTCGCTATCATCATTCTCGTCGGCAAGAAAGGTGAAGAGAATAATAACGTTTCTGATTACGCCGGATTTGGTTTTAAGCATCCAGTGCTTGCGCTGGCCATGACGATATTTCTCTTCTCGCTGGCCGGCATGCCGCCGACAGCCGGGTTTATCGGCAAGTTTTACCTGTTCTCCGGAGCAATCAAGGCTGGTTATATCTGGCTTGCAATTATCGGTGTGCTGAATAGCGCTGCCTCAGTTTATTACTACCTGCGTGTGATGGTGTACATGTATATGAAGGATCCGGTTGAGGAGTTCGATTGGATGAAGCTCTCCCCAGCTGTGGCATTGTGCATTCTCATTGCCGTCGTCGGGGTGTTGGTGCCAGGTGTGTTGCCGGCTTACCTCCTCGAACTGGCTCAGAAGGCCGTGCTTTTCTAGTTCAGAGAATTCAGGTTAACGACAAAAGCCCCTCAACGTTGAGGGGCTTTTGTCGTTTCTGTAAAGATGCCAATGTGCTTGGGAGCCAACAGAAAATGATGAGGTGGAGGCGCTTCAGGTCAGAAAGTGATTTCGTAAGCGTGATGGTGTGCAAATGCGGAATAGTTACTTCCTGGGGCAGTTTAGTGTGAGATGAGGGTGTGAGATGGGGGGATATGTCGTGTCGAGTGCGAAGTTTAACACATAGGTTAATTCTGGCACACAGCAATCCAATGTTACAGAACCGCTCAGTGGCCATTCAAGACTAGCAGAGCGTTCTTTAAATAACGTATAAATTAAGCACTGACCATTTCGTCCATTTTGTATCGCCAGCGGAAGATAACCGGTTCTTTATTTAACTCTTCGATTCCACGGCAAATACGATCAACCAACTCCTGTTTGGAATCGACCCGGATATGGCGCAAGAGAGAGCGCGCCATCTTGCTGAAAAAAACCTCAATCAGGTTCAGCCGCGAGCCGTGTTTCGGGGTGAAGACAAACTCAAAGCGTTCCGGTCGGCTGCGCAAATAGGCCTGAGTTTCCTTGGAAATATGCGCAGAATGGTTATCCAGCACCAGTCGGATTTTCCATCCTGCGGATATTTTCCGTCCAGCAGAGTGAGAAATTCGACAAACTCACGGCTTCGATGACGATCCCTGACCAGCGGATGGACTTGGCCAGTGTGAAGGTCGATGCCGGTCAGGAGCGATACGGTTCCCAGCCGCTTGTATTCATAGTCCCGACCTCGCGCAGCATACCTGTCCGGGACCGGAAGCAGTTCAGCAGCAATATTCTTGATGGCCTGAATACGGGCTTTTCTTCATATGATACCGTGACGCTACGGCGCTGATCTTGGGAGGCGTTGAGGATCTCTACCTCCTTGTAAGCATAGAGAACCTCAGCCATCTTTGCGTCAAAATCCGGATCCTTGCGTTCCAGGTAATAGCTGATTTTGTGAGGCTTGATATTGCTCTTGGACAAAATGACATGCAGGCATCCCTTGCCGATTTTGGCCAAACTCGGATGGCCCTGCTGCTGACAGTGCTGGCGAAGATGCTTGATCAGCAAGCTGTAAGTCCAAGTCTCCTGAGCGTAGCCCAGATCGGTTGGTTTCTGGCAGGCGACAGAAAGCACCCAAGCCTTGGCATCATCGTCAATGGGTGTGGGATGGCCTGACCGCGGCAAATCCCGAAGAGCCTGGAGCGGTGTCAAACGTCGAAGCTTTGTCGATACAGCGCTCTGCCAGGGGTCGGGTAATGCCCATATCTCGAACGATGTCGGAGATGCGCTTGCCGTCGCCGTAGAGCAAAAGAATTTTCGCGCGCTGGACGGATGAAGCGGCCTCCGTCCGGCTATTGCCCACACGCAAAAGCTCTTCTCGTACCTCAGATGAAAGGGCCAGGGCGTTACGTCTGGTCATAGTAACCTCCTCGCAAAGGATAACATTGCGAAGAGGGTAGCATAAATACCACCTGTATTATACGTTATTTAGAGAACGAACTACTAGTGATCTTGCAGCGCGGAAGAATGGAGGATATGCTTTTGGGCGGCAGTCATTAGGTTGCTGCTCACGTCGGATTGCTGAGGTTGAGTCAATCAGGCCATGACCATGCGAATGGATTCATCAATTTTGGCAATATCGACCGTTGTGTTGAAGCAGGGGCCGAAGGGGCGATCGTTAAGGATTCCAAGGACAGGAAGCGGGTAGCAATCCTTGATGCCTGAAGTGAGATCCCGTTCGCAGGCAACAGCCAGAACAAGTTTTGGCCGTTTTTCAATGATCACTTTGCGAGCAAGGGTCCCACCGGTGGCGACGGAGATGTCGATGCTGTATTTCTGGGCGAGTTCCGCGAGTCCGTTGATGTCACAGCGGCCACACCGCAGGCATTTGTTGATGTCACCGGTTACCTTAATTTCGCATTCAAAGAGTTGTAGGCAGTGGGGTAGAAGAATGAGGATACGGTCCGGTTTAACCTTGGAGCGATGAGAGAGGACAAGGCTATTGTTCATGGCTATGAACGATTGTCGGACCGTGTCGATGGAGATGCCGAGAGAGCGTCCGATCAGTTCGATTGCTGGCAAGAGAAATTTGATGACGACGCCGCGCAGGAAGCGGGTCAGGAAGATATCCTTCCCGAGGGCGGTGGTCAGCATGAGCACCAGCGTGCCAAAGAGGGCAAGGAGCGAGAGGCTTCCGAACACGATTCCAGCAATGCGCGGCAGGCTCGGGTGTATGTTGGCAAGTCCCTTCGTGGGAACCCACCAGAGAAGATAGATTACCCCCACGATCAGGAGGCAGGTGAGCCCCATCAGGATGATGAAAAGGCGCTTTTGGGGCTGGTGATCGGGCATGTCAGTTTCCTGCTGCTGCTCCGAGCAGGGTCCCGGGCTCCAGTCGGCAGCCAGCCAGGAAATCGGTGGCGGAAAGACACTTACGTCCTTCAAGCTGAAGTTCCGTGACAAGAATGCTCCCTGAGCCGCAGGCGACGGAGATACCTTTTTTGTCCGCGCTGAGGATCTCGCCGGGCGCACCGCTCCCTTCGCCTACGGTGACTGAGCAGAGCTTGAGGGTTTTGCCGTCAAGGAGCGTGTAGGCGCCTGGCCAGGGGGTCAGACCGCGAACAAGGTTTTTGATCTGCTGAGGCTCAAGGCTCCAGTCGATGAGACCGTCCTCCTTCTTCAACATCGGAGCGTAGCAGGTGAGAGTGTCGTCCTGCTTCTCTCGAGTGAGGGTGCCAGCCAGAAGCTGATCGAGGGTATCGTCAATGGTTTCGGCGCCCAGGAGAGAAAGGCGATCGTGGAGCGATTGGGCATCTTCGTCCGGGTCAATGGGTATGGCCCTCTTTAGTAGCATGTCCCCGGTATCAAGGCCCGCGTCCATCTGCATGGTGGTGATGCCGGTTTCGGTTTCGCCATTAACAAGGCACCAGTTGAGGGGAGCAGCACCACGGTAGCGCGGGAGAAGCGAAGCATGGATGTTGATGCAGCCATACCTGGGTATATCGAGAAGGCTTTGGGGGAGGATCTGGCCGAAGGCGACCACGACGATAAGGTCGGGGTTCAGTACCCGAATCTGGGCTATGACCTCTGGCGCGCGGACCTTGAGGGGCTGAAGCACCGGAATTCCGTGTTCCTCGGCGATAACCTTCACCGGCGGGGGAACGAGCTTCTGCCCGCGTCCCTTGGGGCGGTCTGGCTGGGTGACGACGGCAATGACCTCTTCGCCCCTGTCGATCAGCTTATGTAACGTGGGGCACGCAAACTCTGGGGTCCCCATGAAGATGATACGCAGTCCGGCCATGTGGGTTCCTTATCCTTCCTCGACCATGCGGCGGTATTTTTTCTTGAACATCTCCTTCTTCAGGGGCGAGAGGTGGTCAACGAAGAGGATGCCATCCAGGTGGTCGATTTCGTGCTGGAAGGCGACTGCGAGAAGCCCTTCGGCCTTGTAGGTCTTTTCCTCTCCATCCAGGTTAAGAGCCTTTACAACGACTCGCGCATGCCGGTGAACGTTTGCAGCGTATTTGGGGACGGAAAGGCATCCTTCCTCTTCGTACGATTCCCCTTCGGTGTGGACGAACACCGGGTTGATGCAGACAATCAGCTCCGGCGTTTCGTCCCGCTGGGCCACGTCGATGACGATCACCCGCTGGCTCACGCCGATCTGCGGAGCGGCAAGGCCTACCCCCTGGGCATCGTACATGGTTTCGGCCATGTCGCGGACCAGCTCGCGGATCGTATCGTTGATGATCGGTACCGGTACCGCCTTTTTTTTGAGGATCGGGTCGGGGTACGTGAGAATCGTTCTGACCATAGTCGTGCACCTTCTTGAAATGTTATCCTCATGAATATAGAGAGCTAGGCTGAAAAAATCAAACCCTTCCTGCATGTACGACTCGTCACATGAGATCCACCGGGTCCACGTCGATCTGCAGTCTCACGCCGGAGGGGGGAGTGTAGGCTCCGCGAAGCCGGGCAAGAAGGCGGTGGAGGGGCGTGCGGTGCAGCGCCTTGAGGAGCAGCTGCCATCGGAACCGCCCCCGGAGCTTTACGAGTGGGGCGGGGGAAGGGCCGAGAATTTCGACCCGCCCCCCCGTTTCGCGGCGCAGGGCGCGAATCCGGCCCGCCAGTGCCTGGCCTTCCCGCTCCACGGACGCTGCCGCGGTGCCGGTGAGGTAGAGGGCCGCCAGGTGAACGAATGGAGGGTACCCCGTTTCCTGGCGGAAGGCGAGTTCCGCGTCATAAAATGCTTCCATGCTGCCGGTCGCGGCATGGGTGAGGGCATAGTGGTCGGGATTGAGGGTCTGGATGATGACTCTTCCGGGATCGTCACCCCGCCCCGCCC
>RHLS01000078.1 GCA_003712145.1 Desulfuromonadales bacterium | reverse complement strand
TGCTCCGCAACGAGGCGCCGGTCTACTTCACCTGGTCCAGCGAGGCCCAGGTGGCGCGGATTACCACGGAGGAGGAGCCCATCGGGGAGGAGGAGTACAAGAGCTTCTGGCAGCTTTTGTTCGGGTAGGGGATATTGTGCGGTGAACTGGCTATCAAAGTGCGTTAGTTCTCAGCCACAGCAGACTGAAGGCTCCATTTCGGATGCTATACAGGAGCGAAAGGAGGAAACCATGTTAAGGTTATTTCCTGCAAACCGATCTGGAGCATGGTTGCATGGTGTTTCTGTTAAGCGGGTAAACTCATTATCTAGGCACGGTGCGACTCTACAAGTCCATATTCAATTGAGACTGTGTAAGCAACTCCTTCGCCACTTTTTATCAGTGCTGATCACGACCTTCACGCTGTCCACCCCTGACACGAACGTTCTCGCTCAATCAATGCCAAGCGATACACCACTAAAGGAAATTGAAATCGCCGCAGGCGCTTTCAATCGTGGTGCCCCGATGCCGACATGGGCTGATTTACTGCCGTTGCAACCAGTGTCACCCATGGCTGCAGGCAAGCCTGTTGTGATTCGTCTCAACGATACCCATTTGCTTGTCGGGTTACCGCATACCACACTGATCAACTTTGCCGTCCAGATCAACGATACCAGCGCACTCTCGGCGATTGGCCAGGTGGTGATCCCATTCAATCCCCAGTTCCAGCGGATGCAGCTTCACAAGTACTTGATTGTGCGCAACGGGCAGATCATTGACCACACTCTGACGGCACAGGTGCGCTTCCTGCAGCGTGAGGGTCAGCTCGAAACGGGTGCCTACACAGGTATCATTACTGCCGCCATCGTCTTGCCCGATGTGCGCGTTGGCGACACACTCCATGCCGTCATCTCGGTCGAAGGCAGCAACCCCGTCTTCGGCACCCGTTTCAGTTGGAGCGCCGACTGGGAGGACAATTCCCCGGTTGTCGTTCGCCGGGTGACCCTAATGACACCAAAGAACCGCCCGATCAACTGGCGCTGGATTGGCGGCAGTATCGGTCCGAGACCACAACCAACTGAATCTGTTAGAGATGGATATCGTTTGCTGCGTTTCGACGGGCGCGACCTTGCCGGCGTAGACATCGAGCCTTACGTGCCAGCGAATATCCAACCACTCCAGTCGCTGCAGTTCGCCGAATACACCAACTGGAACGATGTGGCGCGCTGGGCATTATCTATCTTTCCGACCGATGCGCAACTCCCCGAAGAAATGTCTCCGGTGATGGCACGACTGCGGGCCATCACCGACCCCGACGAAAAGGTGTCGCAGGCTCTTCAATGGGTACAGTCCGAGATCCGCAACTGGTCCATTGCACTGGGCGAAAATTCACACCGTCCTCAACCCCCTGCAGAGGTCCTCAAGCGCCGCTTCGGTGATTGCAAAGACAAGTCCTTGCTTCTCACGCGCATGCTTACTGAGCTTGGCATCGACGCCCGACCTGCAATGGCATCTATGAGCACGCGCAATGGCCCGGCCCAGATGCCGCCGACCCATCAGGCCTTCGACCATGTGATCGTGCAGGTCAGGTTGGCCGGGAGAGAGTTCTACCTCGACCCGACTCGCGAGAAACAGACCGGATTGCTGACGCGTATGGGCCAGGCCCTGGAAGGCGCCACCGTACTGCCGGTCGCCACCGACACCCGGGAACTTGTTACCGTGCGGTCCCCGAATCGGGAGGAGATTTTCAACGTGGACCTGTCCGAGCGCTTCAGCCTGGCAAGTTTCGATGCCGAAGGAGAGCTTGAGTCGGAGAGGCAATATACAGGCATTGCTGCTGAGGAGCTACGCGTGATTCTGTCGCAATTGGACACGGAGCAATTGAAGAAGTTTGCGCTGGGCGGCTACGAACTCGACTACCCGGGCATCCGACTCGTTGGCAATCCGCAGATCAGCGACGATCGCCGTCTTAATCAATTGACCTTGAAAAGCCGGTTTTCAGTGCCCAAGCTGGCTCACAAAATAGGTGGTAACTGGTTTGTGCGCTTTTTCCCAGCTATCCAGCCCGGCAGCTTCGCATTGCCTGGGCAGTTGACCCGTCGGTTCCCGGTGGAAGTTCCAGCGTATCCTTTGAAGAAATCCTACAAAGTCGAAATGGTTTGGCCGAAGAGCGTGGCTGCCATCCACGACCCGTCTTCGCAAAAGCTGGAGACGCCACACTTCCGGCTGCAGACAACCCGCAGCTTCCGTGGCAACGTCGAGCGCCGCACCGTGGTATTCGAGCCGCTGGTTGCCGAGGTACCGGCCAAAGAGTTGCCGCGTCTGCTGGAAGATATCAATAAACTCCAACAGCAGATAGGCGGCGTGCTTGCGGCGGAGAAAGGTGAGATTACGGACGCCGAGGCGTCAGGCGGAGCCCGGAACACGGCGCTGGACGCCTTGAAGAAAAGCATGCAAGCCCAGATCGAACAGGTGAATCGCTCGATTGCCGACGGTAAGCTCACGGGTGATGATCTGGCCATGGCCCTGTGCCTCCGGGCTGTCGCACTGTCATCCCTCGGAAGGCCCACCGAAGGGTTGAATGACGCCCAGCAGGCTGTCAAGCAAGCAGCACAATCGGGGCATTCCTGGTCCTGTCTCGGCTACGTGCAGTACCGCTTGGGAGAATTTGCCAAAGCAGAGGCTGCTTTCAGCCGCGCATTGCCGCTGGTCGACGAGCCTGCAGAAATATACTCCGGACGTGGCATGGCAAACTTTTATGCCGGCCGACTGGAAAAGGCTGCCGACGACTTTGCCAAGTCTGTGGCAGCAAATCCCGATGAAGCAAGCCGGCTCTATGCACAGTTGTGGCAGGCCTTGACGCTCCTGCGCTTGGGCAAGCCGCTCCCTGCTGATCTGGCAGCCACTGCTGCACTTGAGCCACGCGGCGCGTGGCCGCGACCGGCCCTCGCGATGCTGGCCGGTCTGTTGAGCGTGGACGACGTGTTATTGGAGTTGCAACGCAAACAGGGTGATGAGCGCGAACTCGATCTGGCCGAAGGGTGGTTCTATATTGGTCAGCATCATCTTGCGAAAGGGCGCCGGGATAAGGCTCGCGAAGCATTCGAGAAGGTCCTCGAGAAGGACGTGACGATGTACAATGAACATACCGCAGCGGGATTCGAGCTGCGGCTATTGGACGGCACCCTCTGAAGCTTGCTAATTTGCAAAATAGAGTCGTTGAGTTTCACCATTACTGATGTCAAAAAAAGGGGGAGAAGAGCATGAGAAAAACCATTTTACTGATGGCAGCGTTATTACTTTCTGGTTGTACGTCGATTGGAACTCTCGGAATCGTGACAAAAAGCACGGGAGATCCTGGAGCACTGTTGAGAAATGCACAACCCTATAAGGAACTGGGGGAAGTGCAGGGATCATCCTGCCGTTTCTTCCTGCTGGCGCTGGTGCCATGGGGTGATGCATGCCTGTCAACTGCAGTAGATGATGCATTAGGAAAGGTAGGAGGAGATGCGCTGATTAATGTCACCGTATCGAACAGCCTCTATGGGTTTATCCCAATTTACAATGTCCTTTCATACACGTGCACCGATGTTAAGGGGATAGCGATAAAGCTTCAAAAAGATTAACCAATCAGAGAATATTGCTTCGGTGGCTACACACATGAACGTTAGGGACGGCGCTAGCTTCGCACAGTCGGGTGGGCAAGCAGCGCCCCTACATCAGGGTTTGAATGTTTAGTCACCGGTTCAATATTACCATCTGCTTACCGCGTGATGTCGGGAAATGGGGGATTCGCATGAGGACACGGACGCCCGGGGGGACATTCTATAGTCAACCTGTCAAGCTGAAAAAATGTTCTTTGAAAATCATACAGTTGTCCACCTGTACAGACTCAGGACGCACTACTCCCTCAATAATTTGGTAAATGGCGAGTCTCTCACTAACGGCGAACCTTGAGCTTAATCGTTACTGGTATCCGACATCCCCCGCCCGCATAGGGAACGGGGTCGTCAATCATTCCTTATCCAAGCTCCAAGATTCAGTGAGATGCCCGGTATTGTCCCTCCCGAGGTCATTGCCTCAACGCTGTTAAACGGGCTCATCTCGCCGACTGCCTGCTTCGGGTAAGCTGTCTTACCCTGAGAAGCAGGAAGGCTTAAATCTTTCTTTGCTCTTCATCAGCGTCCACGCGATAACCAGGAGCTTCGCCGCCAACTTGACTTTCATCTTCAGATTGATACCGCGTTCAAGCTCGCGCCCTTGGAGCAATCTGCTGAAGTAGGTCCTGATGGTCGGGTTCGACGTGGAAGCGACCATGGCCGCCTGGACCAGGGCATACCGTAATGCAGCCTTCCCCTGTTTGGAGATCACCGGTTTGGCGCTGTCGCTGTTCTTGCCGCTGCGTTCGGCGCTCAAATCCAGCCCTGCCAGGCGCAAAACCTGTTTCCGGTTCTCAAACCGGAAAGCGTTGCCGATGGCGGCAAGGACCAGGGGGGCTGACGGGGACGCTAGGGGGGCTGACGGGGACGCTGTTAGCCAGTTGACTAACCCTGATCTTAACTGACAAATCAGGAGTCTTTGAGCGCTTTTGGTGTCTCCAGCTTGACAAGTCCATCTCTGCAATTCGGGAAAACCGGTTGAAAACTCGCTAAAGGATGGCATGATTTCAGTACCAATAACGGTACCGAAAGAGGTCTAGCCATGAACTCCATACCAGCCCAGGAAATCAAGCGGCGGGGCATTGCCGCCGTGGACGATCTCATTGCCCAGGGCGATGTCCATGTGATCAGGAACAACAAGCCGCAGTATGTGGTTCTTTCCGAAGAACGCTATCGGGAACTGGTGGCGGAGGCGCACGAGGCCTCTCTCGCTCGGGTCCGCGCGTCGCTGGAAGATGTGAAGGAAGGCCGGGTGAAGAGATTCAGGAGTGCCGACGACCTGCTGAAGGCTCTTGATGCTGACGAGCCCGCGTGATGTTCACCATCACCACGCCAGAGCAGTTCCTGCGCCAGGCGCGCAAGTTTTTCAAGAGGCATCCCGAGCTCACGTCCCGCTTCGCGAGGGTGCTGACCGACCTGCAAAACGACCCGTTCCAGCCTCACTTGGCGCTCCACCCCCTGGGAGGGAAACTTGCGGGTTGCCACGCAGTGAGCCTCCCCTACAGCTACCGGATTACCCTCACGCTCTTGATCACCGAAAAGGAGATCATTCTCCTCGATGTCGGCAGCCACGATGACGTGTACCGGTGAATTGCCCGGTAAACGGTGAGGAACCCGTAAACGAAGAAATGTTCCAGAGTTTCCGGCAACTGCTGATTGGATAACGGCATACGGAGTTTGTCGACAATGCGGTTGCGGATCAGGGAGGATCCACCATGACCATCGCCAGGACACTCACGCGAGACCTCACGGGGTGCAAGGACAGCGCAGTCCGCCCCCCGCC